>CASFCL010000001.1 GCA_949293255.1 uncultured bacterium
GGATGCCACCATCTAAATTTAGGGAAGCATCCATGTTAGTCTTATGATATAATCCAGTTAACAAACATTTAATGTCTAGGAAACTGGGTACCTCTCATTACGGGAGTTTTTAATTAGTTACTTTTTAATGTTTTATTGAGGGTACGATAACCACGGGCGCTCATTCTTACTTTTGTCTTTTTACCATTGATTTCGATAGTATAGGTTTGTAAGTTGACGTCCCATCTTCTACGAGTAGCGATGAGGGAGTGTGATCTTCTGTTTCCGCTAATTGGATGTTTACCTGTAACTGGACAAATTCGTGACATCTTCATACCTCCTTCTTGTTAAAATGCTAAATAATTTTATCGAAGAATTAATATCTTGTAAAGTTTTTTATTTATAAATTGTTAATTAAAGCTTAACTTTTGGGAATTTTTTCTGAAATTCTTCTTTTGTGAGCAATTTTTTACATCTATTTTCAAAAATTTCTAATAATTCTAAGTCTTTATCAAGTACTAAAAACAAAGATTTACCTTGTTCATTATAAAATAGTAGTGTCTTATGCTTTAAAGTGTAGTCTTTATCGATATATAAAACGTGATCAAAATCATAAATTGTTTGAGCTTTTAATTTATGGTGAATAACTGATGAATTAATGACTTCATAGTAATTATTTTTAAGTAAAAGCCAACATCCAATAATTGAAATTACAGCTCCAAGTAATATCATCGCGATATCTAAAATTAAGTAAGGAACGAAATCTTCTTCAAATATCCAAGCACCTCGAGAAGAGAAAATTGCATAGATTAAAACTACTATAAAAATTGATACGAGAATGTAATTTTTTAATAGTACTTTTGTTGAAGGCTTTATAATTTTTGCACTCATGAAAAAATTATACAAAATTTTTATAAATTTTGCTCTTTCAATTATTAAAGTGATTAAAAATCCACGCAAAACAACAAAAAAAGAGCAAAATTTATTAATTTATTACTTTAAGAGAAGTCTTATTTTTGATAAAATAAATAGGAAATTATAGGACAGGCAATCAATGAATATTTTCGATATAGTACCTGAGAATTATTTTTCAATTTTCAGTGGTAAAAATAGAAACATTTACGCAGAGAGTTTACTTGTACTTTTTTCACTTGTCGAAGATGAAGATACATTAGTTAGAAAAGCTGACTTTATCAGATCACTTAAAGATAAAGCACAAAAAGAACTCAATGCTTTCGAATATGAAAAAGAAGATTTAGATGATTTAGAAGAGGATGCTCTTTTAATGAATACAATTGCTTCTAAGGCATCTTTTATATGTTCAAGATTAGAAGAAACAGGTTGGATTGATGTTGCAATGGATGATGATACTTTTGAAGAGATCATCGTTGTTCCAACTTACTCCTTTGCACTTTTAAGAAGTATGAGAAACATCATTTCCGATGAAGAGAGCCCATATGTTTCTCTTGTTCATTCAACTTACTCTGAACTTAAACTTGAAGACGAAGAACAAGATGAGCTTTTATACACAACTTTAAATAGATGCTTTGATAATACGAGAAAGTTAAAAATTGAATTAAAGACTTTAAATAACTCAATTAGAGTCTTTAAAAATAGACTTGGTGGGTTATTCCAAACTAACGCAGTTTTACATCAATACTTTGATGAATATAAAACCAAAGTTAGCGATAGATATTACCATCCATTAAAAACTTTCGATAGTGTCGCAAAATATAGAAGACCAATTATTAAAATTTTAGACAAATGGCTTAGAACTTCCTCAATTAGAGAAAAACTTATCGAACAATGCATGGCTTCTTCAAAAGTTGGTATGCAAAAAGAAGAAGCAGAAGCTCTTGTCATTAGAAAAATTAATTACATTAGTGATACTTACGATACAATCAATAAAGAAATTGCAGTTATCGATAGTGAACACAATGTTTATACCAAAAACTCAGCAAATAAGATCTTGTATTTAAACAATACTGATAAAACTATCAAAGGACATTTAGAAAATATTCTTAAATGTTATGCAGAAAATGTAAATAATGGTCGTGTTTTATCAAAAGTCTTATCAAAAATGCAAGATGCCTGTTACTTTTATGAACAAGGATACATTGATTCAAAATCTGTAACATTACCAATCTTACGTAAATTTAGATACGATGGCGAACCAATTCCAATTATGGATGGTTTAGAAGCTAGCGACATGGTAATGTCAAACTTCCTTGAAGAAACTAGAAACATTTACACTGATGAAAGAATTTATCAATTTATGGAAAACGCATTTGGCGGAGCCAATGAAGTTTACATGTCAGAAATTCCATTAATTGATTACGATGCATTCGTATGTATAATTCTTGCAACAATTAAAAAAGATGATGAAGACTGTTTCTATACAGTCGAAGATGTAGACGGAACTAACATTAAAAATAGAGATTTCTCAGTTCCAAACTTAGTTTTCCGTAAGAAAGAGAACTTTATAAATTAGATATTTACGGGGGTTAACGATGTTTAGTGAAGATTTTACAAAACTTTCAGGTTCAGACCAAACTAGATTTGCAGAAGTCTGTAATAAATTATTATTAAAAGGATTTGTTGTCCGAGAATTTTATGATCCTCGTGAAAAAACAATGAGAAATAGCCAAGATTACAAATTTATTGAAAGATATTTTGATATTTTTGAAAACTATTTAAAGTTTAGCGGATGGACTTTAAAAAGAGATGAAAATCTCGGTGTTTACGCACTTTTTAACGATTATGAAGATAATAGAATTAGAATAGATAGAGAAGCTTCTGTTATTTTAGTAACCTTAAGAAAAATTTATGATGATCAAAGACAAGAAAATCAAACATCTGCACAAAGTGGTCAAGCAATTTATCTCACAACAAACGGACTGATTGGAGCTATGAAAATTTATGGTATTTTCATGCCAGGAAAAAGACTTACAGGTAGACTTGTAGGAAAATCTTTACGTTTCCTTGCTAACCACAACATTATTGCAAAAGTAAGTGGTAGTTATGATGAAGGTAATGTTAACTTCTTCATTTTACCATCAATAGTTTATGCTCTTGATAATGATAAAGTCGTTGCAATGAGTAACGCACTTGATGAATTAAGAGCTAAAGAAAAAGAAAATCAAGGAGGACTTGTAAATGAAGACGCTTACCAAGGTTAAAATAATCAATTGGCATTATTTTTGGAACGAAACTCTTGAAGTTAAACCAATCGTTTTCCTTACAGGTTTAAATGGTAGTGGTAAATCGACTTTAATCGATGCTTTACAAGTCGTTTTACTTGGTGATACTACAGGAAGATACTTTAATAAAGCAGCTATGGATAAATCTGCTCGTACTTTAAAAGGTTACCTTAGAGGTGAGCTTAGTGATACGATGGATGGCGGATTTAAATATTTAAGAAACGGAAGATTCACTTCCTATATCGCTCTTGAATTTTTTGATACATTAAAAGAAAAATCATTCACCATGGGTATTGTTTTCGATATCTTTGAAAGCGGTGATGAAGAACATAGATTCTTCTTCTTAAATGGACCAATTCCTGAAAATCAATTTATTAATGATAGAATTCCAATGGATTACAAGACATTATCTTGCTATTTAAAAGATAATGAAATTCCTCATGAATTCTTCGATAGCAATACAAAATATAAAGACTTCTTAAAACAACAATTTGGTGGATTAAAAGATAAATATTTCTCTCTTTTAAAGAAAGCTACATCTTTCTCACCAATTACTGATATTACAACATTTATTACTCAATATGTTTGTGATCCTCAAGCCGACATCGAAGTAGGTCTTTTACAAGAAAATATTCAAAACTATAAACGTCTTGAAGAAGAAGCAAAAGTTATTGCTGCAAGAATCGAAAAGCTCGAAGCCATCGAAGAAAATTACAATAGATACAAAGAAAATTTAGAGACATTTAAGATTGCTCAATATATCGTAGAAAGATGTGAACTTGAAGGAGCAAAAGATAAATTAGATGCTTATAAAAGACAAATTCAATCTGCTAAAGATCGTCTTTTAGCAATCGAGATTGAAGTCTCTGATTTTAGACAAAAATTAGCTGATTTAGATAAGAAAAAGATTAGATTAATTCAAGATAAATCATCTAACTCAGTCGCAAAATTAACTGATGAATTAAATGAACAAAAACAAGATATAACCAAAGAAATGCAAGAAATCGAAAGAAATGCAAAACTTGTTTCTAACAATTTAAACAATTTATGCAATTCTTATCTCGATGCTGCAAATTCTTTAACAACAAATTTATCAAACTTTGATTTAACTATCTTAGATGAAGATGAAACTGAAGATATTCAGGAATTACTTACTGAATGTAATCATATCGTCAAAGTTTGTATGGATTTTAGAACAACTTATGCAAATGATTTACCTTTACTTACAAAAGAAAATTTAATTGAATTTGGTAAAGAACTTGAACCATTTAGAACAAAAGTTGCTTCTTTAGCAGTTTCTATTTCAAGAACTTGCTCCCAAATCATGAAGAAGATTGAAACTTTACAAAAAGAAGAAGCTTCAATGAAAATGGGTCAAAAAGCTTATCCAGCAGGTTTATTAACTATTAAAAATAGATTAGAAGAAGAACTTTATAACAAATATCATAAGACAATTGAAGTAAATATTTATTGCGACCTTATTGATATTAGAGATTTAAGCTGGTCAGATGCAATCGAAGGATATTTAGCACCACAAAAATTTAACTTATTTGTCGCTCCTAAATATTATGTCGATGCCTATAAGATTTTAAAAGAAATCTTAAGAGAAGAAAATTTCTACGGAACAGCTTTAGTTGATGAAGAAAGAATTATTGAAAGAAATTATCAAAGCGAAGTTGGATCTCTTGCTGATGAAATTAAAACTACTCATGATGGAGCAAGAGCTTATACAAACTTCTTAGTCGGTAGACTTTATAAAGCAAAAGATGTCAATGATGCTAGACAAAGTGGTAATGGTATCACAAAAGAATGTGATTTATATAGAAACTTCTCATTATCAAAAATTAGTCCACGTTTATATGCTCAATCCTATATTGGTAGTAACGTTGATGCTAGATTCTTTGAAGATAAAGAAAGACAAGTTAAAGCCAATCAATCTAACTTAAATATTTTTAGAAAATTAAATGAAATTGTTTCAAAAGCAACATCTCTTGAAGCTCTTTCAAGTGGTAATATTGAAAATATTTTCATGCTTATTTCAAAAGTTTCAACATTAGAAGGATTAAAGAAAAGTCTCGATTACATCGAAGAACAACTCAAACAACACGATACAACTTTACTCAATTCTTTAGATAAGAGAATCGCAGAAACTGAAAAAGAAATTGAAAGTGTAAATAAGAAAATTGAAGAATCTTTAATTGAAAAAGGTAACTTAAATAAAGAAATCGAATCATTAAAGAATGAAAAGATTGTTAATGAAGAAGAAAATATTCGTACTATCCAAGATAGACTTGCAAATTCATATGACTATAACTTAGTCACTGAAGAAGCATCTCCTTTATATGAACAAAGAAGAGCAGAAGGAAATACAAATATTGAAATTTTAAGAGATTTCCAAGCTCAATTATCAAAACTTCAATACCTTGTTAATAACAACACTCAAGCATTACAAAGATTAAGAAGAGAATATTGTAATGATTATCATCTCTCCTTTGCTGTTGATGCTGAAAATAACGACCAATTTGATGTTGAACTTCACGATTTTAGAGATGTTAGATTACCTGAATATCAACAAAAGATCGAAGATTCATATCATAAAGCTACCCAACAATTTAGAGATGACTTCATCAATAAATTAAGAGGTGCAATTGAAGATGCCGAAGATCAAATCGAAAACTTAAATCAAGCTTTAATCGAATCACAATTCGGTAGAGATAGTTATAGATTTACAGTTACTCCATCTTCAACATATAGAAGATATTACGATATGTTAAAAGATGATATCGTATTAACTTCAGGACAAGATGAAACATTATTCTTAGAAAAATATAAAGATGTCATGGAAGACTTATTTAAACAAATAGTCGATACCGGTGACAAAAACAAAGCAAGCGAGCTTTCTTTGAACGTCCAAAAGTTTACAGATTATCGTAGTTATTTAGATTTTGATTTAGTGGTGTATAATAATGATACTGGGGTTCAAGAACGTCTTTCGCAAATGATTAGAAAGAAGTCAGGTGGTGAAACTCAAACACCATTCTATATCGCCGTACTTGCCTCATTTGCTCAACTATATCATGTTAATGATGCAGGAGAGTTAGGCAATACAACTCGTATAATAATTTTCGACGAAGCTTTCTCTAAGATGGATAAGGGAAGAATTAAAGAAGCAGTCAGACTTTTAAGAAAATTTGACTTGCAAGTTATTCTCTCAGCTCCATCAGATAAAGTTGGCGATATTTCCGAATTAGTTGACGAAACTTTAGTTGTTCTCCACGAGAAGAACTCAAGCTTTGTTAAATTATATGCTCAAGACAAACTGAATTAATAATTTAAGGAGAAATTTTTATGCCAAGAAAAGTTGTCGCGATGATTCTTGCTGGTGGTAAGGGCACCAGATTAAAAGCTTTAACCAAAAAAATTGCAAAACCTGCAGTTTATTTTGGTGGCAAATACAGAATCATTGATTTTTGCTTGTCCAACGTAGCAAATTCACAAATCGATTGTGTTGGTGTTTTAACACAATACGAATCAGTCGTTTTAAACAATTACATCTCAAATGGTCAAATTTGGGGCTTTGATGGAGTCAATTCTACATGTGCTGCTTTACCTCCTCGTCAAACCGAAGAAGGTGCTAGCTGGTATAAAGGAACTGCCGATGCAATCGCACAAAATATTGATTTCTTAGATGATGAAGAACCAGAATATGTTTTAATTTTAAGTGGTGATCATATCTATAAAACAACCTATACAGATATGATTAATCTTCATATCAAAACAAAAGCAAGCTGTACAATTTCTGTTATGGAAGTTGATTGGAAAGAAGCTTCAAGATTCGGTATCTTAGAAGTCGATACAAAAGACAACATTACAAAATTCGTTGAAAAACCAAAAGAACCAAAATCAAATTTAGCTTCAATGGGTGTTTATGTATTCACCTATAAAGATTTAAGAAAAGCATTAGTAGAAGATATGAAAAATCCAAATTCATCTCATGACTTTGGTAAAGATATCATCCCAACAATGTTAAAAGAAAACAAAAAGTTAGTTGCTTATAGATTTAGTGGATATTGGAGAGATGTCGGTACTTTAGAAAGTTTACATACCGCAAATATGGAACTTTTGCCTTCAAGAAGAACCGAAGAAACCATTCATTTTGATGAATATCCAATTATTTATAGTGAAGATACACATTCTCTTCCTCAATATATTGGAAAAGAAGCAGCAGTTAAAGATTCTTTAATCAACCAAGGTGCTCAAATCTATGGTAGTGTTGAAGAATCAGTTATTTCAAATGAAGTTGTTGTTATGCCAGGAGCAGTTGTTAAAAATTCTGTCATCATGCCAGGAGTTAAAATTGGTAGAGATGCAGTCGTTACAAATGCAATTATTGGTCCAAACACTGTAATTAACGATAAAGAAGTCGTTAATAAAACAGAAAGTGAAATTGTTTTAATCGATAAAGAAAGGAGCCTTCAATAATGAATAATGTCTTAGCTTTAGTCGATCTTCATAATTCAAAGAAAATCGATGTATTAACTGAACAAAGAGAACTTGCTTCAACTACATTTTTAGCAAGATATGCCTTTATTGATTACGCTCTTTCAAACTTAATCAATAGTGGTATCGATGATATTTCAATTTTAGCAAGAAGCAACTTTAGAAGTATTTCAAAACATTTAGGTCCAGTTTCAACCTATTTAAAAAACACAAAAACAGGTTTCTTAAATGTTTTAATGAACGAAAAGGCAATTCCTTCTCCTCAATTCAATACAGATGTTCATAATCTTCAAGAAAATGACTACATCTTATATGATTCAAATTGTAAATATGTATTAATTACCCCAGTTCACTTTGTTTATAAAATTGATTTCCAAAAAGTAATTGATGAACACGCTGCTAGTGGTAAAGTCATCTCAGTACTTTATGGTACAACAAATGAACCAAGTGAATATGCTGGATGTCATAAAATTGTTGTCGATGCAATCGGAAATGCTCAAAAATTTGATGTAATTTCTGAAGATGACAAAAATAAAGAAGTTAATGTTTCTTTAGAAACATATGTCGTAAATATGGAATTTTTAAAAGACATTCTTCGTAGAGCAAAAGATATTTCTGAATTATTCTCACTTGATGAATTATTTAGATATATTGCTCATTATGAAAACGATATGAACTGTATCAAACATGATGGATATTTTAGATGTTTTGATAGCTTAGCAAAATATTATAAATATTCCTTTGAAATCATGGACTATAAAAATGGTGCAGATAAGATCTTCTCAACCGATAATTTACTTCTTACAACAACCCACAATTCTAGACCAGTTTTATATGGTAAGAATGCTGATGTAAGACAATCTATCGTTGCTAATGGATCAACAATCAATGGTAAAGTTAGACATTCAATTTTATCTAGAGACGTTGTCATTGAAGAAGGTGCTTCAGTAGAAGATTGTATTTTATTTACCCATACAGTTGTTAAAAAAGGTGTCCATCTTAGAAACGTTGTCGCTGATAAGAGATGTGTTTTTGAAACCAAGGAAAATGTTAGCGGAACCAAAGATGAACCACTTTATGTAAAAAGAGGAGCAATTATTTAATGAAAATTTTAATGGCTAGTGGCGAATGTTTGCCATTTTCAAAAACTGGTGGACTTGGTGATGTTGCTTATTCTTTAAGTAAAGAATTTGCCAAAAAAAGACACGCAGTTTCAGTTATTACTCCTTTATATTCATCCATCAAACTTGAAAAATTCCCACCTTTAGAAAAGGTTTGTGATATGACAGTTAAGATGAACTGGAGAAATATCAAATGTTCAGTCTATACTGTAAAAGTTGATGGTATTAGTTATTATTTAGTAGATAATAAGTATTATTTCTATAGAGATTCCTTATATGGTTTTTATGATGATGGCGAAAGATTTGCTTTCTTTTCAAACGCTGTTATCGAATTTATGAAAACTATTAATAAGAAATTTGATATCGTTCATGTTCACGATTGGCAAGTTGGTATGATTCCATGTTTACTTAAAGTAAAATATTGGAATGATGACTATTTAAAAAATGTAAAAACAGTTTTAACAATTCATAACCCACTTTTTAAAGGTTATTTCTCAAGTGGTAGTTTATATGACTTATATGAATTAGATATAAGTTTATATAACAACGGAAGTGTTAGACTTGATAACCAAGTTTCAACATTAAAAGCTGCTATTAAATTTGCTGATAAAATTACAACAGTCTCTCCAACTCATGCTTATGAACTTACAACTGTTGAAGGTTCGATGGGTTTATGGTATGACTTAACTTTAAGAAAAGATGATTTTGTCGGTATTTTAAATGGTATGGATTATGGTGAATTTGATCCATCAAAAGATCCTCGAATTGTTAAAAATTTCGATGTCACTAACTTTAAAGAAAATAAAAAAGTAAATAAAATTGCTTTCTGTAAAGAACATGGATTAGATCCAAACTTACCACTTTATGCAGTAGTTTCTAGACTTACTGATCAAAAAGGTCTCGATTTAATATTTGCAATGAGCGATTTCTTAACTTATGCCGGTGGAAATTTTGCTGTTTTAGGAAGTGGAGAAAAATACGCTGAAGATTATTTCAATGATTTATATAAGAGAAATCCAAATCACACATATGTTTATATTGGATATAGTGATCAAATTGCTCACGAATTATATGCCGCAAGTGATTTCTTCATTATGCCATCCAAATTTGAACCATGTGGATTAGGTCAAATGGTTGCTCATACATATGGAAGTTTACCAATTGTTAGAGAAACCGGCGGATTAAAAGATAGCGTTATCGGATATGATTTCATTTATGGAACCAATAAAGATAAAGCTGATGGATTCTCATTCTATGACCATAATCCTCAAGTTGCAGTAAGAGTTATTGGTGAAACACTTAATTTATATAATAAAGATCAAGAAACATTCCATAAATTAGTGGAAAACGCCATGAAATGCGATCATTCCTGGAATCAATCTGCAAAAGAATATTTAAAACTTTATAATTCAATTCTTAAATAGAGTTTGATATACTAAAAATCACTTTTGAATAATTTAAGAAGTT
This sequence comes from uncultured bacterium, assembly GCA_949293255.1. Taxonomy (GTDB): domain Bacteria; phylum Bacillota_I; class Bacilli_A; order RFN20; family CAG-826; genus Onthovivens. The sequence continues at coordinate 10,268 of CASFCL010000001.1, forward strand.
TGTTATTTAGAGAGCTAATGAATGGTGAAAATTAGTTAACAAATCTTAAAGTCTCACCAAAAGAAGACAAATTAGAAAGTGTATCTATCATAATGATAGATAAATTAAGGTGGTACCACGCAAAAAGCGTCCTTAACTAGGATGCTTTTTTATGTAAATGGAGGTAAAAATATGAGTTACAATCATAAAGAAATTGAGAGCAAATGGTCTAAATATTGGATTGAACATAAAGAGTATCGCTGCGATACATCAGATTTTTCAAAACCAAAATATTATGCTCTTGACATGTTCCCTTATCCTAGCGGACAAGGATTACATGTCGGACATCCTGAAGGCTATACCGCAACTGATATAGTTTCAAGAATGAAAAGAATGCAAGGATATAATGTTTTACATCCAATTGGTTGGGATGCTTTTGGTCTTCCAGCTGAACAATATGCGATGAAAATGAACGAACATCCTGAATCTTTTACAATGAAAAATATTGATAACTTCAGAAGACAAATTCAAATGTTAGGTTTTTCTTATGATTATGACCGTGAAATTTTTACTTGTAAACCTGATTATTATCATTGGACTCAATGGATTTTTACTAGACTTTACGACCATAATTTAGCTTATGTAGATTATAAACCAGTTAACTGGTGTCCTGAACTTGGTACCGTTTTAGCAAATGAAGAAGTAATTGATGGAAAATCAGAAAGAGGTGGTTATCCAGTCATCCGTAAACCAATGAGACAATGGATGTTAAAAATTACTGAATATGCTGATAGACTTGCCTCCGATTTGGAAGATTTAGATTGGCCAAAATCAACAATTGAAATGCAAAGAAACTGGATTGGAAAATCAAAAGGTACCGAAATTATCTTTAAAATTGTTGATTCTAATGAAACTTTTACAGTTTTTACAACTAGAGCTGATACTTTATTTGGTTGTACTTATTGTTGTCTTGCTCCTGAACATCCACTTGTTAAAAGTTTAGTAGGTGAAGAATGTAAAGAAGCTGTCACAAAATATATTGAAGAAGTTTCCCATAAATCAGATATTGAAAGAACTGGAACCAACCAAGAAAAAACAGGTGTATTTATTGGAAGATATGCAATTAATCCAATAAATGGAAAGAAAATTCCTATTTATATAGCTGATTATGTTTTAGCAAGTTATGGAAGTGGAGCAGTTATGGCAGTTCCAGCTCATGATACAAGAGACTATGAATTTGCTAAAAAACATGATTTAGAAATGATTCAAGTTTTAGAAGGAGATATTTCTGAAACTGCTTTTGTTGATGATGCAAAACATATTAATAGTGATTTCATCAATGGAATGATGATTGATAAAGCAAAAGAAGCAGTCACTAATAAATTAATTGAATTAGGTGCTGGTAATTTTAAAATCAATTACAAATTAAGAGATTGGTTATTCTCAAGACAAAGATATTGGGGTGAACCAATTCCTGTTGTTAACTTTAATGATGGAACAATGGCAAGAATTAAAGATAGTGAATTACCTTTAGTTTTACCTGAACTTGATGAATATAAACCTTCAGGAACTGGAGAATCACCATTAGTTTATGCAACTGAATGGTTAAAAGTTAATGAAGGTGGAAAAGAAGGAGTTAGAGAAACTAACACTATGCCTCAATGGGCAGGAAGCTGTTGGTATTATCTTAGATATATTGATCCACATAATGATAAAGAAATTGGTGATAAGAAATTATTAGATCACTGGCTTCCAGTTGATTTATATATCGGCGGACAAGAACATGCTGTTTTACACTTACTTTATGCTCGTTTCTGGCATAAATTCTTATATGATATTGGAGTTGTTAGCTGCAAAGAACCATTCAAAAAATTATTCCATCAAGGCATGATTTTAGGTGAAAATGGTGAAAAAATGTCAAAATCTAGAGGAAATGTCATTAATCCAGACCAAATTGTTAATGATTATGGTGCAGATTCGTTAAGATTATATGAAATGTTTATGGGACCTCTTGAAGCTTCATTACCTTGGTCAAATAAAGGACTTGAAGGTGCCAGAAGATTTATTGAAAGAGTTTACCGTTTATTTGATGAAGAACAATTTGTTAGTAAATATAGTTATGTAAATAATGGAAAATTAGATTACATTTATAACTTTACAGTTAAAAAAGTGACTGAAGATTTTGAAAATTTACAATTTAACACTGCAATTTCTCAAATGATGATTTTCATCAACGAAGTTTATAAACAAGATCAAATTTATAAACCATATTTAGAAAATTTTGTTAAGATGTTTGCTTGTATTTGTCCATTTATCGGTGAAGAAATTTATCATAAACTTGGCCACGAAGAAACAATTACTTATGCAACTTGGCCTACTTTCGATGAAAGTAAATTAAAATTTGAAACAATCAAAATAGCAGTTCAAGTTAATGGAAAACTTAGAGATACAATTGAAATTGATATCGATAGTGATGAAGAAAGTGTCAAAGAGTTGGCACAAAATTCTGAAAATGTAAAAAGATTTACTGATGGAAAAACCATCAAAAAGATAATTTACGTTAAAAACAAAATCGTAAATATTGTTGCAATTTAATCAAAAAATATATTAAATATTATCGTTTTACAACACGATACCTTATTTATAAGGATTGTAGGAGGTAGAATATGATTTTATGTGTAGATATTGGAAACACTTCTATTAAGTGTGGATTTTATGATGATGAAAAAATGGTCGATTTTTTCGCCATTGATTCATCAAGAGAAAGAAGTTCATACCAATATAGTGCAATTTTAAACACTTTTATAAAAGATAGTTTTGAAATTGATGGAGCTATAATTTCAAGTGTTGTCCCTTCTTTAACAACGACTTTAAAACTTGCTTTACAAAGTTTTGTTAAAGGAAAAATTTTAATTTTAAATAAAAATTTAAAGACAAAATTACCAATCAAAATTGATAATCCTAATGAACTTGGAAGCGATCTTTTAGCAGGAGCAATTGGAGCAAAAATGAAATATGAGCCTCCTTTTGTTGTCGCTGATTTAGGAACAGCAACTAAACTTTATGTTGTTTCAAAAGAAGGATTTTTTATTGGTGTAATTATTGGAGCAGGAATGGATGTATCTTTAAAAGCTTTAGTTGATAAGACATCTTTGCTTTTAGAAACACCTTTAGAAGCACCTTCAAAAATTATAGGAAAAAATACTAAAGATTCGATCCAATCGGGAATTGTCTATGGTCAAGCTTACATGATTAGTGAGTTTGCTAGAAGAATTGAAAATGAACTTGGATATAAACTCACAAGAGTTTTAACAGGTGGATTTTCAAATATTATTAAACAAGAAGTGGTTTGTTTTAACCATGAACCAAATCTTGTTTTAGATGGTTTATACCATATTTATAAAATGAATATTGAGAGGTAGTTATGAATAGAAAATTTATAAAAGAAATTGTTATTGATGCATTATTTTTAGCTTTAATTGTTATTTTTTCATATGTTCCATATATTGGTTTAATTACAATTGGACCAATTTCTTTTACAACAATTCATTTAATTGTTTTAATTGCAGGAGTTTTATTTGGAACTAAAAAAGGAACTTTAGTAGGATTCTTTTTTGGATTGTTTTCACTTTTTGTTGCTTTAACTAGACCTGGAACTTTTGATTATTTTTGTATAAATCCATTTATTTCAATTTTACCTAGAGTATTATTTGGATTTTTGAGCGGTTTTATATTTGATTTAATTAAAAAATATGTTAAAGAGAAAACTTTCTATCTCATTTGTGGACCAGTTGCTTTTGGATTAACTTTAGTTCATACAACATTATTCTTATTATCTTTATATTTATTTGGATTTATTGATATTTTAGGAATCTCAGGAGCAATGGGATTAACAAGTTTAATTGAAGGTGATGCAAATTCAGTATTTATTTCTTTAATTTCTTGGTTACTTATTGCTGGAGCTTTAGTTGAAGCAGGAGTTGCTTTTGTTGTTACTCCACTTGCTTATAAAGCTCTTAATAAAGTTGGATATAAATATCCTGTCAAAGAACCAAAAGAAGTCGCAACTGAATAATTTTTTATCCTATAAATAGGAAATTAAGTCAAATTATGATACGATATTTAAGGTTTGAATAGAAAGAAGGCTATTTATGATTGATTTTAAAAAGATATGTGAACCTTATAAAGAAATTGCATTAAAAACACTTGTTGAAAACATTAAAATTGATAGTGTTTATGATGAAAAAACAATTTCAAAAGATGCTCCTTATGGAATTGGAGTTAGAAAATGTTTTGATTATTTAAAAGATTTAGCTTTAAAAGATGGCTTTGATATCGATACCTGCGACAATAGATGTTTAGAAATTTCTTATGGAAAAGGAGAAACATTAGTCGGAATTTTTGCTCATCAAGATGTTGTCCCTGTAAATGGTGTTTGGAAACATGAACCATTTGGTGCTGAAATTGAAGATGAAGTTTTATATGGAAGAGGAACAAGTGACGATAAAGGTCCTGGAATTAGTGCATACTATGCTTTAAAAGCTTTAAAAGACAATGGTTTAATTAAAGGCTATAGAGTTAGACTTGTTTTTGGTGGAGATGAAGAAAGAGGTTCTTCATGTTTAAAATATTATTTTGATGATTTAAAGAAAGAACAACCTACCTATGGATTTACTCCAGATGGAGATTTCCCTCTTATTTATGGAGAAAAAGGTATCTGTGATTATGAATATAGAGGTAACATCATCCTCAATGAAAACATTATGAAAATTGAAGCAGGTACTGCTTCAAATTCAGTCATCGATGAAGCTTTTGTAACTTTAAAAAATATTGATGAAATGGTATCTTTTTTAGAAAACCATCCAGAAATTAAATATGAAAAAGTTAATGAAAATACTTTAAAAATTATTGGAAAACCAGCTCATGGATCAATTCCTGAACTTGGTATAAATGCTGGAATTATTCTTTTAGGAGCTTTAGGTGAAGTTTATAATGAACCAGTTTTAACTCTCCTTTGTAATGAATATATTCAAAGCGATGGAACAAATATTTATTCAAAATATTCATCTAAAAATTTAGGAGCAACAACCTATAATGTTGGAATTATTAACTATGAAAACGGAATGTTTAAAATGGTTGTCAATTTTAGATATCCTGAAACAGTAAATTCAACTGAAGTTGTTAATAAAATTCAAACATATTCACCTTTACCAATCTACATTTTAAAAGACAATTCATATTTATATTATGATCCAGAAACTACTCCATTTATTCAAACTTTAGCTAGAATTTATGAAGAAGAAACTGGTGATAAAGTTAATAAAATGATGACAATTGGTGGCGGAACTTATGCAAAAGAAGCAAAAAATACTGTTGCTTTTGGAAGTCACTTCCCTGGAAAAGAAGACCATATTCATGGAGCTGATGAAAAAATAGATTTAGAAGATTTTTATGGTTCAATGCCTTTATATGCTAGAGCCATCTATGAATTAGGCAATTTAAAGAAATGAGAACAAAGTTTAAATTTTGGGCAGTCGAATATTTAAAAAACAACTTAAAAAATCAATTTGTAATTGATTCTTTTAATGAAGAAGAATTTAATAAATTTATTAGTTCTAAGCCTACTTTTTTAGAAATTGGACCTGGAAAAGGTAAATTTATAATCGAAATCGCGAAAAAATTCCCAAATTATAATTTTTTAGTCGTCGAACTTAATCAAACAATTGCTGGAATGTGTCTTAAAGCAATTGATGATAACGAATTAACAAATGTTAAATTAGTTGGAGATAATTTTTATAAGCTCATTCCTTTATTAAAGGATAATAAATTTGACGGATTATTTTTAAATTTCTCCGATCCATGGCCAAAAAAGAGACATGAAAAAAGAAGATTAACATCCGATCAATTTTTAGATGCTTATAAACAAATTATTAAACTCAATCATTTTATTTATTATAAAACTGACAATTTAGATTTCTTTAATTATTCTTTAGAACAATTTCAAAAGCATAATTTTGAAATTGTTTATCAAAATAACGATTATCAAGAGGATGAAGAATTTGATGCAATGACTGAATTTGAAGAAAGATATAGGGGTCAAGGCATTAAAATTAATCGACTTGTATTAAAAATTAATGAAAAAACTTTAAAAACGGGAGGAAATGAAGAATGAGATATGCACTTTATTATAACTACAAAATAATTGGTGATGTTTTAATGGTCGTTTTTGATTCAAATTCATATCCAGACACTGTTAAAACTGTTAATAATGTAACTGCTCTTTATAAAGAAGATCAAATTATTGGTTACAATATCTTTAATATCTCAAAAACTTTAAAAATTCATGCTGATGGATTTATTCCTTTAATTGATAAAAAAGTTTTAGAAGTTATCAATTCAATTTTAGTAAATGAAGGTTTTGAACAATTAGAATATCAAAATGATAGTGGCTTTGTAGTTGGCGAAATTATTTATATGGAAGAACATCCAGATAGTGAGCATCTTCATATTTGTAAAGTTAACATCGGAAAAGAAGAACCACTTCAAATTGTTTGTGGATCTTACAATGCTAAAGTTGGTATCAAAGTTGTTTGTGCAACTTTATATACATTTATGCCAAGTGGAAAGCAAATTTTACCTTCAAAATTATTAAATGTTCCTTCTTTTGGAATGCTTTGTAGTGGTAGAGAACTTGCTCTTCCAGGGTATGAAAATATCAAAGGACTTTATATCCTTGATGACACCTATAATATTGGTGATGATTTCTTCAAAATTTAAAAAAATTACATTATATTTACAATTTGAGAAAGTTCCGATTGCTTCGGAACTTTTTTAATATTTTTTAACACAATAAAAAATTTTTAGAAAAAATTTTCATAATTTTTACACAAATTTTTCAAATATGATATTATATATTTTGAGGACTAAATTATGGACAACTTAAAAGAAAGAGTAACGATTTATGAAGTCGCTAAAGCAAGTGGTGTATCCCTTGCTACCGTTTCAAGAGTCATTAATAACTCATCAACCGTTAAAGAAGAAACAAAAAAGAAAGTTATGAGCGTTATTAAAAAACTTGGCTATAAACCAAGCGGATTAGCTCAAGCTTTAGCAACCAACAAAACTACAAACATCGGTGTAATTATTCCTAGTGCAAACTACGTTTACATTTCAAACATGTTAAATGGTATTACTGAAGTTTGTAAGAATAGAGGATTTAGTGTTTCTTTATATACAACAGCTCATTCAAGAGAAGATGCATCAGTTTGCTTAGAAAGAGTCATTAAATCACACGTTGATGGAGTTATTGTTTTCGATGATGAACTTAATGATGAAGATTTAGAAATCTTTAGTAATTATTCTGTTCCAGTTTTAGCTATTAATAATAGTATTAATGGTGAAAAGAATGGATCAATTGCTTTTGGTTATGAACATTTATTTAAAAAGATTATTCAAGATTACTTTATCAAAGGTGATAAAGATATAACATTCCTTCATGTTCATAACGCAGGTAGATTACTTAGAAGAATTGAAAATGTTTTCATTAAAACCAGTTTAGAAGCTGATAAAGAATATAACATCATGAACTGTGATGATTCTTATACAAGAACCTATCATGACTTCATGGAAATCTTTAAACAAAAACGTAAAATGTATGTCATTGCATATCGTGATTCAATTGCAGCAGCAGTACTTAATGCCGCAACTGATAGTGGGCTTTCTACACCAGATGATGTTGAAGTTTTATCAATAATTGGAACCAAATATTCTTCAATTATTAGACCACAAATTTCAGCAATGCACATCGACATGCAAGAGGTTGGAAGACGTGCAGTTTATATGTTGATTGACTTAATTGAAGACAGATTATTTGAAAGACAATATAAATTTGAAAGCGTCTATGTTAAAAGAGATTCAACAAAATATTAGGAAAATTTTTAAAAAATATAGGAGTTTAGCATGGATATTTACGATAATTTCATTAGAAGCGTTATTGATTACCCAATCAAAGGAATTAATTTTAGAGACATCAGTTTACTTTTGACTGACGGCGATGCATTCCACCAAGTCATCATGGATATGAACAAAGAATTACCTTCATATGACAAGTGGGATAAGATTATTGCAGCTGAAAGTAGAGGCTTTATTTTTGCCGCTCCACTTTGTGCAATCAATTCAAAAGGATTAGTAATTGCTAGAAAACCAGGCAAGTTACCACTCGTTGGTTATAGAGAATCTTATGATTTAGAATATGGAAAAGCTACCATTGAAATTCCTAAAGATGCAATCAAACCAGGCGAAAGAGTTATCATTTTAGATGATTTAATTGCAACTGGAGGCAGTGCTAAAGCAATGGTTGATCTTGTTAAACAAGCTGGTGGAATTCCAATCATGGGATTATTCTTAATCGAACTTAGAAGTTTACAAGGTTATAAAAAATTAGGCATCCCAGTTGTTAGTATTGTAAATTATGGATTACATGTTGGCGATTTACTTCAACTTGAAAATGCAAAAGGAAACATTGGAAAATTTGTTGAAAAAGTAAGCGAAGATCAACTTAAAGTTCAATACGAAAATAAAGAAGAGGAAGTCGTTAATAAATCTCAAATTGTTAGTATTGTTCAAGTTGAGAAAAATGGACGCCTTACTTACATTAAATATAGAGACTAATTTTACATTTAATTAATTTATATATATAAGAAAGGATTAATTTATGATTGATATTATCGATGATTTAAATTATCGTGGTTTAATTAAGGATTATTCAAACGAAGAAGAGATGAAAAAATTACTTTCAGCTCCTCAAACTATTTATTGTGGATTTGATCCATCTGCTTCAAGCATGCATATTGGAAATTTTGTCATGATTTCTATTTTAATGCGTCTTCAAAGAGCTGGTCATAGAATTATTGCTGTTGCTGGAGGAGCAACTGGAATGATTGGTGATCCAAGTGGAAAAAGTAAAGAAAGAAATCTTTTAACAGTAGAAGATGTCAATAGAAACTGTGAAGCAATTAAAAATCAACTTTCACACTTTTTAGATTTAGATGATCCTAAAAAAGGTATTCTTTTAAATAACTATGATTGGTTATCAAAATTATCTTTACTTGATTATTTAAGAGATTATGCAAAATTCTTTAATATCAATTATATGTTAAATAAAGATATTATTTCTTCACGTTTAGAAAATGGAATTTCATTAACTGAATTTTCATATATGACTCTTCAATCAATTGACTTTTTAAAACTTCATGATGATTTTGGATGCAACATTCAAATCGGTGGAAGTGATCAATGGGGCAATCTTACAGCTGGTCTTGATTTAATTAGAAAAGTTAGAGGAAGTGAAGAAAAAGTTGAATGTATGACCGCTCATCTTATCACAAGAAGTGATGGTAAAAAATTTGGTAAAAGTGAAGATGGTGCACTCTTTTTAGACCCAGCTTTAACTAGCCCATATAAGCTTTATCAATTCTTCTACAATCAAACCGATGAAGATGCAATTAAATACTTAAAAGTCTTCACATTTTTATCAAAAGATGAAATTGAAGCAATCGCTAAAGAACACTATGCAAATTTAGGCCAAAGAATTGGCCAAAAAGCACTCGCTTATGAGGTTACAAAAACAATTCATGGAGAAGAAAAAGCAGTTGAAGCACGTGAAATGTCGCTTGCTTTATTTTCATCAGATTTTTCAAAATTGAGCAAAGAAGCCTTTGAAGAATTATTCAAAAACTACTTAATTGAAATCAAAATCGACGCAAAACCCCTAGAAAATATTCTTTTAGAAGCAAAAGTAGGAAGTTCAAAAAGAGAAATTAGAGAGTTCTTAAAAAATGGTGCAATTTCAATTAATGGTGAAAAAGAATCCGATGGAAGTAAATTTTACACTGTCAAAAATTTAATTTTTAATGAATATCTTTTAATAAAAAGAGGCAAGAAGAATTACTACCTTGTAAAAGTTACTGATTAATAATTCTATTTTTTGAGAAAATAATAAAAAAGACTACCAAACTTAAATATTTTTGAAAAAAACTATATTTTTTTCTTTATTTTTTTTAATGCATAGAATAAAATAATTAGGAAAGGGAAATTTATGCTTGTACAGATAATTGATCAGTATCCAATCCAAGACATAATTGTTATTCTATTTGTACTTTTAGGTGTTTTAATTGGTGCCTGCCAAGGCTTACTTAGAAAATTACATAGAATGGTTATTTTGGTGGCCGTTTTCTTAATTATCTACTTTATTTTTAGTGGTATTTTAAGCGATCGGATAAGGTACAATTCATTAGCTGATTTCAATTTTGTTTTATCATTTACCTACGAAAACATAACTTTTGAGGTCTATTCTGTAGAAGATTTATTTGTTCTTTTTCAAAATTTAGGAGTTGATAGTGGACTATTAAAAATGACTTGTGAGGGACTTTGCGATGCATTGTCTTTTGCTATTTTATTTATAGTGTCTATCTTCTTATCAACGTTTATCAGTTGGATATTATTCGACTTAATATTCAAACATATCTTTCCTCAAAGTTGGGTTAAAGGTGGCCTTCTTAAAAGAATACTTGGTGCTTTACTTGGAGGAGTTGAATGGCTTGCAATTTTAGTCGTAATATCTGTAGCTTTAGGTAGTATTACCGGCGGCTTAAATGAAGTTGTCGTACCTGAACTTCAAGATCCAAATTCAGGAGTTGCTCAACTTATAACTTCCTTTGGTGGAGTTGATGCTTCAATGCTTGAAAATATTGCATCTTACATGCAAATTGCTAGTGGAATTTTAAGCCCAGTAAGTGACAAAGCAACAATCATTCCAAATATCGTTGGATTATTCAAAGATATGAATCTTGATTTATTGAAATTATTTAGTGGAGGATCATACAATTCTTCAAATGAACTTGTTGAATCTTCACTTTACGATGGAATGGTTACATTCTGGAATGAAATTCGTCAGATAGCATCAAAAATTTAGGATATTTAAACTCCTATTTATCTTATATATTAGGAGAATGAATATAGATTTAAGGGGGATTCTTTATGGAAAAGAAGAAACAAGCTTGGAGGGCATTTATAGTTGGACTTATCTTTGTCCTATTAACTGTAGCTGCTGCTCTATTAGTCTTCGTCGATTTAGGCGAAGCACTTCGTTTAGTCTGCATTTCAGAAAGTCGTTACTTACTTCCAGTTGATGGATTAGTTGGCGTTTTTGATATGTGGTTTTTCGGTTGGTTTGAAAATTATTCTCCAACCCACATTTTAGGCTTTAGCCTTTTTGCATTAGTTGCTGTTATCAGCATCGTAATGGTCGTTGTCATGTGTGTAAAAAGAAAGGGCAAAGTTGCAGCATATGGAATTGCTTCAATTGTCATGATGTTTGCTCTTTTATTTGCCGCAAGTATCGTTTTAGAAATTAATACAGTTTCTGGCTATTATTTCGATACATATTTAATTGATGCACTTACATTTAGTGCAGTTGGTGATGTTATCGTTGATGTATTTGATAGTGTTAAAGTTCTTGTATTTGCTGTCTTAGCTTTAGTTGCAGTTATTTGTGTTATCGCTTTAGAAATCGTTCTTATGATAGAACCAAAAGCAGTTAGAGAACCAAAAGCAGTTAAAGAAGAACCAAAACCAGTTGAACCATCAGCTGAAGTCAAAGATGAAGGAGTCGAAGAAGTTAAAGAAGAACCAAAGAGAAAGGTTATCTTAACTGTAAAAAGATTCGATATATACGCAAATTCAAATAATATTGTTGAAAAAGAAACAAATTATCCAAAAGAAAATATCGAAGTAAAAGCACTCTCAACAGAAGACATTCGTGCAGTTTTACGCGATGAACTTGAAAGAAGAGAATTAGCATCTCGTGCTTTAGATCCATATAGATATGAAGAAAGAAGATGCGAACAAAAACGTGTTAATAATGAACCAGATTGCTGCTGTGTTGATGCTAAAAAAGAAGAAGAGGTAAAAGAAGTACCAACACCAGTTATCGTTACAATTCCTACTCCAATTAAAAAAGAAGAAGAAAAGCCTGTCGAAAAAGAAAAGAAAGGTTTAACAAAAGAAGATGTTCAAAACATCATTAAAGAAGAATTAGCTGCTGCTTTAGAAGAATTCAAAAAAGAAGCTAAACCAGCTCCTAAAAAAGAACCAAGAACAATCGTTGTTAGAGTTCCTAGACAAGTAGTCACTCAAACAGTTGTCCAAAAAGAAGTTGTAAAAGAAGAAGCTAAAGCTGAACCAGCTCCAGCTCCTGTTGCTGAGCCAGTTAAAGAAGAAAAACCAGCTTCAGCTCCAAAAGCTGAACCTGTTAAAGAAGAAGTTAAAGCTGAACCAACACCAGCACCAGTCGCTAGTGAAGAAGCTCCAGCTGAAGAAGGTGTAGCAAAAGTTGAAAGAGTTCCATTCTCAACCAGAATGAAAGAAGCTGCTCCAGAACTTAGAGAACATTACAACAACTTAAAATCATTATTAAAATCCTATGGATTAAATAACAGAGTTGCTAATGGTGGTGATACATTTAGACTTCACCGTGTAACATACTGTAAGATCACAATTGCAGGAAAAGCATTAAAACTCTACCTTGCGTTAGATCCAAATGATTATAAAGACACCACATTACCTATCAAAGATAGTAGTGGTAAAGCAGTTTATAAAGATATTCCACTCGTATTCAAAGTTAAGAGTGATTTATCCTATCGTAGAGCTGAACAATTAATTACTGACTGTATGGAAAAACATGGACTTGAACAAATCGATCAAGTCAAAGTCGAAGATTGGGCAAGCAGACTCGATGAAGAAATGGCTGCCGGTGATGATAGTGAAGATTAATCACGGAGGTACTATTTATGGAACAAACTAGAAGATTTAGAAAAGGTTTCATGGCAAAATGGTACATCATTGGTATTGTTTCCATTCTTGTCTGTTTATTCGTTTTATCCGTTACATTTATTGGTAGTGTCGCAGGATTAATTCCTGGACTTGGTGATTATAGTGCATCAATTCCTGGTGCCTATCCATTTGCAGGTGTTACTGAAGCAGTAAAGACTACACTTAAATCAATCCCATCATATTTCAGGGGTATTGAAAATGTTACCAATTGGGTTCCATTTGCAGCTCAAATGGGTGCATGGGTTATAGCATTCTTCGTTGTTGTTTATTTCTTTGCACATGTCATTACCTTTATTGCAAAAAGAAAATGGTCATATTTCATTCATAGTATTCTTGCTTTATGTATGGTTTCTGGCCTTGTTGGAATTTATTTCTCATCATCTTATGTTTTAAGTGGTTATCAAACCAGTGAAGTTATCACTAATGGTGGTAATGTTACATATTTATATGTTAGAAGTCTTTTCTTAACAGGATTTGAAGGAACCATCGATTGGACAAGTACAAATGTTTGGATGTGTGTAATTTATTGGGCATTAGCAGTTATCTTTGTAGTTGCTTTAATCCTTGCTGTTGTTTCCGTCTTTGCAGTTTCATCATATCCATGCAACTTTGCTAGAAAATATGTTAAAGGCAAAGCAAAAGAAGCAAAAGATAAGAAAGCCGAAGAAGAAGGTAGATATGGATATGGTCCAGAAGGTATGCAAGCCATTCCAGCAAATGGACAAGGTGTCTATGTTAATACCGGAAATGCAACTCCTTACGTTGTTCAATATTTCTATGGAAATCAACCAGCTGCTCCTGCAGCCGCTCCAGCAGAACCAGTTAAAGAAGCTGAAAAAGCTCCTGTAGCTGAAGCAAAACCTGGTTTAACAAAAGAAGACTTAAAAGAAGTTTTAAGTGAATTAATGGCAAAAAAAGAAGAAGATGAAAAAGCCAAAGCAGCTGCTTTAGCAGTCGCAGCACCTATTGCTGTTCCTGCACCAGCACCAGCACCAGCTCCAGTTGTTGAAGAAAAAGTTGATCCAGTCGAAGTTGCTCTTGAAGAAATTGAAAAACATTTCGATTTAGTCGATTATGAAGATGTAAAAACTTTCATTGCAGGTGAAGTTGATAAAGCCGCTCAAGAAGCTATTAGACAACTTGAAAAGCAAAGAGAAGAATTAGAAAAAGCAAAAGCTGCTGAAACAAAAGAAGAAGCAACAGTTGCTTATAAAGAAGAAAAACCAGTAGTCCAAGAAGAAAAACCAGCACCAGTTGAAGAAGCTGTTAAAGTAGTTACTCCAATTGTTGTTGCTGTTCCTAGCGACTATCCTAGAGAAGCAAAAGCTCCAGTTGAAGAAGTTGAAGAAGTTAATGAAGAAGATATTAGATCATTAATTAAAGATGAAATTAGAAGTGCTTTTACTTCATTAAAAGAAGAAGCTCCTGAAGAAGAATGTGGAGAAGAAGCCGATGATATTCATATTGAATATGTTTATGAAGATGAATATGTTGAAGCTGCTCCAGTTGTAGAAGAAGTAGTTAAAGAAGAACCAGCTCCAGTTGCTGAACCTGTTAAAGAAGAAGCACCTGTAGTTGAAGAAAAACCTGTTGAAGTTGCTCCAGTTGTAGAAGAAGTTAAACCTTCTCCAGCTCCAAAAAGAGTTATTCCTCAAAAAGAAGTTAGAGGAAAAGAAGAAGCAATTGAAAAAGGTGAAATCGTTAAATTAGCATTCGATGAAAGAATGGTCAATGCTGAAGATGATATTAAAGCTGCTTATCAATCATTAAAATCATTATTATTATCTTATGGATTAAATAGCCGTGTATCATCAACTGGCGATACATTTAGATTATCCAAAAAGACATACTGCAAAGTTACATGCAGTGGTCAAGCATTAAAGATTTATCTTGCCTTAGATCCAAAATCATATGCAAATAGTGCAATTCCTGTAAATGATTCATCTACAAAAGAAGCCTATAAGCAAATTCCATTAGGATTTAGAGTCAAATCGGATTTATCTTTAAGAAGAGCGAGAGATTTAATCATCGATTGCATGAACCAAAACGATCTTGTTCCAAATAAAGAATTTGTCGAAGAAGATTACGTTAAAGCTTTAAAAGACAATTTAAAGAAATAGTCTCTCCTTAAGATCTATTTTAAAAAAGGCCTAGAAACATAATATCTCTAGGCCTTTTAGTTATTTATTAGTATGTATAAATAATGTATAAATTTTTAAAATTTTTATTAAAAAGTTCACAACAAAAATATAAAATAATAAGGACTTTTAGAAAGGGTTATTTTTATGGGACATGATGATAATACATACGGAACAATCGAAGTTATTGCCGGACCAATGTTTGCTGGAAAAAGCGAAGAATTACTTCGTAGAATCATTCGACTTGTTTATGCAAAAAAGATTTTTTTAGTTTTTAAACCTTCAATTGATAATCGTTATAGTGATGTTGAAATTGTTTCACATCAAAAAAGAAAATATAAAGCTATTCCTTTATCAAAAAGTGATGAAATTTTAAAATTTATCAACGATAAAGTACAAGTAGTCTGCATTGATGAAGTTCAATTTTTTGACGATGGAATCGTCAATATTTGTGATTATTTAGCCAAAAAAGGAATTAGGGTAATTGTTGCTGGTTTAGATTGTGATTTTAAAGGAGATCCATTTCCAGTAGTTGCAAATTTACTTGCTAAAGCTGAATATGTTACAAAATTAACTGCCATTTGCCAAGTTTGTGGAAAAGAAGCAACGATGACTCAAAGACTTATAAACGGTGAACCTGCAAGTAAAAGTGATCCAGTTGTTTTAGTTGGAGCAAGTGAATCATATGAGGCAAGATGTAGACATTGCCACGAAGTTAAATAATAAGATTATTACTTATTAATTATATTTATATATAAGTTATCAATATAGGAAGCTAACTCATCAAGTGTGTACTTCGTTGAATCTAAAACGTAAGTACACATTTTTTTAACTTCATCAGAGAAAATTTTATCATCATTAGATAATCTTTTAATGATATCTTCTTTTTTATCGCCTCTTGAAATCATTCTCTCTTTCCTTATTTCACTTGAGGAGTCTAAAAAGAAAGAAATTATTGAAGGATCATTTAAATTTATAAAATGTTTTAAACCAGTTGGTTCAATGATTAAAACAGTGTTATTACTAATTAATCTTTTTTCTGTTCCATAGAAGTTACCATTATATTGAACATATTCAATAAATTCATTATTATTTATTTTATTTAAAAAATCTTCATTAGAAACAAAGTTATAATCTACCTTATCAATTTCGTGAACTCTAATTTGACGAGTGGTAGTGGTTACAAACTTTTTATAACCATAATTTTGACATAATTTTTTAGCAACTTCAGTTTTTCCGCTGGCGCTAGGACCTATTAAAATAATCATAAAAATATAATAAATCAAAAAAAATTAAAAAAATATAAAAAAGTTTGGTAAATTTTTGAAATTGCGACAATCTTGTTAGTAAAGGAGGAAAAAATGAACTTTAAAATTTTAACTTTAATTTCTTTACTAACTATACCATCTCTTGTTAATTCAAATGTCCCCACCCCTAAATCTGCATACAACTTTGAATTTATAACAAATGATACAAATTATGGTGGTCCTGATTTTTTAGATATTAGCGATTTTACTTTCAATAAAGATTCTTTTACAAATTATGGATTCGAATTGAAAATGGGTCTTCAAAGTCGATTTGTATATGGAACTATTTATTGTGATGTAGAAGTCGATAATGGATTAAACGAACATTATGATAAGAATACTACGCCATCTTTAGGTTTCTCAATTAATGCTAGAGATATAGTGCCGTTTCCAAAAGAATATAGATTCTTAATTAATGGTACAATTTTTAAAGGACTAACCACATTTAAAGTAAATTTTGCTTTTAATTCAATGACTTCCTCCTTTTCATTTCATTTAAATTCATATTACGATACAAGAATTCTTTTAGAAGAACCAGAAGGAAGAATTTATTATGAAGTTACCTATCAAAATTCAACAATTACTGAAAAATATGAGACAATTTCAATTTTAGGAATCGATAAAGAGATGCATTTTGATCTTTATCGAAATGTTCCATTTTATGATTATATTTTCAATTACAGACTTTATGATAGTTCAAAATTTACGAATCGAATATTTTATTATGTTTATGATAAAGATAAATTATTGAGCAAAATTTTAAATTTATCACCAACTGAAGCTGATAATCATCGCGGCTTGGTTTTAGAAAAATTTAATGAAACTGATTCATCTTTTCAAGTTAGAACAGCAACTCAATTTTATTTAAATCCAAAAGATTATACGTTATCAAAATATTATAAAGATGATCATCGACATAAAGTTAGAACAATGTATTTTCCTAAAGAATATTACGATGTTTTTTATGATACAACACACTATTTTGAGTTCGAAAAGTTCGGAAATTATCGAAAAAATGTCTACTTTAAATTTAGAATCCATATGGAGAAAGTATTTATTGAAAATTGTTTTGAAGTAATTGGAGAAAATAAGAAAGTAGGAGACGAAATTAGCTCAGAGGAGGTAATTTTATGAACGTAGGAGTGGTACTTTTTTCATCAGGATTCATGATTTCTTTTTTAACTTTCTTTACGATTTCAATTAAAGGAATGGGAGTTAATAGAATCATCAATAATATACCGTTAAGTGTTATAGAAAATTCAGTAATTTTTAATGGTGAAAATGATAATTTAAATGGTTACTTTGATAAAGAAGTATTGGAATCAAATACAAAAAATTATTTAAATACTGCCTTAAAAGATAAGGTTCCAAGGTACAAAATTAGTTTTTTATATTTTTACACGGATGAAGAAAATCAAATAAAGTTAGATCTGACAGATTACCCTGAAAGTGTACAAATTCATGTTTCAACTTGTTATTTTCAAAGTTATGAATGTCAAAGTTATTTAACGTTTTATATAGGAGAATTATTGGTATGAACGAAAATATTGTAGAATTTGTAGAATCATCATTTTTAAAACCGCTTTTAGAAATACCAAATATAACAGATGTTTCATATAACGGAAGCGATATTTACTATGTAACAAATGATTACGGTAGGCAAAAATATCCTCAAAAAATAGAAGAAAAAATCATTTATGATTTTTTAAGACAAATAGTGAATTTAACTGATAGTCAGTTTTCATTTTCTAAACCAATTTTAGATGTAAGTATTGGTCGATATCGTTTTAATGCGACTCATTTTGCTATGACAAGAAAATTTAGAGAAAAAGCTATAAATTTCTCATTAAGAATTGGCTATGATGGGGTAAGAATTCATGAAGATGATGGATTTATTAATAAAAAATGTCTTAAATTAGTCGATTTATTTATAAATAATAAGTTATCAATTGTTATTGGAGGAAAAACTGGATGTGGTAAGACTGAATTCCAAAAGTTTTTGATTTCAAGATTGAAAGATAATAGTAGAGTCATTGTAATTGATAATTTAAATGAAATTGAAAATGATGAATTTAAACCTAATTTAGATATTCAAACATGGGTTGTAAATGAAATGCATGAAGGTTTTACTTTCGATAATTTCATTAAAAATGCTTTAAGATCTCATCCAGATTGGATTGTTTTATCAGAATCTAGAGGAAAAGAAATGTTAAGTATTTTAAATAGTGCAATGTCAGGGCATCCAACAATTACAACATTGCATACTAAAGACTGTAAATCAATTTATTCTAGAATGGCTAGAATGTGTTTACAAAGTGGTGATAATTTAAAGTATAAAGAAGTTTTAGAAGATATTTTTGAACATTTTAAATTAGCTATTTATGTAGCAAGAAGTGAAGATGTAGAAACTGGTAAAATAACCCGTTACATCGAATCAATTTCAACTAATTATAAGGGTGTAATTACACTAATTTATACCTATCCAAATAAATATAAAAGGTTACCAAAACAATTTTTAGATATTTTAAATTTAACGTCAACTGAAAAATCTTTATTTAATCAGGAGTGGGTAAATGAAGAAAAATAACGTCAGTTTAATCATATATTTCATTATTAGTTTAGTTATATCGGTTTTATTTTGGTATGTAACAAACGATTTAATCTTAGCTCTAGTACTTTTTGTTATAGCAATTGCTGTTCATATGTTTATTTTTAAAAAGGAAAAAGAGTCTAGTTTAGTGATTTCTAGAGCAAAAGAAGCAATAACATTTATCAATAATTTTATTATCACTTTAAGTATTAAAAAGAATGTTTTATCTACTTTTAAAAGTGTCAGTGAATCTTTTTCTGATACCTTAAAACAACAAGTAGAGCTAATTGATCACCTTAATGTTGATGAAAAAATTGTTTATTTAGCGAAATATTTTAAAGTTGATATCTATAAAGTATTCTTAAAAATTATCGACCAATATAATTTCAATGGTGGAGATATTTTAAATATTTCGCAATTATTAATGTATGATAGTCGAAAAATTGATGAATCAATCAATGAATATACATATGTAAGTAGAAGAAAACTGATTGAATTTATTTCATTATGGGCATTAACGTTTTCTGTTTTAATCATATTAAAAGTGGCTCTTGGTGATTTTTTCGACCAAATTGTTAGTATGGATTTTTTTGCAATTTCAATCTTTGGTTTCAATTTAGTGTTCTTATTATCTTATTACTTATTTATGGCTAAATTTTTCAATATTAATTATATAAAAGGAGAATTTAAAGATGACGAAAAAGCTCAAAAACTTAATAAACGAAGTTGGCTTAAGTTACAAAAACGAGATCTCAAAACTAATTGCGATTAATTTATTATTCCTTTTAGCAATCGCTAGTATAGTCTTATTCTTTTACAATTTATTACTTGTAATTGTTATTGTCTTTTTAGCAGTAGTTTTTGATTATCGGTATTTTTATCGATATTCACAAATGAAAGAGAAGATTAGAGAGAAACAAATTGACGAATTTATCGAGATATTTTCATATTTTAGAATTTATGTAAGTAATAACGAAAATGTATATACAGCTTTAAAAAATATATTACAGTTTGCATCTTATAATACAAAAGAAAGATTACAAACTTTGATCAACGAAATTGATGAAGATAAAAGCTTAGCCCCATTTGTTAAATTTTCAGATTATTATAAAAATAAAACAATAGAAGAAGTAATGGTTTCTTTATATGAGATGATTTGTGAAGGAAATGAGTTAATCTACCTAAATCAATTTATTAGAGTATTTGAGGAATTTAAAACTCAAAGAAATAATGATAGTAAAACTAAACGATATAAGGTTTTTGATTATCTAACTTTGTTTAGTTTAGGAGGTAGCGGAATATTAATGATAATTCTTGTTTTTGGAATTATTAATTTATTAGGAGATATGAATTTTAATGGGTTCTAAAATTGGATTAATTTTATCAGTATTTTTCTTATTTATCGTATTTTTATTTGGAGCAGATTTAATTTGTATTCAACTTAATTATGCTTCGATGGATTCAATGACAACATTAATCAGTTATAACATTTCAAAAAATGGAAAAATTACTGATTCGTTGAAGACCTATGTAAAAAATAATATTGGTGCAGATCTTTATAGCGCAAGCTCTGAAGACAAAATATATCAAACTGGCGATTCTTTTGAATACTACCTAAAAAAGAATTACGAGCCATTAGTTATAAGTGAGTCTATGGAACTTACAATAAAAAGATATGCAGTAATAAAAATTTATAATTAAAGGAGGATTTAAAAAATGTCAGAAATTAAAGGTCAATTATTAGGAGTAGTATTAGTTGTTGCTATTTTTGGAGCAATTGGAGGCTTATTATATGCCGCTTTTCAAAACGCTGCCAAATCAACAGCAAGCAAAATTGAAGAAACTCCAACATATTCAATGTCAGAATATAGTGTCAGCAATAGTGACTTATTAAGATATTAATTTTTTAATATTTTAGAAATTATTTAGTATAAAAATAGTAGTTTTCTCTATTATTTAAGAACAAAAAAAGACCATTTATACAAATGGTCTTTTGCGTTTAACTTGGTGACCTATACGGGATTCGAACCCATGAATGCATGCGTGAAAGGCATGTGAGTTAAGCCACTTCTCCAATAGGCCAAGTTTGGCGCTGACTATAGGACTCGAACCTACAACCGATCGGTTAACAGCCGATTGCTCTACCATTGAGCTAAGTCAGCGTTTCCAAAAAGCGCTTAAATAATATACCTAATTAAACTTTTAAAAGCAAGTATAAATTAATAAAATTTATAAAATTAATCTAACTTTTTGGAGATTAGGTCAAGAAGACTACCAACAGTTTTTAAGTCTTTGGTTTCTTCTGCTGAGAATGTAACATCGTATTTGTCTTCTAAGTCTAAAATAAATTCAACTACATCGAGTGAATCTAAGCCATAATCAGCTAAAGTTGCATCTCTATTTATTTCTGAAATATTAAGTTTTGTTTTAATTAAATTTTCAATTTCTTCAAGTTTATTCATAAAAAACTCCTCGGAGAAATTTTAACATATATTTAATTAAAAAGTAATAAAAATACTAAAAATGGTTGTGATATAATTTTAAGCGGAGGTGCAATTTATGATTGATCATAAAATGGAACTTAATTCTGAACAAATTGAAATTTTAGAAGGCAAACAAGGTGAGACAATGCGTAAAATGCTCGAGACATTAGTCTTATTTGGAGATATTTTTGACGCAAAACGTTTAGTTAAAGTAACACATAGTGAAGGACATCTTGTAACATCTTTTGGAATTCCTTTATTAAAACCTCTTTTCAAAACAATGGAAGAGATTAATAAAGATGGTATTAAAGCAGAAGGTGGATTTACATTAGATCCAAGACCTATTGATTACGAAAATGTTAAATGTAATATATTAGAAAAAATTGTTTTCAATAAAATCTTATATGGAAAACAAAAAGACTATGAAGAACAACTTTTAAAAGCTGGTTTAACTGATAGTGATAGTTTTTCATGTACATGTTATTTAAAACAATGTGGCAATAGACCAAATAAAGGTGACATTCTTTCATGGGCAGAATCAAGTGCAGTTGTTTTTGCAAATTCTGTTTTAGGTGCAAGATGCAACAGAAATAGCGGAATGCTTGATTTATTTGGTTCAATTATCGGATATGTACCTGAATTTGGTTTACTTTTAGATGAAAATAGAAAAGCTGATTGGGTAATTGAAGTAAAAACAACAAAAATTCCAGAAGCACAAATTTTAGGAAGTGCAATTGGGTTAAAAGTAATGGAAGATGTTCCATACATCGTAGGTTTAGATAAATTTATCGGAACTGAATTAGATGATAATGCTGAAGATTATTTAAAAGATATGGGCGCAGCAAGTGCTAGTAATGGAGCAGTTGGTTTATTCCATGTCGAAAATTTAACTCCTGAAGCAAAAGAGCAAGGTAAGTCATTAATTAAAGAAAATGCAAAACATTATGTAATTGATGATGCTGAACTTGAAAGAGTTTATAAATCTTATCCAAATATGTGGAAGAAAAAAGATGCAAAACCAAGATTATGTTTTATTGGTTGCCCACATCTTTCATTAAATCAATTAATATTATGGCACAATAGAATCATTAACGGACTTAAAGAAGAAAATAAAAAGAAAGTTTCCTGCCAATGTGTTCTTACAACAGCTCCAAAGGTAAAGAAAGAATTTATAGCAAAATATCCAGAATTATTTAATGATTTAGACAAAGCTGGAGTAAAAATTGCTTCAATTTGTCCATTAATGTATACAAATAATCCATTAGTTCATGGAAAAGCAATTTTTACAAATTCAAATAAATTAAGAACTTACTCAATGGCAAGATATTTTAAAGATGAAGATATTGTAAAACTTTTCTGTGGTAAGGAGGTCAAATAGTATGAAGGAATATAAAGGTAGAGTTATTGCTAAAGGTTCATTTGTTGGTGAAGCATGTGTTTCTCATGGTGGATTCAATACTTTAGCAAGTTTCCAAAAATCAGCATTAATGAATAAGAAGAATGTTATTGTTAGCGATCAAAATAACAAAGACTTATTTGGAGTTGATATTACTAACAAAATATTATGTTTACCTATTACAATTGGTTCAACAACTGGTGGACTTGTAATTCAGACTGTTTGTGACATGAAAATTAATCCAAAAGCCTTCTTATTTTCTGAAACTATCGATTCATTAGCTGCTAGTGGAATTGTTTTAGCAAAAGTTTGGCAAAACTCTGACGTAATTTGTATTGATGAATTAGGTAAAGAGTTTTTAGATACTGTTAAAACTAACGATAAATTAGAAATTAAAGAAGATGGTACCGTCATTATTTTGGATTAAGTGCGGATTACTTAAACATAATTTGACAACATACTATATTTTTTAATAAAATATAGTCAGGAAATAGAAATATTTCTTGACTCGAAAGAGTGCCTGCGGGCATTCTTATTTTTTTAAGGGGGGATAAATGGTAAATTTAGACGAATTAAAAACCTTAATTAACGAGATGCTTAGCCAAGATGGATATGAACTTTATTCACTTAGCTATAGAAAAGGTAATCTCGAAATAATAGTTGATAGATTCGAACCAATTAGTCTTGATGATATTACAGTTGTAAGTCAAAAAATTTCCGATTTTCTTGATACTCATGAATTTTGTGAAGAATCTTACACATTAAATGTATCCTCATTAGGAGCTGAAAAACCTATCAAACTAGAAAATTTAAATAAATATATTGGCTCGTATGTAGCATTACATTTATCTAATCCCTATAAAGGTGAAAATAATTTAGAAGGTAAAATTGAAAACATTGAAAATGAAACATTGACTCTTGTTTATAAAAATAAAACCAGAGATGTTAAATGTTTAATACCTTTAAAAGATATTGATAAAGCAAAACTTTCAATAAAGATTTAGGAGTAAAAGTTATGACAAACAAAGAGAAGAAAGCTTTCTTAACAGCAATTCCAGAACTTGCAGAACAAAAAGGTATCAGTGAAGAAAAAGTCATTGATATTCTTAAAGAATCATTTTGTCTTGCATATGCAAAAAAGATTGAAAATGAATACCAAGTTTTTTCAAACACATATGCAAAGAAAAATAAAGAAGACAGCATAAAATTAACACCTGCAATGGTCAGATGTGAAATCGACATGAAAAAAGGTGATATTAAATTATTTAGACAATGGACAGTTAGAAACGATGATGACATTGTTGATGATTTTATTGAAATCGCTATTGAAGATGAAAAAGTAGTTGAAGCAGGTTTAAAAGTTGGAGATATCTATGAAGAAGAATTTGATATCAATAATTTTGATTATCAAGATGCATTAAAAGCAGTCACTAATTTTAGACAAAAAATTTCACGTGCTGAAAAAGAATCGCTTGTTGAAGCATATAAAGGCAAAGTTGGAGAACTTGTTACTGGTGTTGTTCAAAAAGTTGATCCACACAGCATTATTGTCGAATTAGATAGATATCAAGCAACTTTATTTGAAAGAGAATGGATTGGTAAAGAAAGTTTTAGAGTCGGTGAACAAATCAAAGTCTTTATTAAAGGTATCGGAAAAGATAGTAGAGATTCCAAAAATGGTTCATTAATTCAAATTTCACGTGCCTGTGAAGGTTTCCTTGCTAGATTATTTAAAAATGAAATCCATGAAATTTATGATGGAACAGTAGAAATCAAAGATATCGCAAGAATTGCTGGTATCAGAAGTAAGGTTGCTGTTTATAGTTCTGATCCAAACGTTGATCCATGTGGAGCATGTATTGGTCCAAGTGGTTCAAGAATTCAAGCAATTGTTTCTCAATTAGGCAAACCAAGTGGTGATACTTTAGAAAGAGAAAAAATTGATATTATCACATATCATGAAAATTTAGGATTATATCTTGCTGAAGCTTTAAAACCAGGCGTTGTTAAAGGTGCTGTAATTTCACCTGATACAAGCAGTGCAATTGCAATTTGTGAAGACGGAACTGAAAAATTTGCAATCGGTAAAGGATATCAAAACATCAATTTAGCTAAAAAATTACTTAAATTAAAAGAAATTACCGTCAAAACTGAAACTGAAGCAGTTGATGAAGGTATTCTTTATACAACAATTGAAATCTTTGAAGCTGAAGAAAAAGAAGCAGAAAAGAGAAAGAATAGAGAAAAAGCATTAGCTCTTCAAAAACTTAAGATTAAAGAAGAAAAAGAAGCTGAAGCTACAAAAGTTGATTTCTTATCAAAAGATGAAGATATCGATGAAATTGAAGATTTAGATACAACATTTGAAGCAGTAACTGCTCAAGTTAGTGAAAATAAAGAAGTCGAACCAGTTGAAGAAAAGGTTGAAACACCTGTTGAAACTGTTGAAGCTGCTCCAATTGTTGAAGAAAAGGTTGAAGAAAAAGTTGAAACACCTGTTGAAACTGTCGAAGTTAATACAACAATCTCTCTTAATGATCTTGAAGCAATATTAGAACAAGAAAAGAAGACAAAACAAGCTGAACAAGGTTCTAATAAAAAGAAAAATAAGAAAGACGAAAACAAATCTGAAAATAAAGTTGATGTTAAAAAACCTCTTAAGAAAATGGATATTTACACTGAAGAGGAACTTCGTGAATTTGAAAGCGAAGATGATTTCGATAACGATTACTATTCTGATGAAGATGATTTCTCAGAATATGATGATGACGATTATTACGAGGATAAATAATGAAAAAGATTCCAATGAGACGTTGCTTAGTTTCTAATCAAAGTTATCCAAAAGAGGAACTTTTTAGAGTTGTAAGCACGCAAGATGGAGTTATCTTAGATATTTCTGGAAAAGTAAATGGACGTGGAGCTTATATTCATCGCGATGAAGAAAGTATCCAAAAAGCTAAAAAAACCAAGTGTTTAGAAAAAGCACTTGGTGTCCAAATTAATGATGACGTTTACGAAAGAATGAATAATTTCTTAAAAATGAAATAGTTAATTGTGTAGGGAGGTAAATGCAATGAAAAATGCAAATAAGAAGAAATATGGTGACAATAGAGAGTCAAATATTCCATCAAAAAATCAAAATAAAAATGTAAACAAGGTAAATGATGGCGTTTTTGTATTTACAAAATCCCTTACAGTAGGCGAACTTGCTAAAGAATTAAATGTTAATGCTAGCGATATTATTAAAAAATTATTCTTACAAAAGAAATTAGTTACCATCAATCAATATCTTGATGATGATACTATCGGTGAAATTTGTCTTGAATTTGGATATGACTTCCAAAAGAAAGATATTGTTAATGAAGAAGATTTTGAAAAAGTTGAATTCAATGATGATCCAGATAGTTTAAAAGAACGTCCAGCTGTTGTTACAATTATGGGTCACGTTGACCATGGTAAAACAACTTTAATTGATACAATTAGAAACTCTAACCTTGTTGCTAGTGAATTTGGTGGAATTTCTCAAGAAATTGGTGCTTATCAAAAAACTTTTGGTGGACATAAAATCACTTTCATTGATACTCCAGGGCATGAAGCATTTTCTGCTATGAGATCAAGAGGTGCAAGTGTTACTGATATTGTTATTTTAGTTGTTGCTGCTGATGATGGTGTCATGCCTCAAACATTAGAAGCTATTGATCACGCAAAAGTTGCTAATGTTCCAATTATTGTTGCAATTAATAAGATGGATGTTTCAGGTGCTAATCCTGATAGAGTTATTAATCAATTAGCTGAACATAATGTTATCGCTGAAAAATTTGGTGGTGATGTTATTACTTGTGAAATTAGTGCTAAAAAGAAAATAGGAATCGACAATTTACTTGAAGCCATTGTTCTTCAAGCAGAAATGTTAGAATTAAAAGCAAATCCAAATAGATTTGCTAGTGGAACAGTTTTAGAAGCTGAATTAGATAAAGGTGGCGGACCAAAAGCTACATTACTTGTTCAAAACGGTACTTTATATTCTAGTGACTACATTGTTGTTGGTACAACATATGGTAAAGTCAGACGTATGACCGATGAACATAACCAAGTTTTAAAAGAAGCAAAACCATCTACACCTGTTAGTGTTATTGGTTTAAGCGAAGTTCCATTAGCTGGCGATAGATTTATGGCTTTCCCAACTGAAAAGCAAGCTAAGGATATCGCTGAAAAGAGAAAAAATAGAAAAATTGAAGAAGCAAGAAGTAAATCTGGTGGAGTTAAATCACTTGATGAACTTTATAGTAAGATTCAAGAAGGACAATTAGTTCAAATTAATATTGTTTTAAAAACTGATAGTGCTGGTACAGCAGAAGCAGTTAAATCTTCTCTTGAAAAACTAAATAACGATCAAATTAAGATTAATGTTGTTAGAGCTGCAGCCGGTGCAATCAATGAATCAGATATTTTACTTGCTGCTGCAAGTAATGCAATTATTTACGGATTCAATGTTAGACCAAGTGCTTTCATTAGAAAGAAGAGCGAAGAAGAAAAAGTTGAAATTAGACTTCATAGAATTATTTATGCTCTTACTGAAGAAGTTGAAGACGCAATTAAAGGTAAGATGAAGAAAGAACAAGTTGAATCAGTTGTTGGTGAAGCTGAAGTTCGTAACGTCTTCAAAGTTTCAAAAGTTGGTTCAATTGCAGGATGTATGGTTAGAGATGGGTCTATCATGAATAATTCAACAATAAGAATTTTAAGAGATGGAACAATTATTTATGAAGGTAAGATTGAATCATTAAAGAGATTTAAAGATGATGCTAAAGAAGTTAAATCCGGATTTGAATGTGGTATAAAAGTTGAAAACTTTAATGATATTCATGAAGGCGACGTTATTGAAGCATATAAGATGGTTGATAAGGATTAATTTACGATATGGCAAACAGAAATAAAAGAATACAAACTGTTATTGCTAAAGATGTAAGAGATATTCTTCAATTTGAAATTAGAAATGAAAATATAGGATTTTTAACAGTAACTGATGTCGATGTAAGTAGCGACTATAGTTATGTAAAAATATTTGTAAGTTTTATTCAAGATGAAGAAAAGAACTTTGAGAAACTTTGTAAAACTAAAGGTTTTGTAAGATCATCTTTAGCAAAAAAGATCAATTTAAGAAGAACTCCTGAAATCGAATTTGTATTAGATAGAGGATATTCTTATGAATCCAGAATTGATCAATTATTAAAAAAAGAAACTAAGACATTAGAGGATATTAAAAAATAAATCCTCTTTTTCTTTTAATTATTATATCTATTACATTTCCTTGAAGCTGGTAATTTTCATCAAAAACCTTGCAGAATCCAATTTCTTTTAAGAAATTTTCATTTTTACTAGTTATGAATAATTTTAAAGGATTATATTTTTCATATAATGATAAATAAAAATCAAAAATAAAATATGCAAAATCTTTGTAGTCTAAATAGTTGTAGGAGTGGATAATGAAGGTCCTTTCATCTTTTGAAAAAGTGATAAAACCAACAAGTTCATTGTCTTTATATAAATGAATTCTCTTATAATTTTCTTCATCAGTTGAGTCACTAAAATAATTCTCAGTATGATTTTTGTTAAACTTAGTTTCTTTAATATATTCATTTATATTCAAAGTTTCTTTATAAAATAAATTTTCTTTTTGGCCTTCAACTTTTATTTCTTCATGCATATAAAATAAATCTTCTTTTTCATTATTTGATAGCATTGTTAGGAAATTATCGATACTTTCAGGATATTTTTTATTAAAGTTTGTAATGATTTCTTTGATATCTGCTCTTTTAGTTGCTCCATCGTTAGGACAATTACTTGAAATGAATGGAATATTTTCTTCTTTAATTGCTCGTTTAATTATTTTTTCATCACATAAAATTAAAGGACGAATAAAAGTGATGTTTTCATTGGATAAAAACATCTTTGGACTAAAAGTTGCAATTCTAGCTCCATAGATCTCATTTAAAAATAAAGTTTCAATTGCATCGTTTTTATGATGAGCAAAAGCGACTTTGTTACAGTTATAATTATGTGCTTCTTTATTGATTATTGCCTTTTTCATTCTTGAACAAATCGAGCAAGGAAGGTGTGGGAGTTTTTGTAATTCTTGTTGCTTTTTAAGCACTTGATAAACCATTTTTCCATCGGAAATTTTTAAATTTAAGTCGAGTTTTGCAAGGAAATTGATAATTTCTGAAGGGTTAAAGTTATCAAATCCTAAATCAATCATGATAGGAACGATGGTAAAATCAAGTTTCGAAAATTTTTTATATAAAGATAAAGCGTAGATTAAAACCATACTATCTTTTCCTCCGCTAACGCCTATTGCAATAGTGTCGTTATTTTGGAAAAAATTGTATGTTTTGTCGGCTCTTTTAATACTTGCTAAAATTTGACGAATTGCTTTCATAAAGACTTTAAATATACTAACATTTTTAATATAATTTTCTAATATGAAAGTAGTATTTTTGAAAAATTTTAATGATCTTGATTTAAATTTAAAAAATCTTTCCTTGGTTCTTGGATATTTCGATGGTGTTCATATTGGACATTCTCAATTAATTAGTTTTGCTAAATCTATGAGCGAAGGTGGAGACTTAGCTGTTTTAACTTTTGATAAGCCTCTTAAAAGTATTGAAGGTTGTTTAACAAATCTTGATACAAAAAAAGAAATTATGAAAAGTTTAGGTGTCGATTATTTATTAGTAATTGTTTGCGATGATAATTTTAAGAAAATGTCTTATGTAAACTTTATCAATAAGGTTTTAAAAGCTCTTAAGCCAACAAAATTATTTTGCGGCCCAGATTTTAGATATGGATATGGAGCCCAAGGTGATGTTCAATTCTTAAAAGAAAGATTTAATGATGTTTATGTTCTTAACTATGTAAATGACCATTATGGTAATAAAATTTCTTCAAGTGAAATTAAAGATTTGATTCTTGAAGGAAAAATAACAGAAGCAAATAGATGGTTAGGAAGAGAATATATGATTACAGGAATTGTTTCTCACGGGAAAAGCAATGGTAAAACATTAGGATTTCCAACTGCAAATTTAATTCCTGATACAAATTATGTAATTCCTAAAAATGGAGTTTATGCTACAAGATGTAAAGTTGATGGAGTAATTTATCCTTCAATTACAAATATTGGAACACATCCTACAATTAACGAATTATTAGTTCCTTCAATTGAAACTTTCTTAATTGGATATGAAGGAAATCTTTATGGGGAAGAAATTTCATTATATTTTGATGAATTTTTAAGAGAAGAACAAAAATTTAACTCAATTGATGAATTAAAAGCAGCAATCGAGAAAAATAAAGAAGATGCTATTCATTATTTTAAGTTCAATAAAATTAGATAAATCTATACTTTAAATTTATTGTTAACTTATATATAATAATGTGCGTACGCTTTTCCAAGGTAATCGAAGACCGAGACGTTTACCATAGATAAGCGCGAATAAAAGGAGAAATATTTATGGCTTTAGACAAAAAAGAAAAAGCAAAGATTATTTCTAAATTCGGAAAAAACGAAAAGGACACTGGTTCAGTTGAAGTTCAAATCGCATTATTAACTTCAAAGATTAAAACTTTAACAGAACACTTAAAGGCAAATCATAAGGATCACGTTGCAAGACGTGGCTTACTTGTCTTAGTTGGTCAAAGAAAATCTCTCTTAAGTTACTTAGAAAGAATTGACCGTGATAGATATATCAAAGTCCTTGCAGAATTAGGATTAAGAAAATAATCAATTTAAGCCCTAGTTGTAAACTAGGGCTTTTCTTTAATAGTAGTCAATAGATAAAATATTTATATGGAAAAAGCTTTGTCTTCAATAAAAAAGTATAAAAAAGAAGCAATATTAGGCCCAATTTTTAAGATGTTAGAGGTTTTTTTTGAACTTATAACCCCATTTTTAATGAGATTTATTGTTAATGAAGGTATCAATGTTGCTACTCCTGAAAATTTATGGCCAATTATTTATCCTAGTTTAATAATTTTAGGATTATGTATTTTAGGATTTTTATCTACTTTAGTCTGTCAATATTTTGCCTCAGTTGCTACTTGGGGATGCGGAGAAGATATAAGAAATCGACTTTATTTAAAAATTGGAAGTCTATCTTCTAAAGAGATCAACAAAATTGGAGCTAATACATTAGTAACAGTAGTTACAAATGATGTTTTAAAAGTTCAAAACGGAATTTCAATGGCAATAAGACTTGCTTTAAGAGCTCCATGTTTAGTAATCGGTGCTTTAGTTTGTTCTTTTATATTAAATTGGCAAATTGATTTAATATTTTTAGCAATTATTCCCTTAATTATTATTGTTTATTTCGTAGTTTTAAAGTATTCGACAAGACAATTAACAAAAGTTCAAAAAAGAACTGATGAAATCACTCAAATTGCTAGTGATAGTTTAAGAGGAACCAGAGTAATTAAAGGTTTTAATAAAGAAAATGAAACTGAAAATCGTTTCAATAAAGAAACTGAAGGATATTTTAAAGAATCAAAAACAAACGCTTTTTTAAATGCGATTATCAATCCGTTTACATTCTTAGTTATTAACACTGCAATTACTTTAATTATCGTATTTTCAGGTAATTTAGTTTTCCAAGTTGGAGATACATCTTTTATTGCTAGCGGAGATTTAGTTGCTTTAGTTTCTTATCTAAATCAAATCTTAATTGCATTAGTGGTAGTTTGTAATTTAGTTGTAATTTTTACAAAAGCATTTGCTTCAAATAAAAGAATCAATAAAGTATTTAGTATTGAAACATCAATTATTAATAACAAAAAATACGATAAAATAGATATAAATGATAGTGAAGAGCTTTATAAATTTGAAAACGTTTCTTTAAGTTATGGCAATGATATTAATGTCGTTGAGAATATTTCTTTTACTATAAATAAAGGCGAAACAATAGGAATTGTTGGTGGTACAGGTTCAGGTAAATCAACTCTTGTTAGATTATTAAATAGATTCTTTGATCCAACTAGTGGAGAAATTTTCTATAAAGGTGTTAATTTAAAAGATTATGATTTAGATATTTATAAAGATGAAATCGGATTTGTTCCTCAAAAGAATGTTTTATTTAGAGGTACAATTAGATCAAATTTTGAATTATCAAAAGAAGGCATTAATGATATCGATATTGAGGAAGCATTGAAATTTGCTGAAGCTTATGATTTTGTAAACGCTAAAAAAGAAAAGTATGATGAAGAAGTAAAGGAAGGTGGTAAAAACTTTTCAGGTGGGCAAAGACAACGTCTTTGCATTGCTAGAGCAATCATTAAAAGCCCAGAAGTTTTAATTATGGATGATTCAACATCTGCATTAGATAATATTACTGAAAGAAATATTAGAAATAACATTTCAAAAAGAAAAGGTTTAACAACAATTATTATTTCTCAAAAAATTTCATCAGTTCATCAAGCTGATAAAATCTTGGTTATTGATAATGGAAAACTCATTGATATAGGAAGCCATAATGAGTTAATTGAAAGATGTGAATTTTATAAGGATATGGCTATTTCTCAAAGTAGGTAAAAGGCGATGAAAAATCTTGAGTTAGTTTTAAAATATTTCAAAAAACATAAGATTAGAACGGTTTTTTCTCTAATTATTGGGTTTTTATATGTTGTTTGTGTTGTCTTTATTCCATTTTTAGTAGGTTTATCAATTGATGAAATTGCTATTCAAATTACTGATTTTAGTGGTAGCTTTGAGTTATTATTTGTCTATATTTTAATCATAGTTGGATTAGTTGTTATAGGAACATTTACTCAATTTATTTTTGATGTTTTAGCTTCAATTATTGTTGAAGTTTTTATCAAAGAATTAAAAGATTCAACCTTTAAAAAGATAAATAAATTATCTATTTCGTACATTGATCAACACGCTCATGGGGATTTAGTTTCGAGAATTATCAACGATTCAGATAATATTTCTTTAGCTTTAACTGGATGCTTTAAACAATTTTATGAAGGTATTGTAACGCTTCTTGTAACCATAATTTTCATGTTTTGGATCAACTGGATTTTAGGATTAGTTGTTTTAGTTTTAACTCCATTTGGATTTTTAGTTTCTTATACAATTGCAAAAAAATCAAATATCCACTTTAAAAAACAAGTTGCTGTTCAAGGAGATATCAGTTCATTTGCATTAGAAAATTTTACAAATTATGAATTGGTTAATGCTTTTAGAATTAATGAAAAACAATTTGATAGCTTTAAAGAAGTTAATAATCGTTTATATAAAGTTGGACAAAAAGCTCAACTTATTTCAAGTTTTACCAACCCAGGAACAAGATTAATAAATAATGTTGTTTATGCAATTGTTGGATTTAGTGGAGCATTACTAGCGATTTTATCGAAAGATTCAGACTTTATTTTATTAGGAGCTTCTTGTTCAATCGGTGTAATTTCAACTTTCTTACAATATGCAAATCAATTTGCAAAACCATTTAATGATATGTCTTCAACAATAAGTGAAATCCAACAAGGTTTCCAATCATTAAAAAGAATTAATGAAATATTTAATGAAAAAGAAGATATTGATGAAGGAAATCTTGAGATGGTTTCAACAACCAAGACTTTAAATTTTGAAAATTTATCATTTGGATATGAAAAAGATAGATTAGTTATTAAAAATTTAAATTTAGATATTTATAGTGGTCATAAAATTGCCTTTATTGGACCAACTGGTTGTGGAAAAACAACACTTATAAACTTAATTTTAAGATTTTATGAGCCAAATGAAGGAAAAATCTTAATTGATTCGACTAATATTAACCAGCTTACAAAGAAAAATTTAAGAAAGAAATTTGGCTTAGTTCTTCAAGATAGTTGGATTTTTAAAGGTACAATTTTTGAAAATATTGCTTATGCAAAAGAAAATGCAACTTTAGAAGAAGTTATCGAAGCTAGTAAAAAAGCATATTCATATAGTTTTATTTCTAGACTTCCTAATGGTTTTGATACAGTTGTAAGTAATGATTCAGGTTTAAGCGAAGGTGAAAAACAACTTATTTCGATCACAAGAATTATGTTAT
The DNA here is from genome assembly GCA_949293255.1 of uncultured bacterium. GTDB lineage: Bacteria > Bacillota_I > Bacilli_A > RFN20 > CAG-826 > Onthovivens. Next base: position 44,136 of record CASFCL010000001.1, read on the forward strand.
TAAATCCAGATTTTATTATTTTAGATGAAGCAACTTCAAATATCGACTCACTTAGTGAAACTAAAATTGTTAAAGCAGTTAATAAACTTATGGAAGGTAAAACTTCGATTGTTATTGCTCATAGATTATCAACAATCAAAAATAGTGATTTAATCGTTGCTTTAAAGGATGGAGAAATAATTGAGCAAGGAAAACATGATGAATTAATTAAAAATAATGGATTTTATAAGAAACTTTACGATGCTCAATTTGAATAATTTTTCATCAACTAATTTATATAATAAATTAAAAGTAGAAATCGGGTTTAGTAAATAATATAATATTTCAGTTAAAAGAAGGAAAAATGAATGAAAAAAGTATTTGAGACCGAGTTTTTTGGGAAAAAACTCATTGTAGAAACAGGAGAAATCGCAAAACAAGCAGATGGCGCTGTTTTTGTAAGATTTAATGACACAGTTGTTTTATCAACTGTTTGCTGTAGTAACGAACCAAAAGAGGGAGATTTCTTCCCTTTAACAGTTGGATACGAAGAAAAGCAATATGCCATCGGTAGAATCCCAGGTGGATTCTTAAGAAGAGAAGGTAGACCAGGAGAACATGCTACCTTAACTGCAAGATTAATTGATAGACCAATTAGACCAATGTTCTCTGAAGGATTTAGAAACGAAGTTCAAATTGTTAATACCGTCATGAGTGTTGACTTAGATTCAACACCTGAAATGACTGCAATGTTTGGCTCTTCACTTGCATTATGTATATCAGATATTCCATTTGATGGACCAATTGCTGGTGTTTATGTTGGTAAAGTTGATGGAAAATTAGTAATTAACCCAACAGTTGAAGAAAGAGAAAGATCAGAATTAAATTTAGCTGTTGCTGGTAGTAAAGAGGCTATCAACATGGTTGAAGCTGGTGCAAATGAATTAAGCGAAGATGAAATGCTTGATGCTATTATGTTTGGACATGTAGCAATCAAAAAACTTTGCGAATTCCAAGAAAGTATTGTTAAGGAAATTGGAAAACCAAAAAGAGAAGTTTCTCTTTATGCCCCAGATCCAGTAATTAAAGAAGATATTTATTCAAGAATTTACGATAGAATGGTTAAATCCATCTCAATTTTCGACAAACTTGAAAGACAAAACGCAATCGATAATCTTAAAAATGAAATTTTAGATGATTATGATGCAAGAGCTTATAAAAATGAAAAAGATCACAATCTTTCAATGTTAATGGTTAACGACATTTTGGAAAAAATGGTCGCTGATGAAGTCAGAAGATTAATTACTGAAGAAAAAATCAGACCTGATGGAAGAAAAGTAGATGAAATTAGACCTCTTGATGCTCAAGTTGGTTTACTTCCAAGAGTTCATGGTAGTGCAATGTTTACTCGTGGACAAACTCAAGTCATCTCAACATGTACTTTAGGTATTAAAGAAGATGAACAAATTTTAGAAAATTTATCTCCAGAAGAAACAAAACGCTGGATGCATCATTATAATTTCCCACCTTATTCAGTTGGTGAAATCGGAAGAATGGGAACTCCAGGCAGAAGAGAAATTGGACATGGTGCTTTAGGTGAAAGAGCACTTTCGTATGTTTTACCATCAGTCGAAGAATTCCCATACACAATTAGATGTGTTGCAGAAGTTTGTGAATCAAATGGTTCATCATCTCAAGCTTCAATCTGTGCTTCATGTATGGCACTTATGGATGCAGGTGTCCCAATTAAGAGAATGGTTAGTGGTATTGCAATGGGATTAATCACTAGTGGACCACTTGATGGAAATCATCCATATACAATTTTAACTGATATCCAAGGTTTAGAAGATCACTTCGGTGATATGGACTTCAAAGTTGCTGGTACTGAAAAAGGTGTCACAGCTTTACAAATGGATATCAAAATTAAAGGTGTTACAAGAGAAATTCTTCATGATGCATTAATGCAAGCACATGATGCAAGAGCTCAAATTAGAGAAGTAATGTCAAAAGCAATTAGCAAACCAAGAAGTGAACTTTCAAAATGGGCTCCTAAATTTGACACTATTCAAATCGATAAAGATAAGATTAAAGATGTTATCGGAACTGGTGGAAAAGTTATTAATGACATTATTGAAAAATGTAATGATGTTAAAATCGACATTGAAGATAATGGTTTAGTTTCAATCTACCACATGGATAGAGAATCAATTAACAAAGCAAAACAAATGATTGAAGACATTGTTAGAGTTCCTCAAATTGGTGAAGTCTTTAACGGAACTATTACAAGAATTGAAGATTTTGGTGTATTTGTTAACTTATTTGGAAACAAAGAAGGTTTATGCCACGTTTCATCTCTTGATTGGAAATTTGTTAAATCAGCAAAAGGTTATGCAAATATTGGAGACAAACTTTTAGTTAAGATTATTGATATTGATGATCATGGCAAAATTAAAGTTTCACATAAAGATGCTATCGAAAAACCTGCTAATCTCGAACAAAATAGTAGAAAATCATTCGATAACAATGATAGAAACAATCAAAGAAAGAACAATTCAAATAACAACAACTTAAAATCTTTTGTAAAAGAAGATAAGAAAAAAGAAGAAGCTTACCCACAAGAAGCTTCTCAACCAAAAGGAAAAGAAGAAGATAAAAAAGGATTCTTCTCTAATTTATTTAAAAAATAAAAATGAAATTATTAATTGCTAGCGATTTACATGGTTCTAGAGGGGCAAGCGAAAAGCTTGTCTCTTTAGAGAACCATTTTAATTTTTATAAAATCTTTTTATTAGGTGATATCGGTTATAGTGGTGCTAGAAATGTTCCTCCAATTGATTATTATCCAATTGATGTTTATAAAAATTTGAATGAAATTAAAGATAAATTAGTCATTGTTCGAGGTAACTGTGACTCTAGAGTTGATGAATATGTTTTAAATAAGAAATTTTATGATAAAAAAGTATTTAAAATTTCTGGATATAAATTTTATTTAACTCACGGAGATATCTATAACGAATCATCTTTTAATCTAAAAGAAAATGATTTTTATCTTTATGGACATACTCATGTTTATGAATTAACTAAAAAAGAATATATAGTTTTAAATCCAGGTAGCTTATCTTTACCAAAAATTAATAAAGAGAAAACTTATATTATTATTGATTTAACTGAACGTGAAATTACGCTTTACGACTTTGATGATAAACCTTTAAAAACCCTTAATTTTTAGAAATACTAGGGTTCTGCATGGTTTTTATCAAAAAATACATGATTTAATATACTTTTAAATTTTTATTAAAAATCTTTTTTTATTGTCTTAATTAATATAAAATATTAATAGATGGTCAAAAAATATTTTTATAATTGAAAATTTTTAACAGATCGTTAATAGGAGAATTATTGTAGATGGACAAAATTAAAATTTTAGCTTTAGGTGGCCTTGATGAAGAAGGTCGTGATCTTTATTGTATTGAAATAAACGGCGATATTATCGTAATTGGTGGAGGATTAAAGACTCCAACTAAAACTACTCCCGGAATTGATTTCATCATTTCTAATTTTTCATACTTAAAAGAAAATAAAGATCGAGTTATAGCTTTTATTGTTCCAAAAGCTAAAAAGAATAGTTTTGGTGCTATTCCTTATATTTATCAAGAAGTTCAAGCTCCTATTATTTGTACCGATTTAGCAAAATTAACCATCACAAAATTTGCTGAAACGTATCAACAAGTCCATGATTTTAAATTTAATACAATAAAATTACCTGCAACTATAAATATTGGCGGGCATGTAATTGATTTCTTCTCAACTTGTGCATCAATGCCTGAAACTTTTGGCTTTGCTATCCGCACAAATTTAGGAAACATTATTTATAGTGGTGACTTCATTGTTGAATATGCAAACGCAAATTATTTCAAATTAGATTTAAATACTTTAGGTAAAATTGCTGAACAACCAACTTTACTTTTAATGTCGGAATCAATTAATTCTACAAAAGCTGGTTATTGTGCTCCAAATCATAAACTTACTCCTTTTTTAACAAAATATTTTAAAGAAGCTACTGGAAGAATATTTATTGCAGTAAATAATGATAATTTTTATAGAATTAACGAAGTATATCAAGTCTGTAAGGATTTTAATAAAAAAATATTCTTGTATGATGATGAAATGAAAAACATTTACAATCTTCGCTCACTTGCAAAAGATGATTACTTTAATGCCAAAAACATCATATCTATCGATGATGTTTTAAGAATTAAAGAACAAGATTTGGTTATTTTAATGGGTGATGAAGGTGAAAGAATATACGAAAAAATCTCTATTTTAGCTAATAGAGAAAATGAAGAAAAACAAATTAAACTTCAACCAAACGATACATTTATTGTCGCTGCACCTCCATCAGATAAAAATGAAGTAATTGCAACAGCAACAGTTGATGAATTATATAAAGCTGGGTGTAATGTTAAGTTTATTGGTTCAAAAAATATCAATAAAATGCATGCTTATGAAGAAGATCTTCGAATGCTTCTTTCCTTACTTAAACCAAAATATTATTTACCAGTAAAAGGTTATTATGTAAATCTACTTGCCAACGCAAAAATTGGCCTTGATATGAATATTGGATTGACTCATTTTAATATTTTCTTACTTGATAATGGCCAATCTTTATATATCGGTGAAAAAGGAGCAAATGTCGACTTTGATGTAAATAGAAAAGTTGATGTAAGTGACGTTATGATCGATGGAATTGGCGTTGGCGATGTCGTTAATGAAATTATTAATGAACGTACAAGATTAAGTGAAGATGGTGTTGTTATTATTGGATGTGCAGTTTCAAAAACTGAACGTACAATTGCATATGGACCAGATGTCCAAATGAGAGGTTTCCTTTTCTTAAAAGATAAAGAAGCTGACTTATTACTTAAAGAAATTACAAAGATTTTTATCGATGATGTTAATGCTTGGCTTGAAACAACTAAAAACTTCGATAATAAGAGTGTTGAAAACGCAATAACTTATAAAATTAGCAAGATGATTCAAAAATTAAATAACAGAAATCCTGTTATTAAACCAAATGTTATTGTTGTAGAATAAAAATTTATATTTTTTTTAAATTATTAATTTAAAAAGAACTCAAAGAATAATATAATTTAGATTGTGAAAAATGATAGACATTTAAGAGATTTTATTGATGTAGCAAATAAAAAATCCGCAATCGGTGTATTTGTTTGTCTTTTTGCTATTTTTGGAACATTAAATTATGGATTTGTTTCCCAATTTATTACATGGGTTATCTCATTTTTTGTTGGTGGAATTTTCTCCTTTTTTGTTTATATAATAATCTTCTTATTAGGAATTTATTTAATTTTCAATCGTAACCAAAAGAAAATTAACTTTGACATTACAATTTTTGGATTAATTTTTATTTTTTTAGGCGTAATCATAATCGTTTCTAATTCATTTTATTATGTTGATAGTGAAAATTACTTAAGATTTGATTCTGAATTTTCTCAAAATTTTATGTCATCAATCTCAATTGATGAAACTTTCCCACTTGTTGATTATTCAAAAAACTGTGGTTTAATCGGTGTAATTTTAACTGCAATTATTAATAGCGGAATGACTTATATTGGAAGTTATGTGATTGGATCAATTCTTCTTTGTGTTGGATTTGTACTTACCTGTACAAAATTATTCATCAGATTTACAAAAGTTATTTCTGACTATAGAAATCGTGTTCTTTCTACAAGTTCAAAGGCAAATTATCAACAAGCTAGCGATGCTTTTAACGGAACAGAAGAAATTAAAGATGAGTCAAGAGTAATAAGTGAACCAAAATTAGCAATGGATAGTTCTGATTTAGATTCTCAAGAAAATGTAAGTGAAATTAATGTTGGAGAATCTACTCATCAAGAAATTACTAACAACGAACCTACAAATGTATATCAACCAAGTCAAAATACGAATGTAAATACAAATTACACTCCAAATAAATCTAATAATCCTGTTTATAACGAACCTTTATATAAAGATAAACCTGTTTATTCATCTCAAAGTGATATGGATAGTGGTTTAAGAAAGGCAATTTTTGATAATCCTTTATTTAATAACCAACCAAAACATGATAGTTATCAAGAAAATTATGTTAATAGAAGTTATCAAGAAGAACCTCGACCAGTTTATCAAAATACTCAAAATGTAAATCCATATCAAAATCAAAACATTTCGACTAATAATTATCAAAATCATATTGAAACTCCAATTAGTCTAAATATTGTAGAAGAACCAGTTATTGAAAGTACTCCAATTCCTCAACAACAAATTTCTTCATACTATCAAAGAGCATCTGAGGTTCACTATGTTGAACAACCTATCGAACCAACTCAAATTAAGGAAAATGGTGAATCAATTATTATGAAAGCATCTAATGCAACTGGTGAAGGTGAATATTATGAAGTTAAACCTGAACCAACACCAGTTATTTCTAGAGAGCCTCTTAGACAAAAAGTTGAACCAAAAGTTAATACAAATGACATCGTTTCTAGTGTTAGAAATTATGAATTCCCACCTTCTGATTTACTTTTAGTAAGAGAAAATTCTAAAAATGATGATATAAATAAAAAGACTGCTGAAGAAAGAATTGAAATAATCAACAAATTATGTCGAGATTTCAACTTCGGAGGTCATATTGAATCTTATCAAATCGGACCATCAGTTACTCGTTATGATTTAAAAGTTAACGAATCAACCCAAGTTACAAAGTTTGTTAATTTAGTTGAAGATTTATCTGTTCGTTTAGGTGGATTTAAGGCTCGTTTTGAAGCAGTTGTTCCAGGAAAAAGAACTAGTGGAATCGAAGTTCAAAACGAAAAGAGTAATATTGTTGATTTTAGGGATGTTTTTGAACATTTACCTCCAATAAATGAGAAAAAATATAACGGATTATTAATTCCTTTTGGAAAAGATATTTCAGGTAATTATGTAACTGCAGATTTAAGAGAATTCCCACATGTTCTTATTTGTGGAACTACAGGTAGTGGTAAATCTGTCTTTATGCAAACAATGATTATGACTATCATTATGAGAAATTCTCCTGAAGATGTCCGTTTATTTATTATCGATCCAAAACGTGTTGAGTTCTCAAAATATCGTGAAATTCCTCACTTATTAGGACCAATTTGTACCGAACCTCATCAAGCATATAATGGATTAAGTCAACTTGTTGAAATTATGGAAAGACGCTACAAAGTCTTTGAAGATACCGAAGTAACCGATATAAAAGAATATAATAGAGATTATGCTCCTGCACATAAACTTAAGAAAATGCCTTATATTGTCGCAGTTATCGATGAATATTCGAACTTAGTTGATGGTTGTAAAAAGGTTAGCGAACCAGTTTTAAGTATTGCTCAAAAAGCTAGAGCTTGTGGTATTCATTTAATTATTGCAACTCAAGCACCTCGTACCTCGATCATTACAGGTGTTATTAAAGCAAATCTTCCTACAAGAGTTGCTTTATTATGTGCTAATACAACTGATTCACAAAACGTTATCGATATTGGTGGTGCTGAAAGATTACTTGGTAATGGTGATATGCTTATTAAATCACCTCTTATTTCAACAGTTGGATGTGCTCGTGTTCAAGGTGCATTTGTTGAAGGTAAAGAAATTAAAAATGTTGTTGATTTTATCAAAGCTAGATATGGATGTGATTATGTAACTGAATTTACAAACTTAAGTGCAGCTCCATCTGAACCTCAACAAGTTCCAGGTGATATTCATGGTCAAATGGCTAAAGCTCAAGATGCACTTTATGAAGAAGTTAAGAGCTTAGCAATGAGCATGGATTATTTCTCAATTTCTAAGATTACTAGAGTTTTCAATGTTGGATTTGCCAGAGCTGGAAAATTATTTGAAATGCTTAAAAAAGACGGAATTATCGAGGCAAATCAACAAGGAAATGACTCTAAAGGTACAAGAGTTTTAGTACATTCAAATACTTATTCAACAGGTGAAACTGTTTTAAGTGGTGAAGATACAAAATTATCAAATATCGAAAATCCAGATATATAGAAAGGGAATTAATAGATGATTAATACTTATTTTGGGGCAAGAATTAAAGATTCTCACACTATAAATGTGGCTATTTTTAGTGATTATCATAAACCTGATGATAGTCCTATTAATCTTTTTATTAACGATACAATCGTTGAAAAATTAACAATTTCTAGACAATCATATTTTAATGGTCTCGTCATTTTTGAATGTAAAACAAAAGATCCATTAACTTTAGGAAATAACTATACAGTCGTTATTAAAGATTTTGGTATTGCACCTTTAAATATGGAAGATTTCTTAAATTTTCCAAATTTTGATAAAGAATTTACATATAATGGCGATGATTTAGGTTTTAATTATTCAAAAGAATCAACAACATTTAAAATTTGGGCTCCTTTAGCTAGTGGAGTTTATATTTTAATTAGAAAAAATAAGTCAGAATCATTTAAATCTTATCCTTTAACAAGAGGTGAAAAAGGAGTTTATTCAATCGCTTTAGATGGTGATTATGATGGATATTGCTATCGATATAGAGTAATTAATAATGGCATTTCAATTATTACAACTGACCCTTATGCCAAAGCTTCTTCAGTTAATGGAAAAGATAGTTGTGTCATTGATTTTTCAAAAACAAATATCGATTTAAATGAAGATAAATTACCAAAATTAAGAAATGAAAATGATGCAATTATCTATGAATTAAATGTAAGAGATTTTACAATTCATCCTAACACCGATATTGAAAATAAAGGAAAATATTTAGGTTTAGCAGAGAAAAATAGAAAAACAAGCCAAAATAATCCTTGTGGTTTAGATTATTTAAAGTGGTTAGGAATCACTCATGTTCAAGTTTTACCAATCTATGATTTTAAAACTGTCGACGAATTAAATCCTGATAAATCTTATAATTGGGGTTATGATCCTCAACAATATTTTGTACCTGAAGGAAGTTATTCTTTAGAACCTGATAATCCATATTCAAGAATTATCGAACTTAAAAAGATGGTTGCCGCATTACATAAAGAAGGCATCAAAGTTAATATGGATGTTGTCTTTAATCATGTTTATGAAGAACAATTTTCTGTCTTCCAAAGAGTAGTTCCAGGATATTATTTTAGAAAAAGAAGAAATGGAACTTTGTGTAATGGATCATTTTGTGGAAATGATTTAGATACTAAAAAACCGATGGTTAGAAAAATGATTGTCGATGCTTGTAAATATTGGATGAAAGAATTTGGTATCGATGGTTATAGATTCGATTTGATGGGCATTATTGATGTTGAAACAATGAAAGAAGTTGTAAAAGAATGTCGATTAATTAAACCTGATTGTATGATTTATGGTGAAGGATGGGACATGAATACTGAACTTCCTAGTACCGAAAAAACTACAATTAATAATTCTTTCAAAGTTCCTGAAATTGGTTTCTTCAATGATGTTTATCGTGACATTGTTAGAGGAAAAAATGAAGGAAATGAAGCTGGATATTGTTTAGGTAATGTTAATTACCGCGAAGGTTTTAAATTTGCTTTTCAAGGATCGGCAGTTGATTATTGCTATCAACCAAGATTTTTAAGTGCAAATCAATCAATAAATTATGTTGAATGTCATGATAATAGAACTCTTTACGATAGAATTAAAGCTTGTTATGGCGATAATAGAGACGAAGATATCTTAGAAACTGTTAAATTAATTAATGGTATTATCGCTTTAAGCTATGGGGTAAGTTTTTACCATGCTGGACAAGAAATTGGCTTAACTAAATTTGGAGTTGATAATTCTTATAACAAGGGGGATAAATACAATCAATTTGATTGGAGTGTCTTAGATAAAAGATTTGAACTTGCTAAATATTTCCAAACTCTCATCTCATTTAAAAAAGAATTATTGAAATCAAATAAATATTTAAAAGAAGAAATTTCAAAAAATATTTCTTTTGAAAACTTAGAAAATGGTGGATTAATCATTAAAATTCAAGATTTTAATGAAAATTATGAACACGCTCTTTTATGTATCAATCCAACATTTAATAAACTTCATATTCAACTTGATGATTACCATAACGTAGTCTTAGCAAGTGCTGGAGCAAATTTAAAAAGTACAATTTATATTAAAAATGTTATTTTAGGACCTCATGAATTGAATGTTTTTGTAAAAGAAAGGAAAATATCTTAATTATGTGGAAATATTTTAAAGTCGTAATGAGGCTTATACCTGTTATTGTTTATAGTTATTTTGCTTGGATTATTAAATACAGTAGACATCCAGAAAAATATCCATTTGAAAAAAGATTTGAAAGAATTCAAAAACTTATTAGAAAGGTTTTGAAGGCTTTTGGAGTTAAATATTATCTTCATGGAGAAGATGTTTTAGCTAAAGTTGGCGATAAAAGTTGCTTAATTGTTTGTAATCACATCTCTTTTATCGATCCTTTATTTTTTATTGCAATTGCAAAAAGACCTTTTTCAGTTGTTGCTAAAGTTGAAACTAAAAAAATGCCACTTGTTGGAAGAATTGTTATGGCTTTAGAGGGTGAATTTATTGAAAGAGATAACTTAAAACAAGAATTAAAATGTTTTATTAGAGTTCAAAAAAGACTTGAAGAAAGCAATTTAGATTATGTAATTTTCCCAGAAGGCACCAGACATCAAGACTACAACATGGGTGAATTTCATCATGGAAGTTTCCGCTGTGCTGTAAAAACTAACCATCCAATTTTAGTCTGTGCAATTAGTGGTTCACAAAAAGTTTTAGATAGTAAAATTAATAAAAAACATTATCCAATCGATTTTTCTTATATAGATTATATTGAAAGTGAAAACTACCAAGATTTAACAACAAAAGATATCGCTTTTAAAGCTCAAAGTGAAGTTAAAGAAACTTTAGATGAGATGATTGTTATAAACGAAAGAAGATATAAAGAATTAAATAAGATTAAAAAATAGTCATTGTATCACTAAATCTTAATCCAATTGGATAATGATTCTTTAAAGTTCCTTTAACATTTTTTACATAACCTAAATTGATTCCATCATAAGAAACTAAGATATAGCCATTAGGATAAGGATTCTTTTTTACAAATTGTTGACCTTTTAAATATAATTCAGCCTCTTTTTGGTCGAGTCTAATAGTAGGAATGCCTGTAACATATTGAGATAAGGCAAATGAAGGCTTAAATGTCACACCTAAAAATTCGCCTAAAAATAATCCACACCTTAAAACATTGAACATTTTTGGATCAACTTCTAAGAAGTTATGAATGTAAATATCTTCACCTTTAAAGTATCTATAATTAAATGGAAGTTTATACCCATAAAAATTCTTTAAACTAAAATCAATTTGTTTTCTTCTAGGTGGAATACCTTCTTTTTTGATGTAGCAGATATATTGGCCTTCGCCTTGAAACATATTTGGAAAAAGATGGATTGAACCAGGAACATCTTTTGACATATAAAATCTTCTATCTTTTTCAATAGGAATAACTTTGCAATCTGGATGATTTGCTAATAAATCTAAAACGACTTCTTCATCTTCTTCATAAGAAAATGAACAAGTAGAATAAACAATAGTTCCGCCTGGTTTTAAAAGTAAATATGCGGTTTCAATTAATGTTTTTTGAAGAAGAGAGTGAAATTTGACCTTTTCATAAGACCAATCGTTTCTCATTTCATCCATTTTTCTAAACATAGCGCTTCCACTACATGGAGCATCTAAAAGAATGACATCAAATTTATTTTTTAATGAATCTCTATAATTATGAAAATCGTTATTAGTAACCATGACATTTCCGATTCCCATATGTTCAATATTTTGGGATAAAACAAGAGAACGTTGAGAGGAAAGATCGTTAGCAATAATTCTTGTATTAGGAAATTTTAAAGCTAAAGATATTGTTTTTCCGCCTGGAGCAGCACACATGTCTAAAACTAAATCATCTTCTTTTAAGTCTAAAAAAGAAGTGGTGACCATAGATGCAGCATCCATAATATAATAAACACCATTTTTAAACATCCATGATTTTCCGAATGGATAAATTTTACTATCGTAATAATAACCGTTTGGAATATTTTTGATTTTTCTAATTTTTGGATATCTATCCTCAAATTTTTTAGCCGACATTTTCTTCGTATTTAAAAAAAGAGAAGTAGTTCTTTCTTCTAGTAGTGATGCTGTTAATTCTTTTATAAACTTAGGTTCAAGATACTTTTTAAGATGCTGTTCAAAAGTCATAATCAAATTAAATAAATATATTTTTTTGCATTATTATATCATTGTTTCAAAAATTTTTATATAATTTTATTGAGGTATTTTTTATGACAATGGAAGAAATCATTATTGCTAAAAGAGATAATAAAGAACTAACAAAAGAACAAATTAGATTTTTCGTTCAAGGTTATTCAAAAAATCAAATTCCTGACTATCAAGCATCTGCTTTATTGATGGCTATTTGTCTTAACGGAATGAATGATGATGAAACTTCAATACTTACTGAAGAGATGAGAATAAGTGGTGAAGTTTGGTCATTAGATGATATTCCAGGTAAAAAAGTTGATAAACATTCAACTGGAGGAGTAGGAGATAAAGTTAGTTTAATTTTAGGACCAATGATTTCTACTTTAGGAGCAAAACTTGCCAAAATGTCTGGAAGAGGCCTTGGTCATACAGGTGGAACTTTAGATAAACTTGAATCTATTCCAGGAATGAGAATTGTTTTAAGTTACGATGAATTTAAAAATCAAATCGAAAAAATTGGAATGGCAATAATTGGACAAAACGAAAAACTCGATCCAGCCGATAAAAAACTTTATGCTTTAAGAGATGTTACTGGAACAGTTGCCTCAATTCCTTTAATTGCATCTTCTGTTATGTCTAAAAAATTAGCTAGTGGTGCTGATTGTATTTTACTTGACGTTAAATATGGTTCAGGTGCCTTTATGAAAACCGTAAAAGATGCTACTAAGCTTGCAAAAGTTATGGTCAATATTGGAAAGAAATTAGGTAAAGATGTTAGAGCTGAAGTTACCGATATGGATCAACCTTTAGGATGTGCAGTTGGTAATTCTTTAGAAATTAAAGAAGTTATTGAAACACTTAAAGGACGCGGTCCAAAAGATTTAAATGAGATTTGTTTATCTAGTGGTTCAATCATGTTAGAACAAGCTGGAATATATAAAAATCGTGACGATGCTAGAAAATATTTAGAAAAAATACTTGAGAATGGCAGGGCTTTTGAGAAATTTAGAGAGTTTGTCATCGCTCAAGGAGGAGATGTTTCTTATATTGATGATCCTTCAAAATTTGAAGTTAGTAAGAATATTATAAAAATTTATTCACCTAGAAGTGGATATGTTAAAAAGATAAATGCACTTGAAATTGGTATTGCCTCAATGCATTTAGGAGCAGGTAGAGAAACTCTTGATGATGTAATTGATATGTCAGCTGGAATTGTTTTAAACAAAAAAATTGGTGACCATGTAAATAAAAATGAACTTCTTTGTACATTATATACAAATAAAGATTCATATGATGAAATCATTGAAGAAGTTAAAAATGCCTTTATGTTTTCAAATAAAGAAATTAAACATGATGGTTCTTTAACTCACAACATTATTGAATAATTATTTTAATTTTTTAGGGTAAAATTTTCTTAATTTTGCAACATTGTTACTACGCACAATCTTCATTAATCTTTCATAGTTTGTATTTAAAAACTTTTCATAAGAAGATTGTGCTTTTTCGTTTGGTTCAAAAAAGCGAGCATTTTTTAAAACTTCTGGTAAATATTGAAGATGTTCCCAAACTTCAGGTAAATCATAAGGATATTTATCTTCTTCATTTACATTTACAGGGGTGTATTTTAAATAATCCATGACTTCTAAAGGTGAATCTTTAGCAATTGACATTGCTTTTTGCATTGCTGAACAGGCTGCTTTACTTTTTGGAGATAAAGCTAAATCAACAATTGCTACAGATAAAGGTATAATTGCTTCAGGTAAACCGACCATTTCTGCCGATTCAATCGCAATTTTTGTTCTTAAACAAGCTTGAGGATTAGCAATTCCAATATCTTCATAAGCAGTGACAAGCAATCTTCTTTCTAAACTTTCTAAATCATTAACAATACAAAGTTTTGCTGCATAATATAAAGCAGCATTAACATCGCTTCCTCGAATTGACTTTTGAAGTGCACTTACTGCATTATAATGATCATCTTCATCTTTATCGATTCCATAATTAGGAACTTTTATGATTTTTTTGGTATCTTCAATTGTAATTTGTTGATTACTATAAGTGATAAATAAAATTTCTAAATAGTTGAGAGCAAATCTAAAATCGCCATTACTAGATTTAGCAATAAACATTAAACCTTCATCATCAATTGAGATTTTATTATCTAAACCTGCTGGATTTGAAATTGCATTTTTTAAACCAACAACAATATCTTCGTTTGATAACATCGTGACTTCTAAAAGATGACAACGACTTCTAATAGCTTTGTTAATTGATATATAAGGATTAGCAGTTGTTGCTCCAATTAAAAATATTGTTCCATCTTCAACATAAGGAAGCAAAATATCTTGTTTATCTTTATTTAAACGATGTATTTCATCAATAATTAATAAAACTGGACCATTTTTCTTAGCTTTTTCGATACATTCTTCAATTTCTTTTTTATTTGTTGAGATTGCATTTATTTTAATATAAGGAATATTTAAAGAATTTGCATATGCTTCAGCAATAGTAGTTTTCCCACATCCTGGAACACCATATAAAATAAATGAGATTGGGATTTGGGCTTTTATTGAGTTTCTTAAAAATCCATTTTGTCCAACTAAATGTTTTTGTCCGATAATTTCATCAATTGTTTTTGGTCTAATTCTAAAAGCAAGTGGTTGTAACATATTTAAGATTATACAACAAAGTCAGAAAATATTATAATTATTGTTATGTCGTTATTAAGTTTTAGTAATGTCTCTAAGTATTTTGGGAGTGATCTAATTTTGGATCACATTTCTTTTGCTATTAATAGTAAAGAAAAAGTCGCTCTCATCGGAAATAATGGTGCTGGTAAAAGTACAATTTTTAAGCTTATTTTAAAAGAAGAAGAGCCAACTTTAATGCAAAAAGAAGATAAAGTTGGTGATATTCAAATTTTAGGATCATTAAAAATAGGCTATTTAGATCAAAACGCAATAAAAGACACTAATAAAACAGTTTATGAAGAACTTTTATCATGTTTTGAAAAAACAATGGAAATTGAAAAAAGATTTTTAAAGATTTCTGAACAAATTAATGAACAACCAAATAACCATACACTTTTAGAAAAATATGATGAAACTTTAAAAGAATATGAAGAAAATAGTGGATATACCTATCAAAACGACATCAATGAAATGTTAAATAGATTTGGTTTTGATGAATCATATCGAGATAGAATAATTTCTTCTTTAAGTGGTGGAGAAAGAATGAAAGTTGCTTTTGCAAAAATTCTTCTTTTTAAATATGATTTATTACTTTTAGATGAACCTACAAACCATTTAGATATTTCAACAATTGAATGGTTAGAAAAATTTTTAAAATCTTATCATGGAACGATCTTATTTATTACTCACGACCGTTATTTTTTAGAATCTCTTGCAACTAAAATTTTAGATTTAGAAAATCATAAAGTTACAACTTATAACATGGATTACAACCATTATCTTGAAACCAAAAAAGCTCGCTATGAATCTCTTTTAAAAGAAGCAAAAGTACAAGAAGCTCAAATTGAAAAATTAAAAAGATTTATCGAATACTATAAACCAAAACCAAGATTCACTTCGAGAGCAAAAGATAAAGAAAAGAAACTTGCTAGACTTGAAAAAGAAAAAGTAGTGGTTGAAAAAAAGAGTAAAACTTTGAAGTTTAATATTGAAGGTTCAAACTTAAAAAATAAGAAATTAATGGATATAAAAGATCTTGTAATTGGGTATGAAACTCCTTTATGTCCACCCTTTACTTTTTCTTTATATGGGCAAGATAAACTTGCAGTTTGCGGAGATAACGGAATTGGAAAAACTACGTTAATTAAAACAATAACATCGCAAATCTCAAGTATTTTTGGAGAAATCAATGAAGTTCGTCCTTTAAAATTTGGCTATATTAGACAAAATGATTATGACTTTGAAAGCGGTCAAACGCCTTTAGATTATATGAGAAATAAGTATCCTCTTTACAGTGATAATGAGTTAAGAAAACACCTTGGGCAATTCCTATTTTCTAATGATGATGTATTTAAAGATATTGCTTCACTTTCAAATGGTGAGAAAACAAGATTGATGTTATGCGCCCTTTCTCTATCTGATTATGATGTTTTATTTTTAGATGAACCTACTAACCATCTTGATATGGTAACTAAAGAGAGTTTAATTGAAGCTTTACATCATTATTCAGGCTGTATTGTCTTTATTTCTCATGATCGTTACTTTATAAATCAACTTGCTACCCATGTTTTATATTTATCAAAAAATCAGGTTATTTATAGAGAAGGAGATTATAATGTTTTAAGAAAAACTCTCGATTTAATCGAAGAAAAAACTAAACTTAAAAACATTAAAGAAATTGAAAATCCTGTCGTTAAAAAAAGAGAAAAGTTATCAAATAATACTTTGATTAAGCTTCAAAATGAAATGGAAACTATTGAAAAAAGAATAGATGAAATAGATGAAGAACTATCAGAAGATTTCGAATCATATGAAATTATTGATAAACTTAACGATGAAAAAGAAGAATTAGAATTTAGATATTTAGAAATTATTGATATATTAGAGAAGGATAAGAAATTATAGTTATGAAAGTTGTCTTACAAGTAGTTAAAAATGCAAGATGTGTAATTGATGGAGTTGAGCATTCGAAAATCAACCGTGGGTTTTTGATTTTTGTTGGTTTTACTAATGGCGATGATGAAACAATTATCGATAAAATTGTCCATAAAATTTTAAAATTAAGAATTTTTGAAGATCAAAACGGTAAAACAAATTTATCTTTAAATGACATAAATGGAGAGATTTTATCTATTTCTCAATTTACACTTTACGCTGATATTAAAAAGGGAAATCGACCATCTTTTGTAGATGCTTTAGAGCCTTCAAAAGCTACAATTTTATACGATATTTTTAACAAAAAGCTTGCAGAAAGCGACTTTATTGTAAAAACTGGTGTATTTGGCGCTGATATGAAAATAGAACTTGTTAACGATGGTCCTTTTACTATTATCATCGATTCAAAGGAGATGTAAGTTATGAAAATAATGGTTGGATTAAGCGGCGGAGTTGATAGTGCAATTGCAGCATATTTTTTAAAAAAGCAAGGTCATGAAGTAATTTGTTGCTTCATGAGAAATTGGGATTCTTTAGCTAATGGAGATGTTTTAGGAAACCCAACTCTTGATGAAGATATTTGCACTCAAGAAAAAGATTTTAATGATGCTAAAGATGTTGCAGAAAGATTAGGCTTACCACTTTTAAGAGTTGATTTTATCAAAGAATATTGGGACAACGTTTTCATATATTTTTTAGAAGAATACAAAAAAGGTAGAACCCCAAATCCAGATGTTTTTTGTAATAAATATATTAAATTTGGTCCATTTTTAGATTTTGCTAAAAAGCATGGATGCGACATGATTGCTATGGGCCATTATGCCAAAAGAATCGATGAGAACGGCAAAACTTACATTTTAAAAGCTAAAGATAAAAATAAAGATCAAAGTTATTTCCTTGCTCAAATTTCTAGCGAGCAATTAAAATCATGTTTATTTCCTTTAGGAGATATTACAAAAGAAGAAGTTAGAAAAATTGCTGTTGAGCTTAATTTAACTAGCGTTGAATATAAAAAAGATTCAACTGGTATTTGTTTTATTGGAGAAAGAAACTTTAAAGATTTCTTAAAAAATTACATTCCAGCTAAAAAAGGCGACATTGTTGATATCGAAAATAACCGTGTTTTAGGAACTCACGATGGTGTTATGTATTACACTTTAGGTCAAAGAAGAGGCTTAGGAATCGGAGGAATTAAAGGCGAAGAGGCAAAAGGTTGGTTTGTTTGCAAAAAAGATGTAAAAAATAACATTTTATATGTAGCTAGCGGAAGCGAAGATGACCATCTTTTCTCAGATGAAGCAATTTTAACCAACATTAATTTATTTAATGAAAAAATTGAAGATGATAAGCATATAAATGTTAAATTCCGTTATAGACAACAAGATCAAGGAGTTAGCGTTAAAAATTTAGAAGATGGAAATATTAAGTTAATTTTTGATAAACCTTATAAAGCTGTAACACCTGGACAAATATGTGTGTTTTATGATGGAGAAATCTGTCTTGGTAGTGGAATAATTGATAAAGTTTATTATCACGGAAAATTAAAAAATTAATATCGTTTTGCTTACAAAATGGCCTATTTTTTGCTATAATTATTTTGTTGATGGAGAAAAATAATGTTTGACGTAGGCGATAAGATAATTGTAGATAATCATGGCGTTTGCGAAATTAAAGATATAGTCACTTGTAATTTCGGACTTGGGGAGATGGAATATTTTGTTCTTAGCCCTGTTTTTCATGATGTTGATACCGTTATTAGACTTCCTAAATCAAATCATGCCATGTTAAAAAAGATTCCAAATAAAAGACAAGCTAATAACTTAGTTAATAAAATTATTAAAAATTCTAGTATTTGGATCGATAGTACAAAAGAAAGAAAAGCTGCTTTCAATGAAATCATTCATGAAGGTGACGAAGAAAAGATGGCAGCATTAATTTATTCTTACATCACAAAAAAAGCTGAACTTGAAGAAAATGGAAAAGTTATTTCAATGACAGATAAATTTATTTATGAACGTGCTTCAAGAATTTTATATGAAGAAATTGCAATTGCTTTAAATATTAAATTCCATGAAGTTGATAAATTAATCGAGAAAAAAAGAAAGAAAAAATAATTTCATTTGATTATCAAAGTATAAGTAATTAGAATATTGTAGAAGTTAAATTTGATGGTAACTTTTTAGAGAAAGGGTGGTTGGTGAAAATCCTAAGTTGAGTCAAATGAGCCGCTTCTTAAAAGAGGTTAATAGCCCGCTTAATAGAGCGATATCTATTATAAATTAAGGTGCCTTTCGGAAATAGGATGGTAACGCGGAGAATTTCGTTCCTAAGTCAAAAATTTTTGATTTAGGATTTTTTATTTAATAGAGGTAGAAGTATGAAAAAACTTAGTTCACAAGAAATTAGAATGACTTGGTTAAATTTCTTTAAAGAAAGAGGACATGCTATCGAAAAAGGAGCAAGTCTTATTCCTGATAACGATCCAACTTTATTATGGATCAATGCAGGTGTTGCAGCTTTAAAGAAATATTTTGATGGTAGCCAAATTCCAGAATCTAAAAGAATTACAAATGTTCAAAAATGTATTAGAACAAACGATATAACAAATGTTGGAAAAACCGCTAGACATCATACTTTTTTTGAAATGCTTGGTAATTTTAGTATTGGAGATTATTTTAGAAAAGAAGTAATTCCATGGGCATTTGAAATTTTAACTTGCGATAAATATTTTGGTTTAGATAAAGAGAAAATTTATGTTACTTATCATCCAGATGATAACGAAACTAGAGAACTCTGGATTAAACAAGGATTAGATGCTTCACATTTAATTCCTTTAGAAGGTAATTTCTGGCAAATTGGTGAAGGACCATGCGGACCAAATACCGAAGTATTTTTCGATAGAGGTGAAAAATATGATCCTGAAAATTTAGGCATCAAAATGCTTGAAGATGATATCGAAAATGATAGATACATCGAAATTTGGGGTATCGTTTTCTCTCAATATAACGCAGTAAATGGTGTAAAAAGAGAAGATTATAAAGAATTACCACATAAAAACATCGATACTGGTGCAGGGCTTGAAAGAATTGCTTGTGTTCTCCAAGAAACAGAAACAAATTTTGAAACAGATTTATTTTTCCCAATCATTTTAGATTTACAAAAAATTTGTAATAAACCTTATGAAGGAAAATATTTAATGCCTTATAGAGTTATTGCTGATCATATTAGAGCATGTTCATTTGCTCTTGCTGATGGAGAACATTTCTCTAATGAAGGTAGAGGTTACGTCTTAAGAAGACTTCTTAGAAGAGCTATGAGATATGGACAAAAATTAGGCCTTTATGAACCATTTATGTACCGTCTTGTTCCTAGCGTAATTAAGATAATGAAAGATTTTTATCCTTACATTATTGAAAAAGAAGAATACCTTGAAAAAGTTATTAAAAATGAAGAGATAAAATTCCTAAAAACATTAAAAACTGGTGAAGCTTTATTAACAAAAATTTTAGAAAACACAGACCATTTAAGTGGTCAAGATGCCTTCAAACTTTATGATACTTATGGCTTCCCAATTGAGCTAACTTTAGAAATTTGTGGTGATAATAACATCCCAGTTGATGTTGATGGATTTAATAAACTTTTACAAAAACAGAAGGATTTAGCAAGGAATTCGAGAAAAAATATCGAGTCTTTCAACAAACAATCACTCGATTTATTAGAGTTTAAAGAGAAAAGTGAATTTACATATTCTTCATCTTCAATTGAAGGAAAAGTTATCGGACTTTTTAAAGATGGAGTTAAAGTTGATTCAATTGAAGATGAAGGAGAAGTCGTCTTTGATAGAACTAATTTCTATGCTGAAATGGGTGGTCAAGTTGCTGATACTGGATTTATTAAAAATGACGACTTTATGGCTAATGTTACCTATGTTGGAAAATGTCCAAACGGCCAACATTTACATAAAATTAAAGTTAATTATGGTGACATTAAATTAGGCGATAAAGTTGCTCTTGTCGTTGATGAAATTAGACATCATAAAATTGAAATGAATCATAGTGCAACTCACCTTCTTCAATCAGCATTAATTAATGTTTTAGGTGATGGAATTCATCAAAGAGGAAGCTATGTTGATGAAAATGTCTTAAGATTTGACTTTAGTTATGATCATAAAGTTAATGAAGAAGATTTAATGAAAATTGAACATCTTGTTAATGAATACATCACTCAATCAATTCCATGCAAAGTTTTAAATTTACCAATTGAAGAAGCTAAAAAAGTTGGAGCATTAGCTGAATTTGATGGAAAATATGGCGATGTCGTAAGAGTTGTTACTTTTGGAGACGTCTCAAAAGAATTTTGTGGAGGAACTCATGTTAGAAATTCTAATGAAATTGGTATATTTACAATCCAAACTGAAACTGCAATTGCTAGCGGCGTAAGAAGAATTTTTGCCTATACTGGCTATAATTCATTCAAACTTTATAGAGAAAGAATCTTATTATTAAATATTATTAAAGAAAAATTAGAAGCTTTATCTTTTAGTGAACTTGATAATAGATTAACTGCTTTATTAAAAGAAAGTAGCAACGATAAAAAAGAAATTGTTTCTTTAAATAAGAAAATTTCTCATTATCAATCTCAAAGTATTAAAAACGAAATTGCTTCTAATAAGTTTGCAATTAGTTATTTACCAAATACCACAAAAACTACACTCAATATGATCAATGATGAAGTCAATAATGATTTTAAAGATTTTGTCTTAGTTTTAGTTGGTGAAGAAAATGGTAGACATCCAATTATTGTTTCTTGTGGAAAAGATACAGTTGCAAGAGGAATCAAAGCAAAAGATATTATTAAAAAAGTTTTATCGATCTTAGGAGGAAATGGCGGAGGAAAAGAAACTCTTGCTCAAGGAAATGCCCTTTCAGTCGATAAAATTAGTGAAATTAAAAAGGATAGCATTAATGGTTGATAGATATTTAGGATTAGATTTAGGAACGACAACTTTAGGTATTGCTATAAATGATACTTTAGGTATTGTTTATGGTCGAGAAAACTTTAAATTTAAACCTGGAAATTATCGAGCCGCAAGAATTCATCTTCTTGAAATTATAAGAAAAGAGCAAATTAAAAATGTTGTAATTGGTTTACCTCTTCAACTTGATGGAAAAGAAGGTGAAAGATGTGCATCTGTAAGAAGATTTATTGATGATATTAAAAAAGAAGAACCAAATTTAAATGTAATTTTCTTTGATGAAAGTTATTCAACAATCGAAGCAAAAGAAATTCTTATCGATCGAGGCTTAAGAAGTAGTAAAATCGATAAAATTATCGATATGGCCAGTGCTACAATTATATTAAAAAGATTTTTAGAATCTTTAAAGGAGGCAAAATGAGAGAATTAAAAGACGATGAAATCATTATTTATGATGATGAAGGAAAAGAATTTTTAATGAAAATTCTTTTCACCTATGAAAATGAAGACCGTAATAGCGAATATGTTTTCGTTTATGAAGAAAGCAATCCAGATGATGTTTATGTTATGAAATATAACGATAACAACGAGCTTTTTGAGGTTGAAGACGAAGAAGAATTAAAGGAAGCAGAAGAAGTATTAAACGCCTTTAATGAAGATCCAAAAATTAATGAAGTTAAAGAAAACTAATGTATGTTTTACTTTAAATTTAAATTAATGTTATAATATCAAGCGCAAAATTAAATGAGGTATTAAAAATGGCAAGCAATAAAGAAGTTGTATTAACACAAGAAGGTTATGATGATTTATATAAAGAGATGAGATATCTCATCGATGTTCAACAACCAGAAAACTTAAGAAAATTAAATGCTGCTAGAGATATGGGTGACTTATCTGAAAACGCAGATTATAGTGCTGCAAAAGATGAACAATCCCAAATCGAAGGAAGAATTAAAGAAATTGAAAAAATCCTTAATAACGCAAAAGTTGTTCAAGTAAACAAAAAAGATAAATCAGTTGGTATGGGTAAAACAGTTTTATTTAAAAATTTATCCAACGGAAAAGAAATTAAAGTCTTAATTGTTTCAACTGAAGAAGCCGCACCATTAAATAGTGATGGAGCTATGAAAATTTCTACTGATTCTCCAATCGGTTCAGCATTACTTGGACATAAAGTTGGCGATGTTGTTACAGTAAAAGCTAATAGAACTTACGATATTGAAATCGTAGAAGTAGATGTTAAGTAATTAAAAATTTAAGTATTAATAAAATTAAAAGCGAAATATGATTTCGCTTTTTTATTTGATTTTAGAGGGTTTTTGACAGTGTATGAAAAAATTTTGGTAAATTTTTGAAATTAAAGTCATCTTGTTAGTAAGGAGGTGATTTTATGATTTTAAAAATTTGCTTAGTAGTAGCGGTTATTACAATTATTGGCTTAGTTGCTATGCAATTTATTGATCCTAATGTAAGCAATGACTTACAAGGAACAACACTAGTAGATGATACAAATACATTATCTATTGGCGTAACTGGTGAAGTTGCAAAGCCTGGCGAATATGTATTAGAAGATCCGGCAACTATGGAAGATTTATTAGCATCAGCTGGTGGAATTACTTCAAATGGTGATGATAGATGTTTCTATTTAGAAGCTGAAGTTAGTGCAAATAACTCTTATTACATACCACCAAAGTATGATAATACCGATATTTGTAGCGATGATCCAATAGTAAAAGTTAATATCAACGAAGCTACTGTTGAAGAATTGATGACATTAAATGGTTTTGGACAAACAATTTCAGAATCTTTAGTTTCATATCGCGATGAAAATGGAATTTTTTACACAATTGAAGCTATTATGAATGTCACAGGTATAGGAAATTCAAAATTTAATTTAGTTAAAAATTATATTATTTTACATGATTAATTAAGTGATTTTATTTGCTTTATTCTTATCAATTGTTACTGGACTTTTATTGGTAAAAGAATCTTATTTCTTTATAGGAATTATACTTTTTCTACTTTTATGTTTTCTTTTATATAAGATAAAAAATAAAAAAATGATTGGGATTAGCATGGTTTTATTATTAATTTCGCTAATTTTCTCAGCAATTCCTTTCCAAAGTTTTCAAACAAATGATATATCTGGAATGGTTATAGAAAGAAAAGATTCTTACTTTATTTTATTTGATGGTATTGAAAAATTTTATGTTAATAGTGACGATGAAGAGATAAAGAAATTCGATATTGTTAAACTTAAAGGAGAAATAACTAATTATAATTTTAATGTATTAGAAAGCGATTTTAATTTTAATATTTATTTAGAAGAAAAAGGTATTTATAGGCAAATTATTGCCTCATCATTTAAGACAATTTGGGATTGTCCGATTGATTTTAATTATTATAAAGAAAATTTATTATCAAAATTTGAAGATGAACAAGTAAGAGTATTTGTTTCTTCTTTATTGTTTAACCAAAGAGATTACGATAACAAACTTATACAAAAATTTGAAAGCTTAAAAATCTGCAATTTAATTGCCGTTAGTGGTGCAATGATCACATTTGCTCTATATGGAATTAAAAAACTATTTTCTTATTTCGTTGATGAAAAATATGCTTCTTGGTTTGCTTTATTAACTTTGTTCCCTTATCTTTTATTTTTCTTAGGGAATTATACTGTTTTAAGAGTATTAATCTTTTATATTTTAAATTTAATTAACAAAAATTATTTAGATAACAGATTCGAAAGAATTGAAATTATTTCGATTGCTGGCATCTTATCTTTAATTATTGACCATAACATAATTTTTTCATCATCGTTTTATATACCTTTCATTATTATTACAATTTTGAATTTTTGTAATTTGTTTTTATCAAGAAAAAAGAATATTGAAAAGAAAATATATGGAAAAGTTTTTGTTTTATTAATTTTATTTCCTTTTACAATTTCATTTTATAATTCATTTAATATTTTGAGCTTTATCATCGGAATTATATTTTTACCGATATTTAAATTAAATTTCATTATTTTACTTTTCGTATTTCTTGGTTATTATCATTCATTTTTAGAATCTTTTATTAAATTACAACTTGATTTCTTTAATCATATACAAGTCGATGCATTGGACGTTTATGTTCCATCTTTTAATCAATTTTTCATAGTCTTATATTTTATAATATTTTTACTTTTAATTTATTTTTTAGAAGTTTCTAACAAAAAAGCTTTTAAGTTAGTTTCTTATTCTTTAATAACATCGATAGTAATTTATTCATTACCTATCGAAAACTATCTATTTAACCAAGTATCCTTTTTAAATGTTGGTCAGGGTGATTGCACATTTATAAGATATTTTGGAGAAACTTATTTAATTGATACTGGTGGATTAACATATAAAGATTTAGCAAAAGATGTTTTGATTAATTATTTTAAGATTAATAGGATTTATCAAATTGATTATGTAATTATTACTCATTCAGATTTTGATCATAACGGTGCTTTATCAAGTTTGATAGAAAATTTTAAAGTTTCAAAAGTTTTTACTTATGATAATTTTAATAATTATTATGATGGAAACCTTGAAATTAAGGATTTAAATCTTTTTAGAGAAATTTCAATGGATGAAAATGATAAGTCGATTGTTCCTTATTTTAAAATTAATAATATTAATTATTTATTAATGGGTGACGCCTCAACTTTAATTGAAGAGAAGATAATTAATAATTATTCAATTGATGTTGATATATTAAAAGTTGGTCATCATGGTAGTAGTACATCATCTTCAAATGAATTTTTAGATTTTTGCTCTCCAGAAACCGCAATTATATCTTGTGGAAGAAATAATTATTATGGTCATCCATCAGATATTGTTATTCAAAGACTAAAATCAAAGAATATTGATATAAGAAGAACTGATTTAGAAGGAACGATTACTTATAAATACTTCATTCTTAGTGTATAATTTACCTATGGTTTATTTACTATTTGGTAATCAAAGCGCAATGATAAAAAAGCAATTGAAAAAATTGATAAAAGATTTTTTTGATAATGGCGAAGAAAACCTAATTAAAATTGATGGAATGAATCAATCAACAACGTCAATTATTGATGAAGGTGAACAATTATCATTACTTATGGATAAAAAAGCAATTGTTTATGAAAATTCATTTTTTTTAACCAATTCAAAAACCAAAAATTTACCAGAGAATAATTTAGATTTATTAGAAAAATTTTTAAAAAATAATCGAGAAGATTTATTAATAATTTTTACAGTAAATTATGATTCAATTTCTAATTCAAATAAGATTGTAAAAGCAATTAAACAAGTTGGTAAAATTTTTGAGTTAAAAAATTTAGATAAAAACGATTGGCCAGTTTATGTAAAAAAATATTTTCAAAATCAAAAATACTTAATAAGTGATGATGCAGTCGAAGAAATGGTTAAAAGATGCCAAGGTGATTTAAATATTTTCCTTAATGAAAGTGCTAAGCTTTTATTATATTGTGAAAATGGAAAAATTGAGTTTAAAGATGTCGATTTAATTGTCACAATTCCACTTGAAGAAAATGTTTTTGAATTAACTAACGAAATTTATAATCAAAATAAAGATAAAGCATTAAAGATTTATCGTGACTTAACAACTAATTCAGTAGAAGTTGTTTCTTTAATTTCACTTATTTGTACTTCATTAATTTTTATGGATCAAGTTGTAAGATTAAAAAAAGAAAAATTTTCTAATGACGACATTGCTAAAGAGTTAGGAACAACTCCAGGCAGAATTTATATGACTTTGAAAAATAGCAAAAACTTAAATTCAGAAAAAATATCCCAAATTTTAGAGAAACTTTATGAATTAGATAAAAACATTAAACATAATTCCATCGATAGATTCTATGGATTTGAAAAATTCTTAATGGAAATATAAAAAAAGCTCAAAAATGAGCTTCGTTTATTGACTAGATTAAATAAGCTAAAAATTATTTAGCTAATTTGTTAATAGCAAGTTGTAAATGTGATTTTTGTCTTGCAGCTGTCTTTTTGGTTTCAATACCTTTGATAACAGCTCTATCGATAATGCTTGTTGCTTTCTTGTAAGCAGCAGTTGCAGCAGCAACATCATTTTTCTCACATGCTACTCTAACAGCTTTAACGGCAGTTCTTAATTTTGATCTATAAGCAACATTTCTAATTCTAGCCTTTTCGTTTGTTTTAATTCTTTTCTTTTGTGATTTAATATTTGCCATTTTCTAATACCTCATTTGAAACGGTTTTATTCTATCATATTTAAAGATTTTAGTTCAATGAAATTTTATTGATAAATATAGGTTTTATGAAAAATTTTCTTTATAATATTGGTTATGGATATTAAAGATTTAAAGATTTTATATTTTGGCACCCCTGAAATGAGTGCTGTTGTATTAGAAAAATTATTACAAAACGGCTATAACATTATTGGACTTGTCGCCCAAATCGACAAGCCTGTTGGAAGAAAAGGTATTATAAAAAATGTTCCAACAAAAGAAGTGGCACTTAAATATGGTGTACCAGTTTTTCAACCATATAAATTAAGAAATGATTGTGATTTTGTTAAAAAATTAAATCCTGACCTTATTCTTACTTTTGCATATGGTCAAATTGTTCCAAAAGAAGTTTTATTAGCTCCTAGATATGGATGTTTAAACTTACATGGATCACTTTTACCAAAATATAGAGGTGCAGCTCCAATTCAATATGCTCTTTTAAACGGAGAAAAAGAAACTGGAGTTACACTCATGGAAATGGTAGAAAAAATGGATGCTGGAAGAATGTTTGAAAAAGTTCCCTTCCCAATTGAAGAAGATGATAATTACGACACTTTAAAAGCAAAAATCTCTAACGCAGCTTTCGAAGTTTTTGAAAAAGGTATCGAAGATTATATTTCTAAGAAAAATTTAGGAATTGAACAAGATGAATCTCAAGTAACTTTTACCCATAAAATTGAAAACGAGATGACTATTATCGATTTTAGAGACTCATCTATAAATATAAAGAATAAAGTTAGAGCATTTGCAAACACTCCAGGAGCCTGTTTCTATTATAAAAATGAAAAAATTAAAGTTTTAAAAGCAGAAGTAGTAAATTCTAACATCGGAATTCCAGGGCAAATTATTGATTACAACAAAGATTGCTTAAAAATTGCAACTCAAGATAAATTAATTAATATTTTGATTCTTCAAAGACCTGGTAAAAAAGCTATGTCTATAAAAGAGTTCTTTAATGGTAATAGGAATTTCTTTGAAATTGCAGATATTATTAAAAACGAATGTATAAAGTAGATTTAAGCGTCCATGAGATTGTTGACTTTTTATTAAGAAGTGGCGACATTGATGATCGTTATTTTAATAATCTCACGATGCAAGAAGGATCAAAAATACATTCTGAATATCAAAATAAACAACTAGATAATTATCTAAATGAAGTAAAATTAGTAACAACTATTTATTACGATGTTTTTGAATATCGTATTTCAGGTAGAGCTGATGGTATTATTTTAGATCCTAAAAGAACCATAATTGATGAAATTAAAAGTACAAATGATAACTTAGAAATTTTCTTTGAAAAGAATAAGAAGTGGCATTTAGGTCAAGCTCAGTTTTATGCTTACATGTATGCTAAGCAAAATAATTTAAGTAAAATTTGGGTAAGGTTAACTTATATTCATCAAATCAGTAAAAAAATTATTCTAAGAGAATTTGAATATTCAATTTTTGATTTAGAAAAAATTATTTTAGATTTCATTAAAGATTATTCCTCTTTTAGAGCAGTAATGCTTCGTAGAGATAATAGTTTCTTTGAATCTCTTCAACAAATGGAATTTCCTTTTTCTCATTTAAGAAATGGGCAAGATATTTTAGTTAACGAAACTAGAAATGCAGCCATCAATCGAGAATTTATCTTCATTGAAGCTGCAACTGGTTTAGGAAAAACAATTTCAACTTTATATGGTGCTTTACAAGCAATAAAAGAGAAAAAAGTAAATAGAATTTTCTATCTTGCTGCTAAAAATAGTGGATTTGAATCAGCTTTAGATGCAATAAAGATTTATAAGAAAAATGGTTTAAAAGTTAGCGCAGTACAAATTAGTGCAAAAACTAAAATGTGCATCAATGATAAAAAAATTGGTCGCTGTAATCCTGCTGAATGTCCTTATACAAAAGGTTATTATTCTAAATTTCAAGATACGATAAAAGAAATAATCACTAGTAACGACATTTTTGATAAAGATTATATTATTAATTTAGGCAAAAGAAATTATATGTGCCCTTTTGAATTGTCGCTAGATATTTCTTTATATTGTGATGTAATAATTTGTGATTACAATTATGTTTTTAATCCAATCTCTCTTTTAAAAAGATATTTTGAAAATCCTGATAAAGAATATTTGAAATTTTTATTAATCGACGAAGCTCATAACTTGATCAATAGAAGTAGAGATATGTACTCTCAAACTTTTCCTTATGAACTATATTTAGAAGCTAGAGAAGACTTTATGATGCTAGAATCTAAGAAAATCAAAAAAGCAATTAAAGCACTAGATGAAGATTTTGATTTATTCTTTAAATGTGAATTTGATGATTATTTAGTTTTAGAAAAGATTGATGATAACTTTATTGAACATTTAGACTTTTTAAATAAAGTATGCAGTGAATATAAAAATAAAATAGGTTTTAAATCATCTAAAATCGATGAATTCTTGCTAGAAGCTTATAAGTTTCAAAACATTTATTCATATTTCCAAAATAATGAAGATATTTATAAATTATATTTAGAAAAAGATGTAAATGGTAGATTTTCAGTAAATATTAAGTGTTTAGATGCCTCAAGATTTATTAAAAATACATTACATAAAACATTTGGATCTGTCTTTTTTAGCGGAACATTATCACCTCTTGATTACTATAAAAAACTAATTTGTGATAACACTAATTTAAATAGCTACCATATCGATTCTCCATTTAATAAAAATAACTTAAAATTACTTCTCAGCAATAAAGTTTCTCTTAGATACAAAGATAGAAACTCCACAATAAATGAAGTTGCTCAACAATGTCGAGCATTTGTTGAACAAAAAGAAGGAAACTATTTTATCTTCTGTCCAAGTTTTGAATATTTAGAAAAACTTGAAAAGTTACTTGAAAATATAAACGGTAAATTAGTAGTCCAAAAACGAAACATGAGTGATGATGAAAAGATAGTATTTTTAACTAATTTTAAAGTTGTAAGTAAACAAACAAAAGTAGGATTAGTAGTTTTGGGTGGAAGTTTTTGCGAAAGTATTGATTTAAGTGGTGATCAACTAATTGGAGTAGTTGTAATAGGAATTGGATTATCAGCGGTATCTTTTGAAACTAATATTTATAAAGAATATTTTGAAAAGATTGGTCTTAATGGATTTGATTATGCTTATTTTAATCCTGGGCTAAACAAAGTTATGCAAGCAGTAGGTCGATTGATAAGAACTGAAAATGATACAGGTATTGCACTTTTAATTGATAATAGATTTTCAAACAAAAGATACAATGATTTGTTTAAATCAACATGGTCAAATTTTAAAGTTGTAGATAATGCAATCGATGTAAAAAGGGAAGTAATTGCCTTTTATAACCAAAATAAATAAAAATTTGACCAAATTTTATATAAATAAAATTTCTTATTCTCAGTTTTTTGATATAATTTTTAAGATATGAATTACGATATTAAAAAGATTAGAAATTTCTCGATTATTGCTCATATTGATCACGGTAAGACAACTTTATCTGACCGTATTTTAGAGTTGACTGAAACTATTGAAAAAAGAGAAATGAAAGACCAAATTCTTGACTCTATGGATTTAGAAAGAGAAAGAGGTATCACTATAAAATTAAACGCTGTCACAATTAAATATCATGCAAAAGATGGAGAAGATTATATTTTTAATTTAATTGATACTCCAGGGCATGTCGATTTTACTTATGAAGTTTCTAGATCGCTTGCTGCTTGTGAAGGAGCAATTTTAGTTATTGATGCTACTCAAGGAGTAGAGGCTCAAACCTTAGCAAATTCTTATTTAGCAATCGATAATGATTTAACACTTTTACCAGTTATCAATAAAATTGATTTAAAAAGTGCAATGATTAATTTATGTAAAAATGAAATTACGGATAAAATTGGCTTAGATGGAGAAACTGCAATTTGCGTTAGTGCAAAAACTGGAGAAAATATCCAAGAAATTTTAGAAAGAGTTGTTACTGATATTCCTGCTCCTGCAGGTGATATAAATAAACCTCTTCAAGCTTTAATTTTTGATAGTTATTATGATTCTTATAGAGGAGTAGTTGTTTTAATTAGGGTAAAACAAGGTTGTGTAAAAGTTGGCGACACAATTAAATTTATGCGATCTAATCGTGAATATTTAGTTACTGAAATAGGAATTAGAACTCCAAAAGAAATTCAAACAGGTATTTTATATTCAGGAGAAGTTGGTTATTTATGTGCTCAAATTAAAGACATTCATGATGTTCATGTTGGTGATACGATTACTCTTTTAGATAATCCAGCAAGCGAACCTCTTCCAGGTTATAAGAAGATGAATTCGATGGTTTATAGTGGTATTTATCCTACCGACTCACAAAAATATGAAGAACTTAAAGAAGCTTTAGAGAAATTATCTTTAAATGACTCGAGTTTAACTTTTGAACCTGAAACATCAAAAGCTCTTGGTTTTGGTTTTAGATGTGGATTTTTAGGATTGTTACATATGGACGTTATCCAAGAAAGATTAGAAAGAGAATACAATTTAGATCTAATCCTTACATCTCCAAACGTTAGATATAATGTTTATTTAACAAATGGTGAGATGAAAGTAATTGATAATCCTTGTGAACTTCCTGATTCAAGTCTTGTTCATCATATTGAAGAACCATATGCTAGAGTTACAATTATGACTCCAAAAGATTTTATTGGACCTATTATGCAACTTTGCCAAGAAAAAAGAGGTATTTACATCAATTTAGAATATTTTGATGAAACAAGAATGAATATTGTTTATGAAATGCCTTTAAGTGAAGTCATTTATAACTTCTTTGATAAATTAAAATCATACACAAAAGGTTATGCATCTTTAGAATATGAAGTATCTGAATATAAAGAATCAAATCTTTGTAAAATGGATATTTTACTCAACGGTGAAGTAGTTGATGCTCTTTCAACAATTATTTATAAACCATTTGTCTATAATAGAGGATTAAAATTAGTTTCTAAATTAAAAGAAGTAATTCCTAGAATGCAATTTGAAATCCCAATTCAAGCAGCAATTGGAGGAAAAGTTATTGCAAGAGCGGATATTAAAGCTGTTAGAAAAGATGTCTTAGCTAAATGTTATGGGGGAGATATCACAAGAAAACGTAAATTATTAGAAAAGCAAAAAGAAGGTAAAAAGAGAATGAAAGCCATCGGTAGTGTAGATGTACCTCAAGAAGCTTTCATGTCTTTACTTAGTATCGGAGACGAAGATAGTAAATAATTAGTATTTTTATAGGGATTTACTATTTATAATAATTCAATTCTAATTTATAATATTTTAAAACAAACGGAGGATAACGGTATGGCCGGAGTTCAAGAACTTGCGATCAAATATAGTAATGAAATTTATGCAACCAAAAAGGATGTTCAAAGAGATTTAAAATCTAATTTAATCGATAATATTTGGTCTACAATTGTCAATTATAGAGCTAATTTTAAAAACACTCTTGAATTAAAACATATTTCTCAACAAAGTTATGGCATTTGCTTAACTCCTACAATCAATAATAGGATTAATGAGCTTGAAAGAAAACTTCTTAGATTAAGCACAAGTTATTTTAGACTTGAGAAAAAATCTTATGTTAACGAATTTAATAATATTGGATATAAAAAATCATTAAAAGCTTTAGCAGAATATTATAATGTCCCTGTTGATAACGAAACTTTAGAGAATATTGTCTCAAATAAAACTGCAATTATTCCTGCAAACACAATTCAATTAAATAGATATTACCAATGTTTAAAATTAATTGAAAATAAGGTTTATCAAGAAATAAATGATTCAACTTTAGCTGATTTTTATTCACTTTTAACAGGAGAAGAAGAGTTAACTAGATTTTATAGAACAACTGAAGTTGATAATTTAATGTCAAAATTTGTTGTTAATCGTCTTTATATTGGTATTCCTGCAAATACAATTGAAAGATCAATGGATGAATTATTTGAATTCATTAGATATTCAAATGTTAGTGTATTTGTAAAAGCTGTCGCAGCATTTTATTACTCATATTATGTAAAACCTTTTGAATTTTATAGTGAAGAAATCTCACTTTTATTATTTAAAAAGATTTTAGCTAATAACGATTTTGGAAATGTCGCAGCAATGATTGATTTTGAATCTTTATTAATTAATAAAGAAGAATTAGAAAAACAAATCTTGGAAAGTCAAAGTTCATTAGATTTAACATACATTGTCTGTTATTTCTTAAATAAATTTAATTCCTTAGTTGATGAAGCACTTGATGATATTGTCGAAGCTCAAAATAAGATTTTAAAAGAAGAATTTTATGAAAGAGAAGTCGAAAGTGCTAAAAAAGTAGAAGAAACTAGTGTTCCTGAAAGTGAAGAACCAGTCGAAGAAACTCTAGTTGTTTCAGTTCCAAAATCAAGTACACTTGTCATCCCTAAACCAATCACTCAACCTGAAGAAAAATATGTTGCAACAAATGTAAATACAAACATTGCAATTAGTAATGTTCCGTTAGGATTAAGCGAACAAGAAGCTTCAGTTTTAGAAAATAGACTTGTTGAAATGGAACCAACAATGAGTAGAGCTCAAGCATATTTTTATGCAAGACACTGTACAATTGGAATGAATTATACAATTGCTCAATTTAAAAAATGTTTAGGCTGTGCTTATGAAACAGCTAGAACTAGCATGGATAATCTTGTTAGACTTGGTTACTATAGAAAAGAACCTTTAAAAAATAAATACGTTTATACACCAATAAAAAGAAATTAGTGGAGGAAATTTATGTTAGCAAGTATTGTAAACGAACCTTGGTTTATTTTAATTATTCTTTTAATTATTTTTGGAGCTATTGCTCTTGGTGTCTTTTTACTTAGAAAATTTGTCCTTAACAAATATAAAGAAGAAGAAAAGCCAAACGAAAAAGAAATAATGGAAGAAGAGCTAAGTAATATTCTCGTCGATATTGATGAAAACGATGAAGACACTAAAAAAGAATTTGAAAAATTTAATGAAGATTCTTTAGAAGATAGTGAAAAACCTAGTGATAGCGAAGAAGATAAATAGTTTATATATTCACATCCCTTTTTGTGATCATATTTGTCCTTACTGCGACTTTTTTAAGGTACTAAAAAATCAAATAAATGAAGATATTTATATTGATGAAGTTATAAAAGATATTAATAAATATAAAGATTATTCTTTTAAAACTGTTTATATTGGAGGCGGAACTCCAAGTTGTTTATCATTTGAAAATCTAGAAAAACTTTTAAAGTGCATTGATGATTTTTTCGGTGCTAATTTAATTGAGTTTACTATCGAAGTTAATCCAGAATCTTTAAGTGAAGAAAAGTTAAAATTACTTAAAAAATATCGTATTAATCGAATTTCTATTGGTATACAAACTTTTGATCAAAGGTTTTTAAAATATATAAATCGAGATTATGAAATTAATATTCCTAGTTTAATTAATTTAACAAAAAAATATATTTCTAATATAAATGTTGATTTAATTTATGGATATAAAAATCAAACATTAGAAGATTTGAATATAGATTTAGATTTATTTTTAAAATTAGACATTAATCATGTTTCTATTTATTCTTTAATGATAGAAGAAGGAACGATGTTTTCTTTTAAAAAAGAAAAGGCTATTGATGATGATAAATTAGGAGAATTTTATGATCAAATTGTCTTTAAATTAAGAGAAAATGGGTTCATAAGATATGAAGTTTCTAATTTTGCTAAAAAAGGTTATGAAAGTAAACATAATTTAACTTATTGGAAAAATGAAGAATATGTTGGAATTGGACCTGGAGCAAGTGGATATGAAAATAAGATTAGATATGCAAACTCTAAATCTTTAACTGATTATTTAAAAGGTATTAGAAAAAAAGATGAAGAAATAGTAGATGACAATTTAGAAATTGAATATTTTTTAATTACCAATTTAAGACTTGAAGAAGGATTTAATATTAAAGAATTTAATAATATATATAATAAGGATTTAATAGAGGATAAGAAAAAAGAAATAAATGAGCTTTTATCTGAAGGATTGATTATTCTTGAAAACGATTTTTTACGTGTTTCAGATAAAGGTTTTTATGTGCTTGATACGGTTCTAAGAAAATTAATTTAACCATTTAGCACTTTTTACTTGCAAGTGCTAATTATTCGTTTATAATATTGTTAGCACTTGAAAAAATGAGTGCCAGGATGAAAAAATGAAGCTTACAAGAAAAGAACTAGTATTAAAGTATATCGTTGAAGATTATGTTAGAACCGCTCTTCCAGTTGGTTCTCATACTTTGTTAGCGAATCATAAATTATCTTTATCTAGTGCAACCATTAGAAATGTAATGGCTGAGCTTGAAAAAGAAGGATTTATTGAAAAAACTCATACAAGTTCAGGTCGTGTACCTTCAATTAAAGGTTATAGACACTATATCGAACATCTTAGAAGTGAAAAAATCGATAAAAACTTAAGATTTGAATTAGATAAGCTGTTTGATGGATCTAAATCAATTGATGAAGTCTTAAATGAATCATGTCAAATTTTATCTCACATGACAAAACTTGCTACCTGCGTTTTAGGACCAAGTGTAACCGATGAAATTCTTGTAAAGTTAGAAACAATTCCTACTAATGAAAATTGCTTCACAATTATATTTGTCACAGGTAATGGATACGTTGGAAATAAAAATTTCATTCTCAATAAAAATATAAATGTCGATTACATCGTTAGAATAACAGATTTTATCAATTCAGAGTTAAGTGGAAGTAAGCTTATTGATGTAACAAGAAAACTTAAATCATTAAAGCTTATATCTTCTGAAAACCAAGAAATATTCAACTTTGTTATTCAAACGCTTATAACAACATTCTCCGACTTATTTATTAAAAGAGGTTCTTCCTTCTATGGGAAAAATAATCTTCTCCAACAACCAGAATTTAAAGATAACGTTGAGGAGGTAAGAAAAATATTTGAGATTTTCTCAAATTCTGACAAATTATCTGAATTATTTGCAGATTGTGGTGAAGAAATTTCTATCTCAATAGGAAATGGAAGATATAAAGATATTTCTATTATTACAAAAGATATTAGAGTACCAAATTCTTCTCAAGAGCTTGGACGTATTGCAGTCGTTGGTCCAACAAGAATGGATTATGACAAAGTAATACAACATCTAAACTATACAGTCGAAATGATTTTAAACCATTTAAATGATTTAAAGGAGGTAAAGATTAATGAGTGAAAAAGAAGTAAAAAATGCACCAACTGAAGAAAAAGAACCAGAGAACACGAAAGCTTCTTTTAAAAGAAAGTTAGAAAAGAAAGAAGAAGAAATCAAAAAAGCTCAAGCTGATATGGAATATTGGAAAAACCAATATTACAAAGCATATGCAGATATGGCTAACTTAAGAAAAGATATTGAAAAAGATTATCAAGAGAATAAAAAGTATAGAATTGAGGGTTTTGTTGATAATCTTGTGGTTATATTAGATGCATTTGATA
Source organism: uncultured bacterium (assembly GCA_949293255.1). Classification (GTDB taxonomy): domain Bacteria; phylum Bacillota_I; class Bacilli_A; order RFN20; family CAG-826; genus Onthovivens. Next base: position 80,809 of record CASFCL010000001.1, read on the forward strand.
TCGCATTAAAAACTGAACCTAAAAATGAAGAAACAAAAAATTATCTTGTAGGATTTAGATATGTCTATTCCCAATTCCTTGAATTATTAAAAGAAGAAGGCGTAAACATTATCGAACCTAAAGTTGGAGATAAGTTTGATGAAAAAACAATGCATGCAGTCGAAACAATTGATGATGAAGGCGATGAAAACATCGTCAAAGTAGTCTCGGCTAAAGGCTATAAATTATATGATCATCTTATTAGAGCTGCGATGGTTGCAACTAGCAAACATCCAACACCAAAAGATGAAAATCAAGAATCAGATAAAACTGAAGAAAACATTGCATAACCAGGAGGAATTAATATATGGCAAAGGAAATTATCTTAGGTATCGACTTAGGTACCACAAACTCAGTAGTTAGTTATTTACAAAGTGATGGAACTGTTAAAGTTATTCCAAATCCAGAAGGAACAATGACAACTCCATCAGTCGTTGGTTTTAAAGCAAATGGTGAAGTCATCGTTGGTAATGCTGCAAAACGTCAAGCATTAACCAATCCTGATACAGTTGCTTCTATTAAAAGAAAAATGGGTAGCAGCGAAAAAGTTCATGTTAACTGCGTAAATAAAGATTTCACCCCACAAGAAATTTCTGCAAAAGTTTTAGCTTATATGAAATCTTATGCTGAAGCTAACATTGGCCATTCAGTAGAAAAAGCAGTTATTACAGTTCCTGCATATTTCAATGATGCTCAAAGACAAGCAACAAAAGATGCTGGTACAATCGCTGGTTTAAATGTTGTTCGTATTATTAACGAACCAACAGCTGCAGCTTTAGCTTATGGTCTTGGAAAAGATAAGAGTGAAAAAATTGCAGTCTTCGATTTAGGCGGTGGTACACTTGATGTTTCTATCCTTGATATCGGAGATGGTACATTCGAAGTTATCTCAACTGCAGGTGATAACAAACTTGGTGGTGATGACTGGGATAACGTAGTTGCTGAATGGATTAGAGCTCAAATTAAACTTGAATTCAATCAAGATATTAACGATAAAATGGCTCTTCAAAGATTTAAAGATGCTGCTGAAAAAGCAAAAATCGAATTATCAAGTTCAACTGAAACCACAATTTCATTACCATTTATTGGTATGAGCGCAAATGGTCCTATCAGTTTTGAAACCAACCTTACAAGAGCTAAATTCCAAGATTTAACCAAACATTTACTTGATAGATGTGTCGCACCTCTTGAAAAAGCAATTAGCGATGCAAAATTAACATATAGAGATATCGATGAAGTCTTATTAATTGGTGGATCAATCAGAATGCCAGCAGTTCAAGAATTAGTTGCTCGTATTACTGGTAAAAAACTTAACTTAAGTGTTAACCCAGATGAAGCAGTCTCAATCGGTGCTGCATATCAAGGTGGTATCTTAAGTGGTGATGTTAAGGATGTTATTCTTCTTGATGTTACCCCATTAACATTAGGTATTGAAACAATGGGTGGAGTTATGACTCCTTTAATTCCAAGAAATACAACAATTCCTACAACAAAATCACAAATCTTCTCAACAGCCGCTGATAATCAACCAGCAGTCGACATTATGGTCTACCAAGGTGAACGTTCAATGGCTAGAGATAACAAATTACTTGGTCACTTCACATTAACTGGTATTAAACCAGCAAGAAGAGGTACTCCAAGAATCGAAGTTACATTTAACATCGATGTTAACGGTATTGTTAAAGTTAGTGCAAAAGATTTAGATACTCAAAAAGAACAAGAAATCACAATTTCAGGTTCAAACGGTTTATCAAAAGAAGAAATTGATAGAATGATGAGAGAAGCTGAAATGAATAAAGAAGCTGATAACAAGAGAAAAGATGAAGCTGAATTAAGAAATAAAGCTGAATCATATCTTAACCAAATCAATGAAGCTTTAAGAGAAAAAGGCGATTCAATGCAACCTGCTGAAAAAGAACAAACCGAAAAATTAAGAGATGAAATCCAAGCTGCATTAAATAACAACGATATGAATACATTAAAATCAAGAATCGATGATTTAGAAAAAGCAGCAGCTTATATGCAACAACAACAAGCATCTCAACAAGCTAACGGTGGAGCTCAAGAACAATCATATACTGATAACTCAAGCTCAAATTCATCAAATTCTTCTCCAAAAGATGATGATGTAATCGATGCAGATTTCACTGATAAAAAATAGTAAGAAATTTTACTAAAATTTATAGGAGAGCATGAAAAGTGCTCTCCTATTCGTTATTTTTTTAAGAAAAGAGGTGTTTCAATATGGCTGAAAAAAGAGATTATTATGAAGTGTTAGGAATTTCTAAATCCGCAACACAAGACGAAATTAAAAAAGCCTATCGACAAATGGCAAAAAAATATCATCCTGATAATAAAGAAACAGGTGATGCTGAAAAATTCAAAGAAGCATCTGAAGCTTTCTCTGTTTTAGGTGATGAACAAAAACGAAGAACATATGATCAATATGGACACGCAGCTTTTGATCAAACCTCTGGTGGAGCAAATCCATTCTCAGGAAGTGGATTTGAAGGCTTCAATTTCAATGGTGGTGATTTTGGAGATTTAAACGACTTCTTAAGAAGTATGTTCGGTGGAGGTTTTGGCGGAGGAGCTAGAACTTCTAGGTCAAGAGGATCTTCAAAAGGCGATAACTCATTTATGACCATTAAAATTTCCTTTATGGAAGCAATTAATGGTACAAAAGTTAGCATTCCAGTCACTTATGATAAAAAATGTGATTCTTGTAATGGAACAGGTGCTAAAAACGGAACTTCTTATGAAACATGTCATACATGTAGAGGAAGCGGTAGAGTTGTAACTCAACAAAGAACCATTTTTGGTGTCATTCAACAAGAAAATGTCTGTCCAACTTGTGGAGGAAATGGTAAAAGTATTAAAGAACCATGTACTTCATGTAATGGAAAAGGCTATACAAGAGTCAAAGAAGAAATTGAAGTGAAAATTCCTGCCGGTATCAATAACGGTCAACAAATTAGAGTTCAAGGAAAAGGTCAAAGAGGATTCAATGGTGGAGAAAATGGAGATCTCTACATTGAAGTCTTGGTTAGTGCACATCAATTCTTTGAAAGAGAAGGCAATGATATCTATTTAACTATTCCACTTGATTTTGTTGATGCAGCTTTAGGAACAACAATTACTATTCCTACAGTCTATGGCGAAGTTGAATTAAAGATTCCAGCTGGAACTCAACCAAATCAAACCTTTAGATTAAAAGATAAAGGTGTTAAAGATATTAGAGGAAATGGGTACGGAGAAGAATATGTCAGGGTTAATATTAAGACTCCAACCTATTTAAATAAGAAACAAAAAGATATTCTCCAAGATTTTAAAAATGCAACTTCAGAAGATTCTTGGATTGACAAATTTAAGAGAACTTTTAGAAAATAATCATTTAGGCAAGGTTAAAAACTTGCCTTTATTTTTCAAAAACCCTGCTAAACTAAACTTTTTATTTTTTTCTTTATATTTTATTAAATTTTTTTTACAATATTATGTGCGGGGAAGTTAGGTATGCCAAAGTGTAAAAATTGCGGAGAAGAAATTACAAAATTTGATAAGGACATTTGTCCATATTGTGGTTATAAAAAACCATTTGATAGTAACGAATATGAAACAAGAGATGTTACTCAAACAATAGAATTTATTAAAGAAGATGATAAATATAATTTCAAAATTAAAAAAAGATTTATCGCTTTTTTACTTAGCTTTTTCCTTGGCGTTTTTGGAAGCGATTGTTATTATCTTGGCTTTGTTAAAGAAGGCTTATATAAATTCTTAATTTCAGCTGTAATTTTTTCTGTTATTTCTCTTCCTTTATTCTTCTATACTGAATTATCTTATTATGCTTTCGTAGTTGGAGGAGGCGTAATTTTTATACTCTCGATGTTATTGAGTTTTGTGTATATCTTTAGCGATACTATTAAAGATAAAAAAGGAGCTTTCCTTAAATAATGCAAAGATATTTTGCAACAAAAGATCATAAGGAAAATGTCATCTTATTTGAAGACGACATTTTTCATATTCAAAAAGTAATGAGAATGAAAAATGGAGATAAATTTGAGATAAATGTTGATGGTATCATTCATCTAGCTCAAATTACTTCAATTAATCCTTTAAAATTCGAAATTATTGAAACTTTAGACTCGAATAACGAACTTGATGGTTATATTCGATTACTTTATTGCCTTCCAAAAGGTGAAAAAACTGATTTAGTTATTCAAAAAGCTGTTGAATTAGGCGTTAAAGAAGTCGTTTTAATCAATTCAACTCGTTCAATTGCTAAAATAACTAATGAAAATAAGGATAAAAAGTTGCAAAGATTTAATAAGATTATTAAAGAAGCCTCTGAACAATCAAAAAGAAACGATTTAATGAAATTAATTGATGTAATTAGTTTTAAAGATATAAAAAATTATGATTCTGATATTTCTTTAATCGCTTATGAATCTACAAAAGAAGCTTCAACCAATTTATTTGAATATCTTAATGATATTAAAGGAAAAACAGTTAATGTTATCGTTGGAGCAGAAGGTGGAATTACTAAAGAAGAGCTAGAAATTGCAAAAAGTCTCAATTACAAGGAAATTTCTTTAGGTAAACGCATTCTTAGAAGCGAAACTGCTTGTTTTTATATTCTTTCTTTATTATCTTTTTTTATGGAGAAGTAATTTGTGAAAAAGATTTTTGAAACATTAAGAAAGTATCGTAATAAAAAATTCTTTAAAAAATCATCTCAATATAAATTTTTTATTGAAAATAGAGGTATTTTATCTTCTTATTCTTCTTTAAGTAAATTTATGGATGTAGAAAATGAATATGATTTAATTTGCTCAAATATTGTTATCAAATCTTTGATCAATAAAGAAGAAATTGAATCTTTAATTACTGAAGAATATTTTAAAAAAGGAATTGTTAGTGAAGAAGAAATTAGTAACAATATCAAAGAAAAATTAACTAAATTTCCTTATGTAAAATTTGATGATTATAACATCTATATTCCTATCTTTAATCGTACAACTAATACGATATTTTCTGAAAATTATCATCTTTTAAACGAGACTCCTTATGATAATATTTTGAAGAATATAAATGCGTTTTTAATCGATCCATTCGAGACTTATGGTTTTGATTTATTTTCTTCAATGTTTACAGAATTAATAAAAATTAGCGAAGATTCAACAACGACAGCTTTCTTTGATTATGAGTTAAATGTTGTTTTAATTATCAATAAACAAGGCCGTTTAGATAACATTATTTACATTTTTGATCGCTATATTTTTAGCATGAATAGAACTCACGTAATTGAAAGATTATTACCAATTATTGAAGCTTATTATAAAAACGATAAGAGAAACTTTATTAAACTATTATATAAATATAGATTTATAAGTAGATTTGAATATTTATTAATGGATAAAAATTAATATGACTTTTTTATTAGATTTTTTAGGTTGTAAAGTTAACGATTATGAAGTTAATGCAGTTGGTGAACTTCTTTTAGAAGAAGGCTATGAAGCTTTTGATAGTAAAAAAGATTTAGCACCAAGTGTAATTATTATAAATACTTGTGCAGTAACTGAAACTAGCGTAGCTAAAGATCGTAAAATGATTCGCCAATATCGAAGAGAATATCCTGAAGCCATCTTAGTAGTAATGGGATGTTACTCTCAATATGGTGGAAAATTTATTTTAGATGAATTAAATGCTGATATCGTTTTAGGCACTTCAAATAGACATTTAATCCCTAAATATATTGAACAATTTAAGAAAATAAATGAAAAAATTTTCATTCATGACGAAAATAATGATATTAAAATTTATGAAAATCTTAAATTAAGTAGTCATTTTTCAAAAACGAGAGCCTACTTAAAAATCCAAGATGGTTGTAATAATTTTTGTTCATATTGCTTAATTCCTTATGTAAGAGGAAGATCAAGAAGTAGAAAAAAAGAAGATGTACTCGAAGAAATTTCAATTTTAATTGAAAACGGATTTAAAGAAATTGTCCTTACAGGAATTGATATGTGTAGCTATGGAGAAGATATTTATTCTAATTATCGCTTTTCAGATTTATTAGAAGATATCCTAGTTAATTTTCCGAATTTATATCGATTAAGAATCTCAAGCATTGAAGAATCTCAAATTGATGGAAAATTTTTACATTTATTGAAAACTTATGAAAATTTTGCAAACCATTTACATATTCCTCTTCAAAGTGGTTCAAAAAAAGTTCTTCAAAGAATGAATAGAAAATATGATTTAGAAAATTATAAAAAATTGATTAAAACTATTAGAGAGATTAGAAGCGACATCTCAATTACAACTGATTTAATTGTTGGCTTCCCAGAAGAAAGTGATAAAGAATTTGAAGAAACCTATAACTTTTGTAAAGAAATTGAGTTTTCAAAAATTCATTGCTTCCCATATTCATTAAGAAAAGGAACAAAAGCTGCTTCTTTAAAACAAGTTAAAGATGAAGTTAAAACAGCAAGAATGAAAATAATGCTTGAATTAAATGAATCTTTAGAAAAGAAATATAAAGAGAACTTTGTTGGGAAAGACTTAGATGTTTTATTTGAAAGAAAAATTAAAAATTCAAATACATATAAAGGATATACATCTAATTATTTAGAAATTACTTATACAAGTGAAAAAGATCTTAAAAATATTAACGAAATTATTCATATAACTAAAGAAAATTTGACAGTGTAAAAAATTATTTCTTTCGATACAGTCGAATATTTTAGACTTTTTTTATAAATTATCAAAAAAACTTGATTTTCTAAATTAAAAGTCTATAATTATTCATGCTTAAGGAGATTATATTTATGGCAGTACCATTTAGAAGAACTAGTAAAACTACAAAAAGAATGAGAAGAAGTCATTATAAATTACACGTTAACGGACTTTGTGTTTGTGAACATTGTGGTGAAATGATCCACGCACACACAGTTTGCCCAAAATGTGGATACTATGATGGCAAACAAATCGTTAAAGTTTCAACAAAAGCTGACGAATAATTTTTAAAAGGCGTTATTTAATGCCTTTTATTTTTGGAGGGATATATGAGATACGAAAAATTTATTGATAATACATTATTAAAAGCAGATGCAACTTTAGAAGAAATCAAAAGTTTATGTGACGAAAGTAGAGAATACAATTTTAAAAGTGTTTGCGTTAATCCATCTTTTATTAAAGATTGCAAAGAATTTTTAAAAGGAAGCGAAGTCTTAGTTTGTACAGTTATTGGCTTCCCACTTGGAAGTATGACAACAGAAGCTAAAGTTTTTGAAGCAAAAGATGCTATTGAAAAAGGTGCTGATGAAGTTGATATGGTCATCAACATTAGTAGATTAAAAGATCGTGATGATACATACGTTAAAAACGAAATCGCAGAAATTAAAAAAGCTTGTGGCAATCATACTTTAAAAGTAATTATTGAAACGTGCTTATTAACTGATGAAGAAAAAGTTAGAGTTTGTCTTTTAGCAAAAGAAGCAGGTGCTGATTTTGTTAAAACTTCAACCGGATTCTCAAAATGGGGAGCAACAGTTGAAGATGTTGCATTAATGAGAAAGACTGTTGGTCCAGAAATGGGAATTAAAGCTTCGGGTGGAGTTAGAACTCATGAAGATATGATCAAAATGGTCGAAGCAGGAGCAACAAGAATCGGTACCAGTAGCGGTGCAAAATTAATGTAATTTTTCTTGAAAGTTGAATTTAAAACTTATAAAATATTCAAGCGTTGAAAAAATTAGTCGAAAGGTGGTGAGAATATGAGCAAAGTAGTCGTAAGAGAAAACGAAAGTCTTGATGAAGCTTTACGTAGATTTAAAAGACAAGTCAATAAAGCAGGCACCATCCAAGAATGTAGAAAAAGAGAGTTTTATCTTAAAAAGAATTTAAAAAGAAAATTAAAATCTGAAAACGCAAGAAAGAAATATAGATAATCTCAAAAATTTTCAAAAAATAGCCACTACTAAAGTAGTGGCTTTTCTTTTTTTAGAAAAAATTTAAAATTTTTTGGTAAATTTTTGAAATTGAAGTCATCTTGTTAGTAAGGAGGAAGAAGATGATGAAATATTTCATTCAACAAATCAAGGAGAAGGATTGTGGTTTTGCTTGTCTTAAGATTTTGATGGCTAATGTTCATAAAAATAAGGATTATTTATATTACCCTCAAGATATAGATGATCATTCTTATTCATTAGCTGAGTTAATCAAAATTGCTAGAGATGAAAAAATTACCTTGAAAGCTTATAGGTTTATTAAAAAATCTGAAATCAAAAATGAAAAGATTTTTCCAATTTTAACTGTTTGTAAAGCCAATCAAAAGCTGCATATGGTTGTACTTTATAAAATAAGGAAGAATAATTTTTATATTTTTGATCCAATTAAAGGAAAAATTAAACTTAAGGAACGTGATTTTTATGAAATTTGGACAGGAGAAGCTTTAATTAATTCAGGAGTAGAGAAAAATAAATATCATGCTAAAAAAAATAATATCAAAGAAACAGCATTTATTTTAGGTTCTTCAATTGTTCAAGTCATTTCCTTTGCTGCTTTAGCAACAGGATTATATTTTATAAATGATAAAATCTCATTTATAATTCCAATTTTACTATTTTTAGCTTATTTCTTATTTGAGCTTCTTTATAAGCAAGTTAGTATCATTGGAATGAAGTTTTTTGATAAAAAAGTTTATAAAAATTTAGAATCAACTCAAAGAATGCCAAATAAATTTTTTGAAGACATATCATTTTATAAAACACTTTTCTTTTCTACACCAATTCAATTAGTATCAATTGGATTATCTATTGTTCTTTTTGTGATTCTTTTAGGATTAAATTCGTATTTAAATTTAATTAATATTGGGCTAGTGGTGGTGATTAATTTATTTATGAACTTTGGTTTAAAAATGTATCAAGAAAGAAGGAAAAATGATTCTTATTTAGGATTTTTATCTATTGATTATTCAGAAAATCAAAATATTAGAAAATTAAAGATTTTAAATGATGTCACTTATAAAAGCATTGATGCGTTAAATTTAAAAAATTATGTAATTTTATTTTTAATCATTACTTTATGTCTATTTTATGCATCTTTAACAAATAATGTTTCGATCAATTTTGTTCTTTTCCATGTATTTTCATATTTCTTTTTAAACGAACTTTTAAATAATTTTATAGGTAAAATTGATAACTTAAAAAAGATTGATGAGTATAAATGTTTATACTTAAATTACTTTAGTAATTTATAAGATAATCTTTAGTAAAATATGCTAAAATATTTGTATGGAACTTTATTTTAGCAATAAAACACGTAAGAGTTTAGATGCTTATGAAAGTAAATATTTAGCTCTTTTTGAAAAGACGTTAAATTATTTAAATCTCGGTTTAAATTATTCGATGTCTGTGACATTTGTTTCTTTAAAAAAAATTAAAGAGATAAATACAGTTTATAGAAACATCAATCGACCAACCGATGTAATCTCATTTGCATATTTAGATGACATAAAAGAGAAAAATATCTCTTATGAGGGTATGTTAATCGATTTAGGTGAGATTTACATCTGTTATGATGTTGCAATTAAAAATGCTAAAAAATATGGAAATAGTGATGAAAGAGAACTTTGCTTCTTATATGTTCATGGATTATTACATTTATTAGGCTATGATCATATGAAAAAAGAAGATGAAGAAGTGATGTTTTCTCTTCAAGATAAAATTTTACCACCTACTAAAAAGGAGAATTAACTATGACAAAAGAAAATTTGATTGAGATGGCAAAAGATGCAATGGATTATTCCTATTCACCTTATTCAAAATTTAAAGTTGGTGCAGCTTTACTTACAAAAGATGGTGATGTTTATTTAGGTGCTAACATTGAAAATGCTGCTTATGGAGCAACAATGTGTGCTGAAAGAAATGCTATTTATAATGCTTATTGTCATGGAATTCAATTCGAAGACATCGAAGCAATCGCAATTGTTGCTGATTGCCCACGTCCAGTTTCTCCTTGTGGAATATGTAGACAAGTTATGAGTGAACTTCTTCCTCCTGATACCCCAGTTTATTTAGCAAACTTGGATGGTGAAGTTAAAGAAACTTCAGTAGAAGAATTATTACCTTATGGTTTTGTTTCAGAGGATTTAAATCAATGAAAAGTGGTTTCGTTTCATTAATTGGTAGACCTAATGTTGGTAAATCTACAATTTTAAATGCGATTATTGGCGAAAAAATCTCGATTGTTACGCCAAAATCGCAAACTACAAGAAATGCAATTGAAGGAATTTATAACGATGAAGATTCTCAAATAATTTTCATCGACACTCCAGGTATCCATAAACCTTTCAATATGTTAGGAACTGCAATGGATAAAATTTCTTATTCATCAATTAGAAATTCTGATTTATCTGTATTTTTAATTGATGCAAGTAGAAGACCTGATGATTGGGATATGTATTTATTGGATCATTTAAAATTTGATTGTCCTTTAATTATTGCCTTTAACAAAATCGATTTAACAAACATTAATTTAATTAGTGAACTTAAAGAACTTTATCAATCAAAATTTCCTGAAGCTAGAATAGTAGAAGTTTGTGCAATTAGAGAATTTGGTATCGATGATTTAATTAAAGTTATTAAAGAGATTCTCCCTGAAGGTCCTAGATATTATGATGTCGATGTAGTTACAACTGAAGATTTACGCTTTAGGATCCAAGAAATTATCAGAGAGACAATGTTAAATTTATTAAAAGAAGAAGTGCCACATAGTGCTTTAATTTTATGTGAAGAAATAAAAACTAAATCAAGCAAAGTTGATATATTTGCAAAGATTATTATTGAAAAAGAATCTCAAAAAGGAATCGTCATCGGCAAGAAAGGATCGATGATTAAAAAGATTGGAACAACATCAAGAATGGAGATTGAAAAGATGTTGTCAAAACATGTAAATCTTGAATTAACCGTACAATTAGTAGAAAATTGGCGTAATTCTAAGAGATATTTAGTAAGAGCCGGTTACAATATTAAATGATAGAAAAAAAGGGAATTATTATTTCAAGTACGAAATATAAGGATTATGATGCAATAATTAATATATTGTTTAATGATTCTTTTGAAAGCGTCTTAATTCGTGGAGCTTATAGAAAAAATAACATGAATTTATTTTTAACCAATAAAATGGTTTATGCTGATTTTGAGCTCTATCAAGGAAAAGTTAATGGGTTAAAATTAAAAAGTGCTCAAGTAATCGATTCATTTTCAAATTTATATAATGATTATGATCATATATCAATCATGATGCTTATAAATGAAATTGTTAGAAAATGCATTATCGATATCGACACAGAAAAAGTTTATAACTTATTATTAAAATTATTAAAAGGATTAAATAGTGGCAAAGATGTAAATAAATCTATTTGTTATTTTTTAATTCAATTAACAAAAATAATCGGAGTTGAATTGATGCTTGAAGGATGTGTTGATTGTAATTCTAAAGAGAATTTGCATCTCCTTTCATTTGAACACGGTGGATTATTATGTGATGATCACCGAAATTTAGATGTTGATAGCATTCTTTTATCAGCGAAAGAAATCGCTGTTATTAAAGAACTATATATAGATGATTATAGTCATTTTGATTTCTTATCCGATTTAACAATCAAAGAATTAATTATTGGTTTTATTTATCTTATAGAAAAATCATTTGGACTTGACATAAATAGCAAAGAATTGATAAATATACACTCATAGTAGGTTGACTACTTTATTATTTATTATATAATAATACCCGGTTTAGGGGGTTATATGGATAATTTTGATAAAATAGTTACACATTTACAAACAACCGGTTATGTTTTTCAAGGCTCTCAAATTTATGGTGGGCTTTCAAATACCTGGGATTACGGTCCTTTAGGTAGTGCTTTAAAGAATAACTTAAAAAATTTATGGTGGAAAAAATTTGTTCAAGAAACAACAACTAATGTTGGTATTGATGCTGCCATTTTAATGAACCCAAAAGTACGGCAAGCAACAGGACATGTTTCAACTTTTAATGACCCATTAATTGATTGTAAATCATGTAAAGGTAGATTTAGAGCTGACGATCTTATTAGTGAACAATTCCCAAATGAGCCTGTTAGTTCTTGGACCGTCGATCAAATGAATGATTTTATTAAAAACAATGAAGTTGTTTGTCCAATTTGTGGAAAGAAAAATTTTACTGATATAAGACAATTCAATATGATGTTTAAAACTCATATTGGTGTTACTGAAGATTCAAAAAGTGAAGTATATTTAAGACCTGAAACAGCTCAAGGCGTATTTATTAACTTTAAAAACGTTCAAAGAGCAACCAGACGTAAATTACCATTTGGTATTGCTAACGTCGGTAAATCATTTAGAAACGAAATCACTCCAGGTAACTTTACTTTTAGAACAAGAGAATTCGAACAAATGGAATTAGAATTCTTCTGTAAGCCACACTCTGATTTAGAATGGTTTAAATATTGGAAAGATTACTGCATTAATTTTGTGGAATCTTTAGGTATTTCAAAAGAAAATTTAAGATTTAGAGATCATGATAAGGAAGAATTAGCTTTCTATTCAAATGCTACAACCGATATTGAATATAAATTCCCATTTGGTTGGGGTGAAATTTGGGGAATTGCTGATAGAACCGATTATGATTTAAAAAGACATCAAGAATTCTCAGGTGAATCACTTGAATATCTTGATCCAGATACAAATGAAAAATATACTCCATATTGTATCGAACCAAGTCTTGGTTTAGACCGTTTATTCTTAATGGTAGTTTGTGATTCTTATTGTGAAGAAACACTCCCCAATGGTGAAATAAGAAAAGTTATGAGATTAAAACCTTTCTTAGCTCCATATAAAGCAGCAATTTTACCATTAAGTAAACAATTAAACGATAAAGCAAAAGAACTTTATGAATCTCTTACTCCATATTTACCAGTTTTATTCGATGTAACTGGAAGTATTGGTAAAAGATATAGAAGAAACGATGAAATTGGAACTCCTTTCTGCGTTACTCTCGACTTTGATACTTTAAATGATGGTATGGTAACAATCCGTGAAAGAGATTCAATGGAACAAGTAAGAATTAAAATTGATGAGGTTAGAAACTTCTTATTAGAAAAAACTTTTTATAAATAATGGCTCAAATTGATTATTTTAAAATTTCGCAAGATGTATTAAAGCAAGTTAATATTGTTGAGATTGTTTCTCACTATATTCAACTTCAAAAAAGAGGCAGAAACTATGTTGCTCTTTGTCCTTTTCATGATGACAAATCTTTAGGAAACTTTTATGTAAGTGAAGAAAAACAAATTTTTAAATGCTTTGCTTGTAATAAAGCAGGTAATGCAATTAATTTTGTTGAATATCGTGAAAATATTAGTTTTAGAGAAGCTTTATTTAGAGTTTGTGAAATTTCTAATATAGTCGTTCCTGAACTTACTGAACAAAAAAGAGCCCAAAAAGTTGATCCTGTAAAAGAAGAAACTTATAAATGTCTTAAAGATATTAACAATTTCTATGTTGTTAGTTTAAGACAATCAGAAAATAGTGCCGAAGCTCTTGAATATTTAAAAGCAAGAGGCCTTACAAACGATATTATTGATAGATTTAATATCGGTCTTGCACAAAAAAATGGAGAAAATATTGTTAAATATTTGACTGCTAAAAATTACAGTTTAAAAACTATAAATAATGCAGGAATTATTAACTTAGAATCTCAACCTATCCGCGATACAAATGCCGGAAGAATTACATTCGGAATCACCGATAAAAATAACAACATTGTCGGTTTTAGTGCAAGAATTTTTGGAGACAATCATAGCGACTCAAAATATATAAATACTAGAGAAACTATTTGTTTCACTAAATCTAAAATTTTATATAACTATTATTATGCTTTACAAGAAGCTAGAAAAGTTGGATATGTTTATGTTCTTGAAGGCTTTATGGATGTAATTGCTGCTTATAGAGTTGGTATCTATAGTGCAGTTGCACTCATGGGAACAGCTTTAACAAAAGAACAAATCCAACTTTTGCGTTATATGAAAACAGAAGTAAGACTTTGTTTAGATCTTGATGGACCCGGACAAAGCAATATGGAAAGAATCATTAAACTATTTGACGAAAATCAAATTAAATATCAATTAGTTAATAATGATGTCTCATTTAAAGAAAAAGATAGTGATGAAATTCTTACAAATCATGGTGCTGATGCCTTAAGAAATTTCTTAGAAAACTTAATATCTAAAGGCGAATGGTTAATAAATTATTATTCTAAAGCATTCAAACTTAATACTTTGGAAGGTAGAAAGTCTTTATTAAAGAAAATGCTACCAATAGTTGCAAGTATAAAAGATAAATTAGACTATGAAGATTTTGTCTTAAGATTAAGCACAATTTGTAAGTTTACTCGTGAAACTATCGATGAATATGTAAAAAAATATAAAGCTGCCTTGCAAAAAAGTAAAAAAGAAGAAGGCATAGGTCTAGATAATTGGTATGAAAGTATCAGGGTAAAAGATAAATTACTATCTAGACTTCAACTTGCTGAAAAGCAAATTGTCTCTTATGTAATGTCATCTAAGGAAGCTTATGTTCTATATCAAGAAAAGCTAGATTATTTGACAGATGAAACTTATAAAGAAATTGTCGACTTTATAGAAGATTATAAAGATAGTCAAAATTATAATGGAGGAGATTTTTCTCCAAAAATTTTAATTGATTATATTTCTAGTCAAAAAGATAACTCATCAAGAGATAAAAAATTAGATTCGATAATAAGTGTTATTACGGATATATATGTAAGCTGTGCAGAGCAGTTTCCTCCGTTCAATGTTGATACCTTCAATGAAGTAGTGAAAACGATTCATCTTGAAAGAGAAAGAGAACGTTCAAAACAAGCCTATGAACAGGGTAAAAAAGGTAAAACAGCTGAGGAACAAGCTCAACAAGCATTAGCTTTGATTAATAAAAGAAGAAATATGGTTAAATAAAGGAGGATTAATTCAATGAAAAAAGCCGAATTAAATGAAGCAGAAAACTATGATTACATGGAAGAAGACTTCATACCTGAAGACGATGAAATTGATGAAAAGAAAGAGTTAGAGAAAATTGTATTGAATTTCGAAACTAAATATAAATCAACAAAAGTAATCGACCAAGATGAATTTGAAGATGCAACTAGCTTTTTAGATTTAGATGTTGATACATATTTAGAAATCTATGAAAGATTTAAAGCTAAAGGATTTGAAATTCAAACTTCTGATAGCGTATTAGATGATGAGGTTCCAAACGAAGACGAATTAGCATCAATCGATTCAGAAGAAGATGATGAACTCATGGATGAAGATGATGTCGAAAAAGAAGAAATCGATGTTAGCAATCTAGAAAACATGGAAACATCCGACATCAAAGTTCAAGATTCAGTTAAACAATATTTAAAAGAAATTGGTAAAGTTCCTCTTTTAAAACCAGAAGAAGAATATGCACTTGCCGAAAGAGTTGCAAATGGTGATAAAGCAGCAAAAAATAAGATTATTACCGCTAACTTAAGACTTGTTGTTGCTATCGCTAAAAGATATATGGGTAGAGGTATGCAATTCTTAGATTTAATTGAAGAAGGTAACATTGGTCTTATGAAGGCTGTTGATAAATTTGACTATAAAAAAGGTTTCAAATTCTCAACTTATGCTACTTGGTGGATCAAACAAGCAATTACAAGAGCAATTGCTGACCAAGCAAGAACAATTCGTATCCCAGTTCATATGGTCGAAACCATTAATAAGATTACAAGAGTTCAAAGACAACTTACTCAAGAATTAGGTAGAGATCCTACAGCTGAAGAAATTTCAGATAAACTTGATGGAACAATGAGTCCTGAAAGAATTCGTGATATTCTTAGAATGGCACAAGAACCAACATCTTTAGATTCTCCAATTGGTGAAGATGAAGATTCACATTATGGTGATTTTGTTGAAGATAAAGAAACAACTTCACCAAAAGATTACACAAATGCTCAATTAGTCAAAGAAAGTCTTTACAATGTAATGCAAGATTTAACTGATAGAGAACAAAGAGTTTTAATCTTAAGATATGGTTTAGAAGACAATAGACCAAGAACATTAGAAGAAGTAGGAAAAGAATTTGGTGTTACAAGAGAAAGAATTAGACAAATTGAAGCTAAAGCTATTAGAAAACTCAAACATCAAAATAGGAGAAGAAGATTAGACGATACATATTAATATGTATTCCAATCGAATTAATACTTTAATTTCTTACTGCTTAGATTTTATTTCTTTAGCAGATATAGGGGCCGATCACGGATATCTTTTAATTGGAATTAGAAGATTAAATCCATCGATTAAACTTTTAGGAGTCGAAAATAAGGTCGGCCCTTTTAATAATTTAATAGAAAATATCAAATTGAATAATTTTGAAAATTCTATCAATGTTTCGAAAAGTGATGGTCTTGATGAAGTTACATCTGATTATAATGCTGTTTGTTTAGCAGGAATGGGTTATAACAATATTAAACAAATTATTGAAAAGAATATTAAAAAGCTCGATTTTATTGATAATTTTGTTATTGATTCTCATACACATATTGATAAAATTCGTTTATTTTTTAATAAACTAAAATATAAAATTATCGATGAAGATTTGATATTTGAAGATGGAATATTCTATACGATTATAAAATATGAAAAGGGAGAAGAATCTTTAAGTAGAGAAGAGATTAAATATGGTCCAATTTTATTTAAAAAAAGAGGACAAGTTTTTAATGATTTTGTTAAATTCAAAATTAATCAGTTAGAATTAATTATAAATAATATTAAAAATGATTCTAAAAGAGTTGAAACTCTAAATGAAGAAATTAATACCTTGAGGAGCTATTTAAATGAAAACTAACATCCTTCTTAGAAAATTAGCAAAATATTTCCCAAAAAGACTTCAAGATCCTTATGATTTTTGTGGTCATCAAGTCGGTAAATTAAAAGATGAGACTAATACAATTTTATTATGTTTAGATTTTGATAATATTGTTTTTGATTATATTGAAAAAAATAATCTAAATATTGATATGGTCATCACACATCACCCTTTTATTTTTGGAACTAAAAGCAAAGTTTTAAAAAATGATGATGTTAAAAACGCTTTATACAACAAAGTTTTAGATAAAAATCTTACTATTTATTCTTATCATACTAATTTTGATAGAGGACAAAATGGTATGAATGATGCTTTAGCTAATAAGTTAGAGTTACAAAATATCAGATCTTTAGAAGGTGAATCTATTGCTAGAGGTGGTGAATTACCTTCAGAAATGGAAATTTACGACTTTTCAAAATACGCAATGGCAAAACTTGGAGTAGATTATGGAATAATTTTACCTTATGGTAAAAAATATATTAAAACAGTTGCCATAATTGGTGGTGGAGGATGGCACACTTATAAAGTAGCAATGAATGAAGGATATGATATTTATATCAGCGGTGATGTTCCTCATCATGGTAGAAGAGATATTATTGCAAATAATTACAACTATTTAGATCTTCCTCACGAAATCGAAAATATTTTTATAGACCAAATGGAAAAAGTCTTAAAAGAAATTGATTGTAATTTAAATATTATAAAATTAGTACATGAAAAGAATCCAGAAGTTATAAACTAGATAATTTTTCAATTATTTCTTCACAAATATCATTAGGAGTAGATGTTCCACTTATTACAAGAGCACTCGTATTATTTGTAAGTTTTGATTTTTGGAGATAAATATCTCTTAAAGAGTTAACAAAATAGATATCTTGCGTTTTTGAATACTTTTGGGCGATTTTTAGTAGTGTTTTAGTATTATTTGAAGTCCTTGAACCTATGATAACTACACAATCATATTTGTTGTGTTTTAATTTTATTTTTAAAGCTTCGTACTTTTCTTTAAGCATTTGACATGTTGTATTACATTTACGAATATTTAATCCTTTATATTTTAAATGTTCGTAAATATCTTTTAATGTTTCTTCATCAATGGTAGTTTGATTGATAACTTTATAGGTCTTTTTATAGTCTAATTGATCTTCGTTTATAATGCCTTTTTCGATGTCGTAAAAAGGAATGTTTGAATAGTTTTTGTTAAAAGTTGCACCTTCAACATGATCAATTATGCCTACATAAAGATATTCATCAGATGGATTTTCATAAATTTCTTTATCAATCAAATTTATATAAGGACAAATTGTAATATATGTTTTAACATCATATGTTTCTAAGTCATTCATCAATCTTAAATCTGTACCATGCGCACTAAAAATAAGAATATCTGTCAATTCTTTGATTTCTTTTGCATCGATTACATCAAGATCAACTACAGATATACCTTGTTGTGCTAAAGTAGCGGTAATTCTTTCATTATGCGCAATTGCTCCATAGGTTGCTACCTTTTTTAAAGGATATTCTTTTTTAATACCTATAGATTTTTTAATTGCATTAATAACACCTGGACAAAATCCTATTGGGTCTATTATTGTAACTTTCATACAATAATTTTAACATTTTTATTAAAAAAGTAGCAAAAATAATGATAGAATTTACTACATGAAGTTTAGCTCATTTAATTTAAAAGAAGATTTAGTAGTCGCATTAGAGAAATTAGGATACAAAGAACCTACCGAAGTTCAAAAAGTTGTAATTCCTAAAGCTTTAAAAAATGAAAATATTATTGTTCAAAGCGAAACAGGAAGTGGTAAGACTCATTCTTTCCTTATTCCTATTTTAAATAATTTAGAATTTTCAAAAAAAATCCAAGCAGTAGTAATTCTTCCAACAAGGGAACTTGCAAGACAAACATACAATTTCTTTAAAGAATTTTTACCATTTTATCCAAAAATGATGGTAAAAATGTTTTTAAGTGGTGAAGATTCAGTTAATCTTGAAAGATCTATTTTAAATGGTTGTGAAGTTGTTATTGCTACTCCAGGAAAATTAAATGAACTTTTAAAATTATCTTCATTAGATTTATCAGAATTAAGAACTATCGTTTTAGATGAAGCAGATATGCTTGTTGATAAGACTTTTTTCGATACAATCGACACTTTATTAGGAAGAATTGAAAATTATCAACTTGAAGTTTTTTCAGCAACTATCTCTAAAAACGTTGAAATCTTTTTGAAAAAATATATTTCGCCTGATTATATTCTTACACTTAACAAAAATAATTCGACAAGTGTTACAGTTAATCATCATTTTATTAATACAAAACACCAAGATGTTAAAAAACTTGTTCTTAAATTTATATCAGTTAGAAATCCATATTTATTATTAATATTTGCTAATTCAAGAAAAGAAACCCAAGAATTATATGAATATTTACATAGCAATGGTATAAATTGTGGAATTTTAAGCGGAGATTTAGAATCTAGAGAAAGAAAATCAATGCTAAGAAGAATAAACAATGGTGATTTTAGATATGTTGTTTGTTCTGATATTGCTAGTAGAGGTCTTGATATTAAAGATGTCAGCGATATTTTAAGTATTGGATTGCCAAACAATCTTGAATATTACTATCATAGAGCAGGAAGAGCTGGAAGAAACTTTAAATCTGGCGATTCTTATATTTTCTATGATCAAGATAGTACAAAATTACCTTTAGAATTAATTGATAGAGGTTTAAAAGCAGATTATCTGAAATTTGAAAATGATTCTTTAATTGAAGATTTACCTATAATTAGAAAGAAAAAACAAACTAAAAAAGTTAATGAAGAGTTAGAACTTGAAATCAAAAAAGCTAAAAACAGTGTCAAATCTAAAAAAGTAAAACCTGGATACAAGAATAAATTAAAGTTAGCTGCTGAAAAAGTTAAAAGAAAATATAAAAGAAATATTATTAAACAAGATATTAGAAGACAAAGAGTAGAAAGATATAAATCTGAAGCAAAAAACAATGGAAGATAAAATACTTATTGGATCACATGTTTCTTTAAAAAGCCCTAAATATTTTTTAGGTACCGTTGAAGAAGCTATTAGTTACCAAGAAACAACATTTATGTTTTATACTGGAGCTCCTCAAAACGGAATTAGAGTTCCATTAGATAAAATGAAAATTGAGGAAGGTCTAAAACTTTTAAATGAAAACAATATTGATATTAAAAATGTAGTGGTTCATGCACCTTATATAATCAATCTAGCAAGTCCAAAAGAAGAAACTTTTAATTCCTCAAAAGAAATTTTAGCTAACGAAATTAAAAGAACCGAAGCTTTTGGCTGCCAATTTATAGTTTTGCATCCTGGATTACATGTAGGCTCAGGAGAAGAATTTGGTATTAATAGAATTATTGAAGGTTTAAATTCAGTTTTAGATAATTTAGATACAAAAGTTATTGTTTGTTTAGAAACAATGGCTGGAAAAGGAAGTGAACTTGGTAAAAGTTTTGAAGAAATATCTAAAATTATAGATAGAATAACTAAAAAATCAAATATTGGAGTTTGTATGGATACTTGCCATTTAAACGATTCTGGATATGATGTTTCTGATGTTGATAATTTATTAAATGAGTTTGATAAAAAAGTAGGATTACATTATTTAAAAGCTGTTCATTTAAATGACTCTAAAAATTTAAGAGGACAAAGAAAAGATAGACACGAAAATATTGGTTATGGAACAATAGGATATGATACTTTACACAAATGGGTAGTAAACGAAAAATTAAAATCTATACCAAAAATTTTAGAGACACCTTGGATTGATGATAAACCACCTTATAAAGAAGAAATAAAAATGTTATTAAATAATAAATTTGATAACTCTTTAAAATAATTTTAATTTTTCATTTTATCAATTTCTTTAAAGAATTCTTCAAGAGCGTTTTCTTCTTTGACTGTTTTTATTACATCGCCTTTTTTAAAAATTATAAATTCATGATTAGCGCCCGCTAATCCAATGTCAGCGTTTTTACCTTCTCCAATCCCATTAACTACACAACCCATAACAGCTACTTTAAGATTAATATTATTATTTTCAAGATAAGTTAAGGTTTCTTTTGCAAGATCTTTAATGTTAGAAACTTTGCATCTTCCACAAGTAGGGCAAGAGACAAAATTTGGATAATTTTTATATAAATTTAGACTTTTTAATAATCTTTTGGCTGTTAAGACTTCTTTTTTAGGATCATGAGTGAGAGATATTCTAATTGTTGAGCCAATTCCTTTTAATAAAATTGGTGATAAACATGCAACTGATTTAATTATTCCAATATCATCAAAACCAGATTCAGTTAATCCTATATGAAGAGGGTAGATAGTTGATTCACCAAGTAATTCATAAGATTTGATAGTGGTGAATAAATCGGACGATTTTACACTAATAATAAGATTATAAAATTCAAGATTTTCAAAATATTCAACCCATTTCAAAGCTTCTGAAACTAATTGTTCGTGAATAGGTTTTTCATTTTTTGAAGAAAATGAACCTTCATTTATCCCAATACGAATAGCGGTTTTATGTTTTTTTGCAATTTCAATTAAATTATCTAATTCTTCTTTTTTAGTATTTCCAGGGTTGATTCTTATTGCATCAGCCCCATATTCAATTGCTTTTATCGCATCTTTTAAGGTGTAGTGAATATCACAAACTAAAGGAATATCAATTGATTTTTTAATAAGCGGAATTGCTTTTAAGTCGTCTTCATCAATAATGCTTACTCTCATTAAAGAAGCACCAAGTTTAGCACATTCATTAATTTCCTTTATAACTTCTTCAACATTTGATGTTTTTATATTACACATTGATTGGATAAGAACATTCTCGTCTCCACCCATTGCGATATTTCCAATTTTTACTATTTTTGTTTTGTTTCTAAGCATGTTAAAATTATATCTTAAAATCGTAGATTTTTATATCTATTTATGGTATATTTATGACGATTTTTTAGAAAGGAATTTTATTATGGCAAAAGAAGCAAGATTTTCAATTATCCTCAAATGTACAGTTTGTGGCGAAGAAGCTTATATTACAAGTAAGAACAAAAAGAATAATCCAGATAGATTAGAAAAGAAAAAGTACTGTCCACACTGTCAAAAAGTACAAGTTTTCAAAGAAAAGAAATAATAACTAAATGGTTAAGGTTTTTAGATTTGATAATTCCGATGAATTTGCCTCAAATACTTATGTAATTGGGGAAATTGGCAAACCATGTATTGTTATAGACCTTGGTTCAACTTCAGATAGAGTTATCAAATATATTAAAGAAAATCATTTAGGAAGTTGTTTCGGTGTGTTACTAACTCATGGCCATTTTGATCATATAAGAGGACTAAATAAATTCTTCAAAGAATTTCCTAACACAACTCTATTTATTGATAAGGATGAAGTTGAGTTTTTAACAAATACTAGGTTAAATTGTTCTTCTTTAGGTGAATCTAAAGTTACAGTTGATCATCAAAATATTTATTTATTCGATGATCAAGATGAAATTGGATTCTATGACAATATGGTATTTAAAGTAATTGAAACTCCATTTCATACTAAAGGGAGCGTATGCTTCCTTTATGAAAAGGAAAATGCATTATTTACTGGAGATACATTATTCAAATCATCTATTGGAAGAACTGATTTACCTACAAGTAGTGATAGAACCATCCAAAGTTCACTAGGTAAACTTAAAATTCTCGATCCTAAATTAACTGTTTATCCAGGACACGGAGAAACAACTACATTAGAAAGAGAATCAAAATATAATCTTTATTTGAGGTAGGAGGCAAAAAGATGAACGTAACAGAATTAAGACCAGGAAATTATTTCTTAGAAGATAACAATATCTATTTAGTAATGGATATTTTATTAAACAAAACAGCTATGAGAAAAATGGTTGCTAAAGTTAAAATTAAAAACGTTAGAACCGGCGCAATCACAGAAATGTCAGCTAATAGTGGATACCAAGTTGAAACTATTAGATTAGACAAAAAGAAAATGAATTATTTATATGATTCAGGAGATTTCGTAGTATTCATGGATCAAGAAACCTATGAACAAGTAGAAATCCCACATTCAAGACTTGAATGGGAACTTCAATTCTTAACTGAAAATCTTGAAGTTGAAATCACTTCATACAATGATGAAATTTTAGGAATTAACTTACCAGCAAAAGTAGAACTTAAAATCACACACTGCGAACCAGCAGTTAGAGGTGATACAGTAAATAAAGCTACAAAAGAAGCTACCCTCGAAACAGGTTTAGTTGTTAGAGTTCCTTTATTTGTAAACGAAGAAGATACTGTTGTTGTTAGAACTGATAATGCTCAATACGACGGAAGAGCATAATAGGTAAAACTATGGAGTGGTATTGGATATTAATACTCTGTATCGTTTGTGTAATTGTTGGAGCTGTCATCGGTTTCTTTGGAGCAAGATGGTACTTCAAAAAACAAATGGAAGAGCATCCTCCAATTGATGAAAGAACAATTAGAGTTATGCTTTCTCAAATGGGACAAAAACCAAGTGAAGCAAGAGTTAGAGCTATCATGAATAGCATCAAAACAAAGAAATAGTATAATAAAAGTTTCTTGAAAATCTGAGGGGGATGATTCCCTCTCTTTTTATTTTATATATAATAACCTCTTTCTAAATGTTTCAAAATCTGCTTCCCATGACTAACTATTATTAGTTTTTCTTTTTTTGAAAATATAGGGAGATACATTTTTTCTAAAATCAAAATATTACTCTCAAATTTGCAAGAGCCTAAAGAATTTGTAATTTATTACAAGATTAAGGTCTCTTTAAAGAGACCTTTTTTTAAACTTATGAAATGATTTTATATAATTATTACTACTTTCAACATTAACTTTTTTAAATTGATAAAGCATGGTTTTAATGCTATATTAAAATTAAAGTGAGGTGAGATTATGAAAAAAATAATTCTAATTTCTTCAACGATTTTACTTATTTTTTCTAATGGAAGTCCTATAAAGGAAGTAGAAAACGTTGAAAACGACGT
The DNA here is from genome assembly GCA_949293255.1 of uncultured bacterium. Classification (GTDB taxonomy): domain Bacteria; phylum Bacillota_I; class Bacilli_A; order RFN20; family CAG-826; genus Onthovivens. The sequence continues at coordinate 104,879 of CASFCL010000001.1, forward strand.
TAAAATATTCATAAATTCGTATGTAACAAGAAAAACTTTGTTTTCTTATGATTTTAGTAAAACATTTTATTGTTATGAACATGATCCAACTGGTTATGCAATTTATGATGTAGAGGAAAACAAGAAAATCGAATTTAGCTTTGATAATGTGAGCCCCTATAAAGACTTGAGCGGAATTCTTTTCTATGATGGTCCGTTTTCTTATTTGTATGATTATATTGATGGTAATAGCAAAACTCTTCCAAAAGAGATATCAAAAAAATATCAAAATAATTTTGAAATTAAAATTCCGATTGAAAAAACACCGATATTATCAAAAGCTAGTGAGGCACCTGCCGGAACAAAACCAAATGGAACTTTAATAGATAATGCAGAACTTCTATATAAATTAAAGAATTTTAATAGAACTGGATCAAGTTATGAATACAATCGATATGGAACTTGCGGATACTTAGCTGCTGCAATGGTTCTTTATTATAATAAATATCAATATAATAATAATTTTATTGCAGATAGCTACATAGAGACTATAGATAATGAAAAAAGATTTACGTTATCATTTCACAATCTTTTAGTTAATATTGGTTCTCAAAATAATATAGGAAACTCGACAACTGCGTTCGATATTAAAACTGTTATGGAAAAATATTGTGAAAGCATTGGTATAAACACTGATCATTATGCTATGCTTCTTTCTACAATGACAAATATTGATTTGTGTATTAGGGATAATAAACCTATTATATTATTTGGGAATTTTAGAAATCCAGTTGATGATGAAAAGCTAAATCATGCAGTAGTCTGCTATGGTATTTATAATGATGTTTTTAATTACAATACTGTAGCAAGATATTTTGTTGTCAATTATGGGTGGACTAATCATTCGGCCGTTTATTTAATAGATAATATTTTTGCAAATCCAGTGGGGAGCATGTATAACATGAATTATTAATATGAAAAAAACACATTATTTATTTATTTTAGCATCAATGCCCTTATTGCTTGTTGGATGTGGCCCAACAATTTATGAATCAAATACAATTTTTTGCAAAGCAATTGATAACGAAACACGAATTGAGTTAGATTTTCCGGTTACTATTCTTTATGATCCTCGAGGGGGAGATGTTACTTTTAAATTTCATGAAGAAGATACAATTGAAGAATTTGAACAATTTTTAGATTCCTCAAAAAATATACAATATGAAAAAAGAGAAGGATATTTTGAAGGAAAAGTAAATCGTTTTAATTATCTACTTACAATTAATAACGAAGATTTTATTGATTACGCACTAATAGAAGTTCCGATTGATTATAAAAATGAAGGATGTTTAATGTTTAACTGTGCCTATTATTATAACGGAATTTACTGTCTAGTCCCATATCCTTTAATTAAGTCGTGGGAAAATGTTTACTCTTTTTTTGATAATGAAGAAACTGATTTTGAAACAGATTATTCTTATTACGATTTTAAAGAATTTTATTATCAAACTAGACAATTAAATATTTCTTTTAATGATGAAGAGGAAACATTTACTATTGCAAATATGTTTGAGTTAAGCATTAAAGAAAATAAAGTTATTAGGACACATATAAATTAAAAACAATTGTACAAGGCGTTTCATTTTATTAATGTAAAAGAGCTTTAAAAATCTAAGGGAATAGAAGGAGATGAAGAATATCCAGTATCTCCAAGAATCTGAAAATCCGAGGGGGATGATTTCCCCTTCTTTTTATTTTATATAAAACAGCTTCTTTCTAAATTTTTCAAAATTTGTTTAACATGACTAATTATTATTAGTTTTTCTTTTTTTGAAAATATAGGGGGGGATACATTTTTTTTTAAAATCACAACACCCCCTCAAATTTTCAAGAACCAAATAAAAAAGAGATTTCAAATCTCTTTTTTATTGCAATCCTTATATAAATAATTACTAATTATTCACTATTTCATCCATTTAATTGAATTTTCTGTGCCTTCTTTTAATCTCTTAATATTTTCTCTGTGTCTATATACAAGAAGTATATAAGAAACTGTCATGAGCATTGGATAATATATTGAACAAGTAGGTCCTTGATTAAACCGCATTAAGTATTGAGAATAATCACCAATTGAATAAGTACATGCATAGATGATATAGACGATCCAACTAAATAAACAAATTGATCCACCAGTATATATTGAAGATTCGGAAACATGTTTTTTAATTTTCAGAATTAAGAAGAAGATGCTACCGAATAATGGGAATGTTAAATATGATAAGGAAATTTGAGCTCCAGCAAATGTTGAAACATATTTTCCACCTTTAAATCTTAAGAAGATACTATGACCATGTCCAATAATTACAAAGAATGCAGATAGATAATAAGTCAGTTGAATAAGGGTATTTCCTTTTCCAAAGATATTAAGTGTATCATCTGGACTTGCCATCATTAATTCTTGTAAAGCTGGAACATAAGTGAAAAGAAAATAGCAAGTGAAGAAAGGAATAATTAATTTAAGCATATCGAGAATGATTGTTATAAGACCGGCTTTTTTTCCTAAAGTTCTTCCTGCATTTGTTCCACCTGAATTATGGCTACCAAATTCTCTAATATCTTTATGATAGAAAATTTTACCAATTAAGACACCAGAAGGTATGCTTCCAAATAAATAAGAAATTACACTAATTAAAATAAAAACTAAAATAATAATAAATATTCCCATGTCAATAAATATAACCTAATTTAGTGATAATTTCCACTTAAAAAAAGAGCAAAAAAGAGGTATAATATGGCGATAAGATTTTTAGATATAAATATGAGTAAACAAGATAAATACGATGCTAGTAATATAGAATTATTATCTGGACTTGAAGGTGTTAGAAAACGTCCAGGTATGTATATTGGTTCTACATCATCAAATGGTTTGCACCATTTGGTATGGGAAATTATTGATAATGCTTTAGATGAAGCATTAAATGGTTTTGGTAATAAAATTACTGTCACAATTCATAAAGATGGATCAATTACAATAAGTGATGAAGGAAGAGGTATTCCTTGTGATATCCATAAAGCAACTGGTCTTCCAGCTGTTCAAGTTATTTTTACAACTTTACATAGTGGTGGAAAATTTAATGAAGCTGCATATAAATCATCAGCTGGTTTACATGGTGTTGGCAGTGCCGTTACCAACGCTTTAAGTACTTTTGTGGAAGTAACTGTTTATAAAGATGGAAAAATTTATAACATCAGTTTTGAAAATGGTGGAAACTTAAGAACTCCATTACAAGTTTTAGGTAATACAACAAAACATGGTACAACAATAACCTTCAAACCTGATCCAACAATCTTTTCAACAGTTGATTTTAATTATGAAAAGATTCGTTCTCACGTTCAAGAAGATGCTTTCTTACTTAAAAACGTAAGATTTATTTTAACTGATGAAAGAACTGGTGATAAAGAAGACTTCTGTTACGAAAATGGTATCAAACAATTCGTTGATGAATTAACAAGTACCAAAAAAGGTATTGGTGATTCAGTTTTCTTTTCTGATGAAGTTGATGGCATTTATACAGAAATTGCCATGAAATATTGTTATGAAGATTATAACGAAACAATTAGAAGTTACGTTAACAATGTTCATACCGCAGATGGTGGTACCCATGAAGTTGGTTTTAAAATTGGTATCACTAGAGCAGTTAATGATTATGCTGACTCAAACAATTTATTAAAAGGTAAAGCAAAACTTGAAGGAAATGATATCCGTGAAGGTTTAACAGCTGTCATTTCTTTAAGAATGTCTGAAGAACTTGCTGAATTCGAAGGTCAAACTAAAGGAAAATTAGGAACTCAAGCTGCTCAAAATATTGTTAATAACCTTATTTATACAAAATTTACTTATTATTTAAATGAAAATAAAGAATTTGCAGTTAGACTTGTTAAAAAATGTCAAGATTCGATGAATGCAAGAATTGCTGCAAGAAAAGCAAAAGAAGAAGCAAGAAGTAAAAGAAAAACAAAAGATTCAGTTCTTTTATCTGATAAATTAATGCCTGCTCAATCAAAAGAATTTGATAAAAATGAATTATTTATCGTTGAGGGTGATTCTGCAGGTGGAAGTGCTAAAAAAGGTAGAGATCCAAAACATCAAGCAATTTTACCTTTAAGAGGTAAACCTTTAAATACTGATGGATTAACCATTGATAAGATTAATGCAAATGTTGAATTTGCAACAATCATCAATACAATTGGCGCTGGAGTTGGACCTCGCTTTGATATTGAAGACATTCATTACAATAAAATTATTATCATGTCAGATGCTGATACTGATGGTGCTCATATTCAAACTTTACTTTTAACATTCTTCTATAACTTTATGAGACCTCTTATTACTGAAGGGCATGTTTATATTGCAATCCCTCCACTTTATAAAGTTTATAAACAAGATAGTAGAGCTAAAACTGTTGCTGTTAAATATGCTTGGGATGATGAAGGTTTAGAAAATGCTAAAAAGAAAATAGGAGCAGGTTATATTGTTCAAAGATATAAAGGTCTTGGTGAAATGGATCCACCAGAATTAAAAGAAACAACTATGGATCCACGTTCAAGAATGCTTTTAAGAGTTTCGATTGAAGATCCTCTTGAAGTTGAAAGAGAAGTTACTATCCTCATGGGTAAAGATTCAGATAAACGTAAAAAATGGCTTGAAAACAATGTTGATTTCTCTGAAAAAGATGATTTTATTTTGGAGGTAAAGAGACGTGGCTAAGAAGAACGTACAAAACGAAGTAATTGTTGAAAATATTTCTACAGAATCTTTAGATTCTTTAATGACCGATCGCTATGCAAAATATGCTAAGTACGTTATTCAAGAAAGAGCTATTCCAGATGTAAGAGATGGATTAAAACCAGTTCAAAGACGCATTATCTATTCAATGTATAGAAGTGGCTACACTTCTAATAAAAAGACAGTCAAATGTGCTAAAGTTGTCGGTGATGTCATGGGTAATCTTCATCCTCATGGAGATGCTGCTATTTATGATGCTCTTGTTAGACTTTCTCAAAACTGGAAAATGTCTATTCCTTTAGTTGATATTCAAGGAAATAATGGAAGTATCGATAACGATCCTGCAGCTGCATCACGTTATACTGAAACTAGACTTAGTGAATTATCTGAATTATTAGTTACAGATTTAAATAAAAATACAGTTGATATGGCTCTTAACTATGATGATACTGATGTTGAGCCAACTGTTTTACCATCAAGATTCCCAAATTTATATGTAAATGGAAGCGATGGTATTGCTGTTGCAATTGCAACAGACATCCCACCTCACAATTTAGATGAAATGTGTGAGGCTGTTATTTATAGAATTAATCATCCACGCTGTGATTTAGAAGAATTACTTGAAATTGTTAAAGGTCCTGATTTTCCTACAGGAGGCATAATTTATAAATCTTCTGGTATTTATGATATTTATGCTTCAGGAAAAGGAAGAATTGAAGTTGCTAGTAGAGTAGAAAAAGTTTTTGAAAAAGATCACTATAACTTTATAGTGACCGAGATTCCTTTTGGTGTTGAAAAGAAAGGATTAGTTTTCTCAATTGATAAAATTAGAAAAGCTAGAGAAGTTCATGGAATTGTCGATGTAAAAGATTTATCTTCTGGTGACGATATTAAAATTGTTATCGAACTTGATAAAGATGTTTCAAATCCTGATGTTGTTCTACGTTATTTAATGGATAAGACACAACTTAAGGTTTATTACACTTCAAATATTACAGCAATTTGTGATAATCACCCAAGAACACTTACTTTAACAAGTTATCTTGATTTATATATTCAACATCAAAAGAATGTTATTTCAAGAAGAAGTAAATTCGATTTAGATAAAACAAATTCAAGACTTCATATTCTTGAAGGTTTAATTAAAGCAGTCAGTGTTGTTGATGAAGTTATTAAAATTATTAGAAACTCAAAAGATAAAGCTGATTCAAAGAAAAACTTAATGGATAAATTTGGCTTTACTGAAGAACAAGCTGAAGCAATCGTCATGATGAGGCTTTATAAACTTTCTAATACCGATGTTAAAGTTTATTATGATGAAAAAGCTGAACTTGATAAACTTGCAGCTGAATTAACAGCAGTTTTATCCGATGAAAATAAATTAAAGAAAATCATTGTTAATGATTTAAAAGATATTATTAAAAAATATCCAACACCTAGAAAGACTTCAATTGAAGAAAAAGGTGAAGAAACTCAAATTAATAAAAGAGATCTTGTTGCAAAAGAAGATGTTTATTGTGTTGTTACAAGAGATGGTTACGTTAAACGTTCATCTTTAAAGAGCGTTAAATCTTCTAATTTCTCCCTCCCAGGCTTAAAAGCAGGAGATTCAATCGTTCTTTCTCAAGTAGTTACAACACTTGACTATATTTTAGCTTTCACTAATAAAGGTAACTATTTATTCATTCCAGTTCATGAAGTTATGGAAGGAAAATGGAAAGATGAAGGTAAACACATCAACTATATGTGCAATCTTCCATTAGATGAAAGTATTGTAAAATGTATTGTCGTAAAGAATTTTGATAAAAATGTTTGCATTGCCTTAGTATCTAAAAAAGGTCAAATAAAAAAATCTCATTTATCATTATTCCCTGTTAGTAGATATAACAAACCAATTACTGCTATGAGACTTGCAAAAGATGATGAAGTTGTCGATGTAAGTGTCTTAAATGGTTTAAGTAATATCATGGTTTTAACAAAAGCTGGATATGCATCCTACTTTAACGAAAACCAAATTAGTAGTTCTGGATTAAGAACTAGCGGTGTAAAGGCTATTTCAACTTTAAGAGGTAGTGAAGTTGGTGCTTTAATTTCATTTAGAAAAGATGAAAAAGATAAATTACTTATCGTAACTGATGGCGGTATGTATAGAATTTATGATTCTTCATACCTTGAACAAACTGATAGATTAGGTCGTTCACAAATTATCTTTAAATCATTTAAATCTGATGTACATAACTTAGCTTATATAACTAAAATCGTTAAGAAGAACGAACCATATAATTTATCATGCTTAATGTCTGATAATTCTATTTATGAAGAAAGTCTCGACGATTTCCATTTAACACCTGTTGATAAGATGTGTAGAAAAAATCTTAACTTCAACGATAAATTAAAAATTAAATATGTCTTCATTAATGATGTTCAAGTAATTGATGATAAGACAGTTGAAGAAAGAGGAAAAGTTAGAGAAAAAATCGAAGGAGAAGATGATGATTCAAATAATGGTGGAGCAAGTTTTGAACAACCTTTGCTTGATGAATCATTAAGAACTAGTGTTGAAGCTCCTCAAGTAGAAGAAGTAAAACCTCTTGTCTCTAAAAAGACAACTGATCGATTCACAAATTTAAAATCACAAACTGAAACTAAGAAAAAATCTAAATTAAATTTAAATGAATTAAACAATTCAAAGCATAATCACGATGATTCCTATGAACAAATATCAATCTTTGATGATTTTGGAGATTAATAGATATTTTAGTAGTTATTTAGTATTTTATAAGTAAATTATGAATAGACTACATTTTTGAATCATGTATATAAAAATGTTATAATTTAATAAGATGAAGATAGTTCCATATTGCTACGCAAAAAATATATTCGAAATTGATATAAGCTTTTATGAAAAGCAAAACGTTAAATATATTTTTTGCGACCTTGATAATACTTTAGATACTTATAAAACATTAACTCCATCAGAAAGGGTTATTGATTTAAGCAATCGCTTAAAAGAAAAAGGAATTAAATTAATAGTTGTTTCAAATAATAATAAAAATAGAGTTTCAACTTATTGCAAAGATTTAGATATTGAATTTATTCATCGAGCATTTAAACCATTTGTAAAAAAATTAAATAATTTCATAATTAAGAATAAAATTGATAAAAAACAATGTATAATAATAGGAGACCAATTATTTACAGATATTAAAGTTGCTTCAAAATTAAAAATTAGGTCTATTCTTACAGAAGAATTATGTAAAAAGAATCAATTAATCTCTTTATTTAATAAGATGAGAGATCAAAAAGCTCGAAAGAAATTAATTAAAGAAAATAAATTGATTGATTGGAGGAAATTAAATGGCTGAGTTAAGAAAAGTTCAAAGATGTTATCACTGTGGTGTAGTTTTACAAACAGAAGATGCAAAAAAAGAAGGTTACATTAGAAAAGAGATTTTAAATGCATACCCAGAAGGCTTACTTCTTTGTGATAATTGCTATAATACTCAAAGATTTAATTCTGTTCCAAAAGAAGCAAACTTTGATGAACAATATCTTTCTATCCTTCAAGAAATTAAAGATAAGAAACCTTTAGTAGTTTATGTTATTGATTTATTCTCGTTTGAAGGTTCATTTATTTCAAAAATTACTGAAATGTTAAGTGATACAGATGTTTTAGTAGTTGCAAATAAAAGAGACTTACTTCCAAAAGAAGCAAAAGATGAAAAAATTAAAGAATATGTTGCTCATAGATTAAGAGTTTCAAAACTTCAAGTTAGAGATGTAATCTTAACATCAACAAATCCTGCATATAACATCGATTTATTAGTCGATAAAATTCTTGAATTAAGACATGGAAGAGATGTTTATGTTGTTGGACCATCTTTAAGTGGTAAATCAGCTTTAATTACTGAAGTTTTAAAAATTTATGATAACCCAACATCAAGTTTAATTACTACTTGTAATTTTGAAGGTACTGAATTAAGAGGATTTAAAATTCCTTTAGATAGAAAAACTTATATTTACGAAACTCCAGGAACAAGTAATGATAATTCAATTTTAAGTAAAGTTGAAAAACCAGTTCAAAATTTAATCATTCCAAAGAAAACAATTGTTGAAAGAAAATTTAGAATTGGAAAAGAACAAATTTTATTATTTGGTGGACTTGCTGGAATTAAACTTGAATCTGATAAAAAATGTAATATCAAAGTCTATGTTAGTAACAAAGTTCAATTAGTATTAACTAGATATAAAGGTGATAAAGCTTTTAATGAATTATTAAGTAAGAAAAAATTAAATCCAATTAGTCAAAATTTTAAATCAGCAGCAGACTTTGATGTCTATGATTTCCAAATCACCGAAGAAGGCGATAGAGATATTGGTATTTTAGGCCTTGGATGGATTAATTTTAAAGCTGAAAACCAAGTATTTAGAATCAGCGTTCCAAAAGGCGTATTTGTCTACACAACAAGAGCAAAAATTTAATTATGTTAACAAATAAAGAAAAGAAATATTTAAGAACAGTAGCTCAACAAAAAGATATTATTAAATTTAATATCGGTAAGGATCAAATCGATCAAAAAGTAATCGAAATGATCGAAAAAGGTATTTTAAAGCATGAAATGGTTAAAATATCTTTTTTAAAGAGTGCATTAGGAGAGGCTAGTAAAGAACAATATGTTTTAGATTTACTCTCAACACTTAATGCTGATTTAGTTCAATCTATCGGTAACACGATAATTATTTATAGACCAAACACAAAACTTGCAGAAAAAAGCTTAGCTAGAGAATTAAGAAAACTATAATGGGAATGTTTAATTTTAATTTTATAAGATTTGCTAATAAAGTTTCGCTTTTTGGTGGAGACTATTTTGTTAAAGTAGATGGTGCTTTTAAATTTTCTTCTAAGATGTTTGATATCATGTACAAAATTTTAGAAGAGGATATTAAAAAGTTTTTACATTGTGTTGAGGTAGGTGATTTTGCTCAACAAATTGCAAAGTCTCAAGGTTATGATGAAAAAACTCTTTTATATTATTATGCAGCAGGGCTTCTTCATGATTTTGCAAAACATTTTGATTATAGATTTGTTACTCAAGATATCTTTGAATCTTTTTATAAAGATATTAAATATAATGAAATACCTGAATATGCTTATCACGCATTTTTCTGCCCAATCGTATTAGGTTTTGTTTTTGATTACGATAAAGAAATAATGGATAGAGAATTTATAAATTCATTAACCTTTCATTGTACAGGAAGAGGAAACATGTCAATGTTAGAAAAGACAATTTACTTTGCTGATAAAGTGTCATATACAAAAGATGAAAAAGAAAAAGGAGAATTATTAAATTTATCTTTAAAAGACTTCGATGAAGCGTTTAAAAGAGTGTGTCAAAATAACCATAAATATTTATTAGAGAAAACTAAAAACCAAAATATCAATTATCCAGACAATAGGTTCACAGAAGAATTTATTAATCAATATTGTTTATAGTAAAGGAGTAATTTATGCGTAGAAGTAAAATTGTTGAACAAACAGTAAATGTAATCGAAAGTAAAAAAGGTGAAGATATAATTGTCTATGATGTAAGAAATAAAAATCCTTTCTTTGATTACGTAATTATTTGCACATGTTTAAATGAGAAAAATGGTAATGCAATTGTCGATGCAATTGAAGAAGAATATGAAAAGATAAATCACGAAATTAAAAACGTTGAAGGCAAAAACGGAACCAAATGGATGATCGTAGATGGAGGCGATATCATAGTTCACATCTTTGAAGAAAACGAACGCAGAAGAATTAACTTAGAAGAAATTCTTAATAAAAGTCATTAATAAATAATAGAAATTACTTAATAGAGTAGCCTGCTATATAGAGCAGGTTATTTTATTATTTTTATACTTCGTATAATATTTATTATGTTAAAATTAAAAGAAAAAATCCGATTAAATCGACATTTTTTAAAACTTCGTAAAAATTATGTTTTTACACATCAAACACATAATTTAGGATTTATCCACATCCATAGTGTGAAAATATCTACTAAAAAACTACTAATAATCTTTACTAGCAGGTAAATAATTTTAATTTTTTATTTTCGACTTTAGTATTATCTGAAATTATTTTTCTTATCCTTCTTTCAAAAACTTTTAATAAAAAGATTATCCAATCGTTTTTAATTAATAGGTATGGTTTCTTATTTACGTCCTTATCTATAAAAGCATCGATATCAATATATCTCATCTCTTCCACTGCTGCTTTTATTTCTTCTCCATCAATTGTGTAATTATCAGAGCTTAAAAATCTCATGCCTTTTCTTTTAGATTTTGCAAAATAAATTGGGCAAATAAAGACTGATGTACTATCAGGTTTAGGATCATCCATGATTAAACATAACCCAACTCTTTTATAACCAAATATTGAATTTGATTTAACGTATTCTCTTACTTCTCCTTTAAATAAAGAGCATATCATGTTTTCATTATCTTCTTCTTCAATGATGTTTTCAGAAGCACTATCAAAACTAATTCTACTACTGCCATTTAAATAAAATTTTTTTGTTTCTTTTTTTTGTTTCATAAATTCACTCCTTACTTACAAGATTGCTTGAAACAAAAAAATTTACCAAAAAATTTTTAATTTATTTTAATTTTTTTGAGAAAGTATATTATGAGGTCAATAATTAAGAAAATTACTGCTATTAATATGATGTATGAATATAAATCAACATAATTAAAAGTAACATTTCTAACTAAGTAAATTAAATAACCTAATCCATGAATAGAATCACTTCCAACTAATATTTCAGACATTATTTCAACTTTAATTCCTATTCCTATAGCTGAAGCTAAAGCTCCATTTAAATGACTTGATACCATTGGGAACATAACTTTTATAATTGAACGAGGTTTATATAGACCTTCTACTCTTAAAGATAAAATAATATTTGAATCGATTGAATTAAATCCTTTTACCACTGCTTCATAAATAATTGGGAAGACGATTAAAAAGACAATTAAGAAATAACTAATTAAATCTTTAGAAAAAATAATTAATAAAATTACTATACAAGCTGTAGGAATAATCTTAAAAAATGTAACAAACGGAGATAAGAATTTTTCAATAAATTTAAATAAACCCGAAATTGTTCCTACTACTATTGCAATTATTGTTGATATTAAAATTGATCCTAAACTTATTCCTAAAGAATAAAGAATAGAAATATAAATATCTTGATTGCCTAAAACATCAAACGTATTAACTAAGGTAGTTGAAAAGGTTGGAAATACATATGGCTCATTAACTATGATACTTGTAATTTCCCATACCAAAATAAAAGCAGCAATTCCAAGAATTACTGCAAAATAGTTTAAATATTTTTGATGCTTTACAATAAATTCTTTCACAAGATAATTATACTATAAAACTATCTTTGTTGAGGAATTAATTGTTTCTAAGAAATTATTAATATCACTCACTTCAATGTTATCAATGTTTGAAATACCAAATTCTTTATAAGTATTTTCTTTATAGTAATCAAACATTGAGGTATTTAAAGTTCCAAACTTAGCTTTTGTTGTATCATCTAAAGCTTCGATTGTTGTTTTAACATCTTGATAATTATTAATAATTTTATTCATTGATGAACTAATTTTTGAAACAACGTGATTAACTGTTTCTTCATTTTCTTCTAAGAAGTCATTTCTAACAAATAATCCAGCTTGAGGAATGAAGTTTAATGTTCCATTACTTTTTTCTTTTACCATATCAAGAACGTTGTAGGCTGGTTTGATATCGTTTTCAGTATTATCGTCATTATTTAAAGCGTTCATTAATGTATATAAAACTGGTTGAGCTACAAAGCACCAATCAACTTTATTATTTTCATGTAAACCACTTCTAATAATAGGAGCTACATTACTAACTGCTGTAACGTAATGAATTGTGTTTTCACTATTATATAATTCTGGATAAAGATAGCTGAAAGTTTCATCGGTTACACCACCTTGTCCAAAACTTACAATATAGTCATCAACTGTTGGTACACTACCTTCTTCTTTATTTAATCCAACTAAATAGAAATTACCAATAGTTAACATCTTAAGATATGTATAATTTGCTTTCTTAGCGTTGTTTGTAAGTTTTAAAGCATTGATAGAATCAAATACTACAAAATCAGGACCTTCACTAAGTTGCATTTGAGCAGGAATTGAAGTTGTATCACTTGTTGTATTGACATTACCAGCAATAATTTCTTCATAAAGTGCTAATGTAGGAGCACCTTGAGGAGCAAGAATTGTATATTCTACATCATCTTGTACAGTTCCACAGCCAACTAATAAACTTGCTGCTGAAAACAAAAGTAAACTTTTAATACTCTTTTTCATAAATACATCTCCTCTTATTATTAATCTAAAACTTCTTTAATTTCGGTTCCAATCATTGATTCAACTTTTTCTAAGTTGAAATTTTTTAAAATTGTTTTACCAATATCAGCAAATGAATTTCTATCTTCAAGCATCTTACCATTATTTATAGATTTTGAATAAATAATAAGTGGGACTTGTTCTCTTGTATGATCGGTTCCTTCCCAGGTTGGATCGTTACCATGATCAGCTGTAATCATTAATAAATCATCATCGTTCATGTTATCCATTAATTCTTTAACTTGAGAATCAAAATCTTCAATTGCTTTTCCATATCCAACAGGATTTCTTCTATGTCCGTATTCGCTATCGAATTCGACAAGATTTACAAAACATAATCCTTCATTAAATTTATCTGATTTACAAATATCGATTGTTTTATTCATTCCATCAATATTTGAAACGGTATGGACGGTTTCAGTTACACCTGAACCATTGAATATATCATTAATTTTTCCAACGCAACTTACATCAAATTTATGTTCTTTTAAAATGTCCATTGCAGTTGTTCCTGTTGGAGAGATTGTATAATCATGTCTATTAGATGTACGTTTAAATTCGTGTTTAGTTTTTCCAACAAATGGTCTAGCAATAATTCTTCCAACAAACCATTCTGGTTTCATACATAATTTTCTAGCAATTTCACAAACTCTATATAATTCTTTCAAGCCAACTGTTTCTTCACTAGCACAAATTTGTAAAACTGAATCACTACTTGTATAAAGAATTAAGGCACCAGTATTTATCGATTCTTCTCCTAATTCTTCTAAAATGACAGTTCCGCTAGCTGCATAATTACCGATAAATTTATATCCACTTTCTTTTTCTAATTCATCGATAAGTTCTTTTGGGAAACCTGTTTCAGTAAAAGTTTGAAATGGCTTTGTAGTTAAGATGCCCATCATTTCCCAATGTCCTGTCATAGTATCTTTTCCTAAACTTAATTCGTTTAATCTAATGGTATAACTATTTGGATGGTCAACTTTCTTTAAGTAATCAATATCGACTAAATCTTTAATTCCAAGTGCTTCAAGATTTGGTATGTTTAACTTATATTTTTCTGAGATGTGTTTAAAAGTATTCGAACCTTTATCGTTTACTTCTTTGTTTTGGAAAAAGCGATCTGCATCTTTTGCATTTCCAATACCTAAACTATCCATAACTACTAAGAAAATTCTTTTAAATTTTTTCATTTTTAACCCTCCAAATTACCTTAAAATTATAAATTACTTTTTATCCCAAAACAAATTATACGCCTCAATAGCTTTTGAATTACTCATATGAGTATAAATTTGTGTTGTTTCTAAATTGCTATGACCTAATAATTCTTGAACAATCCTTAAAGATGCTCCGTTATTAATAAGTTGAGTTCCAAAAGAATGTCTCAATGTATGAGGATGAACAGGTTTATCGATGTTACATTCTTTTGCGGCTTTATCTAAAATTTGATTTACTAGCTGTCTAGAGATCTTTTTTCCACCATTTGTAAGAAATAAATATTTTTTATCAACAATTATAATTTTGCTTCTTACGTTATCGATATAATTAATTAAATCATTGTAAGCTTCTTTTCTAATTGGAATTAATCTTTCTTTATTACCTTTTCCGCTAACTTTAATTAAATAATCTGAATTATTGATGTTATCGATTTTTAGATTTATTAATTCACTAACTCTTAATCCACATGAATATAAAATATTTATAATTGCTTTATTACGAATAGATTTTTTTGTGTCTCCGTTATAAAAATTTAAAAGCAAATTAACTTCATCATCGTTTAAAAATGAAGGTAATTTGTTTTCAAGTTTAGGCATATCTATTTTTACTAAAATATTCTTTTTAATGTCTTCACTTTCTAAAAATGCATAAAAAGTTTGTAAACAAGATATCCTTCTTCTAATTGTTGCTGATGAGTATCCATTTATAGATAGATCGAAAACAAAAGTATCGATATCATCTTTAGAAAGTTGATTTGTATCGATGATATTTTCATAAGACTTTAAAAAAGAAACCAAATCAATTTTGTATGATTCGGTGGTTTCTTGACTTAGATTTCTCTCTACAATACAAAATCTAAGAAATTCAGAAATTGCTTGATTGATTTCCATTAGTCTTTTTAACCTCGCTTGCTCTTTTAAAAACTTTTTTGTGCATTTGTCTATTAAGCTGATTAATAATCAGTAAAGTTTCATTTTCTTTTTCAAAATTTTCGTAATTATCAAAGGTCATTTGAACAACTGATTTACTTTTATCTTCTAAATTTTGTAAAGTTACACCAATTAATCTAATTTCCTGATCTTTATAAGATTTATCAAATAATTTGATTACTTCATCAAATAAAAATTGTTTATCATCAGTAGGTTCTTTAAATGTTTTAGAATAAGATTTTGTTTTAAAAGAATCTGTATAAACTGCATCTTTAAAAACGATATGAATAGTTTTTGCAATTTTCTTCTTTTTAATTAATGATTCATAAATACGATCAAACTCTTCTTCAAGGGTACTTTTTAAATAATATCGGTCATTTGTATCAAAATTTAAAGTTCTTGTAGTACCAATTGATTTAGGATCAAAGTCTTCTGTAATTATTTGATTGCTACTTTTTCCCTCTAAGCAATTAATTATATCGATAGAAAATTTACCAAAAAATTCGATAACATCGTCTCTTTGTTCTTTTAAAGCGTAATATAAGTCACCGATTGTTTTAATTCCTATTTTTATTAATCTAGGAGCTGTTTTTGCTCCAATTCCATAATAATCTTTAACGCTTAAAGGGAAAATTATATTAGGGATATCTTTATTTCTAATGATAGTTATGCCCAATGGTTTTTTATAATCACTACCCATTTTTGCTAAAAATTTTGTGCTTCCGACACCAATTGAGCATTTTAATTGGGTTGCTTTATATAATCCGTTTTGAAATTTAGCTAAAAAACCAAGAATATCATTATTTCCATATTTATAATATTGTTCAGTTATATCACAATAACATTCATCACAAGATATTTGTTCAATTTTATTTGATAATTTTCGAACGTAAGAAATAAATTCTTTTGACATTAAATTATAAAATTTAAAATCAACTGAAGTTATTATTAAATCTTTACATAACATTTTAGCTTGAAACATAGGCATCCCTGAATGGATTCCATATTTTCTTGCTTCGTATGAACATGTCGAAACTATTCCTCCTCTTCCTTCTCCGCCAACAGCAACAGGTTTTCCTATAAGAGAAGGATTTTTTATTTCTTCGCATCTAACAAAGAAAGTATTTAGGTCAATATGAAGAATAATTCGTTTCATACATATATTTTATACCATTTATAATAATATTAATATAAGTACTAAAAATGTACTAAATAATTAATTATTTAGTTGTTTTTTGGCTTCCTCAAGCTCATTTAATAATTCTTTTTCTAAAGTTTGAGCTTCTTTAACTAAAGCGACCATTTCTTCTAATTTAATATCTTCTTGATCAAATTTTTGAGAGATTTCTTCTAATCTTTTTACTTTTTCTTCAAAAGATTTTTGATTATTTTTTTCCAATTTCTTTTACCTCCACTATAACTTTTCCATCACTGAACTCAATTTCTAAAGTATCGTTGATATAGATGTCTTTAATGGAATTTAATATTTTTCCTTCTTTATAACTAAGTGAATAACCTTTGCTTAATAGTCCTAAAGGATTTTGAGCATTAACCTTTATTAAAGAGTTTTGAATTTTATTTTGATAATTTGTAATTTTATTTTTATATTTATTCAAAATATTTTCATAACTATTCTTAATTTTTTCTGTATAGAAATCGAATAATCCATCGATACTATTCATCTTTTTGTTAGAAAGATATCTTGATATTAATGTTTGATATGAATTTAATTTAGTTGTAACTGAAGATTTAATATTTATTACTAAATTTTCGATGTCATTTATAACTTCATTAATATCAGGAACTGCATATTCACAAGCTCCTGTAGGTGTTGAAGCGTAAATATCAGCAACTAAATCACAAAAACTTTGATTAATTTCATGTCCGACTGCAGAAATGATTGGTATTTTACAATCATATATTCTCTTAACTAATTCTTCGTTATCAAAGGGGGATAAATCTTCAATTGATCCTCCACCTCTACCAATAATGATAATTTGTGGATTTGCTTCGATTGCTTCATTTAATGCTCTGATGATATCTTTAGGAGCATTTTCTCCTTGAACGAGTGCATTAAATTCTAAAATTTCAGTAAGAGGCCATCTTCTTTTTAAATTATGTTTCAAATCTGCACTTGCTGCAGAATTTAATCCAGTAACAATTGCAACTTTAGTTGCGTATTGAGGAATAGGTAATTTATGGGAAGGATCGAAATAACCTTGTTCATAAAGTTTTTTCTTTAATTCTTCTCTTTTAACTAATAATTGACCTTGACCATAAGGAATAATATTTTTAATTATTATTTGATAAGTTCCATAACCAGGATAAGAAGAAATATTACCAATTACTAAAACTTGATCACCATTTTTAAAATTTGTATTTAAATGAAGAGCATTATATTTAAAGATAACTGCTGAAATTACTGATTTATCATCCTTTAAAGAAAAATAAAAATGGCCGCTTTTATTAGGGCCTTTAAAATTTGATATTTCTCCGACTAAACCGATGTTTTGTAATGGTTCGACATTAGCAAAAATATCACTAATAAATTGATTGATTTCTGTGATTGTATAGAAGTTATTATTTTGAACTTCAATCATCTAAAGCTTTATCTAATACAGCATTTACATATTTGTAATCTGTACTATCTCCATATTTTTTAGCAAGTTTTACAGCAATATTTATGATAACTGCTTTATCAACATCTTCCATATATTTATAATGGA
The DNA here is from genome assembly GCA_949293255.1 of uncultured bacterium. Lineage (GTDB taxonomy): Bacteria > Bacillota_I > Bacilli_A > RFN20 > CAG-826 > Onthovivens. Next base: position 122,944 of record CASFCL010000001.1, read on the forward strand.
CAAAACTTAAAATAAATATTGCTTGGATGCATAAATTTAATCTTTTAAACTTCCAATTATTAAGCTTTTCTTCACAAATGCTAACTGCTTCACTTTGATACTTTAAAGATTTTAGAAGAATTTCTTTTAAGAAAATATCGATTTCTGGATAATCAGCACCAGTCATATTTTCTAAAGTATCAATAAAATCAATTTCAAGATTTAATCGTTCCATTATCAAAAATGAATACATAATTTGTAATGCGGTTTCGTGTATTTTATTTCTTGAATCTTGATAAATCGGCATAATTTTATTTTACAACGTTAAATACTACTTTAATTTTAAAGTCAACACCTTCACAAAGTGATTTGAGATTACTTGTTAAAACATCAACTAATGTTTTTTCATAAACTTCGTTTTCCACATGAGCAACTGGATTAGTTGTAAATCTAATGTATAAACTGTTGTCTTTCATTGTAAGAGTAAATTTTTCTTGAGTTTCTTCAGGTGTTGCTGTAATTTTTAAAGCTTCTTTTACTCTTTTATGAACATGTTGACAAATATTTTCGAAAACATTTTTCGAAATGCCATATTGTCCAGTCTTTGAATTTGCTTTTAATAAAATGTAATTTTTCATATTGATCACCTATTTAATGTATTTTAACACGATTTTTGCAACATTCTCTTTAGTAAATCCAAATGCGTTAATTAAATCATCTGCTTTTCCGCTAGCACCAAATTCATTGATACCGAAGCAATATTTTGCATATTTATGCCATCCAAATGAAGATTGCATTTCTAATGACATACGATGATTGTAATCTGTACCTAAAACTGAGTTTTGATATTCAACACTTTGCTTATCGAATAATTCTTGGCAAGGCATTGAGACGACTCTGATATCTAAACCTAAGCTAAATAAGTATTTTTTAACTTCAACTGCTAAAGAAACTTCACTTCCGGTAGCAATAAGTGTGAAATCACAAATTCTACCTCTTTCTTTATCGACAATGTAGGCACCTTTTTTAACTAAATCATAGTTTGAACTATTCTTTAATAAAGGTAAGTTTTGTCTTGATAAGATAATTGCACTTGGAGTTTCAGTTTGTTCTAATGCAATTCTATATGCTGCATATGTTTCTTTTGCATCACATGGTCTAAAGACTAAAAGATTTGGAGTTGATCTTAACATCGCAAGTTGTCCGATTGGTTGATGTGTAGGACCATCTTCACCAACTGCAATTGAGTCGTGTGAGAATAAATAAATTTGAGGAAGCTTCATAAGAGCTGACATTGTGATTGCGTTTTTCATGTATTCACTAAATACAAGGAATGAACCACAATAAGTTCTTAAACCACCATGTAATAAGATACCATTACAGGCACTTGCCATGAAGAATTCTCTAATTCCCCAATTTATATTTGTACCGCCTCTATTTTTTGGACCATATGTTGAACCATTTGCTAATTTTGTCATAACTGAACTTGCAACATCAGCACTTCCACCAACGAAATTTGGAAGAAGTTCGTGATAGTAATTTAAAATCTTTAAGCTTGATTTACGTGTTGCATCACTTGAAAGTTCGTCCATTGCAAGATGTTCAGCATTTAAGTATTTTGAGACATTATTTGTCGATAAATCCATCATTTTTTGATACCTAAATGGATCGTTATCTTGCATTTCTTCGATCATATCTTGATATTTTTGATATGCGACTTCACCTCTTTTTAAGAAAGTATTTTTAAAGTTTGTGTATACTTCTTGAGGAATTTCAAATGGAGGATAATTGTAACCATAAGATCTTTTAGCGTTTTCACCATCTTCTGCACCTAAAGGTGAACCATGAACTTTACAAGTTCCTTGGTTTTTACTTCCAAAACCAATAACTGTTTTACAAATAATTAAGGTTGGAGCAGATGTTGATTGTCTAGCCTTTTTAATTGCTTTGTGAATTTCTTTTACATTGTTTCCGTTTTTAACAACAATGACATCCCAGTTTGCTGCTAAGAATCTTCTTGTAGTGTTTTCGATATTTGATTGAGCAAGAGGTCCATCTAATGTGACATCGTTATTATCGTAAAGTAAAATGAGTTTATTTAATTTTTGAAGACCAGCAAAAGTAATTGCTTCTTGAGAAATACCTTCTTCTAAACATCCATCACCACAAATACAGTATGTATAATGGTTGTAACATTTTGAACCATATTGAGCTGCAAGCATAGTTTCAGCCATAGCAACACCAACTGCTTCTGAAATACCTTGTCCTAATGGACCGCCACTAGCATCAACTCCATCAGTCATACCAACTTCAGGATGTCCTGGAGTGATTGAACGATATTGTCTAAAGTTTTCTAAATCTTCAATAGAGATGTTATAGCTACAAAGATGTAAGATTGTGTAAAGAAGCATGGATGCGTGTCCATAACTTAAAATTACTCTATCTCTATTAATCCAACTTGGTTGAAATGGGTTTGCAACAACAAAATCTTTATAAAGTGTATAAAGAATTGGAGCAGCACTTAAACATGCTCCTGGATGTCCGCTATTAGCTTTGTTGATACCATCAATACATGTTGCTCTAATAGCAGCTACTGATAATTGATCGATGTTTTTAATTTTTGCAGTTTTACTCATTTTCTTCCTCCATAATTTTTATTCCTAAAGTAGATAATTGCTCTTCATCTACTTTTAAAGGTGCGTTTGTGACAGGACATACAGCATTTAAGTTTTTAGGGAATGCTATAACGTCTCTAATGTTATCGGTTTGAGAAAGAATCATAGTAAGTCTATCTAAACCAAAGGCGAGACCACCATGAGGTGGGGTGCCGTATTTTAATGCTTCAACAAAGAAGCCAAATTTATTTTGGATATCTTTTTCAGTAAATCCTAAAACTTCGAAAATTTCTTTTTGAACGTTTTGATCGTAGATTCTTAATGAACCACCGCCTGCTTCATATCCGTTAATAACAATATCATATGCATATGAATAAACTTCATATGGTTTTTCTCTTAATTTTGGTAAATCTTCATCACATGGTCTTGTAAATGGATGGTGACATGGTGTTATTTCACCATTTTCTTCACTCTTTTCAAAAAGTGGGAAATGAACGACCCATAAAAGATCAAATGTGTTAGGTTTAATTAAATTGAGCTCTTTTGCAAAGAAACTTCTTAAAGCTCCTAATCCAAAAGCAACATTCTTTCTAATATTTCCTGAAGCTATGAAAATTACATCGTTATTTTCAGCTCCGAAAATTTCAGTTAATTTTGCTTTTTCTTCTGCTGAGAAGAATTTTGTAATTCCACCTTCAACTGTATTATTTAAAACTTTAATACAATAGAAGGATTTCATATTAAATTTTTGGGCAAGAAGGTTGTATTCATCTTGTTTCTTTCTTGAAGTTACATCAGCAATATTTTTAACTAAGATACCTCTAACGTATGTTGATGTTTTAAAGTTTTCATATTCACAGTTGCTGAATAATGCTTTTAAATCATGAATCTTCATATCAAATCTAGTGTCTGGTTTATCAGATCCATAAATATTAACTGCATCTTCATAATCAAGTCTTCTTAAAGGAAGTTTTACTTCATATCCGATGGTATCTTTAAAGATTTTTTGTAATAATCCTTCAGACATTTCTAAGATTTGATCTTGATTTAAAAATGAGGTTTCAATATCGATTTGAGTGAAATCTGGTTGTCTATCGGCTCTTAAATCTTCATCTCTAAAGCATCTTGCGATTTGATAATATCTTTCAAAGCCACAAATCATTAACATTTGTTTATATAATTGAGGTGATTGAGGAAGTGCATAAAAGCAACCTTTATGAATTCTTGATGGAACAAGATAATCTCTAGCTCCTTCTGGTGTTGAAGGTGCTAAATAAGGTGTTTCAATTTCAATAAAATCATGAGAATCTAAATATTCATGAGTTGCTTTGACGATTTTTGATCTAATTACAAAGCGATCTTGCATCGATTTTCTTCTTAAATCGAGATATCTATATTTTAATCTGATATCTTCATTTGCGTTTGAATCTTCGGCAGTTGAAATTGGAGGTTGTTCACTTGTGTTAATTAAAATAATTTTTGAAGCAACAACTTCAATTGCACCAGTTTTAAGGTTTTTATTTTCAACTTCTTTTTTAGTGACGACACCTGTTACTTGTAAAATATATTCATTACGGATATCAGGAATATCTAAATTATCTTTAATACAAACTTGGACAATGCCTTTTCTATCTCTAAGGTCGACAAAAATTAAGCTACCAAGGTTTCTTTTTCTTTGTACCCATCCAATGATGGTTACTTCTTCTCCAACATTACTTAAGTCTAACTCTCCACAGTAGTTAGTACGATCAAATTTTTCCATTAAATATTCCTTCTTTTTTTAATAATTACTTTCTATTTTTTTTATAGCAACACTCGTGCTCTTCTTCATCATCGTGTTCATGACAGCAATGATGTTCTTCTTCATTATGATCATGGCAACAACAATGATGTTCTTCATGATATTGTTCGCCTAATTTATCACTTAATTCATCAATTGAAATAGTGACTTGTTCGGCTTTTTCTAAATCTTTAAGATTTACAGTGCCATTTTTAACTTCATCTTCACCGATGATAATTGCATATTTTGCATTTCTTCTTTGAGCTTTTTTAAACATTTGGCTCATGCCTTTGTTTTCAAGACAAATTTCAATCATGAAGCCTTCACCTCTTAAAGAATTTGCAAGTTGAATGCCATATTCAATTTGTGCTTCACCAATTGGCATAATGTAGGCATCAAGAGCAGGTTTAAATTCTTCAAAAGCATTGTATTCATCTAAAATTGTAACTAATCTTTCAATTCCAAATGCTAATCCAACTCCTGGAATATCAGGACCACCACATTCTTTAACTAAGCTATGATAGTGTCCGCCTCCACCTAATGCACCATAATCAGTTCCACTTGGAGTTGAATAATGGAATTCAAATACTACGTTACTATAGTAATCTAAACCTCTAACAAGAGATTCATCGACTGTGTATGGAATTTGATTATCATCTAATACTTTTAATACTTTTTCGAAGTCTTCTTTTGCTTTAGGAGTTAAATAATCTTTAATTTTTGGTGCTCCTTTAACAATTTCTTGATCTTCAGGACTCTTACAATCAAGAATTCTTAAGACATTTAATTCATATCTTGCTTTACAATCGTTACACATAATGTCGATATGTTTTGCAAAATATTCTTTTAATGCTTTTCTATAAGCATTTCTTGATTCTTCATCACCAAGAGTATTAATTTTTAAGGTTACTCCGTAAAAATGTAAATTTGCAAGACATTGATAACCTAATAAGATAACTTCAGCATCTCTTAAAGGTGAATCTGAACCGACACATTCAATTCCAAATTGATTAAATTGACGATATCTGCCAGCTTGAGGACGTTCATATCTGAAACATGGTCCGACATAATATCCTTTTACTGGGTAATCTTGATTAACAAATAATTTATTATTAACCATTGATCTAATTACGCATGCTGTAAGTTCTGGTCTAAGAGTTATACTTCTTCCACCTTTATCTTCAAAAGTGTACATTTCTTTTCTAACAATATCAGAGGAATCACCAACTGAACGATTAAATAATTCAGTGTATTCCATAATAGGTGTTCTGAACTCTTTATAACCAAAAGTTTGAGCAACTGCTACTAAGTTTTGCTCTACAAATGTATATTTTTCTGCATCATTTAAAATAATATCGTGAGTTCCTTTTACTTGGTTAAACATAACTCCTCCTAAAACTTGTAATAATTATAAAATAATTATTATCTAAATTAAACTTTATTAATGAAAGATTCTTCTTATTTCGTTGACGTCTTTTAAATTTTTAAGGACTGAGAACACTTTTTGTAATTCGTTGACGTCTTTTACGTAAATTTGACAATAAATTGAGCATGATAATGTCGATTGATGCAATCTAGCATTAATTTCAGTACATCTGATTTTTATTGAATTTAATAAATTCAAAATATCGGCAATAAGTGAATTTCTATCACTACATTCTAAAATAATATCAACTGGGTAAGCTTCGCTTTTTAAATTTTGTTTCCAATGTACATCAATTAATCTTTGTTTTGCATTACTGACATTAGGACAATCGCATCTATGAACAGTAATTCCTTTTCCTTTTGTAACATAACCAACAATTAAGTCACCTGGAATTGGGGTACAGCAATTTCCTAAAGTAATTTTTAAACCTGATTGATTTTCGACACTAACAGGACACTTATCATCATCGAAATTTTGCTTCTTAGAAAGGGTTAAATCTTCTTTTTCTTTTCTTCTAATTCCTAGATAATCACATATTTGCCCTGGGGTAATGTTATGTTGAGAGATCATTACAAATAAATCGCCAATATTCTTACATTGGTAATTATTTAGTACATTATCAGTGCCTAATAAGTCTAACATTTCTTTTTCGTTCATGTCTCTATCTCTAAAGAAATCGATACATGATTGCTTACCTTTAGCGATTTTATCATCTCGCATAAGGTCTTGATTTTTCTTTTGTAAAAACTTTCTAATTCTACTTTTTGCGGTAGATGTTTTTACCATATTTAACCAACTTTCATTTGGTCCGCTAGCGGTGTTTGAAGTTTTAATTTCAACAATATCACCAGTTTTTAATGAAGTACCAATTGGTACAAGTTGATTATTAACTATTGCTCCAACAATGTTATCACCAATCTTTGTATGGATACGATAAGCTAAATCGATTGGAGTTGATCCAGCAGGAAGATCGATGACTTTTCCTTTTGGAGTGAAAACATAAACATTTGCTTCAAAGATGTCTTTGGAAAGACTTTCCATATATTCTTTTGCTGAAGCTGATTGATTTTTACTAATTGAAACGAAGTCTCTAAACCAATGAAGTTTTTCTTCAATTTCTTTTTGTTCTTCTTTTGCGTTATAGTGACTATTTTCTTTATATCTCCAGTGAGCTGCAACACCAGTTTCAGCAACTTCATCCATTTCTTTAGTTCTAATTTGAACTTCGAAAACATTACCATCACCAGCAATAATTGATGTATGTAAAGATTGATACATATTTGGTTTTGGCATTGCGATATAATCTTTAAATCTACCTGGAATTGGTTTGAAGTGAGCGTGGATAAGACCTAAAACTTCATAACAATTAATTTCAGTATTTGTAATAATTCTTAAAGCTAAAACATCGTAAATTTCTTCGAATGTATGGCCTTTTATGTACATTTTCTTATAAATTGAATAAATAGATTTAATTCTTGATTCAATATCAAATTGAATATTTTCTTCAATTAAGAAATCAGCAATTTTCTTCTTTAAATTGTTAAGAGCTTTACTTCTATTTTTAATCGATTTATTTAATTTTTCAGAGATTTCTTTATATTCATTTGGTTTTTCTACTTTTAATGAAAGATCTTCTAATTCACTTTCAATACGATAAATACCTAAACGATGAGCAATTGGAGCAAAAACATCTAATGTTTCTCTAGCTAAAGCGTGTTGTCTTTCAGGCTTAAGAGCTTCAATTGTACGCATGTTATGAAGTCTATCAGCAAGTTTGATAATAATAACTCTTAAATCTTTTGCCATTCCTAAGAAAATTTTTCTACGATCTTCTGCTTCAAAATCTTCTTGAGTTCTATGAGATAATTTTAATCTTTGAATTTTTGTTAATGAGTCGACAAGTCTTGCGGTTTCTTCACCAAATAATTTGCTAATTGTTTCAATACTTGTGTCAGTATCTTCGACTACATCGTGTAAAAAAGCAGCAGCAATTGTTACTGGTCCTGATTGTAAAGATGCACAAATATAGGCAACTTCAATTAAATGTTGAACATAAGGTTCTCCAGACTTTCTAAAAATACCAGCATGTTTACCATTAGCATATTCATATGCTGCCTTAATCATCTTTCGATCATCTTCGTTATGGATGTATGGATAGTAAATTTCGCGTACGTCTTCGAAAGTATGCATTGGATAACCGCCGTTTGGTTTTAATTTAACTTGTTCACTCATAATTTAATCCACTACTATATTTTAATTTATAACTATATTTTTTCAATTTTTTCGACAATAATTTGCACTGATTTTCTATTGTTATAGACGTTTAAAGCCATCTTTCCATAAAGGGTTATAGTTTCTAGACCTAATATTGACTGATCAAAATTGAAATAAACAATTTTTCCTCCAGTTGACCAGTTCATGTAATTTAAATGCTTTCCGCCTTTCATAAAGTTAAATTTAGAAACTGGAAAATTTGAAATTTTGAATAAAGGTAAATTTAATCCGATTCCAAAAGGTGCAAATGAATTTAAAATATTCAAATTTTCCATGTTAATTTCATTTTCATCGATTTCAACAAAATCAGAAACATTTGAATTAAATGGATGACTTAAGGCAAAATCTTCTAGCTTTTCTTCAAATTTTGTTAAATCGTCTTTTCTAATTGCTAATCCTGCTGCTTGAGCATGTCCACCATGTCTAACTAATAATTCTCCACATTCATCGAAAAATTCATTAATATCAAATCCATTTTTTGATCTTATCGAACCTTTTAAAATTGAAGGATCATTACTATCTTCACAAAGCACAACCGATGGTTTATTAGCGGTACTTAAAACGTTATTTGCAATTAATCCACAAAGACCTTCTTCGATATCACTTTTAAATAAGCAAATTGAAGTTTTATCATTATAATCATCTTTATTAAAGACAAATTCATTTACAAGTTGTTTTCTAAGTGAATTTATATAATTAATCCACTCATATTCTTCTGCTGTTGTAAATGTATTAATATTTTTAAAATATTGAACGATTCTCTTGTTTTCTTTTGTTAAAACAATTCTTCCGATAGCATTAACTTTTGGAGCAATTTTTAAACTGATTGTTGTTTCATTAAAGTTAATGGCGTTTTCAGCAAGTAAAACAAGATTTTTATATCTAGAAACATTTAAGATTTTTAAACCTAATTTTACAAGATCATGATTATAGGAACGTAATTCCATCATATCACTGATAAGAGAAATCATTCCTAAAACAAGTAAATAATCATCGATAAATCCAAGCATGCACCAGGAAAAATAAAAACAAACTGCTCCTGCACTTAAATTTATTGGTCCGAAATTTGAATAAGTTGGATGAAGGATGAATTTTGCGTTTGGAATGTTATCTACATCTAATGGATGATGATCAAAAATAACGACATCTACCCCAATTGAGTTAGCATAATCTACTTCATCTTTTAAAGTAATTCCATTGTCTACACAAAGGATAATATCGTAGCCTTTTTTCTTGATTTTATCGATATTGTCTTTAGTTAAACCATATCCATCTTTATCTCTTAAAGGAATATAGTAATCATGGTTAATTCTAAAATGATCAAATAAAAGTGACATTATCGATGTTGACATGATTCCATCACAATCATAATCACCATAGATATAGACTTTTTTGTTTAATTTTTTAACTTCAAAAAAGTAATCTTTAATCTTTTCGATATCTTTAAAATGAGAAAAATCAGGAATGGTTTTTTTAGTTACATCACTCCTTAAACTGTCATATTCTTCATATGACATCGAATAAAACTGTAATAATTTATCTAAAAAATTTCCCATATAAATAAATTAAATGGTCATTTCTGACCATTTAAGATTAATCGTTAATACCGATAAAAATTGCTTCAGTTGGACCTTCGTCTTTAAGATTTCTACGTCCGTCTTTTCTTCCTTTAACTCTAGTTGATGCTGAATTTCTTATTGTTAAGAACCATTTATCAAATAAAATTTCGGAAGGAATGTATAAGACTTTGATAAACATAAAGAATAAGATAATTCCAACTAAGATTAATAAGCACATCATCGTTTCAACGCCTGAAGCGAAGAATAATGACATAACTCCAAAGCCAATTAATAATCCTGTTGTAAGAATATTTTCGTTAGCAATATTAATTGCATATTCGAATTGTTCGTATCTAAGTTCTCTATTAGCTTGAAGTTCTTTCTTATTTTCATTGAATACTTCTTTTTCAGCAAGGAAGTATGAATTAAACATTAATAAGAAGATTCCAATTAATAATAATGCTGCAAATGTGATTGCTGATGAAGCTGGAACTCTAATTAAAGAGAAGATTCCAATTGAGACAACTACTCCAGCAGATGACATAAGTAATGCTGATAAAGCTCTTGATGGTCCAAATCTAATTGCAAAGTATAAGCAAGCAACTCCAACGCTAATTGAAACACCAATTAAGGTATATAAACCAGCACTATTATTATCAAATGTTTCAACATTTTTGAGTTCGCCAGTTCCATCGGTATTTAATGATTGATAAGCAATATCACTTAATGCTTCAAGAAGGTTATTTGTTGAAATGACGCTTGAATTATTAACTGTGTAATAATAAGTTGTGTCAGTTAAGCTATAATTTTCAACTGAAATGTAGGTTTGTAAATCAACTACGAAGAAGTAAACCCTATTGGTTGCATCTTCGTTTTTATATTCATAATAGTAATTTGTAACTTCAATATCTTCTGCACTTGAAACATCTAAGACTTTATTTTCTAATGCTGAATCTGTTGATAATGAAGCAAGACCTTCTTGATAAATAAGAAGATTATTTGTAATTCTATTATCAATGTTATCAGATGGGTTTTGATATAAACTTTGAGCATAGAACATTGTAGTCATTGATGAACTATCAGTTGGATATAATGATCCATCAATTGCTTGGAATGTAGCAATTCCTGCAATTGAAGCAACTAATAAGATAAGTCCGACGATTGAATAAACCTTTTTAGATGTTTTATTTTGTTTAGTTTTATAAACATCGAAGTAAGTTGGTTTTTCATCATTTAATAAATTTGGAATAAGTTTTGGTTCTAAAGCAAGTAATCTTGGTTTATTTGCAATGAATGAACTTGTGTAAAGTAAGTAAGAAATTGCTCTTAATGCGATACCGTTGATAAGGACATTTAAGCAAGATCCAACTACTAACATTGTTCCAAATGCAAGGGTAATTGTACTTGGAATTAAGTATGTGACGATTCCAAGAATTAAACCAATAATTGAAGAATCAAGCATATACCAGAATGATTTTTTACCACCATCTTGATATGCTTTTTTGAAGTTCTTACCTAAATAAATATCGTTTTTAATCTTTTTAAATAAGGAAGTTGTTGTAAATAATGAGATTGCTAGTAAAGTTAAAATTCCTAAAATTGCACCAATATTGAAATAAATTCCGAACATATTGAATGTTGCAAGTGTTGCAACAAGGATTCCTAAAGTTGAGATTGCTCCTAATAATCCTGGAAGTCCAAAATTAAGAATCATAAATAAAGCAATAATTACTGTACCAACAATTCCTGCAATTAATAATGAAGAAAGGGTAACTTTTTGATTTTCAACAAGGTATTCAACTTGTGGATCATTTGTTTCGGTATAAGCATATGAACCACCTTCGTTTGTTAAATTAATTTCATAACCATAAGTTGTAGCATTTAATTTTCCTGCCCAGATGTTTGCTTTTTGATAGGCAAGAGTTGAATCAGTTACAACTGTTCCATAATATGATGCTTCATCACTTGCATCTAATAAATCGTATCCACCAAAATAAATTTCTTCATAAGTTGGATCTTCTTCGGTGTTATTAGCATCATAATCCCAGTAAACATTAGTAATTGCGGTCGCATCGATTGTAAATAAGACGTGTTCTTTGATTTCGTTTGCAAATAAATTTGATGTTCCGTCATTTTCAAGTAATGTTTCTAAGTCTAAATTTGAAAGCCAGTTATTAAGAACAAAGATTTTGTTTTCATCAGGTGTTTCAGTTTCTTCTTCGGTTGTTCCATCGGTTGTTCCATCGGTTGTTCCATCAGGTTCTAAACCGGTACCGATGTTTGTTTTTAATACATCAGTTTTTGATAATCCGTTAACTGTTGTGTCTTCTTCAGTACTTTCTCCTGAATCGCCTCTTGCTTGTTCGTAAAGATCTTTAAATCCTTCTGGGTTAGCAAGTCCGACGACAACATATGGATAACCATTTCTATATTCAACATAAGCACTTCCTGGTTCGAAGAATCTTGTGTCGTTATCGCTACTTTCTGATGTTGAAACAAATTCACTATAATCGGTAGTTGGAGTAACGTAATTTAATCCTGTGTTTGAAATGTTTGAGAAGACGGTTTGAGCATCATCTCCAAGGACGATATTTGTTTCACTACCATAAGTTGAAGCCATCATTGACCAGCTAAAATTAAGGTAAGAAGCGACATCATCATAAAGTGAGGTTGCGGTTTTAAAGGTAACTTTAATTGTATCGTAACCATCAGTTTCAATGTTGTATTCACTAACTTGAGCGATATCGAGTCTATCTCTAAAAGTATCAACTACATCATCTAAAATCTCTTGTTTATCATCATCGTTATAAGAATTAAAGATGTTTTGGTCTAAATTATTTGCTGAATCTGTAGTGATTCTATCTCCAATTTTATAGACATATGTTCTACTTCTTGAATAGTCGATATTTCCATTAATGCTATTTAAAGAAGGAATAATTCCAACCCCTAAAGCAATAAGGGAAGTGACTGCAAGTGTAATATATCCTAAGAATTTTTTCATACGTTAACCTCACATTTCTGCGTCTAAGAAAAGGTTTATAAATATATATTTATAAACATACCCAAATAATATACATTAAAAGGCCCAATTATACAAACTTTTTTTGTTTCTATTTTCGTATCTCTCCTACTAAAAATTAACTAAAATTGAGGTTTATGCTTTTCTAGGTATTTTTTGTATAAATTTTTACCACTTTCTGTGAGTTTTCGACCGGTTTTTGTTCTTTCAATTAATCCTAAATTTACTAGATACGGTTCATTAATTTGTATGATGTCATTAGGATTTTCATTTAAATATTGAGCGATGATATCCATCGAGACACCACCATTAGAAAATTTGTTATAAAAAATTGAGATAATTTCAAAATCTAATTTTGTTAAACCTGACTCATTTATATCGATAAAATCGAAGAAATTACTGATATCTTTTTGAGTGATATTGGTTAAATTATTGTAAATTTTATAGTCTAAAAGTCTTTTTAAAATGTTATTTGCAACACGAGGTGTTTTTCTACTTCTTCTAGCAATTTCTAAAGCTGATTCTTTTCCGATATTTAAAGATAATTTTTTAGCATTATTTTGGATAATTTGACTTAATTCATAATTGGAATAATATGAAAATTTAAAGACAATACCAAAACGATCTCTTAATGGAGTAGAAAGTTTTGAAGCGTTGGTCGTTGCTCCAATAATTGTAAAATGAGGTAGATTTAGCGACAAAATTTTCGTTCTATCTTCATTTTTATAAGAAATATTTATCGTTGAATCTTCTAAAACACTATATAAAATTTCTTCAATTTCAGGTTCAAGTCGATGAATTTCATCAATAAATAAAATGTTACCTTCACTAATTTGAGAAACAATTTCTACCATCTCTCCAATGCTTTCAATTGAAGGAGCTGAAACACTTATAATTTTACTTTCAAGTTCATTAGCAATTACGCTTGCTAAGGTTGTTTTTCCTAGTCCTGGCTGTCCATAAAATAATAAATGATCTAAACTACTTTTTCTCTTTTTTGCACTAAACAAAAAGACCTTCAATTGATTGATAATGTCGTTTTGACCGAAGAAATCTTCTAATTTAGTCGGTCTAAGGTTTAAAATCTCTTTTTTAGGCATTTTTTAATACCTCGATTGCCTTTTTAAAAGCTGTACTTTCATCTAAACCAGGTTGAACTTTGGTTAAAGCAGATGAAATTAAATAATCATTATAACCGAGACTTTTCAACGCTCTAAAAACATTATCATATTCAAGAGTATTTAATTTGCAACTATCAAATTTTTTATATAATTTGTTGATGAAAAATGAAGCCTTTGATCCAATTCCACTTATTTTTTCTAATCCTGCAACATCTTTAGATTTTACATAAGAAACAAACATTTCATAATTTATGTTTCTTAATATTGATAAGGCAGTTTTTGGCCCAACTCCTTGTATTAAATTTAATTTTTCAAAAACTTCTTTTTCTTTTTCATCTAAAAACCCATAAACGGACACATCATCTTCATAAACTTTAAAATAAGTATAAATTTTGCACTCTTCCCCTTCAAATAACTCATTTGTTCGGTTCATGTAAATTTTTATGCCGAAAGGGCCAGTTGATACAACAACTGAATTTTTAAGTATTTTTGTAATAATTCCTTGAATAAAACTTAGCAATTTACTTTTATAAGCAAATTTTATTCGAAATATTCAAACTCAAAATCTTCTAATTTAACGGTATCGCCGTTTTTTGCACCAAGTTCGTGTAATTTTTCATCGACTCCTATCTTATCAAGGTAATGAATTAATCTAAGCATACCTTCATCTTCTGAAATGTTAATAAGATGATAAGTACGGATAACTCTTTCTCCAAGAATTTGGTATGTATTTTCATTAATTTTCTTAATTTCAAAAGTATCTTCTTGTTTATCAAGATCAAAGACAACTTCTTGTTTATCGCTTTCATCAAAGATTGGATAAGTTTTAGCATCTTTTAATAATCCAACACATTTATTGATAACTTTATCTAAATTAAAGTTAGATAAAGAACTAATTGGTATAACTTCATTATCAGTTACTTTATTTTTAAATTCTTCATATTTTGCCATAGCTTCATCACTATCCACTTTACTAGCGACTACAACTTGTGGTCTATCGATAAGATGCATTCCATATTTTCTTAATTCTTCATTGATTGCTAAATAATCTTCATAAGGATCTCTACTTGATTCCATATCCACCATATGGATCAAAACTTTTGTTCTTTCAATATGTCTTAAAAAATTTAATCCTAATCCTTTTCCTAAATGCGCACCTTCAATAAGACCTGGCATATCAGCTAAAACAAAGCTTGAATCATCAGTTTTTACTACCCCTAAGTTTGGAATCAAGGTAGTAAAATCATAATCTCCAATTTCAGCTTTACAGTTAGTTGTGCAAGAAATAAATGTAGATTTTCCAACACTTGGGAAACCAATAATACCGACATCAGCTAATAATTTTAATTCAACGATAATTCTTTTTTTCTCGCCTGGAAGGCCGTTTTCAGCAATTTTTGGTGCTTTGTTTCTTGAATTTTTAAAACAAGCATTGCCTCTTCCACCTCTTCCGCCTTTACAAATCATAAAGGTTTTTCCATCTTCATTTAAATCAGCAACAAATTGGTGGTTTTCTTCTAAAAAAACTACGCTCCCAATTGGTAAATCAATATAGATATCTTTGGCTGAACGGCCATATAAATTTTTAATATCACCATTTTCACCATCTTCTGCTCGTATAACTTTTGAATGTCTAAAATTAAATAAAGTTGTGACAGATTTTGATGCACGAAGAAAAACAGAACCTCCTCTTCCGCCATTTCCACCATCTGGACCACCGCGAGGTCTATTCTTTTCTCTTAAGAAAGAGATTCTTCCATCTCCACCTTTCCCGCTTCTAATTTCTAAAATTACACGATCAATAAACATAATTTGTAGTTCCTTTAAAAGAAAACCACCTACTTAAAAGCAGGTGGTTATAATTTAACTTATGCTAATTCGTAAACACTTACGCGTTTTCTATTTTTGCCGACTCTTTCGAATTTAACTACTCCAGCTTTTAAGGCAAAAATTGTGTCGTCTCCACCCTTTTTGGTGTTAACACCTGGGTAGATTCTTGTACCGCGTTGTCTATAAATTATTGCTCCTGCTTTACAAGTTTGGCCATCAGCAACTTTAACTCCAAGTCTACGACCAGCGGAATCTCTTCCGTTTTTGGTACTACCGACACCTTTATGTGAAGCGAAGAGTTGTATATCAAGTTTAAATCTTAATTCCATTTTCATCCATTCCTTTCTTCAATTCTAATATAGGTAGGAAATTGTTCATGTATAGTTTTGATTTGGGTAATCATTGTATCGAAGACAATTTGGTTATAATCATCAATTTCTTTAAGGCATTTACATTCAACATATCCTTTTTCAATTTTAATTTGAAAGTCTTCAATGTTTTTTAATGCGTTAAGTCCACCGATAATTATTGAACTAATTGCACTACATACAATATCTTTGCCATATGTATCAAAATCTGCGTGTCCTTTTGAGACAAATTTTGATAATTTACTACCTTTTAAATAACAAGTGATTTCAATCATTATGCATTAATGCTTTTAATGACTAAACATGTGTAAGGTTGTCTGTGACCTTGAGTTCTACGATAATTGGCTTTAGCTTTGTATTTGAAAACTCTAATTTTCTTTCCAAGACCTTGTTTTTCAACAGTAGCCACAACTGTTGCTCCTTTAATTGTTGGATTTCCGGTTGTTACTTTATCTCCACCAATTAAGAGAACATCGTTAAAGGTAAAATCTTTTCCTGCTTCTACATCTAATTTTTCGACGTAGATTTTTTGTCCGACTTCAACTTTAAGTTGTTTTCCGCCAGTTAAAATTATAGCGTACATTTAGTGCCCTCCTTTTTGATAAAATTACTCGCTCTGAAGGTACTATTTTCATAGTTTAAGGAACCTTTTTAATGCGGTTGTAAACCATTAGGGGTTACAACGCTTGTTAATATACCAAAAGTTTGGGTTTAAGTCAATGTTAATTAGAGTAATTTACTTTCTTTAAAACTAAAATAATTATTTGAAGAAATAATAAGATGATCAAGAAAAATGATATTCAAGTTTTTACACTCTTCACTTAATTCATATGTCGATATTAAGTCGTTATTTGATGGTTGATTATTTATGGTTAGATGACTATGAATAAGAATAAATAAATCTATATTTAAATCTTTAATGATAGTAATTATATGCTTTAAAGAGTAAGTGATGCTTGCATTATTACCATCCCCAAGAAAAATCTTTTTAATCCTTTTAAAATTTTTATAGCCTATTAAATAAAGTGATTCTTTTTTGTTATTAGATAAAAGAGAGTGAAATTCTTTATAAAAACACTTCGGATTATATTTATTAAAATTCATCAATTCATTCAACTCTTCGTCTTTTCTTTTTGCTAATTCAAAACACGCTAATAACTTTAAAGCCTTAGCATTTGAAAGACCCTTAAAACTTTTTAAATAAGAAAGATCTTTAGTGAATAAAGTTGCGATTGAATCGGACATATTTAAAATTTCGTTAGCTAGATCTAATACTGATTTTTCTTTAATTCCACTACCCAAAATCAAAGCTAAAAGTTCAATATTAGAAAGCGAAGAAATTCCCTTTTCAAGCGCGTGTTCGCGTGGTCTTGAATTCGGAACCAAATCTTTGATTTTAATCATTCATTATGTCCATTGAAAAGAATATCCACCTGGTAATTTAACTGCGCCTTCACCACTCATAAATAATCGGTAAGCAATAACGGTGATAATTGCGATAGCTAAAATAGCCATTACAGTTGCAAGGGTAATAGCTTCACCAGGTTGAATCGTGTTCAATTCTTCATCTGATATTTCGATTTTGCTCATTTTCTACCTCCTTTCACTATACAAGATGCCAGCAAGTAGAAAAATTTACCAAATTATTTTAAATTTTTTATTTTTTCTTCAATATTGAGAATTTGAGCCTTATATTGTTCATATTTTTCTTGCTCTTTTAAGACCTTTTCTTTAGGAGCTTTAGCAAGGAAGGCTTGATTAGAAAGAATCTTTTCACTTCTAGCAATTTCACTTAATAAATTCTCTTTTTGTTTATTTAAATTATTTAATAAAGCTTCTTTATCAATAGAATCATGAATAACAAGTGAAAAATCATTGATAATATAAACTGTTCCTTGAGTATTATTTTCGTCAAAATCGATACTTTCAGCAAAGGCATATCTACTTAAATAATCGATCAATGATTTTTCAAATCCTTGACCAAGGATTGTTAATTTTAATTTTGTATTTGGAGCTAATTTATTTTCAACTTTATATGCTCTAGTGTTTTCAATTGCTTTTCTAAGTGAATCAACTTTATTTAAAGAATCGTTAAAAACGTATTTTTTAGTATATGTTGGATAAGATTCAAGCATAATTGAATCTAAATGAGTTGGAAGATTTAAATAAATTTCTTCACTAATAAATGGTGAGAATGGATAAATCATCATAACAACTGCTTTTAATACATAAAGTAAAACGGCAAGTGTGTTATGTTTTTCTTCTTCTTTATTTAATGAAACTTTAGCCATTTCAATATAGAATGAGCAGAAATCGTCATAGACAAAATCATATAAAGTACTACTAGCAATACCATATTCATATTTATCCATTGATTTAGTAATCTTTTTAATTACTTGTTCTAATTTAGTTAAGATATATTTATCTATATATGTTAATTTCTTAGTGTTAATTTCAAAATCTTTTTCATTTTCATCGATATTTAAAAGAATAAATCTAGCACTATTCCAAATTTTATTTAAATAATTTGAGGCACTAGCAACTTTTTCTTCTTCATATCTCATATCTTGACCAGGAGATGCAGTTGTTGCTAAGAAATATCTTAAACTATCGACACCATATTGATTAATAACATCGATTGGATCGACACCATTTCCTAAAGATTTCGACATTTTTCTTCCAAATTTATCTCTGATAAGACCATGAATTACGACATCTTTAAATGGAGCTTTTGAGGTAAATTTAAGACCTTGGAAATACATTCTTGAAACCCAGAAGAAAATAATATCGTATCCTGTAACCATACAATCAAGTGGGAAATATCTTTCTAAATCTTCAGTTTTATCTGGCCAACCTAAAGTTCCAAATGGCCATAATGCTGAAGAAAACCATGTATCAAGGACATCTTCATCTTGATACCAATTTTCAAAATCTTCTGGTTTATGGTCGGAAACTAGTATTTTATCAGTTGTTTTTGAGTAATATACAGGAATTCTATGACCCCACCAAAGTTGTCTAGAGATGCACCAATCATCACAATTTTCCATCCAGCGAGTTAAAACCTTTTCAAATCTTTTTGGATAGAATACTGTTTTATCTTTACTTTTTTGATTTTTTAAGACTGCTTCAGCAAGAGGTTTCATTTTGATGAACCATTGTTTTGATAAAATTGGTTCTACTACTGCATCACTTCTTTCTGAATGTCCAACATCATGTTCGATTTCTTCGATCTTGATTAAGTTGCCATCTTTTTTAATATTTTCGAGTAAAAGTTCTCTACATTTTTCTCTACTTAATCCTTCATAACCTTTAGCATTTTCATTCATTGTTCCATCAATATTCATGATGACAATTTGCTTCATGTTATATTTTTGACCTAAGATAAAGTCGTTAGGATCATGAGCTGGAGTACATTTCATCGCACCAGTTCCAAATTCAATATCGACGTATTCATCAGCAATAATTGGAAGTTTATCACCATTTGCTGGATTGATAACATATTCTCCAATTACATCTTTATATCTTTCATCTTTTGGATTTACAATAATACATGTATCACCAAACATGGTTTCAGGTCTAGTTGTTGCAATGGTTAAATATTTTGAAGCATCTTTAACAAAGTTATATTTAAAATAATAGAAATAACCCTTATCTTTTTTATAAATAACTTCAATATTAGAAAGGGCAGTTCTCATGATTGGATCGTAGTTTACGATTCTTTCACCTCTATAAATTAAACCTTGATCATAAAGAGTTTTAAAAACGGTATAAACTGCTTTTTGGAAACCTTCATCAAGAGTAAATCTTTCTCTACTATAATCTAACATTAAGCCCATTTTTGCCCATTGTTCATGGATAAATGAGGCATATGTATCTTTCCATTCATAAGCTTTTTTAAGGAATGCTTCTCTACCAATTTCAAATCTTGATGTTCCTTCTTCTTTAAGTTTTGCATCAACTTTAGCTTGAGTTGCAATACCTGCATGATCGCATCCAGGAAGGTATAAAACATCAAATCCTTTAGCTTTTTTATATCTACAAGTGATATCTTGAATTGTTGTATCAATAGCGTGTCCAATATGTAATTTTCCAGTAACATTTGGAGGAGGAATAACCATTGAGAATTTTTGTTTACTCTTATCTCCTGCTTCAAAATAACCTTTATTTTTCCAATTAAAGTATTTTCCTTCTTCTACTTTTTTAAAATCATATCTTTTATCAAGGGCCATAATTAATCCTCACTTAAGTATTTATTAATAATTTCTTTTGTATCATCTAAACTCTTCTTGTTTTTAATTGACACAACTATTGCTTTTTCTTTTGAATATTCCTCTTTAAAAGCGGTTTTGAAGTTGCTAGGAATCTTCGATCTCATCGACATATTTAGTTTATCACCTTTTGTAAAAAGAATGATAAATGGATAATTCATTGACTTTAAATAGTTATAAAAATCAATATCATCAGAACTAGGAATATGTCTAGAATCTAATAAAAAGATAACTAACTTTAAATACTTGTTATCTTTAAAATAGTTTTCAACCATCTCTCCATAAAAAGCGTAATCGACATCCTTTTTTGCACTATATCCATATCCAGGACAATCTACAAAATAAAAACAATTATCGATTAAATAATAATTTAATAATCTTGTATGTCCAGGTTTTGAACTAGTGTAGGCAAGATGATTATTGTTTAATAAAGCATTTATTAAACTTGATTTTCCTACATTTGATTTACCAACAATTACAATCTCTTTTAAAGAAGAAGGTTTATCCTTCATCGATACAATACTTTTTATAAATTTTGCATTCTTAAAAGGATAAACCATAATTTTATCTTCCTAAACAAATTTTAATTGCTTCATCAACTGAACTCATATAGACAATGTTTAAATTATCTTTAATTTCTTTTGGTAATTCAGTGACTGTCTTTTTGTTATCTTTTGGAATGATGACAGTTTTAATACCTCTTCTTAAAGCAGCTAAGGTTTTTTCTCTTAATCCACCGATTGGAAGGGCATTTCCTCTTAATGTAACTTCTCCTGTCATTGCGATATCTCCACTAACTGGAGTTTTAGTAAAGGCGCTTACCATTGCTGTTGTAATTGCACAACCAGCTGAAGGACCATCTTTACTAACTGCACCTTCTGGTACATGGATATGGATATCATTTTCTTGGAAAAGTTTTGAATCGATTCCAAATTTATCAGCATTTGCTCTAATGTAATCAAGAGCAATTTCACAGCTTTCTTTCATAACATCGCCAAGTTTACCAGTTAAAACTAAGCGTCCTTTTCCTGGGAAATAATTGACTTCGATTGGAAGAATATCTCCTCCAAATGGAGTCCAAGCAAGTCCTGTAACAACTCCGATTTGTTTACCTTTTTCTTTGTTTGTAGGGTCAAAATCTTCGATTCCAAGGTACTTTTTGACTTCTTTTTCTTTGACGATCACTTTATCTTTAATTTTGCCTTTTAATAAATCGACAACGATTTTTCTTAAAATTGTTGCGATTCTTCTTTCTAAAGTTCTAACTCCACTTTCTCTTGTGTATCTTTCAATAACATAAGAAATTCCTTCATCAGTAAATTCAACTTGGTCTGGTTTTAAACCATTATTTTTAAGTTCTTTTGGAATTAAATAATCTTGAGCAATGTGAATTTTATCAATTAAGGTATATGAATCGACTTCAACTAATTCAAGTCTATCCATTAAAGGAGCTGGAATTCCACCTAAATCATTGGCAGTACAAATAAACAAGACTTTACTTAAATCGTAAGATAATTCTAAGTAATTATCATAGAAAGCAAAGTTTTGTTCAGGATCTAAAACTTCAAGTAAGGCACTTGAAGGATCACCTTTATAACTACTACCTAATTTATCAACTTCATCAAGTAAGAAAACAGGATTTACTGTTTTTGCTTTTCTTAAAGAATTGATAATTCTTCCAGGTCTAGAACCAACATAAGTTCTTCTATGTCCTCTAATTTCGGCTTCATCTGAAACGCCTCCTAAAGAACATTTGATAAACTTTTTACCTAATGCTCTAGCAATTGATGCGGCTAAAGATGTTTTTCCGCATCCTGGAGGTCCATAAAAACATAAAATAGGTGCTTTTAAATCTTTATTTACAGCTTTTACTGCAAGATATTCAATGATTCTTTCTTTAACTTTTTTAAGACCATAATGATCTTCATCTAAAACTTTTTGAACGTTTTTGATGTCTTCATTATCGGTAGTTTCTTGGAACCAAGGAACGTCCATAACGATATCGATATAGTCTTTAATTAAGCTAGATTCAATTGAACCTTGAGGCATATTTGCCATTCTTTTATATTCGTTTTTAATCTTTTCTTTTACTTCTTGAGGATATGGATTTTTTTCGATGTCATCGAGGATTTTATCTCTTGTGTTCTCATCTTCACCAAGCTCTTTTTGAATAGCTCTCATCTTCTCTCTTAAAAAATATTCCTTTTGAGCTTTTTGAGCAGATTCACGAATTGAATCTTCAAGTTGTTTATCAATTTTATTTGATTGATAGATTTTATCAGCTTCTTCAAGTAATTTTTTAAGACGATCATTAACTGTTGGAGCAGCTAAAAGTTCATATTTAGTTTTGGTATCAGCATTGATAACATCACTAATTAAATAACTAAGCTCAAGAGCATTGATTCCTCTATTGATTAAATTTCTATAATCTTCAGTGAAAACTTTATAAACGTTACTATCGTTATTGTTTAAAGTATTTACAAGTTTTTTAACAAGAGCTTCTTCTTCAATTTTATCCCCGAAAACATCAGGCATAACTTCAGCTTTACAAGTAAAATAATCTTTAGATAAATCTAAAGAAGTAATTTTTACTCTATCAATAACGCTAAATCTTACTCTAATGCTTGAAGCAGGATCTCCACTTGAAGAAACGATTTTGCAAAATGTAGCAACATCATAAATATCATCAAGTGATTCTACATTTTCCTTGTTCATATCTTTTTGAGATGCAATGACACAAAGACTTTCAAAATTGCTTATTGCCATCTCATAACTTTTTACAGAAAAAGATCTTTGGACATAAATTGTCTTTACTGTATCAGGAAATGTGATTGCTCCACGAGTAATTATAATAGGAACTTCGTTTTGAAGTAATGGATAATTTACTTTTTCGTTCATTATTACCTCCTCTACATAAAGCCAGATGGAAACCTCAACCTATCTGACTCAATTTCAATAAATAGTAATTTGAGGTTTAAAATTAAACTAATAACTAAAAATTTAGTTAGGATAGTTTAACGACTTATCCTAAAGTTAAATTTAAAAATTGATTTTAGATAGTTAAAGAATTTCCACTTAATGGCGATGAGTTGATTTACTCAACTCATCGCTCATCAAAATTATTCTGCTTTCTTAGTAGCTTTTTTTCTGGTAGCTGGTTTTTTAGCTACGCTAGCTTCTGAGGATTCTTCTTTTTTAGCAGCCGCTTTTTTAGTTGTTGTTTTCTTTTTAGCAGCTGGTTTTGCTTCTTCTTTAACTTCTTCTTGTTTTGGTGGGTTGTTAGCTAAGATAAATCTTTGTAATTTTCCACCTAAAATTTGTTGAACAAGTTCGTTTTGTGCTTCTGGAGTACCATAGTATTTTTTAACTTCAGCAACATCCATATGATATGTTGAAGCAATTCTAGCAAATTGTTCTTCTAATTCTTTGTTGCTAACGATTAAGTTTTCAACTTGAGCAAGTTTTTGAAGAACAGAACTTCTAACTAAGTTTGCTCTTGCTTCTTTTGCATATTGTTCATTGATTTTTTCATCATCTAAACCGGTGATTTGTTTATATTGATCAAGAGTTAAACCGTTTTGTTCTAATTGGCTAAGTAATGATTTATGGTATTTACTAACTTCTTCTTTGATAACTGCATCAGCGATTGTAACTTCAGCATTATCACAAATTGTTGAAACGACGGCTTCTAAATGTTTTTGTCTAGCTTGTTGTTCTTTTCTTAAAGTAATTTGTTTTGTTTCGTATTCTTTTAATTGATCGACTGTTTCAACTCCACCAATGTTAAGAGTTTTTATAAATTCATCGTTAAGTTCTGGAGCTTTTTTGGTTTTGATTTCATGAATCATACAGACGAATTTAGCATCTTTACCAGCTAAATTTTCGACATATTGTTCTGGGAAAGTGATGTTAACATCAACTTTTGTTTCACTTTTTGCACCGACAAGTTGATCTTCAAAACCTGGAACAAATTGACCTGAACCTAAGACGAGTGAATAGTTTTGAGCACTTCCGCCTTCAAATTCTTTTCCATCGACATAACCTTTAAAATCGAAAACAACTGTATCACCTAAAGCTGCTGGTTCTTCTTTTAAGACTAATTCTGAATTGTCGCTCAATAATTTTTCAATTTCGGCATTGACATCGATATCAGTGACACTAACTTTATCAAGTTCGATTTCAATTCCTTTATATTGACCAAGAGTGATTTCTGGGTGAACTGTAATTTTAAATGTTGCAGTTAATGAATCTGCGGTTTGATCATTGATATTAACTTCTGGTTGAATGAATGGGTTTAAACGGAATTCTCTAAGAATATTTCTATAAAGAGTATTTAAACCTTGGTTTGTCCATTCATTTATAAGATCCATTGGATTGATTCTAGATCTAACAAGTTGAATTGGAGCTTGTCCTTTTCTAAAACCTTTGATCTGGACTTTTTTAGAAAGAATTTCAATTGCTTTTTCTTCTAAATCTTTCCATTCTTTAGCATCTATTGTTCCTTTAATTTCATAGACACCATTTTCTTTTTTAATTAATTCGTTTTTCATTTAATTTTCCTCCATAAATTGTAAAAACTTCGCTAGAAAATTATATAATAATTAGCCCTTTGAGTAAAGAAAAGTGAACGTTAATGTCCACTTTTATCCTTTTTGATGAAATATTTGTTTTTATAAAGAAAAATATATGCCAATATCAATATAATTGATATTAAGTTTTTAAACTTTAGATGATTCTAAAGGTTATTTTGATGAAAGAATTTGTGTTTTTTTATTTGTTTAAATTTTACCATGAAAGTATATTCTAAAAAAAAGAAATTTTTTCGATGAATTCTATATTTTTAAAAAATTTTATGTTTACGAAAAAAAATAAAAGTGTGAGGATGTCACACTTTTGAAAATTATATTTATTTAACTCTTAAAATTTTAGTTTAGATTAACTCATATCTTCGTTTTTAATTAATAATCCCATTTCGATTAATAATTCATTATATTTTTCAATTAAATCATCATCACTTCTATCTAACATATCCATGTAAAAATAATCTTCATGAGGATCAATATTGAAAAGTTCAAATGCTACATCTAAACAAACAACATAAATTGTTGGAATTTCTTCAAGATTTGGAATTGAATAAGCTAAATAATAATAAACATAAACTGCATATAAAGTTACAAAATCTAAAATTGAAATATTTTTCTCACTACTATGAAAACTTGTCATAATCATAAAAAAGATATTAGTAAATTCTTGATGAATTTTATGAAATTCTTTTGGAATTAAATTGATATAGATTTTACTAGTTTTTAAAACAATTGGCATTCTATCGTATTTATCTTTGATTAATTTAGTTAAAAGAATACCAAAAGAAATGCTATATTTTGTTCTTGAATTAAGATTTTTTGCGATGTAGTCGTTTAAATCAACATCTTCATATTCTTTTAAACTTAGTTGATCAAGGGCTTTTAAAGTTGCATCAACATCTTCACTAGCTAAATCTTTTTTAATATCTTCTAGTGTGTAATTTTTATCGTATCTATTTTTAATTTCTAAAAATCTATCTAAATCATGTAACCATTCTTCAGTTTCTTGAGAGATGTATGGTTTTTCTTCAAAATACTCAATTTCTTTTTTAATTTCATCATACATTTCAAGTTTTTTAAGAATAGTTAAATAGAATTCACCACTATCAATTAAGGAAATTTCTTCAAATTTATGTCTAAATTGCTTATAAATATCGATAATTGCAAGTAATTCAAAATCTTCCATTAATGAAGAAAAATAATCAACTAATTCAGTTTTTGTCTTTAAATCTTCTATTTTTCTCATTTCTTTTTCACTTAATTGCATTTTGACTTCTAATTTACTCATTTTAAATTCTCCAATTTTTCTTTTAAATCAATTGCGACTTTTTTAGGAATAATTTGTTCTAATTCTTCAATTCTTGCTGATTTTAATTCTTGTAAAGTTGGGTAGTTTTTAAGTAATAATTCTTTTCTTTTTGCTCCAATTCCTTCAATTTCATCAAAAATTGACTTAAACATTGATTTCTTCCTTTTATTTATGTGACTACTAATAGCAAATCTATGAACTTCATTTTGCATTCTGGTTAAAAAATAGAAAAGAGGTTTATCATCATTGATTTCATATTCATTACCATTTTCATCCATTAAAGCTGAAGTTTGGTGTTTATCATTTTTAACTAATCCAGCTAAATTGATGTCTACATCGATACTTTTTAAGATTTGTTTAGCTGCGACAAGTTGATTATAACCACCATCAACAATAATTAAATCTGGGTAAGATTGATTTTCTTGTTTTAATCTAGAATATCTTCTAAAGATAACTTCTTTCATTGATTCAAGATCATCTTTAGTATTTTTATTATCTAAATTAAACTTTCTAAACATCTTTTTAACAGGTTCACCATTTATAAAACAAACCATCGCTCCAACTGCATTTGTTCCCATTAAATGTGAATTATCAAATAATTCAATTCGATAAGGAGTTTTAATTTTTAAGATTTCACCAAGATGTTCAAGAATTTTGATGCAATCATCTTCTAATCTTGCGGTCATAAAGTGTTGTTCAAGAGCTTCTTTTGCATTTTCTTTTGTAGTTTGCAAAATTTCAAAAAGTTGACCTCTTGTAGGAGCAATAATGTCGACTTCACTAAAATATGAAGATAATAATTCTTTTAATTCTTCTGTAGGAACAATAATTTCTTTTGGTAAAGTATTTTTAAGGTAATATTGAGTTAAAATATCGACTACAAAATCATTTACTTCACCCATAAGTTCATAAACAAATGATCTTTTAAAAATTATCATTCCTTTTCTCATGATAAGAACGACAATTCCAATGTAGTTATCACGAAGATTAAAGGAAACAAAATCACGATCAATTTTATCTTTAAGTTCCATATATTGTTTTTCGCTTATTGCTAAAATTGAATCGAGCATCGTTTTATATTCTTTAGCTTTCTCAAATTCTAAATTCTCCGATGCAATCGATATTTTTTCTTTTAATTCGTTTACTACTTCTTTATTGTTTCCTTTTAAAAATTTAGAAATATTTTCACAAATTTCTCGATATATTTGAGGGTCAACTTCATTGACGCAAGGTCCTAAACATTGATTTAAATGATAATAAAGACAAGGTGAAGTTGGAACAGTTTTACATTTTCTTAAAGGGAATAATTTATTAATGATATTTAATGTTTCATAACAGGCACCACTATTAGGATATGGTCCAAAAAATTCTGATTTTCTATCGTTAATGTTTCTAGCAATTGAAACATAAGGATGCTTAACTCCTTTATGAATTGCTAAATATGGATAGCGTTTATCATCCATTAATAAAATATTGTATCGAGGATGATATTTTTGAATTAAATTCATTTCTAAAATTAAAGCTTCTTTTTCAGTATTGGTGATGATTATTGAAAAATGGTCAACATTAAAAACCATCGAAGCTGTTTTACCATTTTGCGGTCTTAAAAAATATTGAGAAACTCTCTTTTTTAAGTTTTTAGCTTTCCCGATGTAGATGATGTTATCATCTTTATCTCTCATTTGGTAACTACCAGGTTTATCAGGTAATAGTTCTATTTGCTTTTTTAAGATTTCGTTCATTTTAAAGTTACAATCGTTGATCCACTTCCACCATCAAGTTCATTACCAAGTCTAAAAGATTCGACGTAATCGATAGTTTTTAGATGTGCATGAATAGCTTCTCTAAGTCTACCAGTTCCAAATCCATGAATAATTTTTACATTTTTCATGCCACTAGCTAGGCAATTTGATAAATAATAATCAAGACTATCAAGGGCTTCATTTACTCTAAATCCAATTAAATTAAGCTGAGAAGAAACTATCTTTTTATTCATAATTTCTTTATCAATATGGACTGTTGATTTAACTTCTTCAGCAGGTTTTCCAACCTTTTTAAGTCGATCAACTGTCGTATTAATTAAAAATCCTGAGTCTGTATTGATTGAGATTTTTTTATTATTGATACGAACAATTTTTCCTTTGGTATTCATACCAACAATTTCTACATAATCACCAACGTTTAAAGTTTCTTTTTTGGTTTCTTTTTTAGAAAGTTCTAAAAGTTGATTTTCAGCCTTTTTAAGGTCTTTATTTTTCTTGAATTCTTCGTAAATATTGTTGACGTTATCGTACATTTTATCGAGATATTCATCAAAATCAGCAAGTTTACGTTCTTTGATTTTATCTTCTCTTTCTTTAAGTTTATTTTCCTTATCTACTAATTCTTGTTTTTGCTTAAGAAGTTTTTCTTCTCTTTCTTTTAATCTTTCTTCTTTAAAAGAAAGTTCATTTTCTTTTTTCTCAATTGTTCTTAAATCAATATCTTGCTTTGTTAAATAATTCTTTTGATAAATTGATCTAGCATCGCTAATAATGTCTTGATCGATTCCATATTTTTTGGCAATCAAGAAACCATAACTTTTACCACTTACACCAAGTAACATTTTAAAAGTTGGTTTAATATTTTTCTCATCAAAAACAAAAGATGCATTTAAAACATTAGGATTTGATAGACCAAATTTTTTAAGTAAAGAAAAGTGAGATGTAAGTAAAGCTAAACACTTTTTAGTAATCAAAAATTTAGCAACAGCAATCGATAAAGCCTCACCTTCTTTAGGATCTGTGCCGTTTCCAATCTCATCTATAAGAACAATATCGGCTGATGTGAGATACTTAAAAATTACTGATAAATTACTAATATGCCCAGAAAACGTTGATAAATTAGCTTCTATTGATTGGGAGTCGCCAATATCTAAATAAATGTTATTAAAAATTCCTAATGATGAATTATTAAAAGCAGGAATTGCTAAACCCATGTTTGTCATATAAATAAGAGTCGCAACTGTTTTTAAAGCAATCGTTTTTCCTCCAGCATTTGGACCACTAATTAACATCAATCTTTTATCATTACCTAATATAAAATCATTTGCTACTACTGTATCTTTATTTAAAAGTGGGTGTCTTGCTCCATATAAATTGATGTTCTTTTTATCTAAAATTTCAGGAATAATTCCATCAATTTCAAAAGCATATTGAGCTTTTGAAGAGATGAAATCTAACTCTCCAATTTTCTTGTTATTTTCAATTAATAAATCTCTACTATCCATAATCATATCGGTAAGATATTTTAAGATTCTTGAGATTTCATCTCTTTCTTGAAGATCTAAAAGCATTAATTTATTTTCAATTTCAAGCACTTCACTAGGTTCAATAAAGGTTGTTTGACCTGAATCAGAAATATCTAAAACAATACCACTAATGCTATTCTTTTTTGAGGTATTAATTGGTAAAGCGTAATGTCCATTTTTTATAACTACCATTTCATAAGTTAAATAATCTTTATATCTACTTACAAGTGAATTACCAATTTTCTTTAATTCTTTATTTAAACCATTCTTTTTCTTTCTAATATCGCTTAAAAGAGTTGATGCATTATCATTAACTGTATTTTCTAAACTGATACATCTAGAAATTTCATTTACAATATGACTTGCTGGTCGAAGGTAAAATAATTCAGTTAAGTATTTTGTTTCAATTTTATGTAATGAAACAAACTTATTTAATTGACTAGCACTCATGATTTCATCTTTAAGTTGATTTAATTTTGATTCATCAAAAACTTTACCACTTAAAGCTTTATGGATTTCATATTCTAAATCGAGTGTTGATTGAATAGGTAAATTACCATATTTAGAGATGATATCCATCAATTCATTTAATTTATTTAATTCAAAAACTATCTTGTTTTTGTTATGTAAAAAAGAGATTGAATCAAGCTTTTTTGATCCAACTGGAGTTTTTATATACTTTCTTATCGCATCAATAATGCGATCTATTTCTAAAATCTTTCTTACATTTTTCATTCTTAAAAGAATATCACAATTTAGTATATATTTTGAATAATTTGTTTTAATAAAAAAATTCAAAAATATGTTATAATTTTATCATGGTTACGATAAAAGTTGACGAGCATAATTTAAAAACCATTGAAAATGATTTTAAAGATTTTATTGTCGATAGAAATATTGGTTATATTCTTTTTTATATTCAAACAAAAGACTATATCATCACTGCTTACGATAATAAAAAAGGTAAAATCTATAAAGTAACAATCCAAGGTGAAGATCCAATGCCTCTCGCTAAAAAATATTCAATTGAAGAAAATATCATGCCTAAAAAGCAAAAAGTTATCAAAGAATCGCCAATTTTTATCGATGTCGACTATCAAATTGGTAGCGATGAAGTTGGAACTGGTGATTTCCTTGCTCCAATTGTTGTTTGTGCAGCTTACGTTGATAATTCAACAATGCAACTAATTAAAGAATTTAATGTTCACGACTCTAAAAAAATTAGCGATTCAGTAATTTTAAAAGTTGTTCCTACTATTTTAAAAAAGATTCACTACTCTTGTAAGATTTTAAGTAACGATAAATATAATCACCTTGTTGCTAGAGGTTTATCAATGAATGCAATAAAAGCAATTTTACATAATGCTTGCTTAACTTCTTTACATAAAAGATGTCCTTATGTAAATAACATTTACGTTGATAAATTCTGTGAAGAAGATAAATATTATTTTTATATTTCTACTCAAGAACAAAAAACAACGAACATTGTTTTTAAAGAAAAAGGTGAAACATTTTTCCCAAGCGTAGCTTTAGCTAGCTGGGTTGCTAGATATTATTTACTTATAGAAACTAAAAATTTAAGTACAAAATTAAAAATGGAAGTCCCGCTTGGAGCTTCCAAAACTGTCGATGAATTCGTAACAAATTACTTAAAATCACATACTTTAGATGATTTAAAATTAATTTGTAAAACTAATTTTGTTAACTTTAAGAATTTATTAGAAGTTAAATTGTTTTAGTTTCTAATTCATCAATAATTTTTTGAAAATATTCAGGAAGAGGTATTTCAACTACTACCTCTTTTTTTGTATGTGGTTGAGTAAAAGTTAATTTATATGCATGGAGCATTTGACCTTTATCATATAAATGAGTTGATCCTCCGTAAACTTTATCACCTACTAAAGGATGATTGATACTAGACATATGAACTCTAATTTGATGAGTTCTTCCGGTTTCAAGTTTACAGAGAATAAGTGTGTATTTATCGAACTTTTTAAGAACTTCAAAATGGGTAACAGCTTCTTTTCCATTAACTTTATCAATCGCCATTTTCATTCTGTTAGTTTTATCTCTACCAATTGCTCCAACAATTTTTCCTTGGCTAGCTTCTATTACTCCATCAACTAGAGCAATATATTCTCTATTCATTGAATGATCTCTAAGTTGATCAGCGATATCGTTATGAGCGAAGTCATTTTTACAAACTAAAAGTAATCCAGATGTATCTTTATCGATGCGATGGACAATTCCTACTCTAGATTTTCCATTTATTGTTGATAATTCATAGTTATTATAAACAAGAGCATTAACTAAAGTATCGTCTTGATGACCAACAGAAGGATGAACTACTAATCCTTGAGGTTTATTGATAACTAAAACATCCTCATCTTCATAAACAACATCAAGTTGATATTCTAAAGGTTTTATAAAGTCACCTTCTTTTTCTTTAAATTCAACTTTGATGATATCACCTTCTTTAATTCGATATGAAGGAGATATTTCTTTATCATTTACATGAACTTTATTCTTTTTAATTAAAAATGAAAAATATACTCTAGAATAACCTTCTTCTAGAATAGGTAAAATTTGATCTACTCTAAGACCTTCATATTGTTTTTCGACTGTATATTCTTTAATCAACATCCTTATTTTCTTCGCTATTAGTGGTAGGTTCTACCTTTTTAACATCTTCATTTTCACTATTTAATCTTTTATTTTCTTTAATATGTTCTTTAACCATTTCAACTATATAATAAATAATTAAAGCAAATATTGAACATACTAAAATGGAATCTGCAATATTAAATATTCCAAATCCAGGCCACCATGATTGAATAGATAAAAAGTCAATGACGCCTCTATCATAAAAGAAGGTTCTATCAATTAAATTTCCAATATCTCCTCCTAAAATAAAGGCAACAATAATAAATAATCCTTTTTTAATTGGTTTCTTTTTAACGACATAAAAAATAAATAAACCAATAATAAATAAAGCTACTGCCCAAGAAATTAAAATAAGTAAAATTCTACTCCAAGTAGCATCTCCTCCAGTTCCCCAAGCAGCACCAGTATTAAAAACTAAAGTAAAATCTAAAAATCCAGGGATGAATTCATAGGATGCTCCTGCAGTTTTTAAGCATCCTAAAGCAACATATTTTGTGATTTGATCAAATAAAATTGAAAATAATACAATACCAAATCCAATCAAACCTAACAAAATTATGTCTTTAGTTTCTTTTTTTAAATTTTTAATTTTTTCTAATAGTTTCATCTTATTTTGTCATTATATGATGGCATCTAGGACATAATTTTGTGCCATCAACCTCTGTAATTTCATTTTCATCAAAGAAATTCCAACATCTATCACATTTAACTCCACTAGCTTTTTCTATGATAATTGAGCTAACTTCTCCTTTGAAAGCATCTTTGATATCTTCATTTACTACAACTCTAGAAACGATGAATAATAATGAAAGTTCATTTAAAGGAATTGAATCAAAGACGGCTTTTGTTTTTGAATCTTCGACTTTGATTTCAATCATTGCATCGTTAGATTTACCGATTTCACCTTTATTTCTACTTTCTTCAAGAGCTTTTAAGACGTCATCTCTAAGATTTCTAATTGAATTATATTCATCAAGTAATGATTTATTATAATTATTACTTACTTTTGGATAATCATATAATTGAACGTTATCTTTACTTCTTAATGGATAATTTTGATTAACTTCATCCATTGTAAATGGAATAATTGGGTTAAGTAATCTCATAACAGTGAATAAACATTCATTGATAACTGTTTGAACTTGTTTTCTTCTTGTTGAATCTTTGGCTTCACAATAAAGAATATCTTTAGCAAGATCAAAATAGAAACTTGATAAGTCATCACTCATAAATTTCATAATTTCAGTCATTGCTGAGATGAAGTTAAATTCATCTACGAAATTAATGAATTTATTTTTAACTTCTTCAAGTTTAGCAAGGATGAATAAATCAATTTTTTCAAACTTAGTTTGGATATCACTTTCTTTAAAGGTATCTTCTAAACTACCATTTGATAAGTTTCCAAGCATAAATCTGAAAGTATTTCTAATTTTTCTATATTGTTCTGAAATGGTTTTGATAATATTTTCAGAAATTCTTACATCTTGTTGATAATCAGTTAATGAAGCCCATAAACGTAAAATATCACTTCCATAAACATTGATAATTTTAATTGGATCAAGACCGTTACCTTTAGATTTTGACATTTTTTCCCATTTTTCATCCATGACGAAGCCATGAGAAACAACTTGTTTATATGGAGCAGTTTTATATAAGGCTTCAGATAAAATTAATGATGAATTGAACCATCCACGATATTGATCGCTACCTTCAAGATATAAATCAGCTGGATATTTTAAGCCTCTTTCACTTAAAACTCCGTTCCAAGAAGAGCCACTATCAAACCAAACATCCATGATATCTTTTTCTTTTTTATAGACTCCATTTGGTGAATGTTCATTTTTATAACCTTCTGGTAAAAGTTCGACTGCATCGAGCTTATACCAAATATTACTACCATTTTCTCTAACTAAATATTCGATGTGATCAAAGACTTCTCTTTCTAAAATTGGAGTTCCATCTTCACAGTAAATAATTGGAATTGGTACACCCCGAACTCTTTGACGAGAAATACACCAATCGTTTCTATCTTTAATCATGTTTACCATTCTGGTTTCACCCCATTTTGGTAACCATTTAACGTTATGGATATCTTTAATTAAATTTTCTCTAATTGGTGAAATTGAGCAGAACCATTGTGGAGTTGCTCTAAAAATAACTGGTTTATGAGTTCTCCAATCGTGTGGATAGCTATGGGTAATTGTTTCTTCTTTTAAAAGTGCACCATTTTCTTCTAAGATTTTTAAGACTTCTTTATTTGCATCTTCATAGAACATTCCTTCAAGTCTTGGTCCACATTCTTTCATCATCATACCGTGCTCATCAACAGGGCAATATGGCTTGATCCCATATTTTAAACAAACTTGATAGTCATCTTCACCATGTCCTGGAGCGATATGAACAAGACCTGTACCAGTATCACCGGTAACATAATCACCTAAAATTAATAATGATTCTCTATCATAGAAAGGATGTTTTGTAACAATTCCTTCAAGATCTTTACCCTTGAATTCTTTAAGTAATTCACATTCAGTTAAACCGATTTTTTTAGTTAACTCATCTTTTAAATCTTCTAAGAATAATAAAGTTCCAAT
Source organism: uncultured bacterium (assembly GCA_949293255.1). Classification (GTDB taxonomy): domain Bacteria; phylum Bacillota_I; class Bacilli_A; order RFN20; family CAG-826; genus Onthovivens. The sequence goes on from CASFCL010000001.1 coordinate 157,622, forward strand.
GTTTGTTTTATATAATCCATAGTTAAGTTCTGGATTAGCACAAATTGCTAAGTTTGCTGGAAGGGTCCATGGTGTAGTTGTCCAGATTAAGAATTTTGTATCGTTAGGAACGATATTTTTTCCATCGATTGTATTAAATGCGACATAAATTGTGTAAGTTTCGACGTCTTGATATTCAATTTCAGCTTCAGCTAAAGCTGATTCACTACTTGGTGACCAATAAACTGGCTTTAATCCTTTATATATAAGGCCTTGAAGAGCCATTTCACTAAAACAATGAATTTCTCTAGCTTCAAATTCTTTATTTAAAGTGATGTATGGGTTATCGTAATCTCCTAAACAGCCAAGTCTTTTAATGTCAGCTTTTTGTCTTTCAACTTGAGAAAGTGCGTAATCTCTACATTTTTCTCTAAATTCGAAAACTGGAGTTGTTTTTCTATTAACACCCATTTTTGTGACCATGTTTTCAATTGGAAGACCGTGTGTATCCCATCCAAAAATAAATGGAGTTTCATATCCTTCCATATTTTTAATACGAATGACAAAATCTTTTAAAACTCTATTTAACATATGTCCACAATGCATTGCACCATTTGCATATGGAGGACCATCGTGAAGTACGTATTCTCCTAAAGTTCTATTTTCATTCATATGATGATAAACATCATCTTTTTGCCATTTTTCGACTAATTTTGGTTCTTTTTGAGATAAATTACCTCTCATTTCAAAGTTAGTTTTTGGCATCAATAAGCTATCTTTTGTTTCCATGGACATTCTCCTTTAAATAAAAAAACCTTAGATTTCTCTAAGGACGATTGATCGTGGTACCACCTTAGTTATTAATATATAAAATATTAATCACTCTCTATAATTTAAAGATTTAAATAAAAGTGATACCTAATAGCGTTAAAGTATAACTTTCACCAGACGTTATCTCTCTAAGCTTTAATCATCTACTAGACGTGTCTTTTACGTTTAAAAATTATAAATTATTTATTAATTAAATACAAATAATTTGTAAAAGGCACCAATTTATTCGATTGGTGCCTTATTTTTTATAATTTTAGAAGTTTCTTTCTTCAAGGAATGATGGCATGAAGTCATCATCTTTTGCTTCTTTTTCTTCAGGAGTTGAAGATAAACTACTTAATCCAGCTTGAATATCTCTTAAATCTTGTTGAGCTGATGGTCTAGTAAATGTGATGTTAGTTTTTGAGAAATCAACATCGCCTTTAAAGCCACTAGCAATAATTGAAACTAAGACTTGATCACCTAATTGATCATTAATTGAGATACCAAATTTAAGATCTAATTGATTGCCACTTTCTTCAATAATTTTTTCAACACAGCTTTGTGAATCAAAGAGTGAAACATTTGGCCCACAAGTGATATGGCAAATTGCTTTTGTTGCTCCTTCAATTGATTGTTCAATTAATGGAGATGAGATTGCACTTTTTGCGGCATCTTCAGCACGTTTTTCTCCGCTTCCACTTCCAAATCCAATTAAAGCGATTCCACCATCTTTTAAAGTGTTTTTAACATCAGCGAAATCTAAATTAATTAAAGCTGGCATTAAAATTAAATCGGTGACAGTTTTAACTGAGTAAGCTAAAACCTTATCTGCTTCTGAAAATGCTGATCCAATTGGAGCATTTCCGCTATTAATTAATAATTTATCGTTACTAACAATAATTAAACTATCGCAGCTTTCTTTTAATTCATTTAAACCTTCAATAGCGTTTTGATTTTTTCTATTTCCTTCAAAAGTGAATGGTCTAGTAACAATTGCAACAACTAAACATCCTTGTTCTTTAGCAATTTTACAAATTACAGGAGCAGCACCAGTTCCTGTACCTCCTCCCATACCAGCTGCAACAAATACCATATTTGCTCCGCTAACTATTTGCTTGATTTCTTCTTGGCTAGCTTCAGCTGCTTCTTTACCTACCTTTGGTTCACCGCCAGCTCCTAAACCATTTGTTAAGTTTTCACCTAAAATAATCCTATTTTGAGCTTTGGAAAGTGACAAAGCTTGTTTATCAGTATTTGCAACATAAAATTCAACGTTATTGATGCTTTCATCAATCATTCTATTGACTGCATTATTACCAGCACCACCAACACCGATAACAATAATTTTAGCGACTGGTTCGAAATAATTTAAATCGTCATTTGACATAAGTTAACCTCCTATAATGTGTCGGTAGTTTCTTTATATTCTTCAGGTCCTTGCTCTCTATTTACTTCTCTGATTTTATTTTTTTGATTATCGAGAAGTGAGCCCTTATAAATACTTGTAAAGTAGATTGCTCCTAAAGAATCTACCCATCCTGGTTCTTCTGCACCGACTGTATTTGTTGTGATAATATCAATTTTGTTATGTGGGAAGAAACGTTTAATATAATCTTTAAATCCATTAATTAAACATCCATTTCCGATAAATGCTAAAGCAAATTTAGCAAGTGTATCTTCTTTACCTTGTGTAAAGCTATCGATTGTATTTTTTAAATATTCAATCCATTCTTTCATAAAGGATAAAACGACTGTATTTAATTCATCTTTTGAATATCCTTTATTGATGACGCTAGTTGGATCTTTACATAAATCTGGATTGTAAGAATTTTTTCTAGCATCGTATCCATAAATTTTCTTTAATCTTTCAGCTTCTACATTTGAAATATTAAATTCTTTAGCAATTTTTTCTGTTAAATGATCACTTCCAAGTGGAATATAGCTACTTGCAAGGACGTGTCTATAAGAAATTACTGATACTGTTGTAGTTCTTTCTCCGAAATTGATTAAGAAATAATGGATTGGTTCATAATTAATTGAAGTTAATAGATAACTTGCACCAACTGGAGCAATAACTTCTCTTTTTACTTTAATTTTTGCTAAAGCTAAAGCCTTTTTTAAATCCTCAATTAACTTTTTAGGTAAGGTATAAATATTTGCTCTAATATTTAAAGTTGTTGATATTTCATTTAATGGAGGATTTTGATATTGACGATTTCCATCGCAAATAAATAAGTTAGGAATGACATCCACTAACACATTATTTGAGTTAGGAATTCTTTCTTTTTTAACTAAAGATAAACAGTTAAGAATATCTAAATCATTGATTTTTGAATCTTGTGAGATGGTGTTTGTACCTTTTTGAGTGGTATAAACATCTAATCCATAAGGAGGATAAATTAAAGTTACCTCATTGATAGATAATTTTAATTTATGATCTTCAAGATGTTGAATTACACTTAAATCTGAAGCTAAAGAATCAAAATCAAAAATATCGCAATCGTTTATAACGGTTGAAAGTGGGAATACTTTACGGTAGATGATATCAACTTTGTCATCTAACATGTATCCAACTGTGACTCTAAATGATGAATTTTGAATTTCTAATGTAGCAATTTGTTCCATAATACGTTTAAAATTATAAGGTTTTTAAGTGTAATTAACAATAAAGATTATTAGTCTTTTTTTAGTGTTTTGTAAGTATAATTTGAGTAATTTAAAAGGCAATATTTAAGGGGGATTATTGCCTTTTTAAAAGGAGGAATTTATTTAGAACCTAAGGAGGTTGTTTGCTTCTTCATTAACTTTGTCTAAGGATTCTTTTGCTACTCTTTCTTCTTGTGCTTCTTTTTGCGCTTTTAAAGTAGCAGCAATTGAAACTGGAATTGCAACTACAACACTTACACACATAAAGATTCCGAATAAAGTGCTAATCTTTTTAAAGTAATAATAGAAATAACCATGATTGGTTTTTACTAATTTGTCTTCCATTATTTTGTCCTCACTTATTTGACTTTTTCTAAAATTCTAAGCTTTGCTGACTTTGAACGGCGATTCGACAATAACTCTTCTTCGCTTGGTAGCATAACCTTTTTAGTTATCTCTTTATAATCAGGTGTTTTGATTAACTTAGGATCAACTATTTCATTGACTCTATTTCCTTCAACGACACTATATTTTTTAAAGAGATTTTTAACGATCCTATCTTCTAAAGATTGAAAGGAAATTACTACTACTCTTCCACCAACATTTAACATATTGATGACATCTTCAAGTGATTCTTTTAAGACATCGAGTTCTTTATTAACTTCGATTCTTAATGCTTGGAATACTTGTTTTGCAGGATGCCCAACTTTTTTAAGTTCTTTACTTGGTTTTCCTTTTTTAATGATTTCAACTAACTCTAATGTAGTTTCAATTTCTTTATTCTCTCTAGAAGAGACGATTTGCCTAGCAATTTGATAAGCATATTTTTCTTCACCATATTCTCTAAAGATTCTAGTTAATTCATTTAATGAATAGGTGTTGACAATCTTTTTAGCAGTTAATGGATTTTCTAGATCCATTCTCATATCGAGTGGACCATCGAATCGATAAGAGAAACCTCTATAATCTTCATCGAATTGAGGTGATGAAACTCCTAAATCATATAAAGCTCCATCAATTTTATCGATTTTTTCATTTTGGAGTACTTTTTTGATATCTTTGAAGTTACTTTTAATGATTTTAAAGTTTCCACCGACTTCTTGAAGTACTTCTTTTGAGTAATTTATTGCTTCTTCATCTTGGTCTAAACAAATTAATCTTCCTGAAGTTAATCTTTTTAAGATTTCTTTAGAATGACCTGCTCTACCAAGAGTTAAATCACAATAAGTTCCATCACTTTTAATGTTTAATCCTTCTATAGACTCAGCTAACATGACAGAGTAATGTTTATTTGTTTTCATTCTTTATAATCGCTTCTGCATCTTTTTCGAAATCTTCGATGTGTTCACCTTTATATTCGTTCCACTTCTCAAGATCCCAAACTTCGATGTGGTCTAACACGCCTAGAATTAAGACTTTATTACCAATCTTGTACTCACTTAACGTCTTTAGAGGGATTGCCATTCTGTTCAAGTTATCAACTTTAATTTCTACAACTGATTGTAGAAGCATACGTTGATATAAACGAACTTCTTTGCTTTCAAATTGAAGTGTAGATAGTTTGGAGATAAGAGCTTTGAAATCTTCTTCTTTGTAAAGTGAAACACAACCATCGTATCCTTTTAATAAGAAAAGTTGATTACCTACTCCATCTCTCATTTTCTTAGGAAGATTTAGACGGCCTTTTTCGTCTACTGAGTATTCATAACTTCCATAAAACATAGCTCAATTTTTCTCCCACTTTCTCCCACTGCTTAATAAAATCTTAAAACTTGGAGAGATTATTGTCTAGTTTTTATTTATAAAACTTTTAATTTTTTTCACTATTTTTTTGACAATGTAAAAAAAGTGCTCACAATGAGCACTAATTTTGATTAAAAGTTTTATAAATTAAGAATCGAAGTCGATATCAGATAATATATCAAATGGAGATGACTCTTTTTCAAGATCTTCTTCTTTTAAGATTTTGATTCCTTCGATTGTATCGGTACTTTCGCCTTTTTTATGAGGATTTGTTGGAAGAGATACAACTGTTAAAGAATAGATAATTTCATCTAAATCGATGTCTTCTTTTGTATAGAAAACTTCTTCTGTTTCATAATCAGGATTGTTTGTATAAATTAGCTCTTCTTCAATTGAAATTTCATCTTCAAATGGTTTAAAAGTATAGGCACTTTTGAGGGTTAAATTTACTTTTCCTGAGATATTTAAAGTTAAGATTTCTCCCACTTTATTTGAACAGATATTTATTGATGCATCATTAAAGGAAATGATGTCTTTTGAATGATTAAGTTCGTTTAATTTTTGAGATTTAAAATCGTAAACGAATTCTTCGCTGCCTTTAAAAGTTGAAAATTTAAGTTTCATTATTGTCTAATCTCCGCTTTAAATTTAGAGACAAGAATTTCTCTAATTTTTAAATCAATTGGAACAATTTCATTATCTTTTAAGGTGCGATCTTTAGCTTCAAAAGTAATTCTAATTGCTAAAGAAACATGTCCTTCTTTAATGTGTTCACCTTCATAAATATCAAAGACGTTAACATTTTTAATGATATTTGATTGTTTTTTGATTTCTCTTTTTAAATCACTAAACTTAATATCTTTTGAAACGATGAATGCGTAATCTCTTGAAGAAGATGGATAAACGCTGATTGCTTCGAATTTATTATTTTTAGTTTTAGTTACAAAAAGTAATGATAAATCACATTCCATAACTACACATGCAACTTTTCCTAAACCTAATTCTTTACGTTTAAGAGGATGAAGTTCACCCAAAACTGCAAATGGTCTTCCATCTAAAGAAATTAATGCACTTCTATACGGATGGAATTCTTCATTTTCTTTTAATCTTTCGACTTTTACTCTACTTTCAGCAATATTAAATGAAGCTAAAAGGTTATCTACGATACCTTTTAAGTCGTAGTAATCATATTCTCTTTCTTCAATGTGATCGATTCCATATTTTTTACCAACTAAGGCAACTGAAAGATGTTTACGAATTGATTTTTTAGTATCGATATTTGAAACTTCAAATAAACCAAAGTCAGCTTGTTGGTGATTTAAGTTATAAGCTACAGTTTTAAGCATTGAAGGAAGTAAAGATAATCTAACATATTCATGTTCTTCTGTGATTGGGTTAGAAATTTTATATCCTTCTTCTTTATTTAAGTAGTTAAAACTATTTACTTCATCTTTAGAAATTAATGAATAAGATAAAATTTGATGAAGACCACTAGAAATTAAGAAATCTTCTACTTTTCTTGTTTTAACTTCTTCAATTTTTAATTTTCCAACCGTCATATCGGTAGAAGGAAGAATTGTTACGATGTTATTGATACCTAAATATCTAATAACTTCTTCACTTAAATCAGCTTTTCCATCAATATCAATTCTGAAATTTGGAACTACTGCTTTAAAGTTATTACCATCAACATCAACAATTTCAAAATATAATTTTGTTAAAGTCTTTTTGATTTCTTCATAGCTAAATGAAGTTCCAAGTCTATTGTTGATGTAGTCTTTTGAACATTCAATAACTTTTTGATCATGATTTAATTCATCATATTTCAATATGTTTGAAATTTCTTTATATGAAGTTAAATCTTTTAAGATATTTGTTGTTAAATTTAAAACAAAGTCAGCTTGATCTTTATTGATTCCTTTAATAAATCTTTGAGATGAATCAGAGGATAAACCAAGTCTAGTAGCTGTTTTTCTAATTTGAGCGTGGTTGAAATTTGCTGCTTCAATTGCAATATTTTTAGTATTTGAAGTAACTTCACTATTTAATCCACCTAATACACCACCAACACAGACAATTTCATTATTTGATGTAACAACTAAATCGCCATTTTTGATGTGATATGTTTTTTCATCAAGTGTATTGAATTCACAATCAAAATTATCTTTAACAGTTAACTCTTTAACATTTAATGCATCTAAATCATACATATGTAATGGTTGGCCAGTTAAAAGCATGATGTAGTTTCCTAAATCAACGATGTTATTAATTGATTTAATACCTTCGCTATTTAAACAATCTTTTAACCATTTTGGTGATTCCTTGATTTCGATTCCTCTAACAATTTTTAAAGCAAATTCTTTACAGTTAGTTGATTCACTTCCGACTTTAAAGTCTTTTTCAACGTAAGTTGAATCTTCTTTTGCTTCAGGAATATTTACTGGTAAAGAAAATAATGCTCCAATTTCTCTAGCAACATTAAAAAGTGCGTAGCAATCGCTTCTATTTGCTAAAAGTGAGAGGTCTAAAATTGTATCTTCAAGTCCTAAATATTCTAAAACTTTAGTGTTTCCAACTACTGCATCATCACCTAATTCTTCAATTCCACTAATTTGTTCTGGTTTTAAATATTTTTCATCAACACCAAGTTCATTTAATGCACATAGCATGCCTTCACTTTCAACACCTTTAAGTGTTGTTTTTAAGATTTCTTTATCTTTTAATTTAGCTCCAACTTGAGCAACGATGACTTTTAATCCTTCTCTTACATTAGGAGCACCACAAACAATATTTAAAACTTGGCTTCCAATATCGACTTTACAAATGTGTAAGTGATCTGAATCTGGATGATTAACACAAGAAATTACTTGTCCAATGATTAAATTAGTTGCTTCAGCTGATTTTTTAATGTCTTCAACTTCAATTCCGCTAAAAGTTAATTTATTAGCAATTTCTTCAGGAGTTAATGAACTTATATCAACATATTTTGAAATTTCTCTTAAACTTACTAACATAAATTAATCCTCCACTTTCTTAACAAAACTATTTAAGAAACGAATATCGTTTTGATAAAAACGTCTTATATCATCGATTCCATATCTAAGCATAGCGACTCTTTCAATACCAATTCCAAAAGCAAAGCCGCTATAAACATTTGAATCGTATCCAGACATCTCTAAAACTTTAGGATTGACCATTCCAGCACCTAAAATTTCAATCCAACCCGTTCCTTTACACATTGAACAGCCTTTTCCGTTACAATTCATACAAGAAATATCAACTTCTACTGATGGTTCGGTAAATGGGAAGTAGCTACTTCTAAGTCTAATTTCTCTTTTTTCACCAAACATTTTTTTAACAAATAATTCTAAAGTAGCTTTTAAATTACCCATGTTGATGTTTTTATCTATAACTAAACCTTCAACTTGAGCAAATTGATGGGAGTGAGTCATATCGTCATCATCTCTTCTAAAAACTTTTCCAGGGCAAATAATTTTGACTGGTTTATTTTGATTTTTCTCCATTACACGAGCTTGGACAGGTGAGGTATGAGTTCTTAAAAGTGTGGTTTCATCGATATAAAATGAATCTTGCATGTCACGAGCTGGATGGTCGCTAGGAATGTTTAAAAGCTCGAAGTTATAGTGATCTTTTTCTACTTCTGGACCATCTTCAATGGTATAACCCATTCCAATAAAGATATCTTCGATTTCTCTAATAATTTTAAAGAAAGGATTGATGTTACCTTCATGAAAATCTCTTCCATTTAAAGTAATATCGATTTTTTCTTTTAATAATTCTTCGTTGATTTTAGCTTTTTGAAAAACTTCTTGTTTAGAATTTAAGATTGCTTCAAGAGAATCTTTACAGTTTTTAAAGGCTTCACCGAAGGCTTTTTTGTCTTCGACTTCTCTAATTTTATTTATCATGACTGAAATTAAGCCTTTTTTAGATAAATATTTAATTCTAACGTTAGCAAGTTCTTCTAAAGTTGATGCTTCATTAGCTTCTTTTGTTGAATTTGATAAAAGTTCTTCAAATTCTTTAATGTAATCCATATTTAGCTACCTCCTAAAATAAAAAAGAATTAGCTAGGAACGAATATAATCCGCGTTACCATCCTAATTCTTTTTATTAAAAGCTCTTAATTAAATTTCTTTTTAAGTATAAGAATAACTGGCTCCAAGGTGAATTCATTAAGCATTACTTGAAGAGGTTTCACTGTTCTCTTCTCCCTAATAAGATAGTCTTAATTACTACTTCTTTTCATCGCCTCAATAATATTAACAATAATTAATATTATTTTCTAGTTATATGTTATGAATTGATGTTTTGAATTGGGTTTTCAAGTGAGAATACACCAAAGGCAAGATAATCAAGATCATCACTACTTAAAGATGTATCTCCACAAATAATTAAATCTGTACCAATATCAAGATAAATTGTTGTAGCCTCTGTATCTCCTTCGAAGATAACTTGATATCTGATGAAATCGAATCTAGTTAAATATGCTGCTGGAGAAGTATCATCTGTGTGGAATGGTTGAGATGGAGTAAATCCACTTGCAAAGGTGAATTTACGTTCTTCAACAACTCCAGATTCGTTTTTAAAGAATAAATAATTTCTACCATCATCAGAATTTACATAATGTCTATAACCAACATATTGATCTTCTGTTAAATTACTTGGCCAGATGTCTTCAAAATCTACTTTATTGATATTTAGTTTTCCTTCTGGAATGACATAATTTACAACTCTTTGATATTTATTGTTGTCTGAATTGACATATAAACCAAATCGATAGTTGACCCCATCATAATATTGATCTGTATCTAATGTGACAAAGTAATGATCTAAAGATGTTGCTGTGCTTGTATATTTTATAGGCAACCATCTGTTATCTTTTGTAAATACATATGTGTCACGGCTATCATTTTGTTTATAAACTACTGCAATTGCAGTTTCATAATTCATTTCATTAACTCTAAGCCATTCATTACCATAATAGATATATGAACGGTTTGTAGTACTATTTGTGAATGATTTATATGTAAAATCGGTTGAACTTGGTGCAATTACAATACCTTCAGAGGTAAAGGCAATTGCATTTTGTCCATCTTCACTAATTAAATAGTGATTTACTTGATCATAACTTGATGCTCTAACAAAGTTATGATATTCATTTAAATAATAAATATGTGTTAATGCATCATTTGCTAAAACATTTCCGTTTTCATAAGCGGTCATTCTTTCCCAAGCACTATTTTCTTCAATATAAAGATATAAAACACCACTAATATTGAATGAACCGTTACTATTGTAGGTTCCTTGAGTAAGTTTTCCATTTAATGAGATGTATTGAGCTCCATCAATTACATAATAATGTGCTAAATTTTCACCGATAACACCTTGATACCAAACACCTTGATTTAAATAGAATCCATCATCAATATCCGTATAGAAAGATGTAATTAATGAATTGCTACTAACTCCTGTTTGAAAGGTTTGACCATTAATAGATGCGACCCAGTCGCCGTTATTGGTATATGAAGCAAGAACATTAGCACTATTATCATAAAGAGTTCCATCATTTCCATTATTTGAATATTCCATAAAGGTTGATGAATTATCTTTAATTAATTCTTTTGTATCAGATTTGATATTGATAGTTAATTCTTGTTTGAAATAAACATTGTATTCAGAAGAAACAGGATTTAAAGCACCTTCTTCAACAATTTTTTCATAAGAATTAAATGAAGATAAATTTGCTTTTAAAGCTTCATAATTACTTTCAGCAACATTAATTGTTCCTAAAATTGTTGCATCTTTTATAGTAATTGTTCCTGAAACGGATAATTTTCCATCATTTACGCCTGCTAAATCTGGATAATTATTGTAATCTTCTAATTTATGACTTTTATAAATGTAGATATCTTCATTTACATTTAAATTGTTAAATCCAACAGTTGAATCACCCATAATTTTAATAGGTGTATTGATATTTGCTGTACCTTTAAAGTTCATCATTAATGAATATGAAACAAGAGGAAAAGCAAGTGATGAAGAATCTTGAGTTTCACTATATGTAAATGGATTAACATTTACTTCTCCATCAACTTCAATTGTTTCGACTGTATTTTGAGAGGAAGCAATTCTAGAAAGTTTCGAATCAGTTGAAACAAATTGAATAAATGCTTCGTTTGAATTACCTGCAAAAAGCGTTTCATAATTCACAGTTGATGAATTAGAAACATAACTCATCATTCCATATAAAGAACCACCATTTTCGATAACAAAATCACAGTTTATATCAGCAAAATTGTAACTTAAGAATGGAGAATCGTTGTTATCATATTTTTCTTGGAAATTACTCATTCCATAGAAATCATTAATTCCAACGTTAGCTTTTAAAGTTCCACCATTTTTAACAATAATTCCACCATCAGTTTTTGAATTGGTAATTAATCCGTTTGCAACTAAAGATCCACCATTTTCAATGATGAGATTATGTCCATTTAAGTCAATTGCTGAATATTGACCATTAATAACACCGCTAACATCGTTATTCTTTCCAATTGTTGAACTTAAAACTATATCACCTTTGATAGTTAAATCGCTATCTAATTGTAATTTTAATGTGGCATCTTCATATGTTGGGGTGAAATTTGCATCACTTTGAGTATATTTTCTTTGACTTGAAGCACCTAAATCCATTTTTGAGGATTCAAGTATTAAAGTTTTTCCTTCTGGAATTTCACTTACTTCACCAGTGGAAATTACTTTATTATCATCTTCTGCAAGATAATGAATACCGCTAATGGTATCGAATCTATCGATTGCTTCTTTTAAAGATAAATCGTGAATTACTTCTCTATCTTCTGAAAAATAAACAATTGATGAATAATCGAATGTTTGTTCACCATTTGGTTTTGATAAAGAATCAAAGGGGAATGATGAAACATTAACGTTATCGTAACCTTCAAAAATAATTCCATCTCTAACTGTTGTATTACCTAAAGCTGGAAGAACTTCAGCGTTATTTGTAATTTGGAAGTTACCTAATTGAACAAAATCGATTGGTTCAGTTCCATTACCGATATAAAAATTGTTTAAATTCAAATTTGATAAACCATTGTTATCAACGATTTCTAAAGTAGATGGTAAATATAAATTTTTAAGGTTATCTGCACCATCAAAAGCAAAATATGAAATTTCTTTGACACCTTCTCCAATGATGATTGTATTTACATCATAAATGAAAGGTCTATAGGTTCCATCTTCTTGAAGTCTACCAAAAGCATCGCCAAAAGACATTGGTCCAACAACAACTTCTTCGCCGTTATATGTTCCTGGAATTGTAATTGTTTTAGAAACTTCTTCATCTTCTCTTAAATTGTTGATTCTTCTATAAGATGAAAGAAGAATTTTTTGAGCATCAATAATATCAGGAAGATCTTGTTGTTCAACCATTTCAAGGAAAACTTCGTATAAGTCTCTTCTTAAAATAGCAACAACTTTATTATCTGAGTAATCGATAGAAATTTGTTCAAAATCAAATTTTAAATCTTTGATGAAAAATAAGTTTTGATCATATGTAGCAGCATTTGCGTGCTGATTTAGTTCACCATCAGCTGTAATTTGACTAAATTTTGTAAAAGTTCCGTCAGCTTCTTCTTTGATTAAGATTAAAGGTGGATTTTCGATTAATGAAGAAAGTTGAAATTGACCATTTTCACTATAATTTGGTAAATCGTAATCGACTCTTGAACCATCATAAGTAACAGAAATTTCAACGTTTCCTAAATCACAAAAATAGGATGGATCTTCAGAAAAAGATAAGTTTGAAATGTTAAATAAACCTAAGTATTTTATTTTTTCATCTTCACTAGGATTGAAGACTACAGTTCTAGTTGAAGTGCCTTCATAGTAGTAAACATTTTTAGAAGCATTTGGACCGTAATTTTCTAAATATTTTTCATAATAGCCCATCGCTTTATCCATGAATTCTTGGACAGGATCTTTAAAACATCCGGTCAAAGAAAAGAGCATTGTGACCATTGATAAACATAATAAATTTTTCTTTTTCATGCTAAATTTTCTCCTTGAAACTGTACATTACTATCCCTGAAGCGACTCCAACATTCAAAGAATCGATTTCATTCATTGGAATTTTTAGTAATGTTGTGCACATATTTTCAACTTCTTTTTTCATCCCTTTTCCTTCATTTCCAAAAATTAATACGCACTTTGCAGGGATTTTTTTAAAATTAGCTAGATTTATTGATCTCTCTGTGAGTGAAGTTCCTATAATTTCATACCCTCTTTCTTTCAATATTTCTAACATATTTATTTTATCAAAGATTATATTTTCCTTAAAGATAGAACCTTGCGAAGATTGAATAACTTTTTGATTGTATAAAAATGCTGAATCATTAGAAAGCACTATGTTTTTAAAGTTAAAAGCTAAAGCTGTTCTTAAAATTGTTCCAACGTTTCCTGGATCTTGAACACCATCTAAATAGATATAATTTGAGGCTAATTCTTCTTCGTTTGATTCTAAAAATTTACAAATTGCGACTACTTTTTGGAACGATTTTGCACTACTAATTTTATCTAAAATTTGCTCAGTTACGATGTATTGAGTGATGCTTTCAGGAAGGTCTAATTTATTTAAAGTAAAAACAATTTCAACATAATCAAGAGCCATCTCTAAAAGATGAAAACCCTCAATTAAAAATTTTCTTTCTTTTTTCATTTCATCATTGTTTTTTAAAGAAAGAGCATACTTTACAATAGGATTTTTTAATGAAGTTATTTCTTTAATCATTTGAAATCGATCCTTTTTAATTCGTTATTTTGTATTTCAAAATAATCTGGCATATAAGTTAAAACGACTTTATAGAAATTGTTAGAATGATCTCTAACTTTATCATGAGCAAGTTCATGAATTACTACACTATCAATTGCATTTTTTGAATAATGAATAAGTTTAATATCAAATGTAATTGATTTAGTCATCATCGAGTTAGATCCATAAATAGTTTTAACGTTTTTAATTTTAACATTATATGGTTCATTTACTCCCATGATTTCTTCATAATATCTAACTCGTGAGGTGATATAGTCTAAAAAATACTTAGAAACATTTTTATAAAATATCCTTCGATCTTTAAAAATAAAGAATCTATTGAATATTTTGATAAATCCTTCATTTGCTTTAACAAATTCTCCAAATAAATATACGCCATCATTTTTAAATGGATTTCGATTTAAAATTATATCTAAATTTTTGCTTCCATATGATTCAACAAGCTTTTTAATATCTTCAATTTTTGCTGTATATGGAGCTGAAACATATATAATTCCGCTTCTACTATGAGCAACTATACGTCTAAAATCTTTGCTTCTTTTGACTTCAATTTCAAAATCAGCATCATCAATTTTAAATATATATTTTTCTACAAAATCCATATGAATAATTATAACATTAACTCTTTAAATATAATCTATTTTTCTTTATAATTTTTAAGATTATGGAAACAATTATTGTAAGTGCATGCCTACTTGGAGACAAAACTAGATACGATGGAAAGACAAATTATGATCCTTTAATTGAAAAAGTTAAAGAAAATTATAATATCGTTCCAATTTGTCCTGAAGTTATGGGAGGAATGTCTATTCCTAGAGAACCAACTGAATTAATCAATGGATTCCCTTATTTAAAATCAGGAAAAGACGTCAGCTCTAACTTCAATAAAGGAACAAAACAAGTTGTAAATATCGTTAAATATTTAAAGGTAAAAAAAGCAATCTTAGTTGATAGATCTCCTTCATGTGGGATTCATAAAATTCATAACGGATACTTCAATGGTGTCGTTATAAATGGTCAAGGATTCACCACTCAAAGATTAAGAGAACTTGGTGTTGAATGTTTTACATTAAATGAATTTTGTGAAAAATATTTAAATGAAAACGAAGAAAAATAGTACAAATTAATGTACTATTTTTTTATTAAAAACTCAGTGTTTTAAAGTGAAAATCTTGCAAATCTCCACTTTGTTCTTAAAAATTAATCTTTTTAAGATGCCAGATATCTTTATTATATTCTTCGATAGTTCTATCACTTGAGAAGTATCCACTCATAGCGATGTTATATAAGCAACTTCTTTGCCATTTTGTATCATCAGAATGATATTCATCAATTTTCTTTGATTCTTCTAAGTAAGCTTCAAAGTCTTTAAGAATATAATATTCATCATTATGATTCATGATTTCATCAAAGATGCTTCTGAATCTATCTGGGATATTTTCACACCATGGACCACTAAATAATGAATCTAAAATATATCTAATCTTGACATTTTCATTGTAGGTATCCCAAGCTGAATATGAACCAGTTTTTTGAATCTTTTCAATATCTTCAACTTTTAATCCGAAGATAAATGAATGTTCATCACCAACTCTTTCATTGATTTCAACATTAGCACCATCTAAAGTTCCTAAAGTCAAAGCACCATTCATCATGAATTTCATATTTGAAGTACCACTTGCTTCTTTTCCAGCTGTTGAAATTTGTTCAGAAATATCAGTTGCTGGAATAATAAGTTCAGCTAATGAAACTCCATAATTTTCCATGAAGACAACTTTCATATATTTGTTAACTTCAGGATCGTTATTAACTACTTTTGCTACTGCATTGATTAAGCAAATAATTTCTTTTGCAAAATAGTATGAAGGAGCAGCTTTAGCTCCAAAAATGAATGTATGAGGAGCAAGTTTGAAGTTTTTATTTGTTTTAAGTTCATGATAATACCACATGATTCTAAAAACATTTAACAATTGTCTCTTATAAGCATGAAGTCTCTTAATTTGAGTATCAAAAATTGAATTTGGATCAATTTCAAGACCATAATGCTTCTTAACATAATCAGTAAGGCGAAGCTTATTGTTATATTTAATTTGTTTAAGAGTCTTTAAAACTTTCTTATCATCGATATAATCTTTTAATTTTTCTAATTCATCTGGATGAGTAATCCAACCTTCACCAATTAAAGATGTAATTAATGCTGATAATTCTTCATTTGAATACATCAACCATCTTCTATGGGTTACACCATTGGTTTTGTTGTTAAATTTTTCTGGGAAATATTTATAGAAATGTTTAAATGTAACATTTTTAAGAATATTTGTATGAATTGCAGCAACACCATTGACAGAGAAACATGTAAAGATAGCTAAATTAGTCATTCTGACCATTCCATCTTTAATTATTTCCATATTATCGTGTTCTTGTTCACTAACATTATGTTCATTCATCCAAATTAAGAATCTTCTATTAATTTCTTCAATGATCATATAGCATCTAGGAATTAACATTTGGATGTATTGAATTGGCCATTTTTCTAAAGCTTCAGGCATGATTGTATGGTTGGTATAGGCGATACATTTTGTAACAATATTCCATGCATCATCCCATCCATATCCATGAACATCCATTAAAAGTCTCATTAATTCAGGAATTGCTAAAATTGGATGTGTATCGTTAAGTTGGAAAACATATTTTTCATGTAAATTATCAAGAGTTCCATAAATTCTCATATGTCCTCTGATTGCTGATTGCAAACCAGCAGAAACGAAGAAATATTGTTGTCTTAGTCTTAATAATTTACCATGTTCAGTTGTATCATCCGGGTATAAACCATGTGATAATTCTTGAAGTGTTAATAAATATTGATCAAATGATTGAGAGCTAACCATGTTACCTTCGCTTGGTTGAGCTGACCATAATCTTAAGTTGTTAGCAACACCATTTTTATATCCAACAACTGAAACATCATATGGACAAGCAGTAACTTTTGTAGCATTTGCGGTTCTAATTCCATAATCACCATTAGCTTTTAAGAAAGTTTCAGCGTTTCCATAAAATTCAACTTCACAGCTATGTTTTGGTTTTCTAACTTCCCAAACAAATCCGTTTGTTAACCATTGATCTGGAAGTTCAACTTGTCTTCCATCAACGATTCTTTGTTTAAAGAAACCATATTCATATCTAATACAGTTTCCGTTTCCTGGATAACCTAAAGATGCGATTGAATCGAGGAAACAAGCAGCTAAACGTCCTAAGCCACCATTACCTAAACCAGCATCATCTTCCATTTCTTCAAGTTCACCAATATCAATACATAAAAGGGCGAGACCATCTTTACAAATATTGAAGATTCCTAAGTTCATCATGTTATTGGTTAAGAGTCTTCCAATTAAGAATTCCATTGAGAAATAGATTAATTGTTTTGCGTGTTTATCGATGGTATAAGTTCTAGTATTTCTCCAACTTGTACCAGCGTAATCTCTAACCATTTCACCTAAGATTTCATATTTTTCAAAGATGTGTGCATCTTGAGGTTCTTTACCATATTTTGCAACGATTCGATCTTTATACATCGCTGCAAATTCTTCTTTATTTTTAAATAACATTGCTAATCCTCCTTCTTTTCTACGAATTTAAATATACAGGCAGCAAATGGAGCTAATTTAATTGTTAATTTATAAGGTCTATTTTCTGGTCCATAAAGTTCAGTATGGATATCTAAACCATTATAAGCATTACTTCCTCCATAAACATCTTTATCGGAGTTAAAGATTTCTTTATATAAGCCTTCTCGAGTAGCTCCTACACTATAATATTCATAATAATTTGGTGTCATATTAAAGATAAATAATAAATGAGAATCACCACATCTTCTTTCAAAAGCAAAGACTGAGTCATTAGCATTATCAACCATCAACCAATTAAAATGAATTGGATTATATTCTTCAAAATGCATTGCTTTTTCTGCTCTATAAATAAGATTTAAATCTCTAACAAGTCTAGAAACACTATCATGTTTTGGGAAACGTTTTAATTCCCAAGGAAGTGATTTTTTCTCATTCCATTCATCCCAACTTGCAAGTTCATTACCCATGAAGTTAAGTTTTTTACCTGGATGAGCGAATTGATAAGTGTATAAATTTCTTACAAGAGCGAATTTTTCTTCATATCCACCCCACATTTTATTTAAAATGGTACCTTTTCCATGAACTACTTCATCATGGGAAAGTGGGAGTAAGAAGTTTTCTGAGAAGAAATATGCCATTGAGAAATTAATTTTGTTATGGTCATATTTTTTATAGATTGGATCTAAAGCATAATATTTTAAAGTATCATTCATCCAACCTAAATCCCATTTATAATCAAATCCTAAACCATTCCAATCAGTAGGTTTTGTCACACCTGTAAAATCTGTTGAATCTTCAGCAATCATCATTACTGAGTTATGAGCGATATGGATTTTACCATTTAATCTTTTAATAAATTCGGTTGCACCGGTATTTTCACCATTATTTTTATTGCCATCCCAATAGACGATATTGCTGACTGCATCGCATCTAATACCATCAAAATGGAAATATTCAATAAAGTAATTCATCGCACTCATTAAGAAAGATCTAACTGGATCTTTTCCTAAATCAAATTGTAATGAACCCCATGGAGAATACATGTGTTCATTATCATATTCATATAAGCAAGTTCCATCAAATTTTGATAAGGCCCAAGGGTCGGTAGCAAAATGAACTGGAGCAAAATCTAAAATAACACCGATTCCAGCTTGATGCATTCTATCGACAAATGACATAAGTTGCATTGGGTTTCCATATCTAGAATCGACACTATAAAATCCAGTTGCTTGATATCCCCAACTTCCATCAAATGGATATTGAGTGATAGGCATAATTTCAATATGTGTGAAACCTAATTCTTTTAAATAAGGAATTAAATAATCAGCAATTTCTTCATAGGAAAGGTTTCTGCCGTTAATTTTTCCTTTCCAACTACCTAAATGCATCTCATAAATTGACATTGGACGATCAAAATTACGATCGCGATGTTCTAAAAATGGACGGTCATGCCAAATAAAGCCTTCGATATTAAATAATCTTGAGCAACTTCCTGGACGATATTCTGAGAAAAATGCGTATGGATCTGCTTTATCTACATAATTTCCGTTAGCATCTTTAAAATGATACTTATAAAAAGAGTAGTTATGTAAATTAGGAATAAAGATTTCATAAGCTCCGCATTCATCAACTCTTTCCATCTTATGAACGCCTGGATCCCAGTTATTAAAATCTCCGATTACACTAACATCACTAGCATTAGGAGCATAAAGTCTAAATATAACTCCATCAATGATTCTTTTTCTTTTAACTTTTTTACTTCTAGAAGGATCTTTTTTTAAAGGAACATCTACTATTTCTTCAATTTCCTTTTTAATAAAATGAGCACCAAAATACTTGTATGCTTCAATTGTTTGACCCATTAAAAAATCGTAAAGAATTCCGTAAGCCATAAGTTTTCCTTTCTTAATAAATAACCAAATATATTTTATCAAAGTAAAATTATGTTTTATAGAAAAACAAACAAATTTTTATGATTTTTGAAAATTAAATGAAAAGATTTTCATTAAAATGAAAAAGCCCATACTCGTGCTTAAAGTATGGGCAATTTTTTTTATACTTCTTAGGAGGTTAAACCTAGAAGAAACAAGATTTTATTTTGAAG
This sequence comes from uncultured bacterium, assembly GCA_949293255.1. Classification (GTDB taxonomy): domain Bacteria; phylum Bacillota_I; class Bacilli_A; order RFN20; family CAG-826; genus Onthovivens. The sequence goes on from CASFCL010000001.1 coordinate 177,402, forward strand.
TTGAAGCTAACCAACCCCAAAGTGTTACTTCTTCGCTACCAACCATAACTTTTCCAGTTGATGGAGCAGTAATGTTATTAGCATCTGTAACTGTAGTATCACATTGATCTTTTAATGCATAGATCCATGAATAGTGACCCATGTATTCAACTTCTTTTCCTGAATCATCGCCAACAACATTTTCAAAGTATGAATAATAGACGTTTTGTGCGTTTGCATCGATTAATCTCTTATATGTTGCGTTGGTGAAATCATTTGGAATAACTGTTGTATCGTTTGCTGCATGAGTGAACCAAATATTTGAATCTTTTAAGAGGGCAATATTTTCATCAGTAATTGCGCTATCTGCTTTTGCTTCACAAATTGGATAGTAAGCTGCGAAGTAACTGTTGTATTTGATAGCCATTTCCATGGTCATGAAACCACCATTAGAACATCCACCTAAATAAATTCTATTTGGATCAATGTCTTCGTTACCTGCGACGTATGTTTCGATAGTTTTCATTAAGGTTTCTGTATAAATTGAGGATGAAGTTCCTTCAGTTTGTGTACCGTCTCCTGCATCCATCCACATTGTTGGAGTTTGAACTGCAAGAACGTAAGCACCTGCTGAACCATTAGTTTTGAAGTAAGATTGAATCTTTTCTTCACCTAAATTGGTGACATCGTTACCAAGTAAGGCAATATCGACATCTGTTCCACCTTCTCCAGCACCATGAAGCCAAATGATTAATGGGTTTTTGACACCATCTTCTTCCATAGCAGTTGTTTCATATGCTTTATAGGTTAATTTTTGATTATTTTCTTCGTTTGTATAGGATTTTTGTTCACCCCAGTCTTTAACTGCAGTAATAACTCTTCCATTTTCTGCTTCTGTATTACAAACAAATGGTTTTTGAGTTGCATCATAAGTTGTTTCACCGATTTTTAATGATTTTCCTGCAGCTAATCTTGTAGTAATAGTATAGGAAGCATCCCAAATATTTCTACCTGTCTCATTAACGTATTGGAATGGGCTTGCGCCATTTGTTGAGGTCATGATCCATCCACCCCAGTTTTGTGAGGTAATGTTGAATCCTAATTCCATTCCAACTTTGGTTCCGCTTGTAGCTGCTGTATCTTCATCACCATTTGCGTCTACTAAGTAGATATCTTTAACTTCTCTAGCACCAGCTCCGCCAGCACCTGAAGCATTAACTTGGAATAAATCTATTGCTAAATCACTTGCTGCGACTGCGTTACCAGTTCCAAAATCGATGACTACTTTATAGACACCTGGACCCCATTCATAACCATTAACATAGTATGTATAGGTACCAATGTTTTCTGTGGTAACTGCTTCAACTTTGGTTTGTTCAATTCCTAAATCTCCATAGACTTTAATACAGTCCATGTTTGGTCCTTGCATACCGACTGTTGTAACGGTAATGACATTAGCACCAGCTTTAATAGAGACATCATCGATAATAAATTCATTCCATGCGTAGTAATTCCATGCTCCTTCGCCTGGCTCAAGGGTAATACCTGTTAAATCTAATTCGGTATCATTAACTTCAATTGTAATGACATCTTTAACAGTCATTGCGGTCATTTGGAATGATGTCCAATCCATTGCGGTTGTTGCCATGACAAATCCAAGATCAACTGTTCCAGCTTCTTCTGCTGTAAATTTAACATTTGTGACAACGCCTTGGGATTGATAACCAAGAGATGCTCCACCACTTGCTGTATCAGTTTCTTCAACAGGTGTTTCAACTGGGTTACCAGTTCCATCTGTCCATCCACCAGCTGGTGGTATGTGTTGAGCATCTTCAAATTCTAAAACTGCATCTGGTTCAATTACTGGACGATTTGCAACTGTAATTTCAACTGTTCCTGCTTTATGACCAGCTTTTCTAGCTTTAATTGTTGCTTTTCCTGCTGATAAACCAGTAACTGTACCATCACTAGCAACACTAGCGATAGCTTCTCCACCTTCAACGATAGAGTATTGAACGTCTGTTACAGCTGATCCATTAACTGTAGCAGTTACTTTAGCGGTTTGACCAACATAGATTTCTGAAACATCTAAAGCTAAAGTAATTTGAGGATTTTTGCTTGTTTGTTGTGTACCTTCTCCACAAGAAACAACGCCAAATGTAACACCACTTAAAATAAGTGCACTGGAGAGTAATAAAACTCCTATTCTTCTTTTTTTCATTATAAACTCCTTAATGTTATTAAATTGTTATAAAGGGTTTAGAAGGGAAAAGCCCTTCTAAACCTAATTATTTTTTTGAAAATTATGCTTCTTTTGCAACTTCAACTTCTTCTGGTTGTTTTTGAAGTTTTAAAGCTTTCCAAGTAATTAATCCTGCCCAAGCAGCAACTGCTACCCATAAGATGACGTCTACTGGAATGAACCAAGCAAGCCATGGTTCTTGATATTTAACAGCGTGAGCTGTTGCATTAGCAACTGAGTAAAGAATATTCTTGCATGCTCTTCTTGCTTGAACTTGAGAAGTTGCAGATTCCATAGATGGATCTCTACCTAAGAAAGTGAGACCTGTTAACCATAAATCGTTACCAGCTCTTACACCTTGATCTGGGTTCATGAATGCTTGCGTATTCATGTAGTAGTCAGTAATGACACAGCCTTGGAAGCCCCATTCATTTCTTAAAACTTCAGTAAGTAATGCATATGATGCACCTGTCCATGTGGTTCCAATTCTATTGAATGAAGACATAATACATCTTGTCTTACCTTCTTCAACTGTGATTTGGAATGGTTTTAAGTAAATTTCTCTTAATGCTTGTTCATCAAGATATGTGAATAATCCGTATCTTTGTGTTTCTTGATCGTTAACTGCGAAGTGTTTAACGTAGCAGTTTAAACCTTGTGATTGAGCACCGATAACAAATTGAGCACCCATTTTACCACTAAGATGTGGATCTTCTGAGTAGTATTCGAAGTTTCTACCTGCATATGGATTTCTATGAATGTTGACAGCTGGAGCATATAAACCAGTGACACCCATTTCATTGGATTCCATACCGAAAGCTTCACCTTCCATTTGTGATAATTCTTTATTCCATGTTGAACCAACGACGATTTCTGATGGATAAGACATAGCGACTAATTCTTCATAAGAAACGTTAGAGAAGTTAAATCCTTGAGGACCATCTAAGTCTCTATTGACGGCTTTATTGATGCTTGGAACTGCTGCTGTTTGATAACCACCATCAGCAATTAAGTCGGCCATTTCTTCGACGGTTAATTGATTTAATAAATCTTCCCAAAGAGGATCATCATAATCAAGTCCTGCCATGTCTTCAAGGTATAAACCTCTCATTGCTTCGGTTTCATTTCCATCATCATCAATTGTTGTTGCATAGACGATATTTCCATCTTCATCATAGACGATATCGCCATTTTCATCTCTTTCTTCAGCTCTTACTTTATGTGTAATTGTGCCGGTTGTTGGATATTGATCGGTTGGATCGTCGACGATATCTTCTTGACTTGCGATAGCGTCTAAAACTTTTTGAGATGCTTCTCTAGCAGTTCTTGTAGCAACTGGGAAGTTAGAGGTTAAATTATCTGCTCTAGTCATGTATTGTGTGCTACCATCTGTCATAGCATCTTCAAATCTATTTTCGATGTCATAACCAGTATATTCGGTTGTATCGTAATAAACTGTTTGATTGACTGTGTAAGTAATTGGATCGACACCTGCTTTAATATCATGTGCGTTACTTGAAACTGAAAGGATGTAATTTCCATCTTCAAGTTCATAACCTTCATGTCCATCATTATTTGCATCATCATAGTCATATGAAGCAAGTTCTCTAACTGAACATTCAAGGGTAACTGTTGCTGATGAATGTGGTTCAATCATTGGAGTTTTTTCAAAAGCAATTAAGTTTTTATGTGCTTTTTCGATTTCACCATTTGTGTATGGAGGGGTGACGTAAAGTTCAACTACATCTTTTCCTGCCATATCTCCATCATTTGTAACTTCGACATCGATGCTAATCTTATCGTCATTACCTAATCTTTGTCCGGTGACTCTCCATGAGAAGTCGGTGTAAGATAAACCATACCCGAATGGATATTGAACTGCTGCATCATATCCTGTTTCATCGTTAGCGTATTTGGTTTCATAATATCTATAACCAACATAAATTCCTTCACTATAATCGACATAATATGTTTGTGCTCTATTGGTATAGCTGTAGGTATATCTCATATTTGAGTTTAAATATGCAGGAGATGATTTTGAATCTCTAGCAAATGTATCTACTGTTCTACCACTTGGATTAACTTCACCAGTTAATAATTTACCAACTTCTGATAAACCATAAGCACCTGGATGTCCAATCCAAACAACTGCGTCAACATAATCTTCATCTAAAATGTTAAGTTCCATTGGGTTAGCAATGTTTAAACAAACGACGACTGTTCCGAAATTTTGACCTGCCCATTCAATTAATTCTGCTTCTTTATCTGAAAGTTCAAGATAGTCTGCTTCAACACCACGTCCTGAATTATCTCTTTGATCACCAGCTTCACCTGCTGGAAGGTCCATACCTTCGCCACCGGTTCTACCAATATTAATTAAAGCGATATCAGAGAATTGTTTGTAAGAAGCAACATTAGCATTGTATAAACTTACATCTAATGCTGGTCTTGCTGGATAGAATGAGTTTTGAAGAGGATTACCAACATTTGTATCAACTCTTCCTGCTGTGACTTCAGCTTGCATTAAGTCAATGATGTCTTGATTATAATTGATTCCTGCTGCTTCATATGAAGCTAAATAGGTTTCTGGTTCATCAACTGTAGAAGCTCCTGAACCACTACCACCATAGTACATATTGATGGTATTGATACCAAAGACGTTAACGTTGATACCTTCTTCTTCGTTTTCGATTGTAAATGGTAAAGCATTGTTTTCGTTTTTAAGTAAAACCATACCTTCATCCATGATTTGATCGACAACTTCTCCGGCGTGTACATATGCATCACCTTCTGTGTCTCCACCTTGGACACCACTACCACCAAAGTATGTTGTTAAGGCTTGTCTTAATTCAGTCCCTAACGCGAGAACATTTACGGTAACTAAAACAGCTGCTGCGGCTACGATACCGATGACATTCCCGATGATAAACTTTTTGTGTTTCATCTGAAATTTTCCTCCTTAAAAAGTTCGGGAAAATTATAGAAGTGAAACTCTCAAAATGAAAGCGCTTACACGTAACTTTGCAAATTTTTGCGTAACCTTACATTTTTAGGGGTATCAGAGCCTTCAAAATGAATTTTTTTTCATTCGTCTCAAATGTGATTTTGCCGTTATGTTTCTTAACTGTATAGGCTAAAGACTTGGTTCCGAAGCCATGATAATTTGTATTTTTCTTGGTAGTTTTAATACCAGTTTCATTTAACTCAACTTCGCCTTCAAAGTAGTTAGTTTCTTCTATATAAATGAAGCCTGCTACTTCTTTTACAATAAGAGAAATATTTCTTTTTAAAGGATCTTTAATTTTAGATACTGCTTCAATTGCATTATCTAAAATATTTGAAAAGAATGTGACGATTTCATCTTTTGAAAATGCATTCAAGATTGTCCCATCACACATGGTTGTCATCTCAATTTGATTTTTATGGGCATATAAACTTTTTTCGGTGATGACTAAATCTAAAGTTTCATTACCAGAGTCAATAGTTTTATCATAAATTCTAATTGCATCAGCAATTTGTTCTAATTCTTCATCTGTAATGATTCTTGAACTACTTTTTAATTTACGAATCTGTTTTCTTAAGTCGTGACATTTAATATTAATATAATCAATTGCTTCTTTACTTTGCTCGAATTGTTTTATCTTTTCTTGATAGAAGGCTTCAATTTTTAAAGTTTCTTCTCTAGCTTTATTGACTTCAAAAAATCCAGCGGTAACTCCTAAAATAAAACATGAACAAGCTACGCAAAATAAAGAAATAATAATTTGTGAAGCGATTTCGTTATTTGCATACTTTAAAGATGCAGTATTTAAAACATTAACAACAACTACCGTTGCAGTCGACATAATAACAACTTTAGGTGATGAAATGCTAAATTTATAGTTTTTATGAAATCTAGTTTTTAAAATGATCGCAGAAAGAATAGAAATTAAGAATTGAGAAATTAAAATTGTTATAACATTCATTATCCATGCATCAAATACGAAAAATTGGAATAAAAAGTTATATAACCAATAATCAAATAATAAAGATGTTATTTTATATCCTAAAGATTGAATTGTATAAGCAACTGTTGCAACAAATAATGCATCTTTAAATTTAACATCAAAAATTAAGAAATAAAGTAAAAATTGCAAAACAAATAACACTAAATATATTATGGTATTGCTCCAAAATTCCCATTTGAAAAGATTTGTAATAATAAATCCTATAATTCCAACAGCAAAAAGAAGACATAAAGAAATGACGATTCTAAAAATAAATCCTTCTCTTATTCTTCTTACATTTGGATTTAAAATAAGTTGAACGGCAATCATCACAAGTTGATAATTGCCGATGGTAGTTAAATAAAAATAAATTAAAAATGGCATTATTAGATTAATAATATCACTTGATTGAGTCAAATTTCATTAAATAATTCATAAAATCATTAACAAATGCTCTTCTTTTTGGGTGAGAAATTTGCAAAACTTCATCTTTAATACGACATTCATATTTATCCACTGAAGTAACAAACTTCAAATTGACTAAGTAACAATTATTGCATCTAGAAAATCCATATTGTTTTAAATCGTTTTCATAAAATTTTAAAGATTCTCTAGCTAAAAAAGATGTGTTGTTATCTAAATAAAATTTAACATCGTGACTTTCAACTTCGATATATTTTATCGATTTAATCGGAACTTTTCGATATCCTTCATTAGTTGAAACACCGTATTCTTCTTGAACTCTTCTATCTAAAATTTTAATAACTTTATCCATTCTTAAAGTGAATGAATCATATCTAACAGGTTTAATTAAGAAGTCTACTGCTTCAACTTCATAGCCTTTACAGGCATATTTTGCTAAGTTTGTAACAAATAAAATCAAAACATTGCTATCAAATTCTCGAATTTTTTTAGCAATTTCTAATCCATTTCCGCCTTTTTCAAGGTCGATATCTAAAACAATGATATCTTGATCAAGTTTATATCTGTCAAAGAAGTCTTTACTAGTTGAAAAATGACTTATTGAAAAGTCGATATTTTTTTCTTTTCCGTACTTATTAAAATAGTTGATTTCGTTATCAAGATCTTCCTTATTATCTTCGATAATAGTTACGTATACTTTTTGCATGTTTAAAATATAGACCATAAATTAAACTTATGTCAAATATTTATAAAATATTTAACTCTTTATTTGTTTTAATATAGGGTAAAAATGTTCTATAATTATAAAGATTTGTGAAAGGAAATTATTTTAATTATGAGTAAAATTATGGCTGTCAACTGTGGTTCAAGCAGTTTGAAATTTAAATTATATGAAATGCCTGAAGAAAAAGTTCTTTGTTCAGGAATTGTTGAAAGAATTGGTCACGATGATGCAATTTTTCAATTTAAGCATGACGCTTCAAAAGATAAGACAATCCTTCCTGTAAAAGATCATGCTGTCGCTGTTAATATCGTCATGGATGCTTTAATTGAAAAAGGCATCATCGAACATCTTGATGAAATTAAAGCAACTGGTCATAGAGTCGTTCAAGGTGGACCTTATTTTAAGGTTTCAACTGAGTTTAACGAGGATACTGTTTCAAAAATTAGATCTTTAATACCTCTTGCTCCTCTTCATAACCAAGCACATTTAACTGGTTATGAAGCCTTTAAAAAAGCTCTTCCAACTACTCCTGCTATCGCAGTTTTTGATACTGCATTCCATCAAACAATGGAACCAGAAGATTACTTATTTGCTATTCCAAAAAAATATTCTAAAAAATATATGATTAGAAGATATGGAGCTCATGGAACTTCTCATAAATATCTTTCTGAAAAGGGTGAAGAATATATTCCATCATCAAAAGATAGGAAAATGATAATTTGTCATTTAGGAAGTGGTGCTTCTATTACTGCTACTAAAAACGGTAAATGTGTTGCAACTAGTATGGGATTAACTCCACTTGGAGGAATTATGATGAATTCAAGAACTGGAGATATGGATCCATCAGTCTACTATCAACTTTTAAAAGAAACCGGATTAGATAACGAAACATTATTCCAAGAATTAAATAAACAATCTGGTTTATATGGAACTAGCGGAGTTTCAAATGATTCTAGAGATGTTGCTAATAAAGCACTTGAAGGTGATGAAGATTCCATCATTTCAATGAAACTTTGGGCAAGAAGAGTTGCAGATTTCATTGGTCAATATTTTGTTAGACTTGGCGGATGTGATTTAATCATTTTCTCAGCAGGAATTGGTGAAAATGCTCCTGAATATAGAGAATTGGTCCTTAAAAATATTGAAGAAGCTCTTGGTTTATCAGTCAACTATGAAGAAAATAACAAAGTTTTTGGAGGAATTGAAAAAGTTATTTCAAATCCTGAAAGTAAAATCAAAATTGCAGTCATTCCTACTGATGAAGAAGTCATGATTGCACGTGATGCATACGATTTATATTTAAGTAAACAAGGTTAATTATGAACTATATAAAAGAAGTCGGAAAACCATATTTAAAACAATATTCTGAAGTACTTAAACAAATTAAAAAGTTCGATAGAATTGCAATTTTTAGACATATTATGCCTGATTTTGATGCTTTAGGAACTCAATTTGGTTTAGCTACTTGGATTAAAGATAATTTCCCAAATAAAGAAGTTAGAACTTTAGGAGATAACCATGGTGTTTTTACTCCTAGGGGTCTATTTCCTGAAACAGATAAATTAGATAATTCCTGGTTTGATTCACCATTTTTAGCAATTATTGTCGATGTTGGAGATAAAAAAAGAATCGCTGATCCACGTTTTCAAAAAGGAACTTATAGAATTAAATTAGATCACCACCCATTTGGTGAAGATCATTTATTCAATCTTCCAATTGCTAACATTGAAATGGCTGCTGCTAGCGAATTAGTCGTCAATATGTTATGTAATTTTAAAGGTAATTACGTATTATCTAAAAAGGCAGCATCTTATTTTTATATCGCTCTTGTTGGAGATAGCGGAAGATTCCAATATAATTCCACTACTTCTCATACCTTTGAAATTGCTACTAAACTTTTAGATGCAAAAATTTCAATCGTCGATATTTATGAAATGATGTATCAAAAAGAACCTTCTGATTTAGAAGTTATGAAATTTATTTTAAATACATATAAAATTTCACCTCAGGGTGTCGCTTATTATGTATTAACTAACGAAGATTTACTTCGACTTGGTTTAACTTGTGATCGTGGTAAAGAAAATGTAAATTTATTTTCTAATATCAACGGAGTCAAAGTTTGGTGTTCAATCACTGAAGATGTCACTGAACCATGTTTTAGAATCTCAATTAGAAGTAGAAAATATGTTATAAATGAAGTTGCTAAAGCATTTAAAGGAGGCGGACATGCTTCAGCTAGTGGTGCTCAAATTAAAGATCTTAGTGAATTAGATTCTTTTATCAATGCTCTAGATCAACTTATTATTGAGGAAGATAGTAAAAAATAATGTCTTATATACCTCTTCATATTAGAACTGGATATACATTCTTAAAATCAGGTATCACCATACCAAAACTAATTAAATTTGCTAAAGAATGTAAGTTTAAATATTTAGGAATATCCGATTTAAATGTCATGTATGGATTTCCTAAATTTAATGAGCTTTGTTTAAAAAGTGGAATCACTCCACTTTTTGGTATGGATGTTGAAATTGAAGAAAATATCATTTCTTTATTTGTTCAAAATGAAGTTGGTTATATAAATTTATGTCATCTTTCTAGTTACATTCAAAGAGGTAATATTTTAGATTTAGATACATTAAAAAATTATACTGAGGGACTTAAAGCAGTCTTTCCTATATCAAATAAATTATTTGCTTCAGTAGATGAAAATACTTTTTCAACTGCTCTTTTTAAATACTCAAAAATCTTTAAAGAATTTTTTATTGGTATAGAAATTTATACTAAAGAAGAAGTTAAAAAAGCTGACTTAATTAGAAGTTTTGCTCAACAATATTCTTATCATTGTATCGCTTTTCCTAAAGTTCAATATTTAAAAAAATCTGATGCAATTGTCACTCAACTTTTAAAGGCAATTGAGATACAATCTACCACGGATTATAAAGAAATACCCGCAGATTCCCACTATTTTTTAAAAACTAATGAAGAAATAACTAAATTTTACTCACCTAGTGAACTTGAAAATTGTGCCTTACTTTTAGAAAATTACGACTTTAATTTAAAGATAAAAAGAGGTAAATTACTCCATTATGATCCTTTAAAAAATTCAGATGAATTATTAATTTCAAAACTTCATGACGGATTAAAATTTAGAAATATTGAGTTAGAAAATAATAAGGTTTATCGCGATAGATTAAATTATGAATATTTAACAATTAAGAAAATGGGTTATAGTGACTACTTCTTAATTGTTCAAGATTATGTAAATTATGCTAAAAATAATAACATTCCAGTTGGTCCAGGAAGAGGTTCTGCTGCTGGAAGTTTAATATCATATTTACTCAATATTACTGATGTTGACCCACTTAAATATGACTTACTTTTTGAAAGATTTTTAAATCCTCAAAGAAAATCAATGCCTGATATTGATGTTGATTTTTCTGATTTAAAAAGAGATTTAGTTTTTGAATATTTAAAGAAAAAATATAGTTATAAAAGATGTGCTAGAGTCATCGCTTTCCAAACTTTTGGAGCAAAACAAGCTTTAAGAGATGTCACAAAAGCAATCGGATTCCCTAATAATATCGCGGATCAAATCTCTAAAACTATTCCAGCTAATTTTAATGCTAATAATTTTGATTTAGATTATGCTTATGAACATATTCCAGCTTTTAAAGCAATAATTGATTCTACTCCAGATTATAGCATTATCTTTAATTTAGCCCATCTAATTGAAGGTTTACCGCGTCAAAAGGGTCTTCATGCTGCTGGACTTATCATTGATAATGAAGAACTTGAAAATTCAATTCCTCTTACTTATGAAGGAGAAAATGAACAAGTTACTCAATATGAAAAAGATTATTTAGAAGAACAAGGATTCTTAAAAATGGATTTACTTGGTTTAACTAACCTCTCCACTATTGAAGCTTGTATTGAAAATGTTAAAAAGAATCGAAATATCGATATCGATTTATCAAAAATTTCTTTAGATGATCCAAAAATTTATAATCTCATAAAATCAGGTTCAACAATGGGTCTTTTCCAACTTGATACCTCTGCTGCTAATAACGCTTTAGGTTATATTAAACCTTCAAAATTTATGGATGTTGTTGCAACAATTTCTTTAGATAGACCTGGTCCAATGGAACAAATTCCACTTTATTCAAGAAGAAAAGAAAGAAAAGAAAAAGTCACTTATATCGATAAATCTTTAGAACCAATCTTAAAAGAAACTTATGGAATTATCGTCTATCAAGAACAAATTATGCAAATTTGCAGGGTTTTTGCAGGGTTTTCTTACGCAGAAGCCGATTTATTTAGAAGAGCAATTTCTAAAAAACATCAATCTGAGCTCTTAAAACTTAAAGATTCTTTTACACTTGGAGCTCAAAAGAAAGGTCATGATTTAAAAACAATAAATGAGATCTATAATTTGATTTTAAAGTTTGCTAGCTATGGTTTTAATAAATCTCACGCTGTTAGTTATGCAATGATTGCTTGCCAAGAAGCATATTTAAAAGCAAATTATGGGCCTGAATTTTATATTGCAATTTTAGATCAACAATATGGCTCAAATGATGCTAAGTTTTCGAAATACGTAAGTGAAATTAAAAAAGCAAAAATTAATCTACTTCTTCCTAGCATCAATAAATCAGGAGCTAATTTCTCTTTAGAAAATGGTTCTTTAAGAATGCCACTACTAGGAATTAGTGGTTTCCCATCACTTGTTACTTTCAGTATTATTAACGAAAGAAATAAAAATGGAGAGTTTAAAGATTTCATCGATTTTGTTTTAAGAATGTATCGAACACCTGATAAAATCAGCGAAACTAACTTAGCTAAACTCATCGATGCAGGATGTTTTGATGAATTATATCCTAATAGAAAATCCCTAAAAATGTCGATTACACCGGCACTTTCTTATGCTAGTGCAACTATATATAATGAAAATTCTCTCTTTGAAGATTTTGGATTAAAGTTTGATTATATTGAAACAAAAGATGATCCAGAAGAAAGAATTGCTAACGAATTAAATTCAATTGGAGTAATGATTTCTGATTCTCCACTTCGACACGTAGATTTATCTAGATATAAAAAGTTAGTAATTACGCCAATTAGTGAATTAAAAAACAATGTAACTTCTTATATTCTTGTAATTATTAATTCAATTAAGACAATTCAAGTAAAAAATGGCAAAGATAAAGGTAAACCGATGGCGTTTTTAGGAGTATTTGATGAATCTGGAGAGATTGATGTAACAGTTTTTGCAGATGATTATGCAAAAAACATCAATAATATTGTTAAAAATAACATCTTACTTATCAAAGGTAAGGTTCAACCTCGAGATGGTAAAATATCGTTTAATTTAGAAAATATGATGAATGTAAAGGAGTAGTTTATGGCAAAAATTATAATTATTGATGGAAATTCATTACTTTTTAGAGCATTTTATGCTACTTACACTCCTGAAAAAGAGAAATTAATGAGAAATAAAGATGGAATTCCTACAAATGCTATCTTTGCTTTTTCTAATATGCTTACCGCTATCATCAATTCTTTAAATAAAGATGATGGAATTTTTGTTGCTTTTGATAAAGGTGCTCATACTTTTAGACATAAAAGACTTAAAACTTACAAAGCAAATAGACCTCCTCTTCCTGAAGAATTAGCTATTCAAATGCCAATTGCTAGAGAATTATTAGATGCTTTAAACATTCATTATTATGAAGATGACGATTATGAAGCTGATGATATTGCTGGAAATATGGCTAAAAAAGCTGAAAAAGTAGGTTATAAAGTGCTTTTATACACTTCAGATAAGGATTATTTACAATTGATTGATGATAATATTACTGTTGAGCTTATTAAAAAAGGTTTAAGAGATATTAAAGAAATGACTCCTACTTCTTTTAAAGATGAATGGGGTTTTGAACCTGCAAAAATTATCGATTATAAAGGATTAAGAGGTGATCCAAGTGATAATTTAAATGGTATTCCTAAAGTTGGAGATAAAACTGCTAAATCTTTAATCATAAAATATGGATCTTTTGAAGAAATTTATAATCACGTTGATGAATTAACTCCAAGTTTAAAAGCTAACATGTTAGAGTTTGTTGAAGATGGCAGATTATCAAAAGAACTTGCAATAATTAATACTGATTTCCCAATTCCTCTTTCACCACTAGAAACAATTTATCGAGGATATGATTTTAATACCATTTCTGAATTTGCTAAAAAATATAACTTTAATAGTTTATTAAATAAGTTACCTAGGTCTCGTAGATTAAAAGATGAAAAGATTACAAAGTTAACTTTTAAAGAAATTAAAGATATTGATGAGTTAGTAATTCCTAAAAAATTTGGTATAGGAATTGATGTTTCTAATGACAATTATCATGAAGCAATTTTATATGGAATTTCATTATCATTTCATGATGAAAACTACTATATTTTTACAGAAAACCTTGTAAAATCCCCACATTTAATAGAAATTTTAGAAAGTGAAGATTATAAAAAGTATGCATTTGATTTCAAAAAAATCAAGTGTGTTTTATCTAGATATGGTATCAATATCAAGGGTTTAGAATTTGATTTATTACTTGCTACTTATTTAATTGATTCATCGTATTCAAATGATTTTAGCTCCTTAGTTTCAATTTATGGATATAACATCAACTATGTTTATGATGATTCAACTGCTTTATTTAGTACATCTAATCCATTACTTTCAATTGCTTTGAGTTACTATCCTTTATTTTTATCAGAAAGGACAATTTCTAAACTCAAAAGTCTTGAACAATATGAACTTTTAAGTGAAATTGAACAACCTTTAACCATTGTTTTAGCTGATATGGAAATTGAAGGATTCCCACTTGATAAAGATACATTAATCGAATTTAAAAAAGATTATGAAGGTAAAATTGAAGCATTAAAAGAAGAAATTTATACCCTTGCTGGTCATGAATTTAATATCAATTCACCAAAAGAATTAGGTAATCTTTTATACCAAGAATTAAATCTTCCTGGCAATAAAAAAGGTTCTACTTCTGTTGAATACTTAAAAGAATTAATTCCTTATCATCCAATTGTTTCAAAAATTTTAGATTATAGAAAATATTCAAAACTTCTTTCTACTTATGTAAATGGATTTTTAGGTTATATTCAAGCAGATGGAAAAATTCATGCTACCTTTAATCAAGCCTACACTCAAACAGGAAGATTATCTTCAAGTGAACCAAATTTACAAAATATCAGTATTAGAGATGAAGAAAGAAAACAAATTAGAAAAGCATTTTTCTATAAAGAAGATAATATCAAGATACTTTCTCTTGATTATTCTCAAATAGAATTAAGAATTTTAGCTAGTTTATCAGGTTCAGAATCATTAATTAGAACTTTTAATAATGATGAAGATATTCATAGTGCTACTGCTAAACAAGTATTCCATCTTGATAGAGAACCAACTTCTTTAGAAAGAAGAAAGGCTAAAGCAGTTAATTTTGGTATCGTTTATGGAATTTCAGATTGGGGTCTTGCTGATCAACTTGAAATTTCAATGAGAGAAGCTAGAGAAATCATCACCTCCTTTAATAAAGCTTATCCAGAAGTTAAAGAATATTTAGATAAACTCGTTAGTGAAGCAAATGAATTAGGATATGCTACTACTTTATTTAATAGAAGAAGATATTTCTTAGATTTAAAAGATGGAAGCATTCAAGCAAGAGAATTTGTAAAAAGAGCTGCTATGAATGCTCCAATTCAAGGTACTGCTGCTGATGTTATGAAAGTTGCAATGATTAAAGTCGATAAAGCTTTAAAAGAAGGTAACTATAAATCAAAAATTGTTTCTCAAATTCATGACGAATTAATCATTAAAGCTTACGAAGATGAAGTTGGAGAAGTTTCAAAATTAATTAAAGATATCATGGAAAATGCAGTTAAATTAAAAGTTGCTTTAAAAGTTGATGGAGGTTATGCATCTAGTTGGTTTGATGCTAAATAAATATGCCTGAATTACCAGAAGTTGAAACTGTAATTAATATCATTAATCCTTTAATAAAAGGAAAAACTATCGATAAAATCGAGATTTTTTACGATAGATTAATTCAATCTGACATTAAAGAATTTATTCCTAATCTTTTAAATAAGACATTTTTAAATGTCACTAGATATGGAAAATTTATCTTTTTACATTTAAATGATGACTTAGTAATTGTTACTCATTTAAGAATGGAAGGTAAATTTAGATACCTTGAAAATAATGAAAATCCTAGAATAAAATCCACTAGTTTAATCTTCTATTTTAAAGATGGATCATGTTTATCTTTTGATGATACTAGAAAATTTGGATTAATGTATTTATCAACTGAAAACGAATATAAAGAACTTCCAATGATTAAAAAATTAGGAATTGAAGCTAATAAAACTACTTTAGAAGATGTGCCTTTAATTTATAAAAAGTTTCAAAAGAATAAAGTTATTAAAGAATTGCTTTTAGACCAATCAATTTTGTGCGGAATTGGTAATATTTATGCTGATGAAACTTTATATATGTCTAAAATTCATCCTTTAACTAGAGGTAAAGATTTAACTATTGAAAATGTCGAATCTATCGTAAAAAATGCAAAAATTGTCCTTGATAAAGCTATTGAATTAGGAGGATCTACTATTCATTCATTCCATCCTAGTGAAGGGGTTGATGGTAGATTCCAAGAAGTTTTAACTTGCTATGGAAAAGAAGGCGAAGAATGTCCTACTTGTAAAACTAAATTTCATAAGATTTTTATTGGAGGAAGAGGAACAACTTTTTGCCCAAATTGTCAAATTAATCCATATTTAAAAAAAGCAATTGGAATTACTGGACCAATTGGAAGTGGAAAATCATCGGTTTTAAAATATTTTAAGAAATTAGGCTATTTAACCATTTCTTGTGATGAAGAAATTCATAATTTATATCGTGAAAGTGCTATAAAAAATAAAATATCAAAGATTTTAAAATCACCTTTTGATATCGATAACAAAAAGTTAAAAGACCACTGCAAACTTTTAATGATTGAAAATCCTTCTTTAAAAAAGCAAGTTGAAGACTATATTTACCCAATTTTAGAAAATAAATTGATTAGTTATATTGTAAATAATGAACTTGTTGCAATTGAAGTTCCTCTACTTTTTAAAGCTCATTATGAATATATGTTCAAAAAGATTTTTGTAATTAAAATCGATAAAAATAAGCAAATTGAAAACTTAAAATCAAGAAATGATTTTGATCATGCAAATAGTTTAAAGCTTAATAACGACTACTCGTATAATGAAAAAAATCCCGATGTTATCAAGATATTTAATGATTCAACTTTACAAAATTTGTATAAACAAATTGATGAGAATCTTTAATATAAACCAGCTTGTCCGCTTAAATTAATGAAACTATCTTTTTCATTCATCATTGATTCAATTAAACTTTTTACTTGTTTTCCTATTGGATCATATTTATCAAATTTATATAGATTTTGGATTTCATTTAAATCAAAATTTGAAGTAAACACTGTGAATAATCTTTTGCTTGCTCTTTCTTTTAAAATTGGAATTAAAAAGGTATCACGTTGATATTTTGATTTAAATTCATCTCCAAAACTATCAATAACTAAGATGTCACAAGTTTTATAACTTTCAAATAATCTATCAAATTCAGCAATTGAATATTTATCTTTAGCAAATTTTAAATCTTGTAATTCTTTAAATCTTTCTGAAGAGTTTATAAAGCAAGCTGTGTTAACTTTTTTATTGATAACCATTGAATTTAAAAATGCAATTGATACATAACTTTTACCAGTTCTTGGACCACCATATAAGTAAGCCCAATTTATTTTTTTACGGTTAAATAATGCATAAACTTTCCTTAAATTATTCTTGCCTAAACTATCCAATTTTGTCAAACTTAAATCATTAAAACTATCGTCAAAATCTTTAACAATATATGAATTTAAATATTCGATTTTTTGTTTAACTGGTTCTAAAACTTCATATTTTATTTCAACTAAATTTCCATTTTTATAAAGTATCATTTTGTCAAAAATATTAAATTTTACACAATCTTCATAAGTTTTAATTTGCTTTATTAAATGATAATTTTCATAAAAATCATCGCATTTAGAAAGGTTTTTGAAAATTTCGTCGTTATTTAAGCCAAATTTTTCAACTAAAATTGAATAAACTTCATCATTTATAATCTTGTTATAAATTTCTTTACGATATTCATCTAATTCTTTTGATGAAACTCTTTTTAATAAATCTTCATTGTTATTTACATTAAATTTTTCCATATTAAATTAAGTCCTCAAAATCATCAAAATATTCATCATCGCTATCACTAGTTAAAGTTTTTATTTTTTCTTTTTCTACAGGTTTTGTTTCAGTCTTTTTAACTTCTTCTTTTTTATTTTTAACATTACCAAGATATAAATAATTATATGCTTTTAAAACATCATCAATATGTTCTCTAACCATACTTGCAGCTATTTTTTCAACCAAAGTGTTATTTAGTTTGCCGTCATATTTCGTAATACAAAAATCTATTAAGACATTAACAACTCCATCACTAAAACCAAATTGATCTTTAATTCGATTCATTAATCCTAAATCTGAATTTATTGGAGCAATCCCGCCTTGAAGTTCTCTTAAAAAATCAAATATTGATGTATTTTGATATTTAAGAAGTTTATTAGCTAATTCAGTTTCGCTATTAATAGTGATTTTTTTGTTATTCTTCTTTGCTGTTGATTTTGGAGTAAATACTAATTTGCTCATTCTTAATTGTTTTTCTAAATAAGTAAAATTAACTTTACCACCTTTTTTAATGGTTGAATCAGGTTCATATGCATTAGTTACAAGTTTTCCAAGTGTTTTTAAATCAACATTATATGTATTTGCAAGACTAAATATTTTATTTACTTCTTCATCGCTAAAATTTTCTCTAGTAAATGTCGATTTTGTTTTTAAATATCTAAAAAACTCGTTGCTATCGATATTTCCACGTACTTGATTTTTATTAACTGTTACAAAACTACCCTTTTTAAACGTTGTATTTGATGGATCAAAATTAATTTGAAACGAATCGGTAATTGAAGCCGAAACATTTTTTAAGTTAGTTGTATCAAATTTATTTGAATATTTATTAACTATACTTTGATAATAATCATCATTTACACGATTTTTAAATAATTCGAATAAAATTGTATCGTTAAAAAAGTCACTAGGTGTTTTTACACCACATAAAGCAATTGTTATTTCACCACCATTTTCAAAAGTTTGAACGAGTTCAACTGATTCTAAAGTTCTTTTTGCTAAAATAAAATCTTGTTCAGACATTCCAATGAAATATAAGAAATTAGAAACTTCTATTTCTTCGTTTACTGTCTCACTTAAATTTACCAAATTATCATATAAAAAAGCTGCTTTATAACCAATTAGAGGTAAATAAAGTTCACGTAGGAACGTAAATCCGTCTTTTAAAATTAAATCTTTTTTAACAATTAAAAACTTTTCAAACATTGTCTTTAAATTATATATGTTCTTGCCCTAATTTTTAAGAGCAAAAAAAAATAATATTTTTTGACTTTGTAAGGTTCTGCTATTAAGAATGCATAAATTCAAATAAAATAATCACTTTTTCGCTCTTAAATTTTACACAATGATTATTTTTTACAATTTTCTATAACTTTTTATATAAGAATTGACACAAAATGTTATATAATTTAAGGCGATATTTTTAGGAGATTTAATCTATGATTAAAAAAATTGGTATATTGACTTCAGGTGGAGATGCTCCAGGCATGAACGATGCCTTATTTGGAGCCATTAGAACTGGATATAAACTTGGAAAAGAAATGTATGTAGTTTATGAAGGCTACAAAGGAATTTTAGAAAGAAATTTTGTAAAAGTTAGTCCAGATTTTGCAAACGAATATATTTCTCGTGGAGGTACTATCATCAAAAGTGCTAGATTCCCTGAATTTAAAGACGAAAGTGTTAGAAAAGAAGCTGTAAAGATTCTTAAAGAAGAAGGAATTGATGCCTTAATTGTTATCGGAGGAGATGGTTCTTATAAAGGTGCAAAATTATTAACCGGTTTAGGAATTAATTGTGTTGGTTTGCCAGGAACTATCGATAATGATATTGTCTCAACAGACTATACCATCGGATTTGATACATGTTTAAATACAGTTGTTGAAGCAATTGATAAAATCGATGAAACAATGTCATCTCATAATAGATGTGGAGTTGTTGAAATTATGGGAAACCACTGCCCAGATTTAACTTTATATGCTGGTATTGCTACTGGTGCTGATATTGTTATAACAAAGGACAATACTTCGAATATTGACAAAGCAATCGCAACTTTAAAGAAACTTAAAGAAGAAAAAGCAGATCATGCAATGGTTTTAGTTGCTGAAAAACTTTTAGATGTAAATGCCTTAGTAAAAAGAATTTCAGAAGAAACTGGATGGGATACAAGAGCTACAGTTTTAGGACATATTCAAAGAGGCGGAACTCCTAGTGCTATGGAAAGAGTTAATGCAATTAGAATGGGCTCATATGCTGTAAGTTTACTTGATCAAGGTATTGGCGGAGTTTGTGTTGGTATCGTTGATAATAAATTAGCATATCACGATATCGATGAAGCTTTAGAACTTCCAAGAAATAAACACTTAGATTTATATGAAATTCACGATTTAATTAAGTAGGTACAAGTTATGCTAAAAGAAAATCACACTAAAAATACAAAAATTGTTTGTACAATTGGTCCAGCTAGCGATAAAGAAGATGTTTTAAGAGTTTTAATTGAAAACGGAATGAACATCATGAGACTTAACTTCTCTCATGGTGATTATGAAGAACATCAAAAGAAACTTGATTTAGCTAGAAAACTTGAAGCTGAAGAAGGCGTCTATATTCCAGTAATGCTTGATACAAAAGGTCCTGAAATCCGCTGCCATGATATGAAAGATGGTAAAATTGCTATTAAAAAAGGTCAAATTACCCGTATTTCAATGGAAAAAGTTTTAGGAACTCCTGAAAAAATCTCTGTTACATTTAAAGAATTATATGATGATATCAAAGTTGGTAATCACGTAAGAATCGATGATGGAAAATTAGATTATTTAGTAATCGATAAAGATGAAGAAAATAGAGAAATCATCTGTGAAGCACAAAATGATCACGTTTTATCATCTAAAAAAGGTATCAACATTTTAGGTTGCCATTTATCAATGAAATTTATTTCTGATAAAGATGAAGCTGACTTAAAATGGGGATGTGAACATGGAATTGATATTGTCTCCGCTTCTTTTGTTAGAAATGCTCAAGATGTTACAGATTTAAGAGAATGCTTAAAGAAATATGGTAAACCAGATACCATGATCATCTCTAAAATTGAAAACTCAGAAGCAATGAATAAATTAGACGAAATCATCGATGCTAGCGACGGAATTATGGTTGCTAGAGGTGATTTAGGTCTTGAAATTCCTGAAGAACAAGTTCCAATTGTTCAAAAAAGATTAATTAAAAGATGTAGAGAAAAAGGAAAACCAGTCATCACTGCTACTCAAATGTTAGATAGTATGTGTCATTCTCCAATTCCTACTAGAGCTGAAGTTAGTGACGTTGCTACTTCTATTGATGAATCAACAGATTGTGTCATGTTAAGTGCTGAATCAGCAAGTGGAGAATATCCAGATAAAGCAGTTTTAATGCAAACAAAAATTGCTAGAACAATGGAAAAGGAATTAGATTATGAAGCTCTTGCTAAGCAAGCTTATGATACATCTTTAAAAGATAATAACGACTCAATTGCTAACGCTATTGCTAATACTGCAAAATTAATTGATGCAAAATTAATTGTTTCATTTACTGAAACTGGTAGATCATCAAGAAGAATTTCAAAAGCAAGACCATGCTGTCCAATTCTTTCAATTTCAAAAAATCTTAATACTGTTAGACAAAATGCATTATTCTGGGGAATTTATTCAAGTTATGTTCCAGTAAACAAAATGCCTGATTTTATCGAAGAAATGGAAGTTATTGCTATTGCAAAAGCTAAAAAATTCGGTCTTCAACCAGGTGAAACATTCTTAATGAGTGGCGGCACTCCTACTGGAGCTGGAAAAACCAATTTCTTAAGAATTTTAACTCTTCCTCAAAATAGAGATATTTTATAAGAGTAAAAAAAGAATTTATTTAATTAAACTCTATAAATTAATAAAATTTTTAAAGAAAAATAACTAAATTTATTGCTAAAATCATTTTAAAAGAATATGATTTTATTGCTAAGAAAAAGACACGTTAACTTGTAACTTATTTATTAGAGAGTAAATCCTAGGCTGAAAGATTTATAAATAAAACAAGTTAATACCACTTTGGAGCATTTATGGTAACATAACGATTAAGCTATCGATAAAGCTATAAATTAAGTGATAGATATATATTTAATTAATATATCTATAATTAAGGTGGTACCACGTAAACTATAAGCGTCCTTAAATAAATTTAGGGACGCTTTTTATATTAAAAAATAGGGGGTTAGAATATGAACTTAACTTTATTAGATGGTAGTAAATTAGAAATAGAAAATGGAATGAATGGACATGACGTCGCAATGAAGATTTCTCCTTCACTTGCTAAAGCTTCACTTTGTTATAAACTTGATGGAGAAATTTTTGATTTATATAGTCCAATTGCAAAAGAGGGTAAATTTGAACTCATCACTTCAAAAAGTGAAGAAGCATTTTCAATTTTAAATCACTCCACTGCTCATTTAATGGCTGAAGCAATTCAAGAATTATTTGGTGATGTTGCTTTTGGTATCGGTCCTTCAATTGAAGAAGGTTTCTACTACGATTGTGATTTTAAAGATTACGTCTTAAAAGAAGAAGATTTAGCTAAAATTGAAGCAAAAATGAAAGAATTAGCGAAAAAGAATCAATATATTGTTAGAAAAGAACTTTCAAAAGATGAAGCAAGAGTAATCTTTAAAAACAATCCATATAAACTCGAATTAATCGATGAAATCGAAGGAAATTTATCAGTTTATACTCAAGGAAATTACTCAGATTTATGCCATGGACCTCACGTTCCATCAACTGGATTTATCAAATTCTTTAAACTTGATACCATTGCTGGAGCTTATTGGAGAGGTGATTCCAAAAATAAACAATTAACCAGAATTTATGGTGTTTCAACCTTCACAAAAGAAGAATTAGAACACATTGAATATGTTAAAGAACAAGCTAAAAAGAGAGATCACCGTAAATTAGGTAAAGAACTTGGTTTGTTTATGATTTCTGAATTTGGACCTGGATTCCCATTCTATCTTCCTAATGGTTTAATGGTTAGAAGAAAACTTGAATCTTGGTGGTATGAAATTCATGATCAAAACAACTATCAATGTATTAAAACCCCTATGATGCTTTCTAGAGAACTTTGGGAAACTTCTGGACACTGGGATCATTATAAAGCCAATATGTATACCACTAAAATTGATAACAAAGATTTTGCTATCAAACCAATGAACTGTCCAGGTGGAATTTTAGTTTATAATTCATCACTTCATTCATATAAAGACCTCCCATTAAGACTTGGTGAACTTGGTCTTGTCCACCGTCATGAAGCAAGTGGAGCTTTAAATGGATTATTTAGAGTTAGATGCTTCACTCAAGATGATGCTCATATTTTCTGTAGAAAAGACCAACTTCAAGATGAAATTGAACATTTATTAAAGTTATATGATGAAATGTATTCAACTTTTGGTCTTGATTACTCAATCGTTTTATCTACAAAACCTGAATCAGACTACATTGGAGATGATGCAATTTGGGAAGAAAGTGAAAGAATTTTAGCAGAAGCTTGTAAAACAACTGGAAAAGATTTCAAAATCAATCCAGGAGATGGAGCTTTCTATGGACCAAAACTCGACTTCAAACTTAAGGATTGTATGGGAAGAATTTGGCAATGTGGAACCATTCAACTTGATATGAATTTACCTGAAAGATTTGATTGTACTTATATCAATTCAAAAGGTGAAAAAGAAAGACCAATCATGCTTCATAGAGCAATCTTAGGAAGTTTTGAAAGATTCTTAGGTATCATTATTGAACATTTTGCAGGTGCTTTCCCAATGTGGCTTGCACCACTTCAAATCAAAGTTCTTCCTGTTAATAATCAATATCATTTAGATTATGCTCATGAATTAGTTAATAAACTTAAAGACTTAGGATTTAGAGTTGAGCTTGATGATAGCGAAGAAAAACTTGGTTATAGAATGAGAAATTCCATCACCAAAAAGATTCCTTATACCATCGTTATCGGAGATAAAGAAAAAGAAAATAAAACACTCACTTATAGAAAATATGGTGATGAAAAACAAATCAATGTTTCGGTTGATGAATTTGTTGATATGATTAAAAAAGAAGTTGCTTCAAAAGCACTTCTCGTTGATCCAAAAAACCTTAAATTATAAAAAAATATTTAGGTTTTGCAGGGATTTTAGGAAAAATAATGGGATATTGAAGGTTTATTCAATATCCCTTATATTTAATTTTGCTTGTCAAAATTTAAAGACTATATATAATATTTTTCGTGTCCAACTAGTCACAAGGGATCGCAAAATTAAAAGGAACTCGTTTGAGTTCCTCTTTTTATTTTAATTTAATTTAAATTATTTAGCTTTACCTTGATTTGCAACAGCATTCATAGCAGCAGCAATCTTTTCTTGGTCGCCTAAATATCTCTTACTTAAAACATTGAAATGTTCATCGAATTCATAAACAAGTGGGACACCTGTTGGGATGTTTAAGTTAATGATATCTGCATCAGAGATATTTTCAAGATATTTAACTAAAGCTCTAAGTGAGTTGCCATGAGCGGCAATAATTACTCTTTTACCACTAACAATTGCTGGTTTAATTTCACATTCCCAATATGGAAGAACTCTAGCAACTGTATCTTTTAAACATTCAGTAAGTGGGCAATCTTGAACCCCTACTTCTCTATATGTTGGTTGATTTGCTGGGTTTCTAGAATCACTTTCTTCTAAAGCTGGAGGTTGAACATCATAGCTTCTTCTCCAAATTTTAACTTGTTCATCACCATATTTTGCAGCTGTTTCTGCTTTATTTAAACCTTGAAGAGCACCGTAATGTCTTTCATTTAATCTCCATGATTTATGAACTGGGATAAATTCTTCACCCATTTCTCCTAAAACAAAGTTTAATGTGTGAATTGCTCTTTTTAAGTATGAAGTATAAGCAATATCGAAGCTAAATCCTTCTTCTTTTAATAATCTACCACCGTTTTTAGCTTCTTCAACGCCTTTTTCAGATAATTCTACATCGGTCCAACCTGTAAATAAGTTTAATTTATTCCATTCTGATTCACCGTGTCTAATTAATACTAATTGATATTTCTTTGACATAATAATCTCCTTTTTGACAATGAATATTTTAATATTTTTATAGCCTATTATAAAGTAAAATTACTACTTATTTTGCTTGTTTTATTGATAAACCAATTCTTTTTCTTTGAACATCTAAAGAAATGACTTTTACTTTAACAATATCGTTAATTGAATAGAGGTCAGAGATGTTTTTAATGTATTTATCACTAACTTCTGAAATATGTACTAAACCATCTTGATGGACGTTAATATCAATAAACATACCAAAATCCATGATATTTCTAACGGTTCCATTTAAGATCGTTCCAACTTTTAAATCTTCAATAGATTTGGCTTCATTATTTAATTCAACAATCTTAACATCTTCTCTAATATCTCGACCTGGTCGAATAATTTCTTTGATGATATCTTCTAAAGTTTCTTCACCAACCGAATATTTTTTAACCACTTCTTCTTTATTAATTTTGGCTAATTTTAATTCTTTTTCATCTTTTGAATCATTTAATAAATCAATTTTATATTTATTTAAAATGTAATGAGCTACTTCATATGATTCTGGGTGAATATTTGTAGTATCTAAAATTTCTGTACCATCATAAATTCTTAAAAATCCTGCACATTGAACGAAGGCTTTTTCACCCATTCCTTTAACTTTTTTAAGTTCTTCACGGTTTGCGAATTTTTTAACTTTTAATGTTTCGTAAATATTTTTAGCTAAAGTTTTATTGATGCCACTAACATATTTTAAAATTGAAATACTAGCATTATTTAAATTAACACCGACAAGATTGACGCAATCTTCAACAACATTTTCTAATGTGTCACCTAATTTTGTTTGATTCATATCATGTTGATATTGACCAACACCGATTGCTTTTGGATCAATTTTAACAAGTTCATTTAATGGATCTTGAAGTCTTCTTGCTAAAGAAATTGCACTTCTTTTTTCAACCTGAAGTTCAGGAAATTCTTCTTTTCCAAGTTCACTAGCTGAATAAACACTTGCTCCAGACTCATTTACGATGAAAATTTTAATTTTTAAGCCATTTTCTTTAATAATTGAAGATAAAATTGCTTCTGATTCTCTTGAAGCAGTTCCGTTTCCTAAAGCAATATAATCAATATAATGTGTTTTTAAGAAATCTCTTAATTTGATTTTTTCTTTTTCAACTATATCTTTTTTATCGCTTGTAATATAAGTTACTCCGATTGTTTTCATATCAGGAATACCTCGAGGATTAACTAAAGCAAATTTACATCCAGTTCTAAAACCAGGATCAAAACCTAAAATTACTTTATTTTTAAGAGGTGGATAAAGTAAAAGTGAACGAAGATTTTTCTTAAAAACTTTTAATGATTCATCTTCTGCTTTTTCAAAAAGATCACTTCTAATTTCATTTTCAATTGAAGGATAGATAAGTCTTTTTAAACTATCTTCAATTACTTCATCTAAAATTTCTTTATAAGGATTATTTTTTGAAACTTTTTTTGCAATATAATCAAAAACATCGTCTTTATCAAATTCAATTCCAACTTTTAAACATTTTTGAGCTTCTCCTCTTGAGATTGCTAAGATTCTATGAGGTGGAATTTTTGAAACAAGTTCAGAATATTCTTTATATTGAGCGTAGGTATCTTTTTCATCTTTAGCGATTTCTTTTGAAGTAATTAAACCTTCTTTTAAGATTAAATCCTTTATATATGTACGATATTTTGGTTCATCGGAAATTTCTTCTGCGATGATATCTTTTGCTCCTTGAAGAGCTTCTTCTTTGGTTTTAACACCTTTTTCTTCATTGATAAATGTAGCTAAAAACTCTTCTAAACTTGGTTCTTTTTTACCTTCTTTAAGATAAATTGCTAATGGATCAAGTCCTTTTTGTTTAGCAATTGAGGCTCTTGTTTTCTTTTTTGGTTTATAAGGACGATAGATATCTTCAAGTTCAGAAAGTGTTTCAACATTTAAGATACTTTCTTTTAATTCATCAGTTAATTTACCTTGTTCTTCAATTGAATTTAAAACTGTATTGATTCTTTCATCTAACTTTCTTAAATAAATTAATCTTTCTTCTAAATTTCTTAAGTTATCATCGGTTAAATTGCCAGTCATCTCTTTTCTATAACGAGCAATAAAAGGAATTGTATTTCCTTCATCAATTAAATTGATTGCAACCTCAACTTGTTTAGGTCTTAAATTTAATTCTTCTGAGATTCGATTGATAATATCCATTCTTTAACTCCTTATTCTATATATTCACTATCGAAATTAATTACGATAGTATAATTTTCGTTTTTAAAATCATCTTGAATGATCTTTTTAATTTCTTCTTTACTAGTTTTAACATCAAAAGGTAAAACAATATCAAAAATAATATTGGTATTATGTTCTCCACTAACCATTCTTAAATCGTGAATTGATAATCTTTCGTCGATATTTTTAACTAATTTAGTAATTCTACTTTCTAAAATTGGAATTTCTTTATTTTTTGTATCGATTGGATCCATATGAATTGTTAATAAAATATTATGTTTTTCCATTACTTCTTTTTCAATTTTATCGATTAATTCATGAGAAACGAATGTTGAAACATAGCCATCAACTTCAGCATGAAGTGTAACAAAAATCTTATTTTCTCCATAACTATGAGCAATTAAATCATGGATTCCTAAAATTCCTTCATAGCTTCTAACATCTTTTTCAATTTCATCTACTATTTCTTTATCAATTGTTGTACCAATTAATGGAGAAGATGTTTCTTTAAGCATCTTAATTCCGCTAATTAAGATATAAACACTAACAATTAACGACATTGATGAATCTAAATACCATAAAGATGGATAGAAATATTGAATTAATGAAGCAATTAAAACTACTGAAGTTGAAACTACATCATTAATTGAATCAATAAAACTAGCTTTTAAAGCAACTGAATTGATGATTTTTCCAATTTTATAGTTATATAAAGCAAGTAAAATCTTAAATAAAATAGATCCACCTAAAATAATAAAGGCATAAATTGATAAATCTAAATTAGATTCTTGATTAATTAAATTCATTATTGAGGTGTAACCTAAAATTACACCGATAATTACGATAATAATACAAACAATTAATCCAGCGATATATTCAATTCTTTGATGACCAAAAGGATGTTCTTTATCAGCTGGTTTTGATGACATCTTAAAACCAAATAAATTAACAAAGCAACTTAAAAAGTCGGTTAAGTTATTAATAGCATCTGAAATAATCGACATCGATGAAGAAATAATACCAATTAATAATTTAAAAGAAAAAAGTAAAGCATTTATAATAATTCCTCCTATCGAGGCTAATAATCCATGTTTTTCTCTTACTTTTTTATCACTTACGTTTTGATAATCTTTAATAAATAATTTTCTAAGTAATGTTATCATTGAGATAATATTTTATACTTTTTAAGTATAAATTTCGATAAAAATACATCAATTTTTTGATTAAAAATTACTAAATTTTAGGGTTAAAAAACTCTTATAAAAATTTCTTAATATTCTTTTAATTTCTCCTTGATTTTAGAACGCTATTTGATATAATTTATAAACGCATCGGGGCGTAGCGTAGCTTGGTATCGCGTCTGCTTTGGGAGCAGAAGGCCGCTGGTTCAAATCCAGTCGCCCCGACCATTATTACTTATATCTCAATCATCACGATTGAGTTTTTTATTAAAAATATGCTTTTATTGAAAATATTCTCTAATTAGCATATAGTTATTAAAGAAAAAAGTGCGCCATTAGCTCAACTGGATAGAGTGTCTGGCTACGAACCAGGAGGTTACGAGTTCGATTCTTGTATGGCGCGCCACTTGAAATTAAAAGGTCCGATTCTATCGGACCTTTTTTGTTATTTTTTATTCTTGATCTTTATTTTCTTTAGCGGCTTTTTTAGCTTCTTGTTTTGCTTTCTTTTCTTCGAGTTTACGTTTTCTTTCAGCTTCTTTTAATGCTTTTGCTTCTTGATATTTTCTTTCTTCTTCTTCGAAATCAAGACCTTTCTTTTCACATTTTACTTTAAGTTCTTTAACTCTATTTTCTTCAGCAAGTCTTTCTTGTTCGATTTCTTCAAGTCTCATTCTTTCTTCTGGTTCAATCCATTCTTTACCACTAGCAAGACATTCAGCTTTTTGTCTTTCAAGAATGATTCTACGATCTTCTGGGTTGAATTTTTC
Organism: uncultured bacterium; assembly: GCA_949293255.1. Lineage (GTDB taxonomy): Bacteria > Bacillota_I > Bacilli_A > RFN20 > CAG-826 > Onthovivens. Next base: position 206,404 of record CASFCL010000001.1, read on the forward strand.
AACATTCATGAAGAGCATGATAATAAAGATTGCTGCATAGCAAATTGTTTCTCCACCAATGAATAAGACTTCCATTGAGGTTCTAAGCTCAGGAGTAATAAGTGTTAAAGGATTTGCTGCATCATAACCACAAGCACCTAAAACACCATTGATGATACCATTAGCAAGTCCGCTCATACCAACCATGATAGCACCATAAATTGTCATGGTAAGACCATCACTTCTAAATCCGTTTTTAGCTTCGTTATGATCTAAAACATCACTTAATAATGCTAATGAGATATACATAGCAGGTGTTGAACCTAATGCTTTAATAGCAAATGAAGTAGCAACTAAATAGAAATTATCAGGAGCAATAAATCCTAAAAGTCCGCCTATAGTCGATAAAATTGCACCAAATAAGATTGATCTTCCTTTTCCAATTTTATTAGCAAGTGGCCAAACAATTACCATACCTAAGGCAGTTGGAATTGCACCAATAATTGCTAAAGTTCCTGACCAAGCACCACCAGCGACAACTGAGTATGCTCCGTTTTCTCCTGGGAACCAAGAGATACAATAATATAATTGTGAACAATTCTTAAGCATTCCTCCGAATTGATATAAGAAGAAGAATACAATAATTATCCACCAGAATTTATCTTTTAAAACTGCTTTTGCTTGATCTTTAGTTTTAACAGGTTTAATTTCAACCTTTTCGTCTCTATCAACAAAAGCAAATGATTCTTCGGTAATTCTTTCTCTTGTGAAGTAGTATTCAACTAAAATACCTAAAACTGTAATAAGAATTAAAGCGATTGTAACTACTTTCCAAGCAGTCATACTTGCTGCTGCATCAACACCGCCAGCACCATTATCAACAAATAATAAGCCTAAGAAGAATGGCATAATCATTGTTGTTAATCCCATTGCTGCTAATGCGGTAGCATTGGAGATTGTTGCAAGTAAACTTCTATCTTTACTGTTTCTTGTTGATAAAGTAACAAGTGCAGAGTGAGAAGTATAATAGAATGGATAAGCAACTGAGAAATATAAATTATAACCAACTGCTACCCAAATAAGTGTCCAAATATCTCCACCAGTTGGATCAGTAGCTCTACTTAATGGTTGAGGAGCAAAGAAAATTACAATTAAAGCAATTGCAATTAATGGTAAAGAGACTAAAAGTAATGGTCTAGCTTTACCAGCTCTTGTTTTAGCTTTATCCATCAATTTTCCAACGACGATATTGCCTAAAACGACTAAAGCGACTGAAAGGACAGGTAATAAAATTGAGAAAACTGTTCCCCAAGTTGTTGATGTTAAGCCTAAAACATCAGTCCAAAACCTATTTAAGTAAGCACTTAAAATGGAGTTAGAAAGAATTGCAAGAACAGGTCCAATAAAATAACCTAATCCACCTTCTGGAAAAATAGATACTTTCGAAGATTTTACTTTTGTAGAAAGCATAGGATTTTCGAAAATACTTTTCTTCCCTTTTTGTTCTGTTTCCATAAAAAATACCCTTCCTTTTTATAATAAATATTATCTTCTTGTAAGCGCTTACAATCAATAGAAACTAATTCTAATTAGATTAGAATTATATTAAATTTTTTCATTTTTACAGTGTAAATATTTTTGAAAAAACTCGTATTTCTAAATTAAAAACCTTGCAAAAAGCCAATATTTTTTAAAACTATTTTAATTTCTCACTAAATTCGTATTTACCGTTTGAGAGCTCTTTTATATCTCCACTAGGTAAAACGAGTCTACATTTACTCATTAAAGGAACTTCTACTTTTATTGAAAATTCACCATCTTTAATTTCATATTTAATATAGATTTTTCCAAATGCAGAATGAGTATATGCTTCAACCATATTTAATTTATCAGTTAAAACAGGTTTTACTTCAAATGATTCATAACCAGGAGTTAATGAAGAGATACCAGCAACTCTAGAATATAAGAAGTTACCGATTGCTCCACTAGCGTAATGATTATAAGAGATCATCCCACCAGTTCCATCTTCTTTGATGTTACATTCTCCATTTTCATCTAAGCCGTTCCATCTTTCCCAAATGGTAGTTCCACCAACCTTAACTTCATAAAGCCAAGAAGGACATTCAGTATTAAATAACATATTGAATGCTTCTTCTTTTTTACCATTATCAAGTAAAGCAAATAAAATATAAGGTGTTCCTGGGAATCCAGTCATAACTTTATAATCGACACTCTTAATTAAATTGACTAAGTTATCTAATGTTTTTTCTTTTTTAGAATTTAACATATCAAAATAAATTGGTAAAACGTATCCAGTTTGGAATTCTTCTTTTACTAATTTTGCATTGTCATCTAAAAGAATTGATTCATAAGCATCACTTACTTTATTTGCCAAATCTTTATAATATTCTTCATCTTCTTTAATCTTTAAAATTTTAGCAATTTCACTAAGTCTAGAAGCGCTAGCTTTTAATGATGCAGTTGCTGTAAATGGATGTCGACCTTGCCAAACTGACATTTTATCGATATCCGGAGCAACCCAATCTCCAAAATGGATCATCGAAATTGACTTCCAAATGTATTTTTTCTTACCAAATGATAAGAAATTTGCCCACCATAAGCATGCTTTTACATAATTTTTCATCGAATGATAATAAAATGATAAGAAATCAGTGTTTCCAGTGACTCTATAAAGTTCATAAGGAACATTTATAATTGCATCACCCCAAAATTCACAAGCAACTGTTGGCATTGTAGTTGGGAATCCATATCCTTGAGAAGGAATTGTATTAGGAATTCCACCACTTTTTAATTGTTCACTTTTCATATCAATGAGCCATTTATCTAAAAATTTTGTGATATCATAGTTAAAAACAGCTGTTGGGGCAAAAACATTGATATCTCCTGTCCAACCCATTCTTTCATCTCTTTGAGGACAATCAGTTGGAATTTCAACAAAGTTACTTCTTAAAGACCAGGTGATATTTTGTTGTAATCTATTAATTAGTGGATCTGAACAAGTAAAATCTCCAATCTTTTTAATATCTGAATATAGAGCGAATGCTTCAATTTCAACTTTATCTAATGAGATGCCTTCAATTGAGATATATCTAAATCCCATATAGGTAAATGTTGGTTTATAAACTTGATCACCTTTATGAGGATAGTAAATAAATCTTGCTTTAGCAGTTCTTAAAAAAGCTGTATTTAAATCTTTATCTTTAGTTAAAATTTCTGCGTGCTTAACAATAATTTCTTCGTTCCCATCGCAGTTTTTTAAATTTATTTTAACAATACCAGCAAAGTTTTGTTTAAAATCAAAGATATGTTTTCCATTTATTTCATGTAAATATTCTGGTTTTAAAACTTCATGTTCTTTAACTAAACTTCCATAAGTTGCTCTTATTGTTGGATTTATATTTACATTTTCAATGATTGCATTATGGAATCCATAATCTTTTTCATCAAAACGAGCATCAAAAACTTCTCCATCATATAAATCAGCTTCTTTAAATTCGGTATTATGAGAAACTTTCCAAGATGTATCTGTAGGAATTATATCTTCGCTACCATCTTCATATTTAATTCGAAGTTCCAATTTTAATGCTTGTCGAGTGGAGGTAATTCTATTAACTCTTGTCATAACAAAAGAGCCAACTGCCCATCCTCCAGCTACATAAACTCTAATTTCGTTTTCTTCTTTTAAAGAAGATAAAACATCATAAACTTGATATTGAAGTTGATGTTTATAGGAGGTAAATCCTGGTGCAAAATAGTCTTCTCCAACATAGTTACCATTAACTTTAATTTTATAAATACCAATTGCTGTAGAATAAATTTTTGCACTAACTACTTTCTTATCAAATTTGACATTTTTTAAAAATAATAAGGTTTTAGGGGAGATTTTTTTCTCTTTAAAGAGATATTCTCCATCACTAATCCATTTTCCACTAAATGGAATTTTCATTAATCCGGTTTCAAATTCAACTTCTTTTGTGTCGAAATTATCTTGATCATCTTTAGCAAAAACTTTTACTTTATAACTAGTTAAAGGTTTTAAATCATCAAATTCATACTTATAAAAAGACTTATTTAAAACATCAATTTTATGATTATTGAGTTCTAAATAAGCTTCTTTAATTTCAGTATTATTTCGATCACTAGAGTATGAAAAAGTAAATATTGGATAACTATTATCTGTAACTACATAACTAGAAGAATATTCAACTTCTAACTTTTCTACTCTAATCATAATATTAATCCAAAACTTCCTTATTTAATTTAACATTAAATGGTTTTTCAAGCATCTTGAAGTTTTCCGAAGTGATAGTTTGTAATTTTGAATTAGCCATCGATCTTACTTTAACTAAAATTTCAGCACTCTTTTCGATTGTATCAATTAAACCCCAAGTTGAATCAAAATCTTCACCTGTACAGAAGATTCCATGATGTGCCCAAATAACTGCATCATATTTTTTCATTAATTTTGAGGTTTCGATAGCAATTTCTTCTCCTCCAGGTACCATCCAAGGAACAATTCCTACTCCCATTGGGAAGACAATTGGACATTCGGTAGCCATTTCCCAAAGTTCACGGGTGAAAACTTTAGTATCAAGAGGTAAAACAAAGGTTAAAGCGATAATATTTGTTGCATGACAATGATAAACAATACGATATTTGCCTTCTGTTCTTAATTTTACGACTTCTAAATTCATTAAATGTGAAGGAAGTTCACTTGTTGGTCTGCCACCATTAACAAGTCCCCAACAAATTTGATAATTATCACCAGTTTCATCAACACGAATAATGCAAATTGTATCTTCAGGATCATCTTTGACATTCATCATGTATTTTCCACTACCAGTAACTAAGAAATATTCGTTTTTAAGTGAAGGGACATGAGCACCGATTGGTTTAAATTCAGTATTTAAATTTAATTCTTCTTTAACGGATTCAATTTCTTCTTCTTTCATCCTATAAGAAAGGTTTCCACCGTTTCTTTCATGCCAACCTTTTTTATAACCGTTATCGCAAACTCTAATAAATTGCTTAACAAATTTAGCTTCTAAAACTTTCATATTATCTATCTCCTTTTACTTAAAACATCTTTTTCATAACGATGAATTTCTTCTAAGGCATCCATTCCTACTGGAACTCCGTTTTTATAGCAATAATAATCAAAAACCTTGCCAAAATTCATTGTTTTTAATCTTTCAGTTATGAACATACGATCGGTATAATTACCATCGTTTTCAATTCTTTTAAGTTCTTCAGTTGGTTCTAAAAGTGCTCTTAAGAATGCTTTTAAAGTTGATCTAACACCAACTACATAAGCGTTTATTCTATTAATTGATGCATCAAAATAGTCTAAACCAACTGATGTCTTTTCAATAATATTGTTTCTAATTAAACTTCTAGCAATTTCATTTAATTCATCATCAAATAAAACTACATGATCTGAATCCCATCTAACTGGACGAGAAACGTGAAGTAAAATATGAGGAACATATAATGAAACACTACTAATTTTATCGCTAATATATTCGGTTGGATGATAATGACCTGCATCTAAAGTTAAAGCGATATTATTTTTGGTAGCATAACCTACATAAAATTCATTACTACCTGTTGTATAAGCTTCGACTCCAATTCCAAAAACCTTCGATTCAACTGCATCAATATTATATTTTGGATCAATCTTTTCTTTTAAAATTTCATCTAATGATTCTTTTAATCTTACTCTAGGAGCAAGTCTATCATATGGAATATCTTTATATCCATCTGGTACCCAAATATTAGTAACACATGGTTCACCTAATTCTTTTCCAAAATATTCACCAATTTTTCTAGCTCTTTTGCAATGTTCAATCCAGAAATTTCTAATTTCATCATCATTACTTGATAGTGTAAATCCTGAAACGGCTTTAGGATGAGAGAAGCAAGTTGGGTTAAAATCTAATCCAACATGATTCTTTTTAGCCCAATCAACCCAACTTGCAAAATGCCTTGGTTCGATTTGGTCTAAATCAATCTTTTCATCGGTATCAGCATAGATTGCATGAAGATTAATTTTATAATTTCCTGGAAGTAAGCTTAATGCTTCTTCTAAATCTTCTCTAACTTCTTTTACGTTTCTTGCTTTTCCTGGATAATTTCCGGTAGTTTGAATACCTCCACTAAGTGAATTACCACTTAAAAATCCGATTACATCATCAGTTTGCCAACAATGTAAAGAAATTTTGATTTTTGATAATCTTTCTAATGCTTTATCGGTATCAACACCAAGTTTTGCATATTCTTCTTTTACTTGAAGGTATTCTTTTTCGATATTATTCATTAATTATCCCTCCTTATTATATTTAGATAATTTTTATATTTTTCTTCGTATTTATCGACATTTTTAGGTTTATAGATAGGTGAATCTCCACTTAGTTTATCTATTCTTTCTCTAGCATCTTTTAAATCTTTAAATACTCCTTGATAGATAAATTGAGCCATTGAATTTCCTAAAACTGTCGCTTCACTATCTTTGATAATGACATCTATATTTAATGAATCAGCTATTAGTTGATTTAGAAGTGTTGCGTTTCCTCCTCCACCAATAATGTTGATCTTTTTAATATCTTTTTTACTTAATTCTTTAAGTTTTTTGATTTCTTCTTTGTATTTAAAGGCCATTGATTCATAAACACATCTAGCAATTTTTCCAATATCATTTTCTAAATGTTGATTAGTTTTTTCTAAATATTTGAAGAATTTATTCATCATATCGCCTGGGGTTTGGAATAACTCATCATTTATATCGATGTAGACGTTATTTTCTTCAACACTTGATGCTAAATCATTAATCTTTTTAAATGATATTAATGGATCTTTAAGCAAGAAATCTTTTCTTAACTCTTGAATGATGAATAATCCCATAATATTTTTTAAAAATCTTACTGTATGTTCTAAACCAATTTCATTTGTGAAATTTAATTCATAAGTTTTCTTATTTATCAATGGTTCTTTAAGTTCAATTCCTAAAAGTGACCAGGTACCACTTGATAAATAACAGCTATCTTTATCTAAACTAATTGATGCGATTGCACTAGCTGTATCATGACTTCCTACACTTACAACTTCAGCATCATATAAACCAAGTCGATCGATGATATCTTTTCTTAAATTTCCTACTTTCATACAAGGTTTGATGATTTGAGGTATTTTTTCTTTATCTAAACCAATTAAATTTAAAATATTTTCATCAACTTCTTTTAAATATGGATTATACATTGCAGTTGTTGATAAATTTGTTAACTCAATATATTTATTTCCGGTTAAAAATAAATTAATTGCATCAGGAATCATTAAAAAGTATGAAAATTCTTTATTTTGATTTACATCATCATAAAGTTGAAAAACTGTATTAAATGGTAAATATTGAATACCAGAAAGTTTATAAATTTCTTTATATTTTGTCTTTTTTAATAATTTTTCGGCTGATTTTATACATCTAGCATCTCTATATGAATATGGGAAAGCAATTAAATTATCGTTATGATCAAATAAACAATAATCGCAACCCCGTGTATCAATTCCAATTGTTTTGATATCTTTATGCTTAGAAAAAGTAATTTTTAAACCTTCTTCAATCTCATTTAAAATTTCTTTAAAATCCCATCTTAAAGAGTCATTAAAATTCTTAGCTCCGTTAAGGAATCTATAAGTTTCTTCTTTAACAATTTTATTATTAAGATAGGTTACAACTATGAATCTTCCGCTGCTTGCACCTATATCAATTGAAAGCGCTTTCATACACTATTATTATAAATTTTATCTTAATTCTTTGCACGATTATGATTGAATATTGAAAATTATGTTTAAAAGGCATACAATTTGTTCATAAATGAGCAAGAATAAATATGTACGAGATTGAAAGACAAGAAGATATTATTAAAATTTTAAAAGATAAGAAAGTTGCTAGTGTCACTTTCTTATCAAAAACATTATTTGTTAGTGAAGCAACTATTAGAAGAGACCTATCAAAGCTAGAACAAAAAGGTACTGTCACTAGAACTTTTGGAGGAGTTGTTTTAAATTCGCAAACCCCAAACCAAGAGACAACATTTGAATTAAGGGAACAAACTAATTTGAATGAAAAACGTGCTTTATGTCAAAAAGCTAGTAGTTATATCAAAAATAACTACACTATTTTTATTGATTCATCGACAACTTTATTAAATATTGTTAATTACTTAAATAATTTTGAAAATTTAGTCATTATAACTAATGGTTTATTTGTCGCAAACGAAATTATTAATAAAACTAAACATCAAGTTATTTTGCCCGGTGGACTTGTTCAAGCTAATACAAATAGTATGCTAGGAGCAATCACTTTAAGTGCATTAAATAAGTTCCATTGTAACTTAGCTATTATGTCTACTTCTTCATTCGATTTTAAATTTGGTCCAACTGAATCAACTATCGAACAAGCAGAAATTAAAAATACAATGCTTAAAAATTCTGACTTAAAAATTGTTTTATGTGATGCTCAAAAAATGCATAAACAATCTTTATATCGAACAAGTTCTTTAGATCAAATTGATATTTTAATTACAAATTATGCATTAAATGAAGAAGAAAAAAAGGTTTTAGAAAGCAATAAAATTACCTACATTCGCTCTTAAAACCCTGCAAAACTCAAATTTTTATTTAAAAACAAGTGAAAAGGTCTCAAGCGAGACCTTTTCAACTTTTTTAGGAATATTACAATGATCGATTGTAATTAATTTTATTCGGCAGCTACTTCTGCTTTTGGTTCTTCTTTGACACTTCTTGTAATTCCAAAGAATGAACCGATTAATGATACTACCCAAGTAACACCAAACATAATCATGCCATTTATTGCAAGTTCTGCACTAGCAAGGTTTGCTGGAGTTTGAACTTCTTGAATAACATCTTCGTTTGAGAAGTAAATGTATGCTAATCCTTCAATTCTATCTCCAACGAATCCAAGTAAAGCGACTACTAAGAAGATAGGAATTAAGACTCTTAATACATCTGAAACCACTCTAACACCTGTTTCGACCCATTTATTTTTAGCTGGGACAAGAGGTAAGACGAGGGTAACGACTTCAAATACGATTGCAAGGACTGCCATTGCAACTACTGTTGAGTTATCCATGCCTTTGAAATATCCTTCCCCTGTAACGTTTGCACTAAACATTGCTAAACTAACAATTGTAAGGACTAAGGTAACTACTGTAACGATTGCTCCAATCCAATATTTTTTAATGAGGGCTAACATTATTATTTATCCTCCTTTTTGAATAAGTGTAATCCATTGAGTGTGAAGTAACCAATTGCTGTGATTGATCCAAGAACTGCTGTTGTTGCAGTTGCTGCAATTAATCCACTTTCCCAAGCTGGCATTACATAATATGTTCTAACATTTAAGACAGCACTATTTGCAAATGCATATAATTGATATTTCATACATTCACGTGCCATTTCGACTAATTCATTATCACCATAAATGGCTTCTGGACTTAAATATCCATCCCAAGTTGCATCAACTCCACCTTCACCTAAGTTAAGATGTGAGTTATCACCAGCAAAGTCAGCCATTTGGGTGATTGTTGCTTGGATACATCCTTCTGGGTTGAAGTACCATTTATTGTTCATCATATCGGTTGAGATAAGACCTTTAAAGCCCCATTCATCTCTAACCATATCTTTAAAGATACCGACGTGATGTGAAGCATTGATTGCACCAATTCTATTGAATGCGACCATTAAACCTTTAGCTTTACCTTCTTCGACTGAACCTTGGAAGCCACGAAGATCGGTTTCTCTAAGTTTTTGTTCGTTCATGTAGACACAGATACCACTTCTATCATGTTCTTGATCATTGAAACCAATGTGTTTTGGACCATTGATGATACCAAATTCATTTGTTCCTAAGACAAGTTCTCTACCAAGAACGTTTGTAAGCATTGGATCTTCTGATAAATATTCAGTATTTCTACCATTGTATGGAGTTCTGTGATAGTTAAGACCACCACCCCAAATTTGATATTCTCTAAGCCATAAACCCGAATTTCCAAGTAATCTACCCCATTCTCTAGCAAGTTCTGGGTTAAATGATGAACCAAGTAATGTTTGAGAATTCATAGCAGTTTTAAATTGTCCTGCTTCTGTTTCTGGATCAACATAATATTTATCTGTTGTTGGATCTTCTAAGTTGTTATTAGAAAGAGGTTTTCTATTGAATCCATTTGGACCATCATTTTGAACAACGACTGGGTTTTCAATATTAGTTAATGTATCTGATCTACTTCCACCATGAGCGACAGCACCAACTGCTTCTTCTGCTGGAATTGCATCAACTAGTCTATCCCAATATGGATCATCAATATTGTTAAGTATTGTGTCATCGATTTCATCAGCTGAGAATTTTGCACCTGGAACACCATAGATGTTTTGAACTGGATCATCAGTCTTAATTGTATATTGTTCATTTCTTAATTCTCTAATCCATTCATCTTTTCTTGGTGAATCAGCAAGAGTAATATCTTCTTCACAGTAGTTAATTGGATATGTTCCATCCCAATCTTGTCTACTTAAATATGTAACTTTGTTTGGAAGATAGTAGTTAAGATCAGCATTTGCACCGACATTTTCGATTTTTTCACCAGCTTCAGAAACTGAATATGTTGTTGTATCTGGATTTGCTTCGTTTCCGTTATTCCAAACTGCTACGTTTGTTGCGGTTCCACCAACACCAGCATTTGCATTTTTACTAGCAATAACATTCTTTAATGCTTCATGAGCACCGTTTCCAACTGTGAATGTGTAATCACCACCATCTAAAATATATGTTCCTGCTCCGTGTTCATCATAAGAAGCAATATATTTTGTAGGAATTTCAATTTCGACTGTTTCTGTTTGACCTGCTTTAACTTCAACTTTCTTTGAATTTAAGAATTGAATAGCTGATTTTTCAACTAAATTTTCTCTATCATAAGCAGTATATGGTGAATTTACATAAAGTTGAGTTGTAAATAAGCCATCTGTTGTACCTTCGTTTTTAACTTCAACAGTTGCTGTAATTTTTCCATCAACTCTATCTTCAACATCGATACTAGTAATTCTTTCAGTATAAGGAATATAGCTTAAACCATGACCGAATGTGTAATTAACTTCTTCATCATAACTCCAAGCACCACTTCCTTGTGTGACACCTTTTGTTGAATTTGCTTTGAAAGTAGGATTCATGACTGAATCATACCATCTTGTTTCATAATAGTTATAACCAGTGTAGATACCTTCAGCTTCAACAATGTAGTAACCACCTGAATAGGTTGTTGAACCACCAAATGATCCTGAAGTTGTATTAGCAATAGTTACTCCTGGCCATCTTGGATCTGGTTCAGCACAAACTGATTCATAATCTGTATAGTATGCACCACCGAAGTTTTGCATAGCTGGAGATGATGTTGAACTTGCAGCATAAGTATCAGCAAGTTTACCAGTAGCATTAACTTCTCCACCTAAAACATCGACAATACCATGGAATTGATAATCATTTGGAATACCAATATATGCGATACCATCAACTTCATATTCACCACTTACAAGTGGATCAATTTCGATTGTACATGATGTATTTAATAAAACTACAACTTTATCACAAGTTTCTTTTGCAGCTTTGACAACAGCAAGTTCTTCATCACTTAAAGCAAGTGGGTTCTTTCCTGTTGGATTTCCTTCCATATCAAGCGCACTACCTGGTTTATAAGTTGTACCTTCACCACCAGGTCTTAAGAATGTAACAATACCAACTCCAGCTGTAACATTTGATTTCCAGTCGGATGCAGCACCAAATTCTGATTCAAATCTTGATGGATCGATTTCATAAATTTGATAATTTGTGTAATCACCAGCAGAAGTATTTGGTTTATGATCTTGAACAATTGTTGTTCCCCATCTACCTTCTTCTTCATGTGTGACAGAAGCAATAGCGTCATAAATATCACTTACAGTTTTATCAATACTATAACCAGCTTGAGTTAAAGCATCTCTTAATTTAACTGCATCAGTATTTCCTGCTTGCGACATATAAGGACTATATGAAGCAAGACCAAATAATGCGACACCATTTGACTTACTAAGTGGAAGAGCACCATTATCATTTTTCATAATAACTGTACCTTCTTGTCCTTGTTTAACGCCGAAATCTTTGAGTGCTTTCATCAAGTCCTCTGCTTTTGTATAACTTGATTTGTAGGTTTCTCCTTCGGTCTCAATAAAGTAGCTTTGAGTGTTAAGAGCACTATCTACTGTTGATCTCCAAGTTTGAGCAATTCCTAAACCAATTCCAGCAAGAGCTGCAACTGATAAAAAGAGAGCTGAACCTCCACGGAGCACACTTAGAATTGTTTTCCTTTTCATTATAAGTTTTTCCTCCTTTAATTTTGTAACTTTACAATTACGGAACCTGCTTGAGCTATAAGAGATATGCTCAAGCAACAATGAACAAGTAAAAAGTTTAAATTCATGTACTTTTTTCTTTTCAAAAAAATTATAATTGAAAGCGCTTTCACTTGCTCAATTTTGATTGAATATTGAAAATAAATATCTTAAATTATTGAAATTAAACAAAAATAATCACAATTAATCATTTAAAATAATCATTTATATTATTTTTTATCTTGATTTAGTAATTTTTGATTTCTTTTTTAAGATAGTCTAAGAAAATAATTGCAGGTCTAGAAAGAATTTGAAACTTTTTGTATGCAATATCTAAAGATGATAAAAGGGTAGGTTTTAATGGTCTAAAAGTTAATTCAGAACTTTCATCTGTGCTAACTAATTTTTCTAAACATAAAGCACAACCAACTCCTTCTTTAACTAAAATTGATGCATTATATAAAAGATTATAATGGCAAACTATATTTAAAGACTTATTATTGATCCAATCAAAAACAGGATTTTTCATTTCATCTTCAACATGTCTACTAATTAATAAAGGTAAATCTTTAAAATCATTTGGTTCAACAAATTCTTTTTGAGCAAGTGGGCAATCTTTTCTCATTAATAAACCCCAAGTATCATATAGAGGAAGTCGAATTGTGTTATATTTTGTAATTGAAGCAGGTTCAAGTAAAATACCAAAATCTATTAAACCTTTATCAATATCTTCTTCTGTTTCTGTTATACTTCCACTATGAATATCAAATTTAATTAAAGGATAATCTTTTTGAATTTTCTTAATTACCTTAGCAATAACAGAAAAAGCGTAAGTTTCAGCTCCGCCAATATAAATTGTTCCACTAATTTCTTTATCTTTTTTATAATTTAAAATTGCAGCTTCGTTTTTATCATAAATATTAACAATTTCTTCAGCTCTTTTTTTAAAAAATAATCCTTCTTCAGTAAGAATCATGCGTTTTTGTTCACGTTGAAAGAGAATTTGACCAATTTCAAATTCTAAATTTTTAATTTGTCTAGTTAAATTTGGCTGAGTAGTATGTAAAATTTCAGCTGCTTTAGTTAAACTACCAGTATCTGCTACTGCTAAGAAGTATTTAAGAGCCCTAATTTCCATATATCAATTATAACATTTTGTTATAGATATTATAAATACTAAACATATTTGAATATAAAAATCATCATTAAACTTGCTTTAAATTATTGATAGAACTATCATTTTAATTATGAAAATTAACGTATTAATCAAACAAATTTGTTATACAGCATTGATGAGTGCGCTTATATTTGTAGCAACTTATTTTATTTCGATACCTTATTTTGGAGGAATTGGTTATTTTAATCTTAGCGAAGGTTTAATTATCTTTTCAACAATCTATTTTGGACCATTTGTGGGTATTTTAAGTGGAATTAATGGATGTGGATTTGGTGATTTAGCTGCTGGATTTGCTAATTTCATTCCTTTTACTATCGTTGCTAAAGGATCAGAAGCGCTTTTAGCTTTTATTCTTTATAAAATATTAAAAGATCATAAATATCTTAAATATTTATCATTTTTTACACCATTTATCGCAATGGTTTTAACTTATTTTGTTTCTTATATTATCCTTTATGGAATTGAATATGCTTTAGCTTCTACTTTATTTGATGTTGTTCAAGGTGTAGTTGGAGGAGCAGTTGGTTTAGTTTTATATAAACTTTTCTCTTCAACATATTTAAAAAGATATCAATATTTTGTTAATAAATAATTAGTTAATTTCTTCTTTTATATATCTTAATTTATATATTAATTTTTCTTTTATTGATGAATTAGTTTTTAAAGAATTTAAATATTCTACTACTTCATTTTTTAAAGATGCTTGATTGATGATTTCAATATAATTTAATAAATATTTTTCACTTAATTTTAAGTAATTTTCATCATCTAAATTTAATAAATAATTGATGGATTTTAATATATCTTTTTCTTGATTAATGTTGGATAAAATATATTCAACATGATTATTTATAAAGCTAAATAATTGATCAATTTTACTTGTTTCATAAAGTGATTTAATTGTTAAAAATACATCATTTCCTTCTTTTTGGTTATGAGTATCAATTAAAGATTTATATAAAGATTTTTCCTCTTTATTTAAATATCTTTCATTAATCTTATAATATGAATTTATCTCTTTAAAATTATTGGTATTTCCAACTATTTTTTCTAAAAACCCTGCAAAATCTAAATTATTTTTATAATTTTGCATTAAAATTGATAAGTAATTTAAATCAATTAAAGAGATATTTTTCTTCTTTAAAACTACTTTTTCTTTGTTATTTAAAAACTTATAAAATTCAATTAAATCAGTAAAATCTAAGAATAAATAAGCCTTTAATAAGGTAGCTATAAAAAGGTATTGATATTCATATTTATATAGATAAATATTATTTAAAGCATAATGATAAATAAAAACAGATGACCATCCATCACTAGAGTCTTTAAAGTAGTTTAAATTGAAATCAATTTCATTATCTTTAGCTCTAACTTTGAAGTCTTTTAATTCTAATTTTTTATTACCAAAAAATTCATTCATTAAACATGTAATATAAAAAATTAAAGCTTTAATATCTTCTTTTTTAAGTTTAATTTTTGCATCATTTAATTTAGAAATAACTTCTTTAAAATATGTATAAGTTTTATTAACAATTCGATAGTTGTAGTTAAATAATTTTATAAGTCCAGAATCCAAATATTTAGAATACTCTTTAAATTTTGAATTTATTAAATCGAGGTTAAATAGTTCAGCTTTATAAACTCGATCAAATAATTTTTCTTTTAAAAGATTAAAATCGTAAAGTTCACCATTACCAAGTTCAAGTAAATTAGAGACTACTATTACTTTACTTCCTTTTAAAATTAAAGAAGTAACATAAGATAAAATTGCATTGTAGTCACTACTAGCATAACGTTCAAAATCATCGAGTATAACGATAGTTTTACTAATTTTTTTATTTATTTCTAAAATATAATCTAAGGTAGTTTCTTCTTTTAAAAGAGGATTGATGGCACTTGGAACAAGGTTATAAACTTTATTTTCTCCTTTATTAACTTCGTTAAATAAAGCGGTATTTATTTCATCTACTCTTTTCTTTCCAAGTAAAGAAACATAATAAATTTGATATTTATTTTTATTTTCTTTGATAAATTCATTAATTAAATAAGTTTTCCCACTACCCCATGGTCCATCTACTAAAATTGTATTATAACTACTAAGTGGAAATTTATTTAATTCATTTAAAAGTTCATTACTATTCATACTTTCACCCTCACAAGTAAATATTTTATTATCTTTTTACTAAAAATAGTAATGAAACAATTAAAAATTATCTTGTTTAATTGAAAAAGTTGCTTCAATATTCCCACTAATTAAAATATCTTCAAAACTATCAAGATAATTTTCTTTTACTTTTCCTAAAGGTGTGTAACTCCAAGAATTTGAATCATAAAAAATTACGATTTGATTACCTTGATATAACATGACATCTCCTTTTGATGTTGTAATATTTCTATTATCAGTTGTTAATGAAGTTCTTAAATTTCCTACTTTTTCAAATCCACCATAATCACGCATTGAAATTGTTAAGTTATTGTCGTTATTTTTAATATATCCAATTAATTCATCACATGTTTTGCTATCTTCTAAAACAATTTCAAAACTTCTATTATTAACTTCAGTATTCATTATATTCATCATTTCTTCACCTTCATTATCATCAAGATGTTCATTTGTTATTGGATCGTTATCAGTTATTTCATCTTTATCATTGTTACTTTCATTATTAAAACAACTAAAAGTGATAATCCAACAATAATTAAACCTAAAACGTTTGTAATTCTTCTAATTTTCATATAAAAATTATAAAAAATTACAATATTTTATTTAAATACTTCATTTTTATAAGTTTATATAAGTGATTGGTATTGATAAATATTGAGGTAAATTGAAAAACTTATTTATAAGAGTAAAATTATATTAAAGATGTTAGGAAGTACATAATAGGAGATAAAATACGTCTTCTTACTTTAAAAATTATTAAATAGAAGATAAAAAATATATAAAAAATAAAATTATTTACTTAGCTTTAATTACACTTACTTTATTTACTTTAGCTACATCATGTGCTCAAAGCCAAGAATCAAGTGATAATATTTATCTAGAATTCACTGGAAAATGTTCTAATTCTAGTAAAGATGATACACATTCATTTTATCTAACAGAAGATAACAAGGCTTATCTTGATGAAAATAAAGATCAAATTTTCAATTGGAAAGAAAATGATGGTAACGGTTAAATAATATATTCTAATAATAATTATACATATGTTGATTTTTATTATTACGCTGCTACATTCTTCTTTAATTATAACATTGATAATTACACTTATTTCTTCTCTGCTAAAGATACTTCTTATGTTGAAAAATTAAATAAAACCTACGATTTTTCTTATCAAAGATTTAAAAGAACGAATTTAGTGGGGATAGAGCTTATAAAGGAGTAAAAAAGGAAGCAAAAGTTTTACTTTTAGACAACAAAAATAAAGATACTTTTATCTTTTCAATAGGCATTCAAGAAAACCCACTTCCTCTTTACTTTGGTGGATTAGGAACCAGTTGGAACTTTGAAAATAACACCTTTTCTTTTAAATATAAAGGTAAAAAATTCAATCCTTATATTGTAATAAGAAGGAAAAGAAGGTTATAAAATTATCGTTGATAGTTATCCTTACTATTTATCATTAAATGAGGATTTTAGCTGGGAAAACTATGAAGATAGCGACTTCAATTAATGATTAATTTTAATATATTTAAATATTAAAAAATCAATAAAATATCGCTTTAATCATAATTCTATTTGATGATATAAACATTATATTTTTATCAAAAACCATTCTAATTCCTATTATTTTAATAATTTTTCAATAAATAAAAGGTCTCATTTAAGAGACCTTGATATTGTAATAAATTACGAATTCTTTATATCTAATTCTTTAATTTCTTGATTGTACTTTTTAACTTCTTCACTATTAGCAAGTACAAAGTGTCCTGGAAGAATTTCAACTAATTTAGGTTTCTCATGACTATAATCATGGACTTCATTTGGTCGATATCTAATTCGTTTTCTATTCTTTTCAGTTAAAGGATTAGGTTTAGGAATTGCTGATAATAATGCTTTTGTATATGGATGAAGAGGATGTTTAAATAGTTCATCACTACTTGCCATTTCAACAATTTCACCAAAATACATTACAGCAATACGGTCACAAAAATACTTAACAACCGATAAGTCGTGAGCAATAAATAGCATTGAAAGTTTATATTCTTCTTTTAAATCATTAAGTAAATTAATAATTTGAGCACGAATAGAAACATCTAATGCAGAAATTGGTTCATCACAAATAAGTAATTTTGGATTCATAACAAGAGCTCTAGCAATACCGATTCTTTGTCTTTGACCACCACTAAATTCGTGAGGATATCTATTTGCATAATCTTCGATAAGACCAACTCTTTCTAAAGCTTCAACAACTTTTTTATGATTTTCTTTTTTATTTCTAAATCCTTGAATTCTTAATCCTTCTGCAATAATTGATTCAACAGTCATACGAGGATCTAAAGAATCGACTGGATCTTGGAAAATCATTTGAACTTCTCTCATTAATTTTGGATCAACATGTTTATCATCATATTTGATTTGCTTAATTTTTGCTTTTTGAACTTTTACGATACTATCACAATGTTCTTTAGCTTTTTTAAGAAGTTCACGATATTCGTCTTCGTAAATATTTCCTTCTTTAAATTCTTTAAGTAAACGTTTTTTCTCATTTCTATAACGAATTTTGGTATATTTAATTTCTTTTTCATTCCATCTACTACCGGCTCCAATTCTATGACCTTTATAGTAAATAGAACCTGAAGTGATGTTATAAAGTCTAATTATTGATCTACCCGTAGTGGTTTTACCACAACCAGATTCACCAACTAACCCAAAACATTCGCCTTCTTTAATTTGGAATGAAATATCGTGAACAGCTTTTAATTTATATTTAGAAGGTCCACTTCCAAAGAAGAAATATTGTTTTAAATGATTGACTGATAAAATGACGTTGTTATCTACATATTCTTGCTTATATTTGCATTTGGCCATAATTTCATCAAAATTATCACCACTTGCATTAATTTCAGCAATTTCTTCATCACTAGTGACTATATGTTCATATAAATCACTATCTTTTTTATCAAAATCAATATTTTCATTAGATTCTTGTATCTCTTGATAGAGGTTAAGATCTTTTGAAATCATTTTTTTCTTTGAAGATTCTAATTTTTCTTCTTTTTCTTTCTTATTCATGATCTTTTCCCTCCTTTTCAAGTCTTTCTTTTTCTTCTTTTAAAGAATTTTCGATACGAGTTTTAACGATTCGAGGCATTTCAACTGGATCAACACCTGGATATAAAAGCCAAGTTGCAGCATAGTGAGTATCACTTACCTTAAAGAAAGGTGGATGATATTTAAAATCAATCGCCATTGCATACTTACTTCTTAAAGCAAATGCATCTCCTTTTGGTGGGAAGAGCATATCTGGAGGTGTTCCAGGAATTGCATCAAGTTTTTCTTTACTATCAATATCAGGAATTGATGATAAAAGTGCCCATGTATATGGATGTTTTGGTTCGAAAAATATTTCGTTTGCAAGTCCATATTCAACAATTTTTCCAGCATACATAACTGCGACTCTATCGGCCATATTAGCAACAACACCTAAATCGTGAGTAATGAAAATACAAGATAAGTTTCTTTCTTTTTTAAGTTTATTAATGAGTTCAAGAATTTGAGCTTGAATTGTAACATCTAAAGCTGTTGTTGGTTCATCACAAATAAGAATTTCAGGATTGGCAGTTAAAGCAATTGCAATAACAATTCTTTGTCTCATACCACCAGAAAACTCAAATGGATATTGTTTAAATCTTCTTTCTGGAAGAGGAATACCAACCTCTTTCATAACTTCAAGAGCCATTCTTTTTGCTTCAGCTTTTGTAATTTTAGTTTTATTAATGTAGTCTCTTTCTTCTTCAACTCTTTTTGAAGATAAATCACTTAATTCAACATATAATTTTTCAAGTTCTTCATAAGGTAATTTTTCTAATTTTAATGAATCATCTTTTGAAGTTTTTGAAACATTTATATCTTTATTTTTTAATTCGATTTTTCTTCTTTTAGCAAGTTTTTGATCATTATGCTTTCTAATTTCTTGAACTTTTCTTCTTTCGTTCTCACTTAAAGAATTTTCAAATTCTGAAATTTTAGTTGAGATTTGTGTAATTTTTGTATCAAAATCAGCTAATTTTTCTTGATGTTCTTTTAAAAGTGCATCAGCGTAAGCTTTATTTTCAACTTTGGCTTCTACTTTTCTAACTTTTAAATCTTCTTTAAGTAAAGGAAGAATTTTCTTATGGTTTTCAAGTAACTTTGCTTGATAAGTTTTTAAGAATTCTTTTCTTAAATTTAAGAAAGCAATTTGATCATTTTCAATTTTTGAAAGTTCGTGTTCATGATTAGAATATAATTCAAAAATTGCTTTAATATTTTCAAGTTCAATATTAGCGATTTTTTGTTTAATTTCTTTATCATCTTTTACACGTTCAACTTTTCTTTCAAAATGACCTAAACGTTCTTTGATACGATCAACTTCACTATTTGCTAAAACTTTTGTGTCTTTAATGTAACTAGAAACTTCACCATTAAATTTTTCGGCTTCTTTATTTAATTCTTCTTTTTTATCTTCTTTTAAAGAATCAATTTTAAGAAGTTTCTTTTGAAGTTCTTTGTTAGCTTTATTAAAACCATCAATTTTTTCGATTTCTTTAAAGATTTTTTCTTTGTCGAATTCGAAGTTGGTTTGTTCGTTTGTATATTTGATTTTTTCTTTTGAAATTAATTCATTGTAATGTCTTTTTAAGATATTACGGTTAATCATTGTAGCTTCAATGATTTGTTTACCAACTTTCATAACTGGATTTAAAGCTGATAAGGGATCTTGGAAAATCATTCCAATTTTATGGCCTCTGATTCTGTGGAATTCTTCTTCAGAAACTCTAACTAAATCTTCACCTTCATATAAAATTGAACCTTGTTCAATGATAGCATTAGGTGAAGAAATACCAATTATTGCTTTATTTGTAACAGATTTTCCACTTCCACTTTCTCCAACTATACATAAAGTTTCACCTTTATATAAATCAAAACTAACTCCTCTAACAGCGTGAACAATACCACGGTCAGTTTTAAAAGAAACAACTAAATCTTTAACTTCTAAGATTTTGTGTGCTTTGTCTCTAATAATTTTATTTTCTTCCATTATTGTTCACCTCCTTTAAGTTGAGGATTAAAGGCATCACGTAAACCGTTACCAAATAAGTTAAATGAAACAAGTAAAGCAGCCATTAAAACGGTTGGAATAATAAGTAAATATGTTGTTTCACCCATGTAGTGTGAGTTTGCTTCAGTTAAAATGACACCAAACATATTTTGATTTTGTAAACCTAATCCTAAATAAGCAATACTTGCTTCAGTATAAATAACTGAAGGAATCATTAAAATTGATCCAGTAATAATTGTACCCATTGAGTTAGGTAAAATATGTCTAAAAATAAGTCCAGCATCTTTTGTACCTAAAGTTCTACTAGCTAAAACATATTCTCTTCCTTTAAATCTATAAAATTGAGTTCTAGTTCTTCCAGCTACACTCATCCATCCAGTTAAGAATAAAGCAAGCATTAATGCGACAACATCAGAGGAATCCCCCCAACCATATTGATTACCATACATAATACATAAAGTAATAATAACAGTTGTTGGTAAAGAACCAATAATTTCGACTAAACGTTCCATAATAATATCGGTCCAGCCACCAAAATATCCTGAAATTGATCCCCAAACAAGACCAATTATAATATTTACAGCACTAACTCCGATAGCTAAAAGGAATGAAAATCTTAAAGATGTGAAGATTAATTTACAATAATCTCTACGATTATCGTTAGTTCCAAAAATAAACATTGGCTTACTATCGTAACCTAAATATTTGTATCCTCTAACCATACAAACAAGGCTATAGTTACCCCATCTATTTCTAGAGAAATTGTATTCAGCATCGCCAACTTGTTCGATGACTTCGATAATTAATCCATCACTTTTTAAAACTGGGAATCTTTCTTTAAGAACTTCTTTATCAGTTGTTGCTAAACGGTTATCAGCATCAAGATTGATGCTAATTTGACCTTGGGTTTCATAAACAACAGCATCTAAAGAGCTTATTGTCATTTCATAATTTCCATAGATGTCTTCATATTGATCATATGTAAAATCACAATATGTGTATTCAACTCTATAAGCACCTCTACCTGAAGTTGATGTCCATACATATGGGCTTTCACTTTCTCTAAGAAGTACTTCATTTCCTTCTGTAAAGGAAATTCCTGCTAAAGTTTCTATTTCTTCTTCATCGGTTGAGTTAGAAGAAATTATGACATCATCGAGGATGATGCTACCCAATCCAGTAGATTGATTTAAAACTTCAATTCTAATTCTAGCGGTAAAAATACCATTAGAATTAGTATTTACTGTACCTAATAAGCTATTTATATCTAATTCTTGTTTTAAAGAATTACCATAATCACTTAAAACATAAGTATTTCTTTCACTATCTTGAAGAAGAACTCGATAAGTAGATTTAATATAACCTTCCATTGCTTCATCAATGGTTGTAATTGTTAAATCATAATCAACATTATTTAAATCAAAATCGATGTAAGGTGATAAGAAAGTACCTACACTATTTGTATCAGCACAATAAACTGAGACATAACCATTTTTTCCTAGAGCATTTGCACTATTTACTTCTTCTTCATAAGTAATTAAATCAGTAAAAACTCCTTCTCTATATCCGTTTGGTAAATTAGTATCTTCGTTATATAAGACATGAGTTTTTCTAACTGTTCCATCCCAAAATCCTGTTCCTGCTGGGAATAATTTTGGTTGAATATCTTTTTCAACTGTTTGTCCACCGATATTTGCTCTTTCAACATCATAAGCACCAACATCAGGTGTTAATTCTGGGACAATAATTGATAAAACTGCAAGAAGACCAACAATTATCGCCCCAACTAAAGCCGATTTAGATTTAACAAATCTTCTCATTGAATCTCTAAAGAATGTTGTCGCTTTAGTTCCAAACTTAACATCGTGAATTTTAGAATCTTGTTGGACAAATTTGAAATCTTCTTGTTTGATATCAATTTCTTCGCCAGTTTCAGAATTAATAATGAATTTTCCTTCTTTAACCATACTACTTCTTTGCCCCCATTCTAATTCGTGGATCGATAAATCCATACGATAAATCAACGATAATTGAAGCTAAAAGTCCAATAATTGTATAAAAAGCCATATCAGTCATTAAAAGGTTATAGTCGTTTTGTTGGAAAGCTGCGATATATAAACGACCAACACCTGGAATTTGATATAAGCTTTCAAGAATCATTGAACCGCCTAAAATAGAAATAAATTCAGCTACAACAGATGGTAAAACAGGAACCATTGAGTTTCTGAATGCATGTCTAAGAATTGCTTGACCTCTAGTTAAGCCTTTTGTTCTAGCAAGCAAAAGATATTCACTTGATAAAACTTCACATAACTCAGCTCTAACAAATCTTCCATAACCTGCGATTGAACCAATTGATAAAGCTAAAACTGGGATAATATAACCACTAATTTTAGTCGCTAAGGGTGCACTATCAGATGGCCAAAATGGAGGTAAAGCTCCATTAGAGTTATAAGCAAATAAAATTAAATAAGATATTAAAACAAAGCCTGGGATCGCAATTAATGCAATCATTAAGACTTGAGAAACGTTATCGAAAACACTATTTTTCTTTAACGCACAAATAACGCCAAATCCAATTCCTAAAGGAACTGAAAATATGACGCTAATAATATTAATAGAGATTGTTACAGGTAATCTTTCCATAATAATGGAAATTGTTGTTCGTCCCATAGCATAATTGCTAGAAGTTCCCCAATCCCATCGTAAAAAAATGTTAGAAAGCCATGCTAAATAGCGATCTAATACAGGTTTAACGTAATAATAATATGTTGTTCCGGTTCCACCAGTTATTTGCCTAACCAATTCACCATATCCACTTTGAGGTTCGGTAAATCGTAACATAAAACCAAGTTCACATTGTTTATTGTAATAAGCAATTATTTGACCAGGATTAGTTGAGACAATCGATGGCATCTCAAGCATATTAATAAGGATATAGGTTAATGAAAGAACGATAAAACAAGTCAAGAATACAAACAATACTCTTTTTATGATATATCTAACCATTTTTTCTCCTTCCTTATAGAAAACTAAACACAATCCCGGAGGGACGGGATTGTGTTAGTTCATTTATGAGAGGTTTATGAATCAGTAACTTTATTAAGCAGCTGAGCCACGACCATCTGCGTCTATAATTGCACCTGTACCAGCTGTTGCATGCCATAATGATTCAAATGACCAATACATTCCATCGTATTCAAGAACACCTGATGGAACATTTGTATCAACAGCGAATGCTAATTCGAAGCCAGCGGCTTGGTTACAAGTAAGAATATCAAGATAGTCAATAGAATCTTGATCGTTACCAGAAATACTAAAGACTGATTGAGATTGAGCTGCACCAGACCAAATTGAGAATAATAATTCATTTTGGCCTGCACCAGAATAGGCGTGTGAATTTTGAGTAACTGTGAATGTAACTCTTGGTTTTTCTCCATCTAATAATGGATTATTACCATCTTCATCACGGTAAGAGTTAATAGCTCTAGATAAAACTCTACCATAAAATTCGTTTTGGTAAGTTCCAATTCTTTCATAATGTTCGCTTTGTAATACTTCTGTAGTGAATCCGAAATCAGTTGGAACTTCACCTGTACCAAGTTCAAGATGTCCTGCATCAAGTTCTTCAATTAAGGCATCTAACATATATTCGGCAGCGGCATCTGCTGTATCGCTTGGATCATCGAATGCATCACCATAAACTGCTTCAATTGCCGCTTTATGTTCATCGGTATCGTTATAAAAAGCATCAGTAGTTGGGTCAACTTGTTGACCTGGTTGGAAATATTCATAAACAACGAAGTCTCTTTCAGCTTCGGCATATTCAGCTCTATCAATACCTAAATCTAACGCTTTATAGTAATTATCATTTTGTAAGAATGGATTTACTTTTACTCCTTCAGTTAATGCACCTTCAAGTTCAGAGTTACCTGAAGCATAATACCATAATCCGCCTTCTCCAAAGTAAGAATCCCATAAAGCTTTGTCCATTCTATTAAATGTAGTTCCAAAGTATCCATCTGGAAGAATTGTTTTTAATCTTGGATCGTTACCATATTTTTCAAATTGAGCATCTGAATTAAGTGTTACTGAATCAGTATATCCACCTTCAAACATTCTCATTGCTTCTTCACTGTCATTAGCTAAAGCTGAGTCAACTCTCATGTGGTAGCCTTCAACTTGATATAAAGTACGATCGTAGTGATCTTTATTTAATGGCCATGAATCATTACGTTTAAAAACAACTTCAGTTTGAGTAGTATATTTTTCTAAATAGTATGGTCCAACAGATAAAATTGTATCAGCTGGAGTAAGACCTGTTGATGATGAGGTACCATAAATTTTTGCACCATCAATAACATTTCCGTTACCAATTGTTCTAACGAAGTCTTCGCAAATTGGGTTAGTCCATAATTGTCCAAGGTAATATCTAGCAAAGTTAATATCAAAGCCATCTTCAAATTCATATGTTATAGAATTATCAGAAGCATCCATTGTAAGACCACTAACTTTACTTAAGAATGTTGCATTTGAATCAACTTCGGTTGTAACTTCAGCGTCACTAGTAGCATTGAAATAATCACTAAATCCAACTAATCTTGTTTTTGCTTGTTTTGATTCGGCAGCTTCTTCACCTCTATACCAACCAATTGCACCAGTTGCCATTAATTTAACTGGAGTAATATAATCTTCTAATGCGATTGGTCTATTATCAAATGATGAATTAACTGATGAACCAGTTCTATAATTTAAGCCTGCTTTAACACCTCTAGCTTCATCATCGACATCTCCACCAACCCAAACTTTAACTTTCCATTTGGTTGCAATACCATCTTCATCAGCATTTACTGGTTCTGGTGCTCCTCTAGCAAGAACATTACTAAGTTCAGTTCCTGTATAATCTTCATTTAATGTAACACCCCAAAATGATGAAGAAATGTAACCATATAAATTACTAACTGCTGCTTGATCACTATCAATATAGTTAATTGTTCCCAATTCACTAGCTGGACTTAAAAGTGAGTGATTATAGTAAGCCCAATCTGTATTTGGTTCGTGTGTTGCATCCATTGGTGCGGTAATTGTTCCATATTGACTTGTACCAAAACCATAGCTTGCTAAATAACTATCGTTATTAAGCAATGGTGAACTAACTCTTGTACTATAAAGTGCTTGACCACCATTTGAAGTAAAATGAACACCGGTTAAACCATGATGTAATGCATATTCTTCCATCTTACCGGTAATTTTATTTCTATCTTGTTCACTTAAAACTCTATAATTTACTGATTTATTTCTGGCAATTGTCCCACTTGGGACAACTGTTAAATTGATTGTCTTTTTAAGGAATTTTGTTCCAGTAGCTGTTTGTGAGCCGCTTTTAAATGTATAAGCATCGTTTCTAGCAGATAAAGTAATAACAATATCTGTTTTTACTGAAACTGCTGGAGCAAGAATTGAACCATCAGCTGCAACAACTCCACTCATTGATGCACCTGTTGATGCATTTCTAGCACTGGCAAATAATGTAAATCCACTTGGAACACCATAAGCCATTAAGCTTGCAGTTTCACCACTTTCGAGTAATGCATCTCCTCCACTTGATATAAAACTTACTTCTTCATTGACAACTCTTACAATGTAAGGTGAGAAATAAGTTGGATCATCTGCACTAACAACTAACTCAGATGCAAGAGATAATTGAACTTTTGATTCAGCTGGATCTTCACTACCTTGCCATACAGGTAATGAAACTTCTTTAAAGTTTTCATCAACTGGATCACTTGGTGTTGGATCTGGATCTGGTGTAGGAGTTCCTCCTCCATCACAGCTAACAAGTCCACTAACTCCTCCTAAAATCAATGCAGCAAGAGCTGCAAATGATAGGAAATTAAATTTCTTTCTATTCATAAACATCCTTGTATTCTAAATTTATTCTTAGAGATGAATAATTTAGAACTTATTCCTTTCTTGAGAATATAGATATTGAGCCCCTTTTTGAATTATAATAATTC
>CASFCL010000002.1 GCA_949293255.1 uncultured bacterium
ACAACGTCCTGCTTACGCTCTTAATTATTTAACACCTAAACAATTCAAGGAAAAATATTACAAGAATTAAGTGTCTACTTTTCCTTGACTAGTGCACCTAAATATTTGATTTTTATAACTAAGCTTTGATGTTATAGAGTTTTAAAATTTCTTGGTAATATTCATCATTTTTACCAACAAGTTCATCTTTAGTTTTACCTATAACTTCGACATAGAATTTACATTTTGGTTCAGTACCACTAGGTCTTACACAAATGTTAGTTCCATCTTTAAATATGAACTTAATTAAATCTCCAGTTGGAATGTTATCAATGTGGCATTTTTCACCGGTTTTGATATTTTTCCCTTCTAATTTAAAGTAATTTTCAATAATTTCGACTTCATTACCGCATAAACTTGTGAATGGATTGACTTCTAATTCATGCATAATTCTTGCCATACTTTGAGCACCTTCACTACCTTTGAAGTAGATGTTGAAGAGTTTTGCTTGGTGATGACCATATTTTTCTCCAAGTTCATCATAAACTTGAGCTAAATTCTTTCCTTGATTATGGTAGTAAAGAGCCATTTCTGAATACATTAAGATTGCTTGAATTCCATCTTTATCTCTAACAAATGGAGCAATTAAGCAACCATAACTTTCTTCATAACCAAATTCGAAAGTTGGTCCTTTACCTAATTTCTCGTAATGATGAATTCTTTCACCAATATATTTAAAACCAGTTAAGAATGATTCACATCCGACTCCATAATTTTTAGCAACTTTTGCACCTAAAGCTGAGGTGACAACTGTGTTATAGATAACACCATTCTTTGATAAAGTTCCTTGTTTTTGTCTTTGAGATAAGATGTAATCAATTAAAATTGCTGCTGATTCGTTTCCGGTAAGTAAACGATATTCACCATTTTCCAATTTACAGGCTAGACCGACTCTATCGCCATCTGGATCAGTCATTGTGATTAAATCAGCGTTAATTTCCTTTGCTAATTTAATTGGTTCGATGAATGCTTTTGCTTCTTCTGGGTTTGGAGAAAGCGTTCCGCCAAAATTTGGATCAGGATTGCACTGAGATAAAACTGGGGTTACGTCATAACCGCAATCTTTGAATACTCTCATAGCGTTAACATAACTTGTTCCATGGTTTGGTGTATAAACAATTTTGAAGTTTGATTTATCTAAATCTGGATTAAGTTGAACTTTTTTGACTAATTCGACATAGTCGTCATCAATTTTATGATCAAAAATGACATTTGTTCCTTTTTTATCAGCTCCTTCTACTTTTACATCTAATTCATTTGGAAGAGAATTGATTAATTCAATTAATCTATTTGCTAAATCAGGAACTAATTGACAACCTGTTTCATCATAAACTTTATATCCATTATATTCTTTTGGGTTATGTGAAGCGGTGATCATGATACCACCACAGCATTTTTTATATCTAACTGCAAAAGATAATTCAGGTGTTGGACGTAAACTATCAAAAATGTAAGTATTAATTCCCATTTTGTTGAGAATATCTACACATAAAAGAGTAAATTCTCTAGACATATGTCTATTATCATGAGAAATTGCAACTCCCATTGCTTTTGCGTTTGGATATTTTTCTAATAAATATAATCCAAAACCGATTGTTGCTCTTTTAACAACATGAATGTTCATTCTATTTGTACCAGGGCCTAGGACACCCCTCATTCCACCGGTACCAAATTCGATATTCTTAAAGAAAGCATCATCTATTTCATTATCATTCATGCCTTTAAGAATAGCTTTATCTTCATCACTAACAGAAGATGAATCTAACCATCTTTTATAATTATCAAAAGTTTTTTGTTCCATAATTAATATGACCTCGCACTACTTAATATTATAGTGAAGATTATTTCGATATTCATTAAAAAATCTTAAATTTTTATATATTTCTAAGTATATTTAATAATTCTAATTGTCTCTTTGTTAAAGGTATTTTAAATTCTTTGTTTGATAAGTAGGAAAGATGCCCATCAATTTTCTTAAATTTAATACGATATGCGTGTAAGAATTGATAATCATACTTAAAATTTTCATGGAAAAACTTATTATCACTATAATTTCCATATTTTCCATCACCAATTAAAGGATGATTAATATAGTTAAAATGTGCCCTGATTTGATGTGTTCTTCCAGTTAAAAGTTCAACTTCAACTAAAGAATAATTTTTAATATATTCAATTGTTTTATATTTTGTAATTGCACTTTTACTATTAGGATTTTTAAAATCTACCCTTACTAAACCTTCGTTTGGGTTTTTATATAAAGGTGCATCGATTGTTCCTTCCTTTGGAGTTTTACCCGATACTAAAGCTTGGTAATACTTTTCGATTCCATCTCTTGTTTTTAATAAATCCATTAATTGTTGAGAAGATAAAATATTTTTAGCAAAAATTACTAAACCAGATGTATTTCGATCTAATCTATGAACTGGTGAAGGAATAAAAGATGTATTATCGTTTTTATATTCGCCTTTTGAATATAAATAAGCTAAAACGTCGTTAGATAAAGTTTTTCTTTTTTCATTTGTATCACCATGAACCAAAATTCCTTGAGGTTTATTAACTATTAAAATGTTTTCATCCTCATAAATTATGTCTAAATTATGATTAATTTTCTCAATGGCTTTTGGTTTTTTAAACTCTTCAAGTTGTTCTTCTTTTATATAAATTGTTAAAACGTCGTTAGCTTTTAAAATGTATGCCTTATCCACCCAATGTCCGTTAATTTTTACATCTTTTTTTCTAAAAGTTTTGTAAATAAAGCTTAAAGGAGCATCATTAAGAAGCTTTCGAACATATTTATCAACTCTTTGATTTTGTGATCTTTCATCAATCTTAA
This sequence comes from uncultured bacterium, assembly GCA_949293255.1. GTDB lineage: Bacteria > Bacillota_I > Bacilli_A > RFN20 > CAG-826 > Onthovivens. Next base: position 2,873 of record CASFCL010000002.1, read on the forward strand.
TCTTAAACATAATTTTAATGACATCTCCCAATAATATTTGATATAATTTTACACGCTGGAGAAATACCCAAGAGGCTGAAGGGGTGGGCTTGGAAAGCTCATAGGGTGTAAAAGCCGCGGGGGTTCAAATCCCCCTTTCTCCGCCAGGTTTAATTTTAAATCTCATTAGAGATTTTTTATTTTACTTCGAAGGTCTCTAAGAATTGCTCTTTGATCGTCGTTTATTCTTCTTGAATCAATTGCTTTTTGAATTCCGATGAGAGAAATTTCTTTGAGATCACTATTATTTTCAACAAATTTAATCGTTTTTTCAAAACAATTTATAAATAAATAGGAAAGTAACCAGCCTTCCGCCATATTTACATAATATCTTTCATCTTTTTTAAATATTTTGATTACTTTATCAAAGTATTCATCTTTTGAATATTTTAAAAGACCAACGTAGCCATATCTTTTTAAATAAAGTTCTTCTTCTGTTGTTAAATTAATAAAGGTTTCGATATTTGGATTTCTTAAAAGTTGAACAGTATGATCTGTGATTGACCAAGTATCAATATATTGAAAATTTTTATAAATAAAATCTATTTGATCTTCTAATTTTGTTAATCTAGATAAAGAAATATAAAAATATAAAAACACGACTTCATAAACTTCATCAAAAGCAAAATTTTCAAAAGAAATGTCTTTATAAGTTTTGGCTAGCTCCTTTAATTGTGGAGTCATTATTCCTAAACATTGTAAATTTGTATTTAAAATTCTTTTTGAAAATGGTGCTTTATTTTCGTTTTTATAACCATCTAATATTTTTAAAAAATCTTTGTATTCCATTCAAAATCCTTGCAAAACTCAATTTAAATTTTAAAAAAGCAGGTTTTGACCTGCTTTTTGAATTTATTTATTCTCAGTAGATGTTTCAGATGCAGATGTTGCTGATATATCAATAACAACATCTTTCTCTCTTGCTTCTTTGAAAGATCTAATTCTTTCTTTTCGCCTTTCTTCTTTCTCTCTTTCTCTTTCTTCAGTGTGAGAGGAAAAGTTAAGACTTAAAGCAATTACAAGACCACCAATTACTACTAAGATTACGCCAAGCCAAGTTAATGTGATTCCACCAAGTTGACCTGCCAAATAATCATTTGCTCCTTCAAAAATATTATTAGGAATAAAAGCATAATCGCCAATTAATCCTAAAACTGTACAAACTAATCCAGCAACAAAAACAGTTATCCCTGCAATAAAGAAGATAAATTGTTTTGCTGTGAAGCCTTTATAAAGCTTCAAAGTTTTTGAACTTTTATTTAAATTTAATTCGTCCTTTTTCATTCTTATTAAATTTTATATAAATGTTTAATTAATTAGTTTGCGTTTTCAACTGGAGCTGCACCTTCTTGTGCTTCTCTTTGTTTTCTTGAATCTTCAATTAATTCTTGAAGTAATGGTCCATAGACTGCTCTATATTTTTCTTCTGCATCTCTAACAAATGCACCAACTTTAGCATTAACATCATTCATAACATCGTTGAAGTTTTTACCTGCTGGAAGTTGTCTTCTACCGTTCATCATTTCAACTGCTTGGAATAATGCATCACTTGCATCAGTGTAGATTGTATCGTTTGCTGTGCAAAGTGCTCTTGAAAGGTTAAGCATTTGATTAAGTTCGTTTAATTGTTGTTCAATGAAGTTTGATTGTGGGGTTCTTTGACCTTGTGATTCTCTCATTGCTTTATTGAATTCATCAAATTGTTTAAATGTTTCTCTTGCTAATGATAAATAAGCAACTGCTGTGAAGAATCTGTTGTTAGCATCTCTTAATGTATCTAATTTTGCTAAATCATCGTTTGTTAAATTGCTTTCAGCTTGATGTTCATGAGCATAAGCGACATGAATTCTAACAACTTCTAACATTTGTTGATGTGCTGGAACAACAGCTGTGAAGATCTTGTTGTTTTGAGCATTGTCAACTCTTAAGCCATCTTGAGCAAGATGAATGACTGTTGAATTGTCTGAATAGAAATCTTCACCGAATTTTCCTAAGAGAGCTTTTAATTTTTCTCCGTTTTCACCATTCTTTTCGATAAAGTTCTTTAAAGGTGTGTTTAGTTTGAGTTCATTTACAATTCCGTTTCTTTTGTAATTGTAAAAGTTAACATCGTAAGATTCTTTGCCTAATGTGTACTCAAGTGTGTCTCTAATTAATGAATCATAATAGACAAAGGAAACAATTACTCTACTAATAGTTTGCATAAATTTTTCAAATTCTCCTTTTTAACTTTTAATATTTTACTATTTTTCATAAATATATCTAGATAAATCTTCAAATTTATCAAGTACATACCTTGCATATTTTTTTACGTTGTCGCTTGCATGTCCCATACAGAAACTTTTTTCATTGAAAGTTTTAAACATTGAAATGTCATTTCCACTATCACCAACAACATAAAAGTCTTCTTTTTTATAGCCATATTTCTCGCAGAACTTCAATAAAGCTACAGATTTTCCTGTTCCTTTAGCAGTAAGTTCGATTACGTTTTTAGACCAGTTTGCTTCTAATTCAGTATAGATATTGCCTAAAACTTTATTAACTTGACTAGCTTTTGTTCTGTTCTTTTTCCCTAATCCAAAAAAGAGCATAAGTTTGAAAATTCGACCGCTTTCAAGTTCTTTTTCATAACCTTCTTCAGTCATGTCAATTTTTTCAGCATAAACTTTCATTGTTGAATAATAAACTTTATATCCCCATCTAACTAATTTGGTTTTAGCTTTTAAATGAATATGAAGACCTTTTTCAGTCATTAAGAAAACACCAGGAACATCGTAGTTTTCGATACATTCTGTGATTACTTTCTTTGCATATTCATTTGGGATGGTTCTTTCTTCAACAATTTGGCCATCATCAAGAATGCTTGCTCCATTATAAGCAATTGCTGAACATTTTCTTCCAATTTTATCAATGACTTTATAAGCATAATCCATGCTTCTTCCAGTAACTAAAATTACTTTTCCGCCATTATCAATAAAAGATTGAAGAAAAAATAAATTTGCGTTGCAAATCATATTTTTATGATCTTTTGGATAGAAAAGAGTTCCGTCTAAATCTGTTGCTATAATTTTTCCCATAAAAAATGCTTGCTATATAAAGCAAGCATATTTTATTTAAAATTTGTGCATTTAGCAACTAAACTTATTTAATTTTGACCTCATTATCAGCTTGAAGGAGACCATAACCACCATCTTTTCTTCTATAAACGACACAAATTCTTTCATCATCTGTATCTAAATATAAGTAGAAATCATGATCGATAGCTTCCATTTCAGTAATTGCTTCATCAAGGGTGATTGGTTTTAAATCTAAAGCTTTTGTTCTAACAATTTGAGATTCTTTTGTCTCTTCAAGTAAATCTTGAAGTTCTTGATAAAGGATTGCTTTACCGATTCCATTTCTTTCATGTCTTTTTTGAAGACGTGTTTTAATTTTTCTCATTTGACCAACAAGTCTATCGACTGCAAGGTCAACTGCTGCGTAAAGATCAAAATCTTTAACTTCAGCTCTTAAAGTTGTGTCTTTTGTTGTAATTGTGACTTCAACTTTGGCGGCGTTAGGATAACTTCTAACGACTGCACGGCAATTTACTTCTTCTCTAGGGTCGAAGTATTTATCCATTTTGGATAATTTGGTTTGGATGGACGAAGAAATCGCATCGGTGACAACGATGTTCTTCCCTATAATTTGGTATTTCATAGTAAGTACCTCCTACCTTTCTTTAATTAAATTATACAATTAGATAAGAAAAAATTGTAATAATATTTACAAATTTTTCTCTACTTTTTATATATATAAACAAGATTGCTAGATTTTTAAAAATTTACCATGAAAAATTGAAAATTTTATCGATTATTACAATGATTTCAATATTTCTTTAATTTCTTCAACTTTATCTAGTTTTTCATATGGTAAATCCAAATCAGGTCTACCAAAATGTCCATAAGTTGCTAAACTTCTATATTTAAAAGTTGGTTGAGTTAAAGAAAAGTTTTTTATGATTGCCCCTGGTCTACAGTCAAAGACTTTTCTAATGATTCCTAAAATTACATCATCACTATATTTACTTGTTTTAAAAGTTGAAATATTTATTGAAAGTGGGTCTGGTTTTCCTATTGCATAAGATAATTGAACTTCCATTCTATTAGCAACTCCTGCTGCAACCATATTTTTTGCAATATATCTAGCCATATAAGCTGCACTTCTATCAACTTTTGATGGATCTTTTCCTGAAAAAGAGCCACCACCATGTCTAGCATATCCGCCATATGTATCAACAATAATTTTTCTTCCAGTTAATCCAGTATCACCTAAAGGTCCGCCGATTACAAATTTACCAGTTGGGTTAATTAAAAACTTAAAATCAGTATTTAAATTAAACGATTCAGCAACTGGAACCATGATTTCATCATGAATAAATTTTTTAAATTCTTCTTCGTTATAGTCTTCATCGTGTTGACAAGACATTAAGATTGTATCAATTCGAGGATTTTTATCTGTGTAATCGATTGTGACTTGAGATTTCATATCTGGTCTAGAGTTTTTAAAAACACCATCTTTTCTTAATTTACTAGCAACACGAACAAGTTTATGTGAAATTGTGATTGCTAAAGGCATATAGCCATCACTTTCATCAGAAGCATAGCCAAACATAATACCTTGATCGCCTGCACCCTGTTCTAAATAGTTTTCTTTTTTAACACCTTGTCTAATATCAGGTGATTGTTCTTTGATTAAATTAAGAATGCTGACAGTTTCATAGTTAAATCCATACTCATCTTTATCATAACCAATGTCTTTAATTACATCTCTTGCGATTTGGTTATAGTTAACTTTTGCCTTAGTTGTAATTTCTCCTCCAATTAAAAGAAAGTCCTTACTAGCAAAGCATTCACAAGCTACATAAGAAGAAGGATCTTGAGCTAAAACTGCATCTAAAATTGCATCAGCAACTTGGTCACATACTTTATCTGGATGACCTTCACTAACTGATTCAGAAGTAAATAAAATTTTTTCTTTTTCCATAAAAACCTCCATTTTTTTAAAAATCCTTGCAAATCTTCCTTATTTGTAACAAAAAAGCCTTCCACATTTTATGAAAGGCTTTCATTTTCCTAGTTCATACCTTATCGATCAAAGTGTGGACACTTTGCTATTAGAGAGCACTTACTTAAACTATTTATTTTAAGAGTTGCTACTACATTTTTTCACTAATAATAATGTAGTTCTTGATAAGTGAATATAGTTTATATAAAGGTTAATTAGATTTCAAGTATTAGAGAACAGTTTCAATTGCTTTTGCAATTTGATCAGGGCAACTTGTATTTTTGAAGCCACATTTTGTTCCAATTAATTTATCGTGAACGTCTTTTATATCCATACCAATAATTAATTGTCTGATGCCTTTTAAATTTCCGTTACATCCACCAACGATTGAAAAATCAGTAATTTTATTGGTCTCTGTATCGTATGAAATTTTTAAACTTCTTGAACAAGTGCCTTGACAAATGTGATCGATTTCTTTAATCATTATTTAACGATTTCTCCATAAATTTCGCCAAATGCATTAGCTGCATTTGATTCATCTGTATCAATATGCATTGCAAGAGCATATGAAGGGGAAACTCTAATAACTGTATCTCCGAAAACTGTTTCTCTTCCGGTTCCTGAAATTCTTACATTAACAATTTGACCATTACTTACACCAAAGTATTCTGCATCTTCTGGAGTCATATGGATGTGTCTTTTTGCAACGATGCATCCTTCTTCTAAATCTAATTCTTTTCCATTAACTGGATTAACAATTTTAATAGGTGCACTACCTTTTGTATCACCACTTTCTCTAATAGGAGCTTTAACACCAAGAGTTCTAGCATCAGTTGCACTGACTTCGACTTGCGAACCTTTTCTAACTGGTCCTAAGATTGAAACACCTTTGATTGTGTTTTTTGGTCCAACGAGATCTAATTTTGTATTAGAAGCAAATTGTCCTGGTTGAGATAACATCTTTTTAACTTCTAATTCATATCCTTCACCACAAATTAATTCTAAATGTTCTTTTGTAAGGTGAATGTGTCTTGCACTTGTTTCAACTAAAATTTTTCTTTCCATTTTTTTACCTCACTTTAAGCAAAAATATCTTACTACTTTTTACTTTAAATTTATATGATAACGCTTAAATTATTTTAAATATTTTAAGCAATTTTCAACTCTTTCTTTACAGCTATTTAATGCTTCACAAAGTGGTTTTCCATCACAAACGACATGAGAAACCGTTACATTAAGTCTAATTTCGTATCTTCCATTGACTTCGTTATATTTATCCCAGCAAACTCTTGGTACTGATTGAGATGATTTATCTTTAACGCCAGTTGGATGAGTCATTGATTCCATAGATAACCATGGGATACAGGTCATATAATATTCATCATAGTTATTACTATCGTTATAACTTTCTTTCATCTTCTCTTCATTTTTTACTCGATCTACTTCTTCTTTTGCAGCTTTATAAAAAGATGGATAATCACTATAGAATTTCGATTTAGCATTATCGAATGTTCCGTGTTTTGTTGTGACTGTATAAGTAGGATCAATTACATCATAAACACGAATTTCTCCGTTTACGATTCTTGTTCTTAATTCATCAATTGAACTTAATCCAGTTGTAATTAAATAAAGAATGTTAACAAAAAAAGAAGTTTTTGTTTCTTTTGAATATTTGACTAAATCTGTACAATCCATTTTGATTGTTATTGAATAAGTTGCATCTTCAAATGAGTTAAACCATTCGTAAGTTGATTTTCTATTCCAAGTTTTTGGGTCGATAATTTTATACATGCGTATAATATAAACTAAGCACTATTGAAAATGAATATCTCTCTTAAACAATTTATAAATTTTTAATAATTCATAGAGTTAAATTTTTCTTTATTTTTTCTTGTCTCTTTGATATATTATTTAGGCACTGCGAGAATGGCGGAACTGGTAGACGCGCACGTTTAAGGGGCGTGTGGGGAGACTCGTACGGGTTCGATTCCCGTTTCTCGCACCATTAAATTAAAAAAAATAAGCCACTTTAGTGGCTTTTTTTAATGAAATCTTAGTCTTTTTTCCTTCTATTTGTTACAAATATAAGAATTATTGCACCAATGATTGCTGTAAAAATTGAAACTCCAGTAATAACCCAAAATCCCCAAGGAGTATCATCAAAAGGAATATTTGTGAAGTTCATACCAAAAATAGATGCTACTAAAGTTGGGATTGAAAGTACGATTGTAACAACTGAAAGAGTTTTCATAATAACGTTTAAATTATTATTAATTACGCTAGCAAAAGCATCCATCATACCTGAAAGAATGTTACGATAAATCGAACACATTTCAATAGCTTGATCCATTTCAACTATCGTATCTTCCATCAGATCAAAATCACTTTCATATTTTTTATAACTTTGAAGTTTTAAAAGTCTAGAAAGAACACCTTTATTACCATTTAAAGCTGTTGAAAAATAAACTAATGTCTTGTTTGTATCCATAAGTTCAAGTAATTCTTTATTTCTTGTTGATGTTCTTAACTTATTTTCAAGTGTATTTGTATGAGCATTAATCTTTTTAAGATAAGTGATAAAAATTGTTGCAAGTCTATAAATAAAGTTAAGTGTCAAACGAACGTGTTTATGAGGTTCAACTAATTTCACTCTTTTTAATAATTCGTTGACTAGTTCGACATTTTTAGTGCAAATAGTTACATAATAATTTCTATTATAAGCAATTATAAATGGTCCGGTTGTGTATTCAAAAGATACTCCATCTTCTAAATATGGAGTGTCTAAAACTATCAAGGTATCACCATCATCAATATCAAGACGAGCAGATTCTTCTTCATCAAGAGCACAAAGTAACATTGAACTATTAATACCTGTCATCTTTGCAACTTTATTAATGGTTTCTGCGTTAGGATTAGAAATATGAATCCAGCTTCCGCTTTCTACTTCAAATTTTTCATCATCTTGAAATTCTTGAATAACTAAATTTTTTTCAACTTCTTTAAAAACTTTAATCATAAAAATATTTTACCATTTTTTACTTAATAAGGCCTAATTTTAATTTTAAAAAATTAAAAAAGACAAAGTTTTTCATTTTATAAACTTTGTCTTTTCCTTAAATTACTTGCAAATCTCCACTATTTTTTATTTTTTTAAAGCTTTTATCATAAGCTCGTTAAGTTTTGTAACGAATTCTTTTTTATCTTTAATATCGTATCCTTCAAGCATCATTGCTTCATCATAAAGGATTGAACCATACTTTTGAATTTCAGCATCATCATCTTGAAGAGTTTGAATTGCTTTGAATAATTCATGATTTGGATTGATCTCTAAAACCTTTGTAGCTTTAGGAGTTGTTTCATCTGAATAGCCACCTTGAAGTTTGCTTTCTTCATCTAAAACATTCTCCATATTTAAACTCAATCCATCTTTTGTAGTGATACAAACAGGTGAATCAACTAATTTTGTTGAGAAAGTAACGGAATCAACTTTACCTTTTAAAGCTTCTTGGATGTTATCTAAAATTCTCTTATTTTCAGCAACTAAGATGTCTAAATTTTTCTTTTCGTCTTCACTTAATTCGTTGCTTGCTTCTTGAGAGATGTTTTTAAATTCAGTTTTATCATAATCTCTCATCATTTCGAGTGCAAATTCATCAATATTTTTATCTAAAAGCAAGACATCAATTCCTTCGCTCTTATATTTTTCAATTTGAGGAAGCATTTTAATGCTTTCAAGAGTTTTACCACTAGCATAGTAAATATATTTTTGATTTTCTTTTAAGTTTTCTTTATATTGTTTCAAACTTATTGGTTTTTCATTATTTAATGAATTAAAGACAAGTAAGTCTTGTAACATTTCTTTTTTCATTCCATAAGTTGAGTAAATTCCAAACTTAATATGATCACCAAATACTCTAAAGAATTCTAAATATTTATCAAAATCGTTTTCTTTGATTTCTTTTAATTTATCAACTACTTTCTTTTCAATGTTATCGTTAATTCTTCTTAAAACTGGTGAGTTTTGAAGCATTTCACGAGAGATGTTAAGCGAGAAATCATCGCTATCAACCACACCTTTAATAAATTTTAAATAATCAGGCACTAATTCTTTGCATTTTTCTTTAATGAAAATGCCTTTTGAATATAAATCTAATCCTTTTTCATAAGTATCAGAATATAAATTGTATGGAGCATGTTTTGGAATATAAATTAATGCATTATAAGAAACAACTCCATCTACCGTAATAAATAATGATGTAAATGGATCTTCATAGTCATTAAATTTACTACGATAAAATGTATTTAACTCTTCGTCAGTGACATCTTTTTTGTTTTTCTTCCATAATGGGATCATAGAATTTAAAGTTTTATCTTCTTTAACTTCTTCTTCCTCTCCTTCAATTTCTTTACCTTCACTATCAAGTTTAGGTTTTTTAGAAATTTCTAACATCTTTATTGGATATCTAATGTAATCACTGTATCTTTTAACTAAATCTTCAATCATATAGTTTTCAAGATAAGAAGAGTAATTTTCTTCATCAGTATCATCTTTTAAATATATTTTTATTGATGTTCCATGATTTTCTTTATCAATTTCTGAAATTGTATAAGTATCTTTACCATCACTTTCGAATTTATATCCGTTTTTAACATCTAAAGATCTTGTTTCAACTTCGACTTTTTTAGCAACCATGAAAGCTGAATAAAAACCAACGCCAAATTGACCAATGATATTAAGATCTTGGCTATCTTTTGCTTCTTTAAATTTTTTAACGAAATCTTTTGAGCCGCTTCTAGCAATTGTTCCTAAGTTATTTACAAGATCAGCTTTACTCATACCGATTCCGTTATCTGAAATTGTAATTATTCTTTCTTCTTTATTTATATCAATTCTAATTTCATAATCGCCTGAAGGATATTTGTCAGATTTTGTTAAAGATAAATATTTATATTTATCAATAGCATCACTTGCGTTAGAAATTAATTCTCTTAAGAATATCTCTTTATTTGTATAAATAGAATTGATCATTAAATTTAATAGTTCTTTTGATTCTGTTTGAAATTCTTTAGTTTCTGCCATAAAAATTCCTCCTTAAAAATGATACAATAATATTATAAAACAAAAATTAGCACTTTCAAGTGTTGACTGCTAAAATTTTAATTTTCTCGCTTTAGTAGAAGATAATAAATTCAACATTTTAGATATTTTTTAAAAATATATGTCGTTTTTGCAAGGATTTTACTTAAAATCTTTTGTTTTTTAACATAATAGTGATAAAATATTTTTAATGAAGAAAAAGGAATTAATTTTTAAAGAAATTGAAAATAGCACTTCCTCAATAATATTTTGCCACGGAATTTTAGGCACCCCTCATCATTTTGATTTTTTAGTATCTTTAATTCCTGAAGGCATTTCTTATTACCTTATTAAATTAGATGGACACGGAAAAGGTGTTAGAGATTTTTCAAAAGCTTCCATGAAAAAATGGGAAAATCAAGTTTCTGAGCTTATCAAATACTTAAAAGAAAAAAATCAAAAGATTATTTATGTTGGTCATTCAATGGGTACTTTATTTGGTATTGATGAAGCTTTGAAAAGTAATGATATCGAACAATTATTTTTGTTAAATCCACCATTAACCTGGCATTATACTTTTAAAACTTTTTGTATGAACATCGCTGCCTTATTTTCAACAAAAAAAGATGATCATCAAAAGAAAATTGAAGAAGATTGTTCAGTTACATTATCTAAAAATATTTTTCTATATATAGGATGGATTCCTAGATATTTAGAATTATTTGCAAAAATGAAAAACATAAAAAGAAGAATAAAAGATTTAAAGACTCCTTGCATCGCTTACCACTCTATTAAAGATGAATTGGTTTCAAAAAATACATTAAACTACATATCTAAAAATAAAAATATAGATTTTAAAATTTTAATAAAATCCGGTCACTACTATTATTTAGAAAATGAAAAAGTCGAAATTGAATCGACCTTTTCATCTATTTTAAAATCTTTATAAATTATTATAAACTAGCTGTTTTCACGAATAAAATTAACGTTTCAGAGATTTTTTCAGTTAAAATTTGATATTCAAGATTAACTTTTATTCCAGCATAAATACCACTTGTTAAGCCACCAACTTTTGTAATTAATCCGTTGCTATCAATTGTTGCAACTTCTTCTCTTGTACTTTGATAAGTCATGGTTTCATTAAATGCACCAAGTGGTAAATCAATTACATCATTAACATTAAAGTTAATTGTTGAAGACATATTAATTTCTCTTGATTCGGTATCAAATCCAGAAGCAGCTTTTACTCCTGCTATTGTTTTTGGGAATGTTCCGTTAGTACCTAAATAAGAAACTTCTCTATAGGAGTCATAATGAGTTTCTCTTACACCGTCTTTAATTGAATCAAATGTTGCTTTAATATTTCCGATTGTAATTCTATCTTTAAGAATTCCATAACTTCCAACTTCGCCTGTATAAACTCCACCATTACAGGTGTAAGTATTTCCTACGATGGTAAATAAATCAGAATTATCAGTTTCTAAACGTATATTAGTAATTTCTTCACTATCATCAGAAGTATTTACTGTTACAGTTCCTGAATTATTTGTTTGAGTTAAAGTTGTTGAAGAATAAACGACTTCATAACTTCCAACTAAAGGAATATTTGAAAGTGCATTATTCATTGGATCAAGCAAGTATTTTGCAGCATCTGTTGATTCTAATTGTTCATAATATGCTCTTAAAGTTTCAACTTCATCACCAAATCCATTAGGAAGCTTGCTAATTTCTTCGTTTTGATAGCTAATATAAATTTCTTCTAATTCCTTACTTCTTTTTGTTAAAGATGCAACGTTATATTCTCCAAAGCTACGCGAGGATGCTTCATTTAGTTCATTAAATTCAACCATTACTTCATTCATGTAACCACTAGGAAGTTCATAAGGTGCTTCAATTGTAATAGACATGAAGTCGTAGTCTTGGCCATTTCTTACACCAGTAATATTTAAAGATGCTTCTTTAAATTTTTCATCTCCAGTTCCTGAATTATCAATTTCTAAATAAATTTTTGAAAAACTATCAGGTAAATAAAGTCCATCAAGCACCATTTGATAATCTTGATATTCTTCAGGAAGCTGAATATCGCCACCTTTACCTGAAGCGATATATGACTCATTAATTCTGTTTAAAATTGTGTCGCTTAGAGAAATTATTGATCCGTTTTCGGTTTTTTCGGTATCTAAATAATTCCAAAGTAAATTGATATAAATGTCTGCATTTTCTCCTTCAAACACTGGAGAAATTAAAGAAAAATCAAACATCGAATCACCTGTTGATTCACCGTTTTCACCCATCAAATCTTCGATGTTTTCTTTTGCAAAAGCAAAAGATTTTTTCCCAACATTAGCAAAATCTTTTTTAGCACTTACATAATAATCAGATTCTAAAAAATTATAGATATCAAGATGACTTGTGTCCTCTAAATCATCGCTATCAAGATATTCTTCAAAACTTGGAGCAACGTAAAGAGGGATTGTTCCTCTTAAAGCATTTATAATTGTTAAGTCTAAAAGTGTCGATGTAATCGAGATTTCATCAAGATTGAGACCTACTTTTAAGTTTGTTTCTTCTTCTTTATTTTGAACATCAACGGTAAAAGGAATAACTGGTTCAATATTGACAGTTCCTCCAACTAATGTTCCTAAATTCATAGAAACGGTTCCATCAAACCTAACACCGTTTTCAAAATCTTTAGACGAAATTTCATCAACCATTATTCCTAAATCTTCGTCTCTTTCGCCTATTCCTTGATATACATCAAAGTAGAGATCTTTTTTATAATTTGAATTATCAGCTGCAGTGACAGTAATTTTTGCTTGTCCAACACCAATTGCAGTTACTAAACCATTTTCATCAACAGAAACAATACGTTTTCCCGCTTCATTTACAGTAAAATTACATTTATTTGAGTTTAATCCTGTTAATTCGATTTCAATTTGAGCAGTTTCACCAACATAAAGATGGGTGCTTGAAACAGTTACACTAAAAACAACTTTTGTTCCTTCGTCGATTGGTTTTTCATCATCTCTAGAACAAGAAAATAATAAAGTAGAAAAACATAAACCGATTAAAGGTAATGCAATTAAAGTCTTATTTTTTACTTTCATATTCTTGCCCTCCTTTTTTGAATTACTTCTTTAAAATATTTTACCCTTTTTTAACATGGTTAAAAAGATTTAATAATAGTTAAAAATTCTACAATTCCTAGAAACATTGACAAATCCATTTTTAAGTTCTTTAATAGACACAGGGAAAGAGAAATGAAAAATTTTACTATTAGTAAAAAACGGGTTATTTATATAGTAATCACCACCTTAATTATTGCTGTTGGGCTAAGTGTAGGAGGTTATCTTTTTGCTAATGATTTTGGAGCTTATTTATTATCTTTGGTTGCAATTAATTCTCCATTTATAATTGCAATGTCTTTATCAATTTATCTTATTTATAAACCAACAGAAAACGGCGCAAAAGCACGAAAAAACCTGCTAAACTCCACTGTAATTCGAGCAATCTCAATTTTAGTGAGTTTTGCAGCATCGCTTTTACTTCTTTATTATCTTAACGGATTGGTGATGCCTACAATTCTATATATATTAATTACGCCAGCTTTCCTTTCTATTGGATTTTTGCTAGGACTAGTATTAAAATAGGTTTTCGTTATGGATTTTGGAAAGATTATTGAAATATTAAATTGGAATGATATACCACCTGAATTTATATCAAGTGTAATTGTAATGATAGTCATTATCGTTTTTGCTATCGTTATTCATTTTAAACTTAAAAAATATGATCCTTTAAAAAAGCCAAGCGGATTTTTAAATGGCGTTGAAGCTGTTGTTGAATTCACTGATAGACAAGTTATGGACTTAATGGGTCCTGCTTTTGAAGGGTTTGGTGGATATATTCTTTGTGTTGGAGCTTATATTTTATTTTCTTTTATTATAGGTATGATTGGAATCCCAAACGTATTTCAGCCTGGTGCTGAATGGTATTTAGAACCTCTTCCAAATACTTTCACTAACATCGCAATGCCTTTATCAATTGCATTAATTACATTCTTTTTAACCCATTACACATCAATTAAATGTAAAAAATGGGCCTATTTTAAAAGATATGTTGAACCAGTTGCACTATTTTTACCTATAAATTTAGTTTCGATGTGGTCATCAGTTTTATCTTTAACACTTCGTTTATTTGGAAACGCATTAGCTGGATATTGTGTCATCACATTAATATATGTTGGCTTTGGAACTTTGATTCCACCAGAAGGAAATTTGGCTGGTTTAGCAATTACTCCAGTTATAGCTCCTCTTGCTCATTTATATTTCGATATATTTGATGCTCTTATCCAACTTGCAGTCTTTACAATGTTAACAATGATAAATATTTCTGGAGAATACATTTCTCCTCAAGATTTAGAAATCGCAAAATTTGAAAAAGCTCGATATAAAGAAGAAAAAGCTTTACGTAAAAAACAAAAGAAGCTTATAAAACAAGGTACTAACTAAGGAGGTTTATATATGAATTTTATCGGATTAGGAATCGCATGTGTCGCAATGGGTTTAACCGCTCTTGCAGAAGGTTGGGCTGTTGCAAAAGCTATGGAATCAATCGGAAGAAATCCATCAGCAAGTAAAGACATCAGATCATCAATGGTTATTGGTGTCGCACTTGTTGAAACAGTTGCAATTTACATTCTTGTTGTTGCAATTTTAATGGCTTTTGTTGTCGCATAAAGGAGAAAAAATGAAGAAACTTAAAATTATATTTTCTTCAATAACTTTTTCTGCTTTTTCTCTTTTACTTACTTCTTGTGATACCGAAGAAATTGCAGATAGAGTTGAAACTATAGTCAATAATATGCTTCCAAATTTATATATAACTTTGGTTCAATTGGCATTATTTATTTTGACTGCTGTTGTTTTCGTTTTGATTGCCTATAAACCACTTAAGAAAAAGTTAAAACAAAGATCAGACTATATCGAAAGCAACATTAAAGAAAGCGAAGACAAAAAAGTTGAAGCTCAAAAGCTTGTTGATGAAGCTAATCAAAACTTATTGGATTCTCAAAAGAAAGGTGTTGAAATAGTTCAACACGCTCAAGCTACCGCTGAAAGAAAAAATCAAATTGCAATTGAAGAATTAAAAGCCCAAGTTGAAATTCAAAAAATTCACGCTCATAAAGATATTGAAGCTGAAAGAAATAAAATGATTAAAGAAGCGAAAACCGAGCTTGTTGAAATTGCAATTTCTACCTCAAAAGAAATCTTAAAAAGAGAAGTTAAAAAAGAAGATAGTGATAAATATATAGACGAGTTTATTGATGAATTTTCTAAAAATAATTGGAAATAGGAAGGTTTTCTATGGAAAAGAGAGATGTTGTAAAAAAAATTGTAGATGGATTTTATCAATCTAGCATTGATAAAAATTTATTAAAAGCCCATGAAGAGGACTTCAAATTTTTGATGTGGATTTTACTTAATAATTCTGATTTATTAGAAAAATTAAATTCTCCACTTATTGATCAAGTAACTAAAACAAAATTAATCGATAATATTTTTGGAACAATGTTCACATCCAATTTCATAGCATTCTTAAAATACTTAATTAAAAAAGATTGCTTCTCGGAAATCCGCTATGCTTCTACTTATTTTACAAATCTTGCTAACTACTATACAAACACACTTATTGGAGAAGTCTTTACGCCATTTAAAATTGATCAAAAACGATTAAGAACTATCGAAGAATTATTTGAAAAAAGACTTAAAGCTCACGTTCAACTAAACGAACGAATTGATAAGAGTTTAATTGGAGGTATTAGAGTTCAACTCGAAGGAAAAGTTTATGAATATTCGATGAGTTCTAAATTAGACGGTGTTAAAAATTCTCTAATTTCAAATATTAAGGAGGGATAAAATGTTTGATACAAAAAATTTAAATAGTTTGTCCCAGATTATTAAGGACGAAATTGATAAAGTTGGAAATAAAATTGACACTTCAGCTGTTGGTCAAGTTGTTTCAGTTTCTGATGGAATCGCTACTATTTATGGTTTAGATGAAGCAATGTATGGTGAAATGATTGCTTTTCCTAACGATGTTTATGGTATGGTTTTAAATATTGAAGAAGATTCTTTAGGAGTTGCAATATTTAAAAGCAACACCGACATTAAAGAAGGTGATTTTTGTCAAAGAACAAGACAAGTTGTCTCAGTTCCAGTTGGAGATGGACTTTTAGGAAGAGTCATTAATCCTTTAGGAGAACCAATTGATGGCCAAGGAAAAATTATTTTTACCGAAAGAAGACCGGTTGAATCAAAAGCACCATCAATTATTAATAGAGAAAAAATTAACGAGCCTCTTCAAACCGGTATTAAAGCAATCGATGCAATGATTCCGATTGGAAAAGGCCAAAGAGAATTAATTATTGGAGATAGACAAACAGGAAAAACCGCTATTGCTATTGATACGATTATTAATCAAAAAGATAAAAATGTAATTTGTGTTTATTGTGGAATTGGTCAAAAAAATTCCTCTATAGCTCAACTTGTTAGCCGTTTAAAAGAATATGATGCGATGAAATATACTGTTGTTGTTAATGCAAACGCATCTCAAGAGGCACCACTTCAATATCTAGCACCATATTCTGCAGTTTCAATTGCTGAATATTGGATGTATCAAGGAAAAGATGTCCTTATTGTTTATGATGACTTATCAAAACATGCTGTTGCTTATCGTACATTGTGTTTACTTTTAAGAAGATCTCCAGGCAGAGAAGCTTATCCAGGCGATATTTTTTACTTACATTCAAGACTTTTAGAAAGAGCATGTAAGGTAGATAAATCCTTAGGTGGAGGAAGCATAACTGCTTTACCAATTGTTGAAACCCAAGCTGGAGATATTTCTGCTTATATTCCAACCAATATTATTTCTATTACTGATGGTCAATTATTTTTAAATTCAGATTTATTTGCAAACGGTCAAAGACCTGCAATCGATTCTAACTTATCTGTTTCTCGTGTTGGAAGCGCAGCTCAAAAGAAGACAATGAAATTTGTTGCTTCCAATTTAAGAATGGCTTTGGCTAATTATCGTGAAATGTTAGATTTTTCTAGGTTTGGAAGTGATCTTGATAAAGCTACAAAAGACATCTTAACTCATGGTGCAGTTTTACTTGAAATCTTAAAACAAGAACAATACAAAACCCTTCCTTTAAGTAAACAAGTTATCGATATTTTCGTTGCTAAAGAAGGTTTACTTGATTCAATTCCACCAGAAAAAATTCATGAGGTTTTAAAACTTTTAAGTAGCTCCTTAGCAACTCATACTCCTGAAATTTTTGTTCATATTGATCGAGATGATGAACTATCTTTAAAAGACCAAGAAATAATAAAAAGAACATTAAATAATATTAAACTAGATATTGAAAAATACAGCATTTCAGAGTAAAAACATGGCAGAATCCCTATTAAACATTAAAAAACGCATTAAAACAATTGAGTCTATTAAAAAAATAACTCACGCTATGAAACTTATATCTTCTTCAAGATACACCAAACTTAGCCAACTTTTTAATACCTCAAACGAATACATTTTATCACTTAAAAAGGCGATGAATATTTGTTTAAGAAATAGTGATTTTACTAACGATAATATGCCTACTTGTATGAAAGAAAATCCTAATGGTGACAAAAATTTATACATTTTAATTACACCAACTTTAGGATTATGCGGAAACTTTTTTCATAGCATAGAAAAAGTCGCTTCTTCGTATTTAAATAAGGATTCCGATGTAGTTTTTATAGGTGAAAAAGGATTTAAAAAATACCATAAAATCGTAGGTGAATCTTTTTTAGAATATATCAATTTAAATGAAAATATTTCATGGACTTTAGTTAATAAATTTAGACATTGGTTAGATGCTTTATATTTAAAAAATAGCTATAAATCAATTCATATAATTTATACAAAATATATTAATCAACTTAATTATAAAGTCATTTGTAAACAATTAATTCCATTAGAAATTGATAATTCTGGTGATTTTGAAGCTGAAGTTACACCTCTATTTGATCAAGATCCAGCAACTATTGCAGATTCGCTTGTTCCTCATTATCTTGATGCATTACTCTATCGATATTTAATTGAATCAAGTTTATGTGAGCATTCATCTAGACAAAATTCCATGCAAAACGCTACCGATAGTGCAGATAAATTATTAAATGAACTTAAATTAAAATATAACAAAACTCGTCAAACTAATATTACTAACGAAATTACTGAACTTACTGGAAGTATTTCTAACGACAAAGTTTCATTTATTTAAGGAGGACTAATATGATTAAAGAATATAAATTAAACTCAAGACCTAAAGAAGCCGATACAGGCTACATTATTCAAGCAATCGGCCCAGTTATCGATGTTAAATTTGAACAAGGTTTAATGCCTTCAATTCGTACTGCTCTTTTAATCGATTATGAATATTTAGGTGAAAAGACAACTTTGACTTTAGAAGTTGCTCAAGATATGGGTAACGGAACCGTTAGATGTATTGCGTTAGGTCCAACCGAAGGTATTAGAAAACATTTATTAGTTAAAAATACAGGCGAAACCATTAAAGTTCCCGTTGGAATCAATGTTTTAGGAAGAATGTTTGATGTTTTAGGAAATCCAATTGATAATAAAGGCGACTTAGGAAAAATTGAATATCAATCAATTTATAAAGAACCACCATCATTTGAAGAACAACCTACAAATATTGCAATTTTTGAAACTGGAATTAAAGTTTTAGATCTTCTTTGCCCTTATCCTCGAGGAGGAAAAGTCGGACTTTTTGGAGGAGCTGGTGTTGGAAAAACCACATTAATTCAAGAATTAATCCATAATATTGCTACTCAAAAACACGGTACTTCAATTTTTGCTGGAGTTGGAGAAAGAAGCCGTGAAGGTAAAGATTTATATAAAGAAATGGAAGAAAGTGGCGTTTTAGCCTCTACTGCCTTAGTTTTTGGTCAAATGAACGAGTCCCCAGGAATCAGAATGAAGGCTCCTTTATCTGCTTTAACTATGGCTGAATGGTTTAGAGATGAAGGCCATCAAGATGTTTTATTATTTATTGATAATATTTTTAGATTCACTCAAGCCGGAAGTGAAGTTAGTGCACTTTTAGGAAGAATGCCTTCAGCAGTTGGTTATCAACCTACCCTTGCTAATGAAATGGGTGCTCTCCAAGAAAGAATTGCATCTACTAGAGATGGTGCAATTACTTCAATTCAAGCAGTTTATGTTCCAGCAGATGATTTAACTGACCCTGCTCCTGCTACAACTTTTGCTCATTTAGATGCAAAAACAGTTTTAGATAGAAACACTGCTGCTTTAGGTATCTATCCAGCAGTCGATCCTTTAGCATCATCATCGAATATTTTAGCTCAAAACGTAGTTGGAAAAAGACACTATCAAATCGCTAGAAGTGTTGTAACAATTTTAGAAAGATATAAAGAATTACAAGATATCATCGCTATTTTAGGTATCGACGAACTCTCTGATGAAGATAAATTAATTGTCAATCGAGCAAGAAGAATAAGAAACTTCCTTTCTCAACCTTTCTTTGTCGGAGAACAATTTATCGGAATTCCTGGAAAATATGTAACAATTGAAGAAACTATCACTTCTTTTGAAAGAATTTTAAATGGTGAAGGTGATAATTTACCTGAAAGTGCCTTCCTTTATGTAGGAACTTTTGATGAGGTTATTAAAAAGGCAGAAAAGGAAAAAGAAGATGCAAACCAAGACAAATAATTTAATCAAAGTTCAAATTGTTTCTCATAAAAAGAAATATCCAGATATTTTTGCATCCTCTTTAATTGTTGAAACAACGACTGGAGAGGTAAATATTCTTCCTTATCACATTGAATATTTAGGTGAGGTGAAAATTTCTACTTTAACTATAAAAAACGAAAACGAAGAAAATCATTATGCTGTTGGAGGAGGAATTATTCACTTTATCCAAAGCACAAACACATGTCGATTAATATTAAATTCTATTTATTCAATTGAAGAAATTGATATTGCTTTAGCCGAAAAAGAAAAAGAAGAAGCCCTTGCTGTTTTAAAATCTTCCGCTTCTTTAATTGAAAGAAAGTCAGCTGAAAGAAGTCTTCAAAAAGCTATTAATTCCTTAAATGTAAAAGGAAAATACAATAAATAAAAACGAGACTTTTCTTTGCAAAAGTCTCGTATTTTTTCAAAATCACTGCAAAACCGCAATATTTTTTTATTTATTTAATAATGAATTGTCTCTGATTACTCTATCTTTCATGCTTTCAGGAACTTCTTCATAAGCTTCAAATTCTCTGTTGAAGAATCCACTACCTTGAGTTAAAGCTTTAAGTTTTGTGACATAATCAAGAGTTTCACTTTCTGGAATAAGAGCAATAATTACAGTTGTTTCATCACCCTTATCAATGACATCTTGAACCTTAGCTCTTCTTGAATTTAAATCACTTAAGACATCACCCATGTATTGGTTATCAATATTGATTGTGACTCTTAAAACTGGTTCAAGAATTGTTGGTTTACAGTGCATATATGCTTCCTTAAAAGCAAGAATTGCTGCCATCTTAAATGCTAATTCGTTACTATCAACTGGGTGATCTTTACCATCAAGAAGGGTAGCTTTAACATTAATAACTGGGAAGCCTGCAAGCAAGCCTTGATTAAGTGCTTCAAAGAAACCTTTTTCGACTGCTGGGAAGTAATTTTTAGGAACTGCTCCACCAAAAATTTCTTCATGCCATGATGATGGTTCATCGCTTGGTTCGAATTTCATTTCAACAACACCATAGAATCCACTACCACCACTTTGTTTAATATATTTTCCAGTAGCTTGAGCGGTTGTTTTTATTGTTTCTCTATAACAGATTTTTGGTTCAGCAACGACCATTTCTAAACCATAGGTTCCTTTTAATTTATCGAAGACAAATTGTAAATGAGATTCGCTTAATCCACCGATGAGAAGTTGTTTTGTTTCAACGTTACGTTTAATTTCGATGGTTGGATCTTCTTTTCTAATCTTAGCAAGTGCTGGATTTAACTTTTCTTCATCTTTTTTATCTTTTAATGAGATAGCTTTAAAGGCAACTGCTGTTGGGAATTTAACTTCCTTATAAACAATAACGTTATTTTTGTCACAAATTGTATAAGAAGTGTTTAAATCATTAAGTTTTGAAACACAAACGATGTCTCCTGCGATTGCTTGTTCAACGTTGGTTTGAGTTTTTCCACACATTGTAAATAATGAAGAAACTTTATAAGTTTGTTTTGTTTGTGGACAATAAACTTCTTGACCTAATTTAAGGACACCACTATCAACTTTTAAATAATTAATAGTTCCTAAATATGGATCGACAATAGTTTTAAAAATATATCCTGAGAATGGTTCATTAACATCAGTTTTTCTTGTTTGAGGATTGCCGTTTTCATCTTCACCTGCATAAGGTTTTAAATCGGTTGGAGCTGGCATATATTCAACAAACATGTTTAAAAGTGTGTTAATACCAATACTTTTTGCAGCGCTACCAAAAATTACAGGGAATAATTCACCATTTAAAACTGCATGTCTAAGACCTCTATGAATTTCTTCGTTTGTTAAAGGTTCTCCTGAGAAGAATTTATCAAGTAATGTGTCATCTGTAAGAGCAACAGCTTCACAAATTGTATTGTGTAATTCGAAAACTTTTAATCTCTTATCTTCATAAATTTCATCATCGACACATTCGACACCATTAAATTTTCTAGCTTTTAAATCAACAACATTTACGAAGCCATCAAAATCATCATTATGTCCAAGTGGCATTGTAAATGGGATGCAAGTTTTTCCAAAATGTTTTCTTAAATCAGCAAGGATGTCTTCATAATCTGGATTTCCTTTATCCATTTTATTGACATAAAGAATTGTTGGAATACCTCTTTTTCTTAACATTTTGAAGTTTTTAATAGTTCCAACTTGTACTTTACTAGTTGCATCAACTAATAAAACCGCTCCTTTAATTGAATGGGTAATCGATAAACCTTCCCAAACGAAGTCATCGTTTCCAGGAACGTCTAAAATATTTACCTTATGATCACCATACATTATTGGTACGAGAGCGGTCGATGTTGAAGAAAGTCTATTTTTTTCTTCTTTAAGATAATCTGAAATAGTGTTTTTCTTATCAATACTGCCTTTTTCGGTTTTATAGACCATCGAGTACAGAGCTTCTACTAAAGTTGTTTTTCCTGTTCCTTGATGGCCTAACATCGCAATATTTCTAATCTTGTTAGATTGTAATTCCATTATTATTATACCTCCGATGTAAGCGCTTACAATTTATATCTATGATAAAGCATTTTTTACTAAATTAAAAATAAATTATGTTTTAATTTAAATTTTTTCTTATTTTTGTTGATGTTTTTTGACACCATCTAAACAAAAAAGAAAAAATTTAAATTATCTATAAACTAAAATCTTTTTTGTTGCTATAATTAAATCACTAGGAGAAAAATACAATGACAAAAAAGACAATTTACGTGTCAGGCCTATTGAATTTTGAGACTATTTTGAATGTCGATTCTTTCCCAATCAATTATTTCCCAATTGATTACCCATTTTTTGGAATCACTTCATCAGTTTCAGGAACCGCTTATAATATTTCAAGAGCCATGACCACATTAGGAGACAAGATTCTATTGTCCTCACACGTTGGAGATGATTTAGTTGGGAGAACTATCATCAGCGAAGCAAAGAAAAACAAAATCGATACTTCAAACATTAAGTTATCCCTCGAGTCAACTCCAAATACAGTCGTTCTAGTCGATGCTTATAAAAATGCTCAAACCTATTGCGACTTAAAAAATGTTCAAGATATTGAATCTTCATTTGCTAGAGAAGAAGTCAATATCGCCGCTAGTGATTTAGTGGTTTTATGTAACTCAAACTTTAACCGTCCTCTTTTAAAGAAAGCAAAAGAACTCGGAAAGAAAATTGCAACAGATGTCCATATCATCGGAGAAGTCGATGATCCATTTAACAAAGATTTTATGGAACATAGTGACATCGTTTTTTTATCTGAAAGAGGTCTTAGAGGAAAAGTTTACGAAGATTTCTTAGTTGATTTATATAATACATATCATAATGAAATCATCGTTTTAGGCGAAGGCAGAGTTGGTGCTATGATTTTAGATGCCAAAAAACGAGTAGTTTATCATATCGATGCCATCACAATTAGAGATATCGTCAACACAGTTGGAAGTCGTGATGCGCTCTTTAGTGCCTTCTTACACTTCTATTTAAAGGGTAAAGATTCTCTTGAAGCTTTAAAACTTGCCGAAATTTTTACATCATACAAAATTGGTGAAAGCGGCTCAGCAGTCGGTTTCTTAAAAGAAAAAGAAGTCTTAAATCTTGCAAAAAATATCGATTTTGCAGTGTATAAGATTAGAGAATTCTAGTTTTTGACTTCTTAAGCATCTTTAAAATTACATCGCTTGTATCTCAGCGATGTTTTTTTATTTTTAAAAATTATTTATTTAATTTCTCAAAGAAATTAAAATATTAAAGATGCTTAAGTCGTTTATAAAGTCTAAAAAATTTTGGATCTGGTTTTGGGGTATATGTTATTTTATCGCTTCCTTAGTTTTAATTGTTGAAGCTTCGATGCCAGGAGATGTTTCTAGTAGTCAATCTAATGCTGTAGGAGGACAAATTGCTGACATTATCAACGATATTGGAGGCGATCAAAGTGAAATTATCGATATTGAATCATTAAAAGTTCTTAACAAACAAAAAGATTTTAATATCGGAGATGAAGTTTATTTTGATGTTAGTATTCATCCTTCAAACACCACTTTCCCTACTTTAACTTATTCTTCAAGTGATACAAAAATTGCTACGGTTAACGAAGAAGGGTTAATTAAATTTTTAAGTGCAGGAAATGTAACAATTACTGCTACTTCTCAATATAATACAAATTTAAAAGCTAGCTACGATTTTGTCGTTCATGAAATTAAAGCAACCTCGATTTCTTCAATTATTACTCTTTCAACAAGTAGCGTTGAAACTGCTAAAGATGAAAACGATGTTTACATATTAAATGTAAATAAATCTTATCGAGTTTTAACTACTTTTGAGCCTCAAAACACTACTTTAACTGATTTAACATATAGTTTTGATATTGAAGATTATTCATCATATTTTTCGTTTTCAAATAATATTATTAAAGTAACTGGAGATAGTTTAAATTCGATTTTCACTTTAACAATTACAGCTCAAAGTGGAGTAAATACTTCGGTTAAATTTAAAACTACTACTATTCAAGATACATCAATTCCTTTAGAAAGTTTTACTATCTCTGGAAAAAATCAACTTGTTATTGGACAGACTGTAAATTTAAATACTTCAAAAGAATATTTAAAAGTTTCATATACTCCAACTAACGCAACTTATAAATCTTTTACAGTCTCTTCTAGCGATGAAACAATTATCAAAAAATCAGGAAAAAATTCGGTAAAAGCGATGGAATTGGGTACTGCTACAATCACTATTGTTTCAGATTATTATCCTGATGTTAGTTTATCTTTTGATGTTGAAGTTGTTGAAATTCCTCTAACAAATTTCACGCCTTCAGTTAGTGGAAATAAAGATAGCTTAATTAAAAATAAATCATATTCGATAAATATTCGAACTCTTGTCCCTTCAATATCTTCAGCTGCATATAATAAAACAGGCTATTTTGAAACATCTTCAAGCGATGAATCGGTAATTAAGTTTAAAAGTTTATTTAATTTTGATTGTGTAGGAATTGGTAATGCAACAATTACCATAAAAGCTAAAAATACAATTTACAATGAAACTACTAACTACATTGAAAAAACAATCGATGTAACAGTTATTGATACCCCTGAAGTTATCGATTTTTCAGTTAATATTAATTTTGCTGATTACTCAAATACAACCTGTGAAAACACTATTTTAACTGGGAAAACATATAATTTATCAAATTATATTAAATTTGCAGGTTTCGAAAGTGAATCCTCTTCATATTCAGTTAGTGATTATAATACTGAATTGAAATTTTATACTAATAAAGGTATTGAAATTAAAGAATTAAATGTCGACAAACCTCAAAGAATCGACCTTGAAATTAGATCTTATCCTTATAAAGATGATTCTACTTTTTATATGTCAAAACAATTAACCGTTGTTGCTATTTATGATATTGAAGATGTAATTTTTGATGAATCATCTTATTCTGTTTCAAGCGAAAGAATATCGTACGCTGGGTATAAAATTCCTGTTTATCAAAATATGAATTTAGATGTCGGCGACACAAAAGAAGTTAAATTTACTTCTAAAGCAAACGTTAGCAATAGACAAATTTACTATTTATCTATATATAATGATTCAACTTCTATTAATATCGATACCTTTACTACTTACTCTTCATTTAATGTCACTGCAAATACTAATGGTGTAGGTTACGTATTGTGTATTCCAGTCTATGATGGTGTTAAACATATTCAAAGAGCCTACGCATTTAAAATTACAACAAATCACATTTTAATTGATGACTTTAACTATACAATTATAAATCAAAATAATGACTTAACTTATATACCAGAATCAACTTTTGAAAATCAAGAAAAAATCGATGTATTCAATGATTCTGAAAATATTATTACTCCAAACACTTCTTGTTTAATTAATATTTCATTCCCTGATAAAACTCCAACTTCGTATCAATTTAAATATGAAACGAGTGATGAAAATGTTGCCTCATTAAATAACAATATTATTAATTTTCATAAACAAGGCGTTGTTGATATTACAATTTTAGATGAAGTTACATCAAAACATAAAAAACTAAGATTTTATGTTTTTAACATCATTGAATTTCAATCTACTCCTTTTACAATTTATGATAACGAAAACGAAAAAGCTAAAATTAATGAAAATAATGTATATCAACTTACAAAAGGTGTTTCTTATAAAATTATTTTAAACTTTAAAGACACAACAACTTTTAAAGATGCTGCTTTTGCTTCTTCAAATGAGAGCGGATTATTTGTTGGAGGTGATGGCACTCTTTCTCCTCTTGAAGAAGGTGACTACACTATTTCTATAACACTTGATGATGGCTTTTCAAAAGATAAAAAATTAGAAATTTCTACAAAAGTCAGTAATGCAAGTGTAATAACTGATCTTTCTAATTTCTTCCTTTTAATTAGAAAATCTGTTGGTCATTTTGGAGCTTTCCTCGTTTATGGAATCGCCTCAACATTCTTCTTCAAAATGATTTTTGATAAGAAAAATTGGCTTTTTGCAGTGGTTTTGAATATTTCACAAGGTTTTGCTATTGCAACATTGACTGAATTTATACAATTATTTGTCGCTGGAAGATCTGGAACATTCAATGATGTCTTAATTGATTTCACAGGTTTTATTTGCTCAAGTATTTTTATTACTTTAGTATTTATAGGTATCGAAGTTTTTAAATATTTTAAAGCTAAAAAGGAGAAAGTTAATTAATGGCAATAATTAAAAAGAGAATTCCAGATAATAACTTAAATGATTATTTAAAAACTTTTTACTTATCTTTTGATGAAGCTCCTTTAAATGAGCTTGATTGTGCTTTTTTCTCTAAGCTTTCTTATTATAATTTTAGCGTTTATAAAAAGAAAAAAATGAAAATTAAGGATTTATATAACCTTAAATATATAAGTGATTATTTAGGAGCAAACGTAAAATCAAAACATGAATTAAATATGTTCATGTATGCTTGTGGCAATCCTCGATTTAAAGATGTAAAAATTACTAATTTTGAAAACAAGATCAATAATATTAAAACTGAGCAATTCTTTGCCATCACTTTTCAATATAAAAGAATGAAAATTATTGCTTATCGAGGAACTTTACAAAACATTGATGGTTGGAAAGAAGATTTTAACATGTCTTATATGTTTCCAATCCCTTCTCAAATTAGCGGTTTAAAATATTTAAAAAAAGAATTAAGAAGTAAAAAATACGACTACTACTTAACCGGTCATTCAAAAGGTGGAAATCTTGCTCTTTATGCTTATTTAAATTTAAGAGATTCTCAAAAAGCAAACGTTAAAAATATTTACACTTTTGATGCACCAGGATTAGAAAATATGTTTTTTGATGATTTAAAAACGAATCAAATAATTAAAAAATATATTCCTGTTTGTAGTGTAATCGGAATGATTTTTGATGACGCTAAACATAGCTTTATTTGTAAAAGCGATGTGTCTTTTTTAAAGCAACACGAAATATTTTATTGGAAGGTTGATTTAGAAAATAGACGCTTCTTTTATGAGAAAACTTTAAACTCAAGATTTGCTAAATTTAACGCTAAATTCACTGACTATATTATTGCAAAATCTTTAGAAGATAGGGAATTTGCAGTGAATTTGCTTTTTAAATTGATAAAAAATGTAAAAAGCGAAGATAATGGAGAGGTTAGTTTAGATTTAAAAACTTCTATTAGATTATTAAGGATTGAATATCAAAAAGAAAGTGAAGAAGTTAGAAAAAAAGCTCGTACAATGCTTAGCGAACTTATTAATGTAATAATAAAAGGATTGATTTAAAAAGATGAAATATCATATTTTTGGACATATAAAAACAGTTTTAACTCATAAACATTATGTGTTTATTTATTGTTGCAAATGTGGAATTCCTTTTAGAGGGTTCGTTCATGATTTTTCTAAATTTTCTCCTTCTGAATTTTTCCCATCAAGTAAATATTATCAAGGTACTTCTTCTCCTATTTTAGTCCAAAGGCAATCTGAAGAAGGATATTCTTCTATAACTGTTCATCACACAAATAAAAATAAACACCATTTTGAATATTGGATTGATCTTTTTAAAGGTAATTTAGTTTTAAAACAAATGCCTTATAAGTACGCAATTGAATATGTTTGTGATGTTATTGCAGCTAGTAAAACTTATAACAAGAAAAATTTTAAAAGAAATCTTCCTTTAGATTATTTTAATCAAAGAAAAGATAGTTACTTAATGGCAAAAGGTACAAAAGAATTTGTTACTAAACTTTTTGAAAAATATAGAGACTTCGGATTTAAAAAATTAAAGAAAAAATATACGAAAAAACTGCATCAAGAAATATCTAAAAAATACCCTCAAACCGAGACTATTCCACTATTTTCTATAAGAAATTACATAAATTAAAAATTTTTTGGTAAATTTTTGAAATTGCGACAATCTTGTTAGTATAAGGAGGTAGTAATTTCATGATTTAAATTTTAAATTTTATTTAAAATTATCTTTTCATTAAAAACGCATTTTCTTGATGTAGTATTCTCTAATATCTAGTAAAATATTACCGGCTAAAAAGGGGCGTATAAAATGAAATTTGATGTAGCAATTGTTGGTGCCGGACCATGTGGTTATTTCTGTGCTTATGAATTAATAAATAAAAATCCAAATTTAAAAATTGCCTTAATTGACAGAGGCTTGGATATTAACAAAAGAAACTGTCCTGTTTTAAAACACACAATCGATAAATGTCCTGTTGGAAAATCTGGAAGACAAGAATGTTTTCCTGCTTGTTCTATCACTAATGGATTTGGTGGAGCAGGTGCATATAGTGACGGAAAATTCAATATAACTACCGAGTTTGGAGGATGGCTTGCAAATTATACTGGCGACGAAAAATTAATGGAATTAATCGATTATGCCGATAAAATTAACTTACATTTTGGTGCTACAGAAGTTATCACCGACCCAACTACCCCTAAAGTTAGAGAAATCGAACATAGAGCAATGTCTTATGGTGTTAAACTTTTAAGAAGTAAAGTTAGACATTTAGGAACTGAAGAAAACTTTAAAATTTTAAAGAAAATATATGATTATTTAGATACAAAAATCACTATGTTTTTCCAAAAGGAAGTAAACGATATTATCGTTAAAAACGGAAAAATATGTGGTTTAGAGTTTACTAATTCCGCTGACATTGAAGCTGATCATGTTGTTTTAGCTGTTGGAAGAGAAGGAAGCAAATGGCTTAATAACGTCTTTGAAAAACGCGGAATTAAAATGTCACAAAACCAAGTTGATATTGGTGTAAGAGTTGAAACCTCTAATTTAGTTATGGAAGAAATTAATAAAAACTTATATGAAGGTAAATTCTTATATAGAACATCATTTGGCACTACTGTTAGAACATTCTGCTCAAATCCATCAGGTCATGTTGTTGTTGAAAACTATGAAGGTGTCGTTAATGTAAATGGACACTCTTATAACGATTCAAAATTAGGAAGTGAGAATACTAATTTTGCTCTTTTAGTTTCGCACCATTTTGAGGAACCATTTAATAAACCAAATGAATATGCATTAAAAGTTTCTTCGCTTGCCAATCAATTAGCTTGTGGAGGAGTTATTGTTCAAAGATTTGGAGATATTCTTGCTGGAAGAAGATCAACACCAAAAAGAATCAGAGAAAGTTTTATTAAACCAACTTTAAAAGAGGCTATCCCAGGAGATTTAACTCTTGCTTTACCTCACAAAACAATGGCTTCTATTATTGAAATGATTAAGGTTTTAGATAAGATCACTCCAGGTCTTGCAACCGAACATACATTACTTTATGGTGTTGAAGCTAAATACTATTCTGCACATCCTGAAACCACTAAACAACTTGAAGTTTCATCTATTAAAAATCTTTATGTTGGAGGAGATGGAGCAGGTATCACAAGAGGCTTAGCTCAAGCTGGAGCATGTGGGATTTATATCGCAAGAAATATTATTGATTCTTTAAAATAAGGAGGGTTTAGCATGATTTATGTCATCGAAGGAACACAATGGGGTGACGAAGGTAAAGGTAAAATTACTGATTATCTTGGTCAAAAAATGGATATTATAGTTAGACACCAAGGAGGTAATAACGCTGGTCACACTATTGTTATTGGCGAAGATAAATTTGCTTTATCAGCTCTCCCAAGTGGAATCGTAAATCCAAATATTACAAACGTTATCGCAAGCGGAGTTGTCCTTAATATTTCTCAACTTATTAGAGAACTTACAATGGTTAAGGAAAAGGGATTACCTTTTAAATTATTAATCTCAAATAGAGCACATATTATCATGCCTTATCATGTTGATCTTGATGGAGCTTATGAAGGATTGCTTTCAAAACACAAAATTGGAACAACAAAAAAAGGAATTGGTCCATGTTATCAAGATAAAGCTGCTCGTAGGGGCATCAGAGTTGGCGATTTATTAGAACCTTCTTACTTAAAAGAAAGACTTGCAAGCTGTCTTTTAATCAAAAATATGGAATTAAAATTATTTGGAAAAGAAATCTATGATTTTAATTCTTTATATAAAAAGTTAATTCAATATGGTGAACTTTTAAAACCATATATTACTGATACTTCTAAATTTTTAAATAAAGCAATTAAAGAAAATAAAAATATTTTATTTGAAGGTGCTCAAGGAAGTATGCTTTGTTTAAATTATGGAACTTATCCATATGTTACTTCTTCTTCACCACTTGCAAACTCTGTACCATTAAACGCAGGTATTCCACCAAAATCAATTGATAAAGTAATCGGAATTATGAAAGCTTATACAACTAGAGTTGGTGAAGGTCCTTTTGTTACAGAATTACACGATAAAACTGCTAATCTTATTAGAACTAGAGGTCATGAATACGGAACTGTTACTAGAAGACCAAGAAGAGTTGGTTATTTAGATTTAATGGTTGTTAAACACACCGTTGAACTTTCAGGTATGGATTCAGTAGCAATTATGTTACTCGATGTTTTAACAGGGGTAAAAGACTTAAATGTTTGTGTTGGTTATAAATTAGATGGGCAAGAAATTGATTACATTCCTTCTACTATTAAAGAATTAGAAAGAGTTGTTCCAATTTATCGTTCGTTCCCATCATGGCATGAAGATATTACTAAAGTTAGAAATTACGATGATCTTCCAAAAGAAGCCAAAGAATATATTGAATTTATTGAATCGTTCTTAGGTGTTCCGGCTTGTTTGATTTCAGTTGGACCAGAAAGAAACGACACAATTATTAAACACGATTTGTTTTAATTAGGAGCATCTTATGATTGATAGATATACAACAAAAGAAATGAGCAAAATATTCTCTTTAAAGAATAAATTTTCAAAATATTTATTAGTTGAAAAAGAAGTTTGCCACTATCTCTATAAAAATAATGTAATTTCTGAAGATGTGTATCTAAAAATTTTAAAAGATGCTAAATTTGACCTAAAAGGAATTCAAGAATTAGAAAAAGAAACAAAGCATGATGTTATCGCTTTTACAAGAAACGTTTCTTCGTATTTAGGCGAAGAGAAAAAATGGATTCATTATGGATTAACCTCTACTGATGTTGTTGATACTGCTTCTGCTGTTATATATAAAGAAGCTAACAAAGTATTAATGAAAAGAATGCTTGAATTTAAAGATGCTTTAAAAGAAAAAGCCTTAGCTTATAAATACACTCCTTGTATTGGAAGAACACATGGAATCCATGCTGATATTACATCATTTGGTTTAAAGTGGTGTTTATATTTTGATGAATTTAATAGGGATTTTGCAAGGTTTTTGATTGCAAAAGCTGAAATTGAGACCGGAAAGATTTCTGGTGCTGTCGGAACTTTTTCTCTTTTACCATCAAATTGCCAAGACTTTGTTTGTACTTGTTTAGGCATTAACTCTTCAAATATTTCTACTCAAGTTTTACAAAGAGATCGTCATTCATTTTACTCTTCATGCATAACAGTTTTTGGTTCTTTACTTGAAAAAATTGCCCTCGAAATTAGAAACCTTCAACGCACAGAAGTTCATGAAGTTGAAGAATATTTTTCTAAAAATCAAAAAGGTAGTTCAGCAATGCCACATAAGCATAATCCAATCGGAAGCGAAAATATTTGTGGATGTGCAAGAATGTTAAGAGGATATAATGTTGCAATTTTAGAAGATAATGCACTATTTCATGAAAGAGATATTTCACATTCATCCGTTGAACGTATCGCTTTAGCTGATTCAATTATCTTATTTGATTACATGCTTCAAAGAATGACATCAATTATTAAAAATTTAAATGTATATCCTGAAAATATGCTTAAAAACATTTCATTAACAAACAATGTTATTTATTCTCAATACGTAATGACAAGGTTGATTGAAAAAGGTTTTTCTAGAGAAAACGCATACGATCTTATCCAACCAATGGCCGTAAAAGCATACGAAGAAAACATAGACTTTTTTGACTTATTAAGAAAAAATCCTACTGTTTTGTCGGCTATTTCTATAGATGAATTAGATAATTTTAAAGATTCAACATTCAAAAAACTTGATATTGATACTATTTATAAAAGAGTCGGTCTTTAATTAATTTGGAAGCGGATAATTCTTTAATAAATTAATAATTTCTTTTTTAATTTTTTCTAATAATTTTTCGTCATCTTTGTTGCTTAATACTTTATCAATATATTCAGCAACTTTTATAAATTCAGCTTCTTTAAACCCTCTAGTTGTCATGGCAGGAGTTCCTAATCTAATACCACTACAATAAGTTGGTTTTTCTTGATCGCCTGGAATTGAGTTTTTATTACAAGTAATATTAACTTTTTCTAATAAAGTTTGTGCTTCTAATCCGGTTACGCCGTATTTTTCTTTAACATTAACTAATAAAAGATGGTTATCAGTTCCGCCACTAATTACAGGACATCCTAATTCAATTAATTTATTTGCTAATGCTTTAGCGTTTTTACATACATTTTCTATATAAATTTTGTATTCTGGTTGTAAATCTTCATAAAAAGCTACTGCTTTCGCAGCAATTACATGCATTAAGGGTCCGCCTTGGCATCCTGGGAATACTTCTCTATTAATCTTTTTAATTAATTCTTCATCGTTAGTTAAAATGAGTCCACCTCGTGGTCCTCTAAGTGTTTTATGTGTAGTTGAAGTAACTACATGTGCATAAGAAACTGGATTTTGATGATAACCTGTGCAACAAAGTCCAGCAATATGAGCCATATCAACAAGTAAATATGCTCCGATTTCATCGGCAATTTTTCTAAATTCTTCAAAATCAATATTTCTAGGATAAGCACTTGCGCCTGCAATAATAAGATTTGGTTTTACTTCATGACAAATTTTTCTAACTTCATCATAATTAATAGTTCCGTTACTAACATCTACTCCATAGGTATAAGCTTCATAATCTTTTCCAGAAAAAGAAAGTTTATAACCGTGGGTTAAATGTCCTCCACTATCTAAAGACATTCCTAAAATTTTGTCACCTTTATTAATTAGTGCTCTTATTGCAGCCATATTAGCTTGAGATCCAGAATGGGGTTGTACATTTGCAAATTTTGCACCAAAAAGTTTTTTAGCTCTTTCGATTGCTAAAGTTTCAACAACATCAACATATTCGCAACCGCCATAATAACGGTTTCCAGGGTAGCCTTCTGCATATTTGTTTGTTAAGACACTACCTTGAGCTTCCCTTACAGCCATCGAAACAAAATTCTCGCTGGCAATAAGTTCGATGTTCTCGTTTTGCCTTCTTTCTTCTTTGGCTATTGCATCAAATAATTCTGAATCTGTTATTTTTATACTTTTTTTGTTTATCATAAGTCTAGATATAATCATATAACATTCTTAAGATTCTTTAAATTAAAAATTCTCTATTTTGTGTAATTGTTTTTGACTTTTAATTTTCCTCAAAAACCTATAAATTTTTTGCAAAAACCTTGCAAAAACCAAATATTTTTACAAATTTTTATAGATTTGAATAAAAATAATAAATAGTATATACTATTTAAGCAAATTTTGAGGTAACGAAATGAGTAAAAGTAATGTTGTAAAAAAAGCAAACGTAGTAAAGCAAAAAAAGAAATTCCCATGGGGAAAAATTTTCTATTATTTAAAAACTTTAATTAGTAACGAAAGAGTCGTTGATGTCGGGTTCCATACAAAATGGTATTGGTCCATCTTAGTAATGATCATCTCAATTGGTCTTTCAATAATTCCATTAGCAGTTAATACTGCTTCACAAAGAGGATCAAACTATCTTCAATATTCAACTCAATCAAACGTTTATTGGGATGAACCTTTTAGATATGGTTTACAAAAATTTGTTGAAGAAGGAACTGCTGATATTACATTCAATACCGAGACTAACAAAGCTTCTATCACTGGAACATTTGAAGGCAATACTGTTTATGCATATAGAAGAACTATAAACGATGGTTCGGCAACCACTTCAAAACTAACATTAGAAATTTGTTATGCTTCTGAAGATTCATATGCCGCTACATTAGAAAACTTACGTTCTTACGATATTGATGGAAACGCACGTTCTTCTTCATTTATTCTTTTTGGAGAAACAACTTTTGTTTCTTACGCTTATTCAACCGGAACAACAACCTCTTCATCAATTTCTGGAAATTATAAAAATATGAGACAATTAGTTGGCGAAGGAACCACTACAATTTCATTAAAGTCATTCCTTTCTCAAGTTGATACCGGATCTTCAGTTACTTCCGATTCAATTTTTAATAATTATAAAACATTAGTTGACAACTTCTACATTGACAATTGTAATTACTTAACAGGTGTTTACATTGGAATTATTATTGCAGTCAATGTTGCTGTTGTCTTAATCATGTGGTTAGTCTTCTTCATTATGACAAGAGGAAAGAACAACCCATTAAAACCTTGGAAGTTCTATCACTTCTTTGGTGTTGCTTCATGGGCATCAATTACTCCAGCACTTTTATCATTAATCTTAGGATTTATGATGGCTGGTTACGAAATAATCTTATTTGTCTTAATTTATGGTTTCAGAGCTATGTGGTTAAGCATGAGACAATTAAGACCAGTTGTTCAATAATTCAATTTAAATATTAATCTTTCCAATCACTATCAGGATTTGATTTATTATCAATTGATAATTTTAATAGTCCTAAAATATCATCAATTTCTCTATAAATATATCCCTCTTTATAAACTACAGGATTTTCATAATCAGCAGTAAAAATAACATGCTTATTTCTTTTTGTTGAATCAATAATTTCATCTACAATAAGTTCAAACTTACTTTCAAAATGATCTTTTATATATTCTAATTGCGTATAAAAATTAGGTTCAATATAACAATCACAATCTTCAATTTCAAAATGATCAATGTGTTTATAATCTTTGTCAGTTTTTATAACTAATCCTTTATTAATAAATAAATCTTTCATATGATAACTCCTTTTTAATGATGATATGCTTCTTTATTTATAATTTTAAAAGCTCTATATATTTGTTCTACTAATATTAACCTTGCCATTTGATGTGGAAAAGTCATTTTACTAAAGCAAATTCTTGAATTTGCTCTTTTAATAACTTTTTCCGAAAATCCAAGACTTCCACCTATCGCAATATTTATTGGAGAGCGACCTAAATCTATTAAATTTGATAAATTTTGAGAAAATTCTTCAGAAGTGTATTCTTTACCGTGCAAATCCATCAAAACTAAATAGTCATTTTGTTTTATTTTTTGAAGTAAGTCTTCTCCTTCTTTATCTTTAGTTGTTTTTTCGCCTAATCCTTGGATTTTTTGGTCTTTGATTTCAATTATTTTAATCTCGCAAAATTTTGAAAGTCTTTTAATATATTCATCAATTCCATCCTTAAAAAACTTTTCTTTTATTGAGCCAACAGCAAAAATATTTATTTTAATCATCTGATCTTGATGCTAATCTAGCAATATCTTCTTGGTTTGCAGGTTCATCGAATCTTCCAAATTCTTTAAAAAAATATAAGAATGAAACACCTGTTTCACCATTTCTGTTTTTTGCAATCATTACATGAACTGTATCTGGAACTGGTTTTTTGTTAGGGTCATTAGGATTAAGAGGTTTAACTTCTTCTGTTTTATCTTTATCCTTACCCTTTTTATTCAGAGAAATTCCTTGGCTTGTATAATAAGATTCTCTATATAAAAGTAAAACTTGGTCGGCATCTTGTTCAATAGCACCTGAAGATCTTAAATCAGCCATAGTTGGCTTTTTGCTATCTCTATCTTCAGCAGCTCTTTTAATTTGGCTTAAACATAAAATTGGACAATTTAGTTCGCCTGCTAATTGTTTTAATCTTCTACTAAAGTAAGCAATTTTGACTTGTTCGGATTCAAATCTATGGCCACCTTCATTAATAAGACCGATGTAATCGATCATAATCAAACCTAATTCGCCGAGATTTTCCTTTAATTTTCTACATTTTAAACATAATTCATCAATAGTTGTAGTTGATGCTGAATCAATATACATTTTTACATCTTGCATTTCTTCAACTGCATCAGCAATCTTTAATCTATCCTTCTTATCAAGGAAACCAGTCATAATTTTCTTTAAATTTGTACTAGATCTATTTGCAAAAAGTCTTTGCATGATAGATTTTGAATCCATTTCGAGTGAAAAAATAGCAACTGGTTTGCCACTTTTTTTAGCAGCAAGATAAGACATATTTAAAGCAAGTGCTGATTTACCAACAGAAGCACGAGCACCTAAAATAATCAAACTTCCAGGATTAAACCCGTTGATAATTTTATCAATATTTGGGAATCCACAGCTTATACCTGTAATTGTATCAGCCGAACCATATGCAAGTTGAATTTGTGAACCAATAGTTTTTGCTAACTCACTAACTTTTTCAAAATCACCAACTCTTCTTTTACTGGTAATATCGTTAATTTGCTTTTCACATTGAGAAATAAAGTCGGGAATATCTTTAATTTCTTTAGATTTGTAGAAATTTTGAATATCTCCAATTTTTATTAAAAGATTTCTTAAAATTGTTAAATCTTGTAATGATTTGATATAAAAATCAAGGTTACTAAAAGAAGTAACGTTATTTGTTAGCTCAACTAAGTAATCAACGCCACCAACTACCTCTAATTTTTTTGTATTTTCAAGTTGTGATGTTACAGAAACAATATCAATAGGTTTATCTTGTTCTTGTAAGGCTAACATTACTTTAAAAATTTCTCTATTTTTAAAATTTGAACAATAAAAATCTTCTGGTGAAAGCGTTGTTAAAATATTGAAAGCTTGCTTTTTATCTAATAAAGCAATACCCAAAACCGTTTTTTCAGCAAATTCGTTTTGTGGTAATTCGCCAGCCATTAATTTTTATCCTCCAAGACTTGAATTGTAATTGTCCCAATAACGTTTTTATAAAGTTCAACTCTTAATTTGGTATAGCCAAAAGCATTAATTGTGAATTTATCGAGAATTTTTCTTTTATCAATTGTAATTTGATATTCATCTTTAAGAGTTTTTTCAACTTCTTTTGTTGAAATTGTACCTGCCATTGAGCCGTTCTTTTGAGCTTTTGCAGTAAATTTAACAACAATTGTATCAAGTTGAGCTTTTATTTTTTCAGCTTCAGCTTTTAATTCACTTTGTCTTTTTTCTTCTTCGGCCTTTTGGTGATTTAATACTTTTACAGAACCTTCAGTTTTTCTTACAGCAAGTTTACGAGGAATTAAATAATTGGATGCATAGCCATCACTAACATTGATACATTCGCCTTTTTTACCTAATTTTTTTACATCTGCGAGTAAAATTACTTCCATATTATTCTTCTCCTTTCACATCTTGTACGTTTTGCGCTTCAGTTAAATAGTCGTCTAAAACTTCTTTTAGTTGTTCTTCAGCTTGTCTGATACTTACATTTTTTAAAAGTGTTGCAGCTGATGAGAAATGTCCGCCACCGTTCATTTTTTCAACAAGGACTTGAACATTAATTGATCCATCGCTTCTTGCAGAAATTCTGACATCGTTTTCACCAGTTCTACCGATGACAAATGCTGCATGAATGTCTTTTAATTGCATACATTGATTTGCAACTTTTGCAAGCAATGTTCTTTCAACAACGTCATCATCATCACAACAACAATAAACAACTCCATAATAAGGCGTTTTCATTGTTCCAATAACTTTATTAATAAGTTTGTATTCTTCAAAATCATCTTTTAACATTTCATCAGCTTTACCGTTATCAGCTCCAAAATCTTTTAAAACCATACAAGCTTCAAATGTTCTATAACTTGTAGTTTTTGATTTTAAGAATGTTGTATCTAAGAAAATTCCAGCAAGCATAAATGTTGCAATTGTTTGATTAATCTTAAAGTCTTTTGGCTTTTTGGTCATGTATCTTATAAATTCAGCAACAATTTCACTAGCTGACGAGGCACCAGTTTCAACATATTGTAAAACAGGGCTTTCAATAAAGTCTTCACTTCTTCTATGATGATCAATAACAACAACCTTTTTGGTTCTTTCTAAAAGATCAGGGCACATTGTAAGTCTAGGTCTAGAAACATCGACTACAATTAATAAAGTTGAGTTTTTAACTTTTTCAAGAGAGTCTCTATTAGAAACAAAAATTTCTGAATATTCTTCTTTTGAGAAAGTTCCTTTCATTGCTGTTCTTGTTTTCTTTTCAATATTTCTATCATCAACAACAATATTTGCAGAAATTCCACATCCACGAACAATTCCATAAACACCTAAAGCTGCTCCAAGAGCATCCATATCCATATCGGTATGTCCCATAATAAGAACGTTTCCTGCTCTTTCAATTAAATTAACAAGAGAATCTGCTGTTTGACGGACGTGAACACGATTTCTTTTTGAAATTGATTCAGTTTTTCCACCAAAGAAAGCTAATTCATAACCATATTTATTAACAACTGCTTGGTCACCACCTCTAGACATCGCAATATCGACTGCATTTGATGCCATTTCATATAACTTATTAACATCTGGGAACATGTGACCAATACCAATTGATAGGGTAGGTTGAACTTGATCATCTTTTGTGATTTGTTTTACTTTTTCAAGTAATGAGAATCCATCATTCTCTACTTCTGCTAAATCTTCATAAGTACAAACGCAAATGTAAGAGTCGTTTTTGAAGTTTTTCAAAAGCATTTTATGTTCTTTAGCGTATTGGATGATTTCGTTTTTAACTTTTGCGATTGTGTCACTAATATCATCATCATTACCACCGATATCTTGATAGTTATCAATTGTAATAATACCAACACAAGTTGCTTGACCTTCACATTGTTTTCTCCACTTTTCACTAGTGGTAATATCTAAAAATACGAATACTCCGGCAGTTCTTAGATATTTAACATTGTAGGTATTATCTCCAATATTAACTGTTAATTCATATCCACCTTCACTTTTTGTGAAGTTATCAAACATTTTGTTCCATTCAAATATGTTTTGATTAACAATATCGATTCCTCTTGAATATAAGAAATTTGATTGCCATAAGACAACTCCTTCTTTATCAACAGTAACCATGCCCATTTGGGCAAAGTTGTATGCTTCTTCAACATCGTTTCCTAAAACTTGCTTTGTTCTTAAATCACCCTTTTTTCTTAAAGCTGAAACAGAATAAAGCATTGAGAATAAAAAGATGTTATCGATAAAAATTAAAACCAAAAATCCATAAGCAAAATATTCTGGCTTTACTAAGTCATAAAGATCCCAAATATTAAGTAAATAGATGGTAATAAAAACTCCAACTACCACTATTTGGAAAAGAGAGACGAATAATGTAACTAATTTATATTGATTAATTTTCTTGTTCATAAAATTTCACTTTTTCTATTATACAATAGAAAAAACTTAAAGTGTTAAAAAAACAGAAAAATTATTTCTTCTTATTAGAGACGTTTAAATTGAACAATTGTTTTCCTTTTTTATAGATTTCTGTAATAAACTCACCGCTTTCATCGTAATCCTCTAAAAAATAAAGAAAAACTCTTTTTTGGAATTCGCTTTCGAGGTTTTCTTGTAGTTTAAATTTATTAATTGTTGTAATTTCTCCGCACACTAAAAACTCTAAAGAGCTCTTTTCATCGGCTTTTCCAATCGCATAATCTCCAAAAACATAACCTGATGTGGCGTTATATTTTAATAATATTGGAATTGAAATGAATTTAATTTGTTTAAGTTTATAAATTCCGTGATCTCTATCATACTTTACAATACTTCTAAGCCTAAAAAGAATTAATTCAGCTAACCAAGATGGCATTGAATTTGTTCCTTCTTCATAATTTTGATAGGTACGATAAGGCATATTTAATAATTGAGCTAATTCTTTTTGAGTATATCCGTTTTTTAATCTATATCTACGTAAACGACTGTTCATAAATCGATTATACACCTATTAAGTGTGTTGTGAAAAATTAAAGTCAAAAAATTAAGGAATTTTTAGTCAAAAAAAGGCAAAAATTTTACTCATTTTTTGACACTATACAAAAATTAAAAATCATCAAAAACCTTGCATTTTTTAACTATTTTGGCCTTTTTTTGCTAATTTTTAACTAATTTTACTCACTAAAAAACTACTAATTTTTAATTACAAAAATTTAACTTTTATTTTTATAAAAAAGTCTTTATATTTTTAAGGCCTAAAGGAAAACAACATACTAAGTCGTTAAAAACGGAAAGTAGTTTCATATTTTAGACGCCCACTTAAAAAGGAGAACGTTATGATATCAGTAAAGAAAAGAGATGGAAAAATTGTTGATTTTGACTTACACAAAATTGAATCCGCTATCGAAAGAGCATTTGTTGCTTGCGGAAAAGTTTACAATTCACAAATTATCGAACTTATCGCTTTAAAAGCAAGTTCAAACTTCAACACAAAAATTGAAAATAATGTAGTATCAGTCGAAGATATTCAAGATGCTGTTGAAATTTCTTTAATTCAAGCAGGCTATGTTGATGTTGCTAAAGCCTATATTAAATATAGACAACAACACGAAGCTTTAAGACAAATTAAACAAACAGAATTAGATTATAAGAAAACAGTCGACAACTACTTAAATATTAATGACTGGAGAGTTAAAGAAAATTCCACTGTTACTTATTCAGTTGGTGGTTTAATTCTTTCTAACAGCGGCGCTGTCACTGCTAACTATTGGTTAAGCGAAGTCTACGATAAAGAAATCGCTGATGCACATAGAAATGCTGATATCCATCTTCATGATTTAAGTATGCTTACTGGCTACTGTGCTGGTTGGTCATTAAAGCAATTAATTCAAGAAGGTCTTGGTGGAGTTACAGGAAAGATCACTTCTTCCCCTGCTTCTCACCTTTCAACCCTTTGCAATCAAATGGTTAACTTCTTAGGAATTATGCAAAATGAATGGGCTGGTGCTCAAGCTTTCTCCTCATTTGATACATATCTTGCTCCATTTGTTAAAGTTGATCACTTAACATACAAAGAAGTTAAACAATGTATTCAATCATTTATCTTCGGTGTTAACACTCCATCAAGACGGGGAACTCAATCACCATTTACAAACATTACATTAGATTGGACAGTTCCAAATGATTTAGCTGAATTAAATTGTATTGTTGGTGGAAAAGAACAACCATTCAAATATAAAGATTGTAAAAAAGAAATGGATATGATCAATAAAGCATTCATCGAAGTTATGATCGAAGGTGATGCTAATGGAAGAGGCTTCCAATATCCAATCCCAACATACTCAATTACAAAAGATTTTGATTGGTCAGATACTGAAAATAATAGATTATTATTCGAAATGACCGCAAAATACGGTACTCCATACTTCTCAAACTATATCAATTCAGATATGCAACCAAGCGATGTTAGAAGTATGTGCTGTAGATTAAGATTAGATCTTAGAGAATTAAGAAAGAAATCAGGCGGCTTCTTTGGAAGCGGTGAATCTACCGGTAGTATTGGTGTTGTTACAATCAATATGCCAAGAATTGCTTACCTTTCAACAGATGAAAATGATTTCTATGCAAGATTAGAAAAATTAATGAACATTGCAGCAAGATCATTAAAAATTAAACGTGATTTTGTTACAAAACTTCTCGAAGCAGGATTATATCCATATACAAAGAGATATTTAGGAACATTCAACAACCACTTCTCCACTATCGGATTAGTTGGTATGAATGAAGCTTGTTTAAATGCTAGATGGATTAAAGAAGATTTAACTCATGAAAAAGCTGAAGAATTCACAGTAAATGTTCTTAACTTCATGAGAACAAAATTATCTGACTATCAAGTTCAATATGGAGACTTATATAACCTTGAAGCTACTCCAGCAGAATCAACATCTTATCGTTTAGCAAAGCATGATAAAGAAAGATATCCAGACATTATTACTGCTAGTATGAATGGAGAAACTCCATATTATACAAACTCAAGCCACTTACCAGTTGGTTATACAGAAGATTTATTTGAAGCTCTTGATAAAGAAGATCAATTCCAAACATTATACACATCAGGTACAGTCTTCCACTGTTTCTTAGGTCAAAAATTACCAGATTGGAAATCATGTATGAATCTTGTAAGAAAGATTGCTGAAAATTACAAACTTCCTTACTACACCATGTCTCCAACATATTCTGTCTGTAAAAACCATGGTTACCTTGAAGGCGAACAAAAAGTTTGTCCACACTGTGGTTCAGCAACTGAAGTCTACTCAAGAATTACTGGTTACTATAGACCTATTCAAAACCGGAACGATGGTAAAACTCAAGAATTCAAAGATAGAAAAGAATACGTTCTTGGATCATCACACTTAAAAGAAAGAAAAGTTGAAAAAGAAGTTGAAACTCTAAACATCATTCAATCTCAAAAAGCTGATGTTTCAGAATTAATGCTCTTCACAACAAAGACATGTCCAAACTGTAAATTAGCAAAATCAATCCTCGATAAAGCAGGAATCCCATATAAAGTCATCGATGCTGAAGAAAATAAAGACGTCGTTCAAGCATATGGAATTAAAAAAGCTCCAACACT
Source organism: uncultured bacterium (assembly GCA_949293255.1). Taxonomy (GTDB): domain Bacteria; phylum Bacillota_I; class Bacilli_A; order RFN20; family CAG-826; genus Onthovivens. The sequence goes on from CASFCL010000002.1 coordinate 45,941, forward strand.
CTTAGTTCCTGATAACGATGGATACGATTATTACGAAAACGCATCATTAATTAAAGGCTTTGTCGAAAGTCACAAAGCCATGTAAATCTTATGATTAAAGATTTAATAGTAATAGGAGGTGGGCCTTCAGGGCTCACCTCTTGCTTATATGCCTTAAGAGCCGGTAAATCTGTATTACTTCTTGAAAAAGAAAATATTGGTGGTCAAATTTCAATCTCCCCAAGAGTTGAAAATTTCCCATCAATCAAAAAAATCTCCGGGATGGAGCTCGCTAATAACTTATTTGAACAAATTAGCGATCTTGGAGTTGAATTTGAACTTGATTCTTGTAATAAAATTACAAAAACCGACCATAATACCTTCTGGATTGAAGGCGATTTTTCCTGCTATGAAGCAAAAGCTGTAATTGTTGCTACCGGTGTTAAACATCGCCACATCAACGTTCCAAAAGAACAAGAATTAATTGGTCATGGTGTCTCATATTGTGCTGTTTGTGATGGTGCCTTTTATAAAGGTGAAGATGTTTGCTTAATTGGAGATGCAAACACTGCATTACAATATGCAATTTTGCTTTCTGGATATTGTAATAAAGTTTATTTAAATACGCTTTTCGATAAATTCTTTGGTGATGATATTTTAGTAAATGAAGTAAAAGCAAAACCTAATATTATCATTCAACAAAACTTAAATTTAGAAGAATTTTATACCGATGAAAAAGGTGAATTAAACGGATTAAGATTTAAAGATACAAAGACTCAACAAGATTATAAATTTGATGTAAAAGGTTGCTTTATTGCAATCGGTCAAGTACCTGATAATCAAAAATTTGCCGATCTAGTCGAATTAAATCCAAACGGATTCATCATTACAAACGAAAATATGCAAACAAAGACTCCAGGAATATTTGCTTCAGGTGATTGTAGAGAAAAAGCAGTTAGACAATTAACTACTGCTTGTGGAGATGGAGCTATTGCTGCTGTTTACGCTTGTAGATATATTGATTCATTAAAATAACAAAATGGTCGAAAGACCATTTTTTTTAATCGTGTCTTTCTACTATTTTTGAGGTAGATTTTACTCTTCCTATAAGTAAAGAAGAATTATCAAAGTGATTCATTAAGTTTTTAGAAATTGAATGTTCATCAAAATTTGCATAACAATATTTACAATAATTTGAACAAGTATTGTATGCACCAATATCCACCACTTGCACACAATTACAAAACTTATTTTTTCTAGCGTTCCGTTTTGGAAATTCTTTTCCTGTTAAATGTTTAATAAATTCCTTTCCTAAACATTCGCCTTTTATAAAACCATATTCAAAAAAATCATTTTCTTCTGCACAAGTTTGAACTAATTTTCCGTTTTCATCGGCAATTTTTGAAAATTCTATGCCTATTTTCTTATAGTCTTCTTTCGTAAAAGGAATGATATTCAAATCTTTCATATTTTTCTTTACGTTTTTATAAATATCAATAAAAGAAACGATGATTGTTTTTATGTTTTTATCAAGTTGAGAGCACAATTTTTTAAAAGCTCTTATATGATAATCAACATTATATTTTTTAATAAGAAAAACAGGATCATATCGAACAAAAACTCTATTTGGACCTAAAAGTCTAGCTAATCTATTTGTACATTCGATTATATCTATTTTGTTTTTTACATTAGGCTCGATATCTTTTTGATAACCTGTAATTGTTACAAAAAATAAAGTTGGTTTTACCATAAATCGATACATATAATTTTCTATATTTCGAGGATCTTTTGTTGAAAAAACATATATATCTACATCTTCAAAATAAATTCTTGAAACCATTTCTTTATTAAAAGGGTTTTCAACATCAACAAAACCTTCATTTAATCTATTGATTAGCCAAGGTGTGAAATATTTAACAATATCTGTTCTTCCACTTATATGTAAAATCATTTCTTTAAATCTATTTTTCCTTGATTTGTGGTGAAATCTTTATAAAAAGCAAGGATGTAATCAATCATTTCTTTAATTTTTATTGAACTTTGTAAAGAAATTGAGCTCGCACCAAAAGCATAACCGACTGATTTAATCATATCTTCTAAAGTTATTTCTCTTTGAAGTTTTAAAATTTCAATCATTGCATTTTTAACTTCAACAATTGGAAGTTGTTCTAAAGATCTTTGATAAATAGATGACGTTCTATAATAATCCATAGTGTCTAAATTTATTGATAAAGGATAATAAAAATACCCATTAATTTCTGCAACTTTTTTACTTTTTACATATCTAAGTTGAATATTAAATAGTCTTTTAACTTTTGGACCAACTCTTTCAAGTCCGAAGAAGTCTTTAAATCTTTGAAGTAAGAGATTTTCTGAAATTGGACCTTCATAATTAATTACGTTTTCTAAACTTGTAACTAATTCAGGGTACATTCTTTCAACTTGATAGTTCTCATAATTGAACGAATTGAAAACTTTATATTTTAAATAATCTTTCTTTCTATGAGATTCATTGGTTTCTGCTTTTTCAAAATTGACATCATCTACTTCAATTTCATCAACGTTATTATCTAAATTTTCTAAATTCTCTAAAGCTTTTAAGATATCTTTTATGACTTGATCCTTGTTTTTAAAGTAATCAATTGTAAAAATACGAATTATTTTCCATTTTAATCTAGTTAAAATTAAAGAATGAACATAGTTTCTATCTCTACATGTAGGGGTGCTTAAATATGTATCACTATCACAAATAATACCTAAAATATACTTTCCTTCACTGTTTTTGATACATAAATCAATTTTAAATTTAGAATCTCCGACATTAATATCAGATTCAATTCCTAATTTTGCTAAATCCTCTTTAATGAAATTTTGTACACCAATTTCGCTAATAATTTGATTCTTATTTTCTATTTCTAAAGACTCTAATCCTTGTTCAGCATATAAAAGGAATGATTTTAAAACTGCTGCTCCTTTATTTTTAACTCTTCTTGCATCAATATCTGAAGATTTAATTGAAGAATAAATTATCATTTCTTTTCTAGCTCTAGTTATTGCAACATTTAATCTTCTTTCACCTTTATCTAAAGAAAGTGGGCCAAAATTATGTAAAAATTTGCCTTCAGGATTATAACCAAAACCAACAGAGAAAATAATTACATCTCTTTCATCACCTTGAACGTTTTCTAAATTCTTAATAAATAAAGGATCTTCTTCATTATTAATTAATTCTAAATATTTTGGATTATCCATTACTTCTTTTTGTAATTCTTTATAAACAAATTCTTGTTGTTTGATGTTAAAACAAACTATACCGATGCTTTGTTTACTTAAAATTGGGTCATCTAATCTATGAATAATTTCTTTAACAATTGCTTTAGCTTCAACTTTATTAATTCCTGATTCATAAACACCATCTTTTAAATAATTAAAGGAAACTTTTGATAATTTATTATCAGGAGATGGGAAAGTATAAAGATTATGATCATAGAAATAATTATTTGAGAAAGCAATTAATGACTCATGAGCAGATCTATAGTGCCATAAAAGTCTATTTCTCTTCATTTTTAAAGTTATACAATCATCTAAAAGCGACTCTAAATCTTCATAAACAATGCTTTCATCATATTCATCCAACGATGTAATGTTTGCTTTAAAGAAATTTGTTGGTGGCATTTGTTGAGGATCACCTGCAACTATTAAGCTGTTTCCTCTAGAAATTGCACCAATTGCTTCACATGTAGGAATTTGACTTGCTTCATCAAAAATAACGATATCGAACTTTTTAGTATCAAGACTTAAATATTGAGCAGCTGATAAAGGAGACATGAAGAAGCAAGGACAGAATGTTCTAATTAAATCTTCATAATCTTCTAAAATTCCTCTAATAGTTTGTCCTCTTCCACCATTTTTAATTAATTTTCTTAAACTATAAATTTTACTTGATTCAGCATATCTAACATTAGAGACTGGGAAGTCTTGAGTTAAAATGTTTGCGGTTTTTTCGATAACAAGAGTTGAAAAATTACTAAGTAGCTCATCATATTTTTTAATTGCTTCATTAAAGAGGATGCCATTGAATTCATTATAATAAGGATCTTTAAAATAATTGTTTAATATGACTTTATAAACAGAAACTAAAAATCTATTTTTTAGTTCTTCTACACTAAATATACCAACTCTATATTTTTGAATTATGTATTTATAAAGACCTAAATCTTCTAGTTCCTTAAGCACACGATTAAAAATAATAAGGTTATAGATTTCGTTCTTTTCGTCTAATGCCTTATTGAGTGAAGCAATGCATGACCCCATATATGAGGAATCTATTTCGTCAAAATCAGTTAAGAAAACGAAATCATATTTGTTTGAAAATTCCGCCTCATAATCTCGAACTTTAGATATTTCTTGAATCATTATTTCAATATTATTTTTGACATTTTCCCCGTCTTTTAAATCAAAAATCTCGCAGAACCTTAATTTATTTTCTAAAACCTCGTTTTCTGGCATGTCTTTTAAAAGAAGGTCTACCTTATTTAATAAATCTAATCCATTGTCAAATCTAACCAAAAGATTTTTAAAATTAACTTCAGTTAAATCTTCTGAAATTCTTTCAAATTGTTCTATATATTGAGTTTTTAAGTTTATAGATTGTTCTTCTTCTTTTATTAAATTTAATAAGAAAAGATACTTTTCAATCTCTTTATTTGTTAACTTATGTTCTTTAATTTCTAAATATGCTTTAAGTTCTCTTTTGATATTGTGCTTAGCAAAAAATTTAGTAAAAACATTTCCAGATTTAAGAGTTTCGATAACTTCTTTAATATAATCTTCGTCAATATTTAAAACAGATTTTTTAAATGTTTTAAATAAATAAGCGTAGTCTTCACTTAATTTAACGCCTTGGATGATAGTTTCTTTAATTGTTTCATAGTTTCTAACAAAATCTTGTTCAAAAATGTTATTAAGAACACATTTATTTTGCATCAAAATTTCTAATATTTTGTTAAAAAACATTACGTTTTTGCGGGTCTTTTTAAAAGTAAAGTTAAATTCACCAAGAAAACTAGTTAAACGAATATAATAATTTATCAACGCATCTCTTAAATCAGTAACCAAAGAGAAAAACTTATCATTAATCTTTGTATTATCCAAAATTAGGAGTCCCCTATATGGATTTTCACAAAGTTTACCTCTTTGAGATTCTATTTCTTTTAATGTATTTAATCCGTCTACTATTTCTTTTATCCTTTTGTCGTCAAGATGAAGGGCTGCAAAATAATTGTCACTTTCTTTAAAATCAAACTCTCTTAATTCTTCATATCTTAATACTGCATCGTGTAAAGAATAGATGTACTTCCTCTCTGTAGTTTTGTTAATAAGTTGATTTAAATATTTCTTTTTTTCTTCTAAATCATTTAAATGGTCATCAAATTCTTTTGGAGAGACAATTCTTTCTAATTCCATAGATTGCTCAATTTGATTTAAGAAGTCTCTTTTATTTGATTTGCTCGAATGAAGTTCTAAACAGAAGTTACCTAAATGGATTTCATCAATTCTTTTTTTAACAACTTCAAGAGCAACCATTTTTTCAGCAACAAATAAGACTGATTTTTTGTTATAAAGTGCATTAACAATCATGTTGACGATGGTTTGAGATTTTCCGGTTCCTGGAGGACCATCTAAAACAAAACTTTCACCTTTTCCACAATCTAAAATAGCTTTTACTTGGGATGAATCAGCACCTAAAGGTATTGCAACATCATCAATTTGAATATTTTTATCGATATCTTTTAAATCAGTATCTTCTTCACTATTTCTATATGGTTTTCCTTCAACAAGACATTTAATAATGTCGTTTTTTAATAGTTCTTCTTTTCTATTAGAAATATCGTTCCAAATAATATAATTAGCAAAATATAAAATTGATAAATAACATTTATCGTCTTCTACTGTTATTTCACAATCTTCTGATGATTTTGATCTAATAAGATTAATAATTGTGTTGTAATCTCTTTCTAAATTTTCTTTATTAACTGAATAAATTTCGTCTAAAGAGATGAGGAAATTTTGTTTAAGATACTCAAAAAGTGTCGTATTTATCGTAATTGCATCAAAGTTTAAATCTAATTCATAACTGTTATTTGAACCTTTAACTTTAGAAAAAGCTGGTACTAAAAATAAAGGTGCATAAAAATCTCTTTTACTTCCTCGAGGAGTAAATCTTACAAGACCTAAACTTAAATAAAGAGCGTTCGAACCGGTTTCTTCTACTATTCCAACCGCTTTTCTACATAAGCTTCTATAATCATCAACTGATCCAGTAATTGCAAATTTGCCGTTTCTTTCATATTCACGGATTTCAATTAATGAAACTTTTTGAATATCGTCGAGATTATTATCAATTTTTGTTGGTACAACTTTTAATTTTTCACTATTAGTAATACTTTCAATAAAGGTTCTTATTGTGCTAATAAAGATATATGGAGATTTTGAATTAAACTTAAAATTAATTAATCTATTTCTTAAAGAAAGGTCTAATAATTTCCTGCTCCAATAGAAAAACTTATCGTTTTCCTGCTTCTTTGAGGTAAAAATTACCCCATTATCCGCTGTTGACTTAACTTCAAAATCAACATCGTGCATGATAGGAAAATCGATTATTTCTTCATTTTGATCGTTATATTTTATTTCTGGTATTGGTCGATAAATATATTGATGACATTTAAAAATATCAATTGCTTCAAAATATCCATGATAATTTCTTAAATGATTTCTTGCGGCTTCGTTTGCACCTCTAAATGTTGCCTCTTCCTTATCGTTTGTTAAAAGTGTGCATTCAACTAATTCTATTTGAGTGTTATTGTATGCTGATAAGTTATAAATATAAGAAGGTGACTCTAAAAAGTACGATTCAAACGTATTTTCACTTAAAAAGCATCCCGCAAAAGCATGACCTTCTTTAATAATCAAAATTGGTCTTAATCCAACTGATTCTAAACAAGAACAATATAAAATTGCTAAATCTAAACAAGTTCCTTTTCCATTTATAACGACGTCTTTAGGAAGTCTAACTTTTTGAAATTCATTAAATGAGGCGGGCGGTAAAACATAAGAGATACCTTTTCTTTTAATAGCTTTAAAAATTGCCATCATTTCTTCTCTAACACTATCAATATCGTTAGAAAGATATCCATAAAAAGCAGTTTCTTTGTTTCTTATTCCTTTTAATTCATAAAAAGCACTGTTGATAATTTTTCCAACAATATCATTATTTGGAGTAACAAATGAACTTAAAATACAAACATCTTCTTTTATTGAAGAAATTTCATTTATTGGGTTTAAAGTGAATAAAATTTGTTCGCTTAAAAGTTCTTCATAAGTTTTTTCGTTATATAGTTTTACAGTTATATTTACTGGAACTTCTTCGGTTAATTTATATAATTCTTTAACATTTAAATTTATTTTTATTCCTTCAGAAATATATGTTGTCGATCTTTTAAAAATTGAGGCAATATTTATGTTTTCAATTTGAATAATATCGTTATTGCTTTCAAAAGAAATTACACAATTAGAATAATCATCATCTGATTCATTTGTAATAATTATTTTCTCAATTAAAGAATATGGAGTTGTTTTGATTGTTGAGTTTTTTTGCTTATAAAAACAATCAGTTTGATAATAAACGTAGTTATATTCTTTTCGGTGTATGAATTCTAATTTGATCCCTTTCTCCATAAAAAAATTATAGCACAAGTGTATTTTCTATTATTACACATTTTATATTAAATTTTTATAAAAATTTTAATTTTATCCACGATTAGCGCGTTTTTTTGGGACATAAAAAATAAAAAAAGCCCTAATTTCTTAGGACCTTATACACTTCTATTTCAATTAGTCAGCGATATATGGTAATAAAGCCATGTATCTTGCTCTTTTAATTGCTCTAGCAAGTTCTCTTTGATATTTAGCACTTGTTCCGGTTAATCTACGTGGTGAGATTCTTCCGCTTGGAGTGATAAATTTCTTTAAAGTTTCTACATCTTTATAATCAATATATTTGATTTTATTTTTTGTAAAGTAGCAAACTTTTTTTCTAGCTCTTTTCTTAATAAATGCCATCTTTAAGTCTCCTTATAAATTAGAATGGAAGATCGTCGTCAGCTACATCATTTCCAAGGACATCATCGATTGAAGCATCATCATCCATTGTTGAATCAGTTAATGATACGCTGTCACTTGTTGTGTTGGTATTTGACTTAGCGCTTCCAGTAAGTTGAATGTTGTCAGCAACAATTTCAATTGTGCTAACATTTGTGCCGTCTTGTCTTTGGTATTTGTTTTCTTGTAATCTTCCTTCAAGAACAAGTTGACTACCCTTTTTACCATAATTGCAAATATACTCAGCAGTCTTATTAAATACAGAAACTCTTACAAAGTTGCTTTTATTGTTTTCTTTTGAATAAGATGAATCAAAAGCAACACTTAATGTAGTAACAGCAGTTCCTGTAGATGTTCTTCTTAATTCTGGATCACGAGCTAAACGACCTAATAAAACAACACGATTAATCATAAATTTTTCCTCCCAATTAATCTTGATCGACAGTAATTAAATATCTTAATACATTGCTATCGATTTTACTGAGACGGTCAAATTCTTTAGTTTCATCTGCACTGTCGCATTCAATCTTTAAAATGACGTAATATCCTTTTGGTTGTTTTTTGATAGGATATGCAAGATCTTTTACACCCCATTCAGTAACCTTTGTAATTTTGGTTCCTGCTTTGGTAAGGTGTCCATGGAGTTTATCCATTTCTGCTTTTCTTGCGGCGTCATCAAGGTCTGCTTTTAAGATGTACATAATTTCGTACTTTTTCATACCTTTACCTCCCTTTGGACAATCTGCCCCAACTTAAGCCACCGTTGAGGAGAGAAGAGCACAAATTTGTGCTGTAATATTTTATCGAAATTCCCCACTCTTTGTAAAGAATAATTTGACCTCCCCTTTACTAACAAGATTGCTGGAATTTCGAAAAATTACCAAACTTTTTTTATTTTTCGTCTTTCATTGTTGGGAACAAGATAACTTCCCTAATGTTTTGGACTCCTAATAAGAGCATTACAAGTCTATCGATACCGATTCCAATACCACCAGCTGGAGGCATACCATAATTAAGAGCATCTAAGAAGTTGTAATCCATTTCATTAGCTTCATCATCTCCTAATTCTTTTGCTTTTAATTGAGCAATAAATCTTTCTTTTTGATCGATAGGATCGTTTAATTCGCTATATGCGTTAGCATATTCGGTTCCGTTTACATAAAATTCAAATCTTTCTGTAAATCTTGGGTCTTTTCCTTTTTTGGTTAATGGTGAAATTTCAATTGGGTGACCATAAAGGAATGTTGGTTGAACTAAATCTTTTTCACAGAATTCTTCGAATAATGCATTTAATAAATATCCATTACTTGTCCAATGTTTTTCAACTTTAATTCCTTTGGATTCGGTGAATTTCTTTGCTTCTTCAAATGAAATATCACTTGTAAAATCAATTCCTAATGTTTCTTTGACTAAATCTGCCATTGAAACCCATTTAAATTCAGGATCAAAATCGATTTCAACATCACCACACATGACTTTTCTGGTTCCTAAAACTTCATCACAAACATTTCTGATGACATTTTCTGTTAATCTTCTCATTGATTGTAAATCACCGAAAGCTTCATAAAGTTCAACGGTTGTAAATTCAGGATTATGCTTTGTATCCATACCTTCATTTCTAAAAAGTCTTCCAAATTCATAAACTTTTTCTAAACCACCAACTAATAATTTTTTAAGTGGTAATTCGGTTGCAATTCTTAAATAGAAATCTTTATTTAATGTATTGTGGTGAGTAATAAATGGTTTAGCATTTGCTCCACCTAAGATTGGTTGAAGAGTTGATGTTTCAACTTCAATAAAACCTAATGAATCAAAATAATGTTGCATTGAACGAATAATTCTTGGTCTTAAAAGAGCAATTCTTTTACTATCTTCGTTCATGATTAAATCGACATATCTATGTCTAAATCTTTCCTCAACATCAGTTAAACCATGATATTTTTCAGGAAGTGGTTGTAATGATTTGGTTAAGAATGTGAATTTTTCAACTTTGATTGTTAATTCGCCGGTTCTTGTAAGCATTAAATAACCTTCAAGACCGACAATATCACCAACATCAACAAGTTTGAAAATGTTGTAATTTTCTTCACCAACACTATCAATTGAGATATATGCTTGAATTTTTCCTTCTTTATCTTGAATGTTTAAAAATGAAGCTTTTCCCATTTTTCTAAGGAACATAATTCTTCCTGCAACTTTAACTTCAATTTTATTTGCTTCTAATTCTTCGTTTGTTTTATCTTTTGCTTTTTCTCTACATGACTTTGATGAGTCAGTTCTATCATATCTTTGGCCCCATGGATCTACGCCTAATTCTTTTAACTTTTTTAACTTTTCTCTTCTGGCCAACACTTGATCATTTAATTTTTCTTCCATGATTAGTCTCCTTTAAGTTCCCATATTATACAAATTTATTTGTATAAATTAAATTTTTTTATCTCTAATTTCGTTTAATATTTCGTCCAATTGGTCGATACTATTTAAATTTAATGCAATTTTTTGTCTAATTAGCTTTGAATTAACAAAATTTTGGAAAAATTTTGGTGCAATTCCTCTTAAAACTGCGCTTGCTCGGTTATTGCCTAATTCTTCTTTTAATAAATGCGAATACTCTCTTAAATATTCAATTTGTTCATCAATTATTACTGTTTCATTATACTCTTTTTTTTCTAAAGCAAGATTAATGTTTCTTACTAAATTTGGATTTCCAATTCCACCTCTAGCTACCAAAATTGCATCTGCTTTTGTAATTTCTAAAGCATTAAGTGCGTCTTTTACAGTATAAATATCTCCACTTACTCCAAAAGGAATTTTTATTAAGTTTCTGATATTTTTTAATGCTTCAAAATTTGGTTTACCAGTGTAGCCTTGATCTTTGGTTCTTGCATGAATTGCAATAAATTTTACTCCGGCTTTTTCAAGTGTTTGAACAGTTTCATCTATATTTATTTTTGAATAGCCTAATCTAACTTTTGCAGTTACTGGTTTTTTAGATTTTTTACAAATAGCCTCCATCATTTCAAACATCTTTTCTTGGTCTAAAAGCCAGCTGCTGCCAGAATGATTTTTAGTAACTTTTGGAACTGGGCAAGCTAAATTAATATCTAAAAAATCATAATCAACATTTAACTTTTCTAGTTGATCAATTGCCTTTAGTAAAGTTTCTTTTGACCCTCCAAAAAGTTGAATTGCAAGTGGTCTATCGCTTCTATCGCTTTGAATTAAATCTTTAGTTTTTTGATTATCATAAATTAATCCAAAATCACTAATCATTTCTGAATAAGTTAATCCACAACCAAACTTATTCATCAATTTTCTATAAGAAAAAGAAGTTATCCCCGCCATTGGAGCGAGGATAACTCTTGATTTAATTTCAATGTTATCAATGTAAAACGATGACATAAATTAATATTTTTATTCAGGATTAGAAGTGTTTTCGGTGTTTTCTTCTGGTTTTTGCTCTTCTGCAGCCTTTGGTTCTTCACCATTAATTTGTTCATCAGTAACAAACTTTTCTTTGTTTGCTTCAGATGCACTTCTTGCTGCTTCTTTTTGAGTTATTGATTCTTTTGGCATCTCACGATGTTCAAGTAAGTAAGCTATTTCTTCTTCATTAATTGTTTCATATTCAAGAAGAGTTTTGGCAATTAATTCGACATCTTCTCTTCTTTCTTTAATGATTCTAATTGCTTCGTTATGAGCAGAATCAATGATCTTTCTAATTTCTTTATCAATTTCATCAGCAACAGCAATTGAGAAATTCTTTTGAGCGTTACTATAATCTCTTCCTAAGAAAACTGAACCAGTGTTTTTCTCGTATTGAATTGGGCCTAATGATGACATACCGTATTCAACAACCATAAGTCTAGCAATATGGGTTGCTCTTTCGATATCATTACTTGCTCCGGTAGAAACATCTTCGAAGAATACTTCTTCTGAACTTCTTCCGCCTAATAATCCAATAATTTCTGCTTCAAGTTCTTTCTTAGTTAATAAGAATCTATCTTCTTCAGGTCCCATTAAGACGTGACCACCAGTTCTTCCTCTTGGAATAATGGTAATTTTTCTAACTTTATCAGCATGCTTTAATGTTAAACCGATAATTGCATGACCTGATTCATGGTAAGCGACTTGTTGTCTTTCTTTTTCTTGCATACCTTTTGAAGATTTTGCTGGACCAGCAATTCTTCTATCGATAGCTTCATCAATATCAGCCATTGTAATTAATGGTCTATTTCCTCTAACTGTAAGAATTGCAGCTTCATTTAAGATATTTGCAATATCAGCACCTGAGAAACCAACTGTTCTTTTTGCAAGTTGTCCAAAATCGATTGATGGATCAAGTTTTTTATTTCTTGAATGGACTTTGAAGATTGCTTCTCTTCCAGCTTTATCTGGTAAGTTAACAGTAATTTGTCTATCAAATCTTCCAGCTCTTAATAAAGCAGGATCTAAAACATCATCTCTATTAGTTGCTGCAATTACAATGATTCCTGAATTTTCTTCAAAACCATCTAATTCAACAAGTAATTGGTTAAGTGTTTGTTCTCTTTCGTCGTTTCCACCACCTAAACCAGCTCCTCTTTCTCTACCGACAGCATCAATTTCATCAATAAAGATTAAACATGGGGCATTTTGTTTTGCGGTTTTGAAAAGATCTCTAACTCTTCCTGCGCCAACACCAACGAACATTTCAACAAAATCTGAACCAGAGATTGAGAAGAATGGAACTCCTGCTTCTCCAGCAACTGCTTTTGCAAGTAATGTTTTACCTGTTCCTGGTGGGCCCACAAGTAATAATCCTTTTGGCAATTTAGCACCAACTTTTGTATATTTCTTTGGATCCTTTAAATAATCGACAACTTCAATTAATTCATTCTTTTCTTCATCACATCCTGCAACATCAGAGAATTTAACTTTTGAATCATCAACTCTTCTAGCTCTAGATTTATTGAAATCCATTGCTCTGCTATTGCTTCCAGCAGATGATGTTAATAATCTAAAGAAGAATATTGCAACTACAACAAAGATAACTACTGTTAAAATTGTTGGCATCCATGATAAGAATGGATTTTCTTGATAAATTTCATCATTATAAGTAAGTTGATCTACTCTATTAAATTGTGTTACTTGGTTATTTTGAAGAATATTAATTGCTCCGTTTGTTGCAATATATTCTTTGGTTCCTTCAATATCTTGATAGATAGCTGAATAAACATTTAATGATGCATATTTATAAAAATGAGGTGTATCAACACCATTTTCTGATGTTATGTATGTACTATATCCCCAATCAGCACCTGTATTTTCACCAACTTCGCTTAATAATTGGAAGGTATAATAATTAATTACATAGGTTTCGCCTTCAACTCTATCAGCTACAGCGACATTAACTTGTTTATAAGCACCATAATCTGTTGAATCATATCTTAAGATTCTATGGTTATCCTCTTCATCATCGTAAATTAATCTTATAGCATCTCCAGTTGTTAAAGTGGTGTAAGGATTTGAAAATGCATTAACGACAAAATAAATAATTAATCCAGCTACGACAGCTATTACTAAATAGACAAGTAAACTGAACCAGACAGATCTTTTTCTTTCTTTCATATCGTTCCTCCTTTAACGTTAATTATTCTATCAAAGTATTACTTTGTTTTTGAATATTTTTACATTCCTTTATCAATTTTGTTGAATTAAATATTAATAATGAGTTTTCATCGATTTTATAATCTTCTCTATATCTTGGTGTATATATAAGATTATTATCTTTATCATAAATCCCAGGCCAGACCTCTCTAAGATGCAAAGGCGTCTTCCAATCAATAAATAATCTATTAACTGTTTTTTGATATTTATTATTAATAATTAATTTATCTTTTTTATCTACAGGTTTTATGATTTTAGCCCCTTTTTTAACCATTTCTTTATATAAAATTGAGTTAGAATTTAAAGAAAACATAGTGTTTTCCTGCATCAATTCAGAAAAATCATAAGAGTATTTTTCTAAAGGATATTTATAGCAATAAATCTTTTTATATGAGCATTCTAATGCAACTCCGTTTTTAATATTTCTAAATGTTCCTTTGTGATTTAAACATTTAAATTTAAAGTCTAATAAATATTTTTTTGATAGTTGAACATAGATTTTTTTCTTCTTTAAAAACTCATAAATTAATGTTTGATATTCATCTTCTGAAAGGTCTTTTATATCTTCAACATTTAGGAATTCTTCATTTAAATATTTAGAAATTTTTAATTTTTGTAGGTTTTTTGCAAGGTTTTTGTTAAAAATATCGCCTTTTATTCTTTTAATATCTTCTTCAGAATACTTAGAAACTACTGAATGTCTTAAATAATTTCTTCTAAATTTTTGATCAAAATTTGAATAGTCAATTGAGTATGGAATGTGGTTCTCATCACAATAATTTAAAAGCTCGGCTTTAGAATAATTTAATAATGGTCTAATAAAATTTACACCGCCTAATTCATAAAAAGATGATAGTCCATAACAGGTTACAAAATTCTTTCTTTCAAGTTGTAACAAATAAGTTTCAATAGAATCATTAAGATTATGAGCTACTAAAACATTTTTTATACCAAGTTTTTTTGATAGTTCTTTGAAAAAATCATATCTAATTGTTCTAGCAACTCCTTCTTCATTACCCATCTCTTTTGTAAAAAATAAAGACTTTACATAAAGTTTAATGTTATTTTTTTCACAATAATTTCTTAAATTTTCTTCGTCCTCATCGGCGTTTGTTAGAATATGATAGTTAACATGTGCAACTACAAAATTATATCCATCTTTTTTTAGTAGATCAAAAAGAGCCATTGAATCTGGACCATAAGAACAAGTTAGGATATATTTTTCTTTTCTTTCTAAATCAATTGTTATCATTCTCTAAAATTACTTCATCTTTCAGCGTTTCATATAACGTTCCAACATCTTCTTTTTTTGAAGTTCTCATTGTTTTAATAACTCTTACAGTTAAAGCGTGTCTTCCTAAAAGCAAATATAAAATATCTCCTTCTTTAACTTCATTAGAAGGTTTTGCAACTTTGCCATTAATTTTAAAAATACCTCTATCAAGCAATTCTTTAGCAACAGTTCTTCTTTTAATTAATCTGGTAACTTTTAAATATTTATCAATTCTCATGCTTCCTCCAAGAGTTTTGCTCTCTCATTATCATTAAACAATTTTATAATTATTTCCATAACTTTAATTAATAAGTCCAACCAATTGTCGTTTTTGTTTAAGATTATTGATAATACTTTGTTTCGATAATCGACCCTCATTTGATTCATATATCTAGCTAAACTTTGGAAAAGTTTATTCCCGACACCATCAATTAAAGTAAATTGATTTGACATAATTAATGTAACTTTTTCATTTTCTTCTTTACAAGAAACAAAAAAATTTTTGTTGTTTAAATAGATGTCGACCTTTCTTTTTTTTATCAAAGTTTCAAAGCTTAAAGGAATCTTTCCATACATATCTTGAATGGTATATCTGAAGTTATTTAACTCTTTTATATCCTTACATTCTAAGATTTTTTGATATAACAATACCTTATCTTCATCGTTAGCAAATTCTTGTGGAATATAGGCATCAATTTTCAAATTCGATATGTTTTCCTGGGTCTTTTCCACTTTTTTGCCTGTTTTTTGCTCTATAATTGCTTCATTTAAAAGCTTGATATACATATCAACTCCAACTTCATCAACAAACCCAGCTTGTTGACTTCCTAAGATGTCTCCTGCACCTCTAATTAAAAGATCTCTTTGAGCAATTTTATATCCACTTCCTAATTCGGTAAAATCTTGAATTGCTTTTAATCTCTTCTTTGCAACTGGAGTAATTTTGCGTTTTGTATTGATCATTAAATAAGCAAAGGCAATTCTATCACCTCTACCAACCCTACCTTTAAGTTGATAAAGTTGAGTTAAGCCTAAAATATCAGCATCTTCAATAATAATTAAGTTTGCATTTTTAATATCGATACCATTTTCAATGATTGTTGTTGCAAATAAAACGTTTGTCTCTCCTGAATAAAATTTAGACATTTCTTCTTCAATTTCATCTTTACTTAAATCTGCATGAACGACACTACTTTTTATTTCTGGAATTAAAATATCTAATCTATTCTTTTGCAAATATAAATTTTGAATGCTGTTACAAACATAATAAACTTGTCCGTTTCTTGATAATTCTCTTTTTATTAATTCTCTAACAATAGTTTCATCATATTTAATGACGTATGTTTGAACAGGATTTCTTCCTTCAGGTGAAGTTTCAATTGTTGAAACAGATTTTAAACCGATGAGTGTTGTTTGAAGTGTTCTAGGAATTGGGGTTGCACTTAAAGATAAACAATCTACATTTCTGGCTTTTTCTTTAACATTTTCTTTATCAACAACTCCAAATCTTTGCTCTTCATCAACTATTAATAACCCTAAATTTTTAAAATTAACCTTTTTAGATAAAAGTTTATGTGTTCCAATTGCTAAATCAATTTTTCCGTTATTGATAGCTTCGATATTTTGTTTATTGATTGAATCTTTATTCAATCTGGATAATGAACAAATATGGACACCATAATTTTTGAATCTTTCTAAGGCTAGATCATAGTGCTGTTTAGCTAAAATAGTGGTAGGACAAAGGAAACAAACTTGTTTACCATTTAAAATTGCTTTCATCGCAGCTCTAAAAGCAATTTCAGTTTTTCCAAAACCAACATCTCCGCATAAAAGTCTATCCATTGGATGAGGGCTTTCCATATCTTCTTTGATTTCTTTTAAAGATGTTTCTTGATCTTTAGTTAATTTATATTCAAATTCATCTTCAAAAGATTTTTGAATCTCATCGTCTTTTTCAAAAGCAAAACCTTCGTCTTGTTGTCTTTCTTGATAAAGAGTTAGTAGTCTTAAAGCTAAATCGTTAATTTTTTCTTTAATTGCTTTTTTAGTGTTTTCCCATTTACTAGAACCTAGGGTGCTTAACCTGGGAGATACTCCGTCTTTACCAACATATTTTCTAATCATATTAAATTGATAAAGAGGAACATAAAGTTTGTCGCCGTTGTTATATTCAATTTGTAAGAAGTCTTCGTGATTTTTATTAACTTCTAAAGTTACAACACCTAAAAATTTTCCAATTCCATATTGTTCATGAACAACAAAATCACCTTTTTCTAATTCCAAATAAGAACCTAAAATTGTTCCTTCTTTAAATTTAGAAGCATAAGCAAAAGTCTTCTTTTTGTATCCAAATAGCTCTTTTGGAGTTAAAAACACTATGTTTTCTTGGCTAATTTCTAATCCATTTGAAGAATCATCACTAATAATTGTTGCTTGTTTTAATGATTTTATATCTTTAGGAATTGAGTAGTCGTAGTCTATATCAAGTTGTTTTAAAGCAATTTCAATCGATTCTTTTTGAGTTTTATCTGAATAACCTAATATCATTTTATAATTTAAGCTCAAATAACCCTTTAAAATTAGCATCATGTTTTTATCGTTTACTAAACTTAAAGCAGGTCTTTTAATAGGGATTGTTACGGCATCATTATGAATGTAGAAATTGTTTAAAATAAAGGTTGACTTTGAGCCAACATATATCGCTCTTCTTTCATCAAAATAAGCTAAATGTGAAATTGAAGTTCCGGCTTCCTGAAGATCAAGAAGGAATTTTCTAGCATCGTTAAATATGATTTCTTTTGATTTTAAAAACTCTTCTTCGTTAGCATTTACAATACAAAAATCTGAGCAAAAATCCGTTAATTTTGAGTGAAAACTCTGCAGAAACCCAATATATTTATAGTTTTTTATAGAAATGTTGTTTGACAAAAGTTCCTCTAAATCATCTTCAATTGTTGCACTTAAGTGTTCAATTTGAAGTGCTGATAAGTTTCTTTTATCAAGTTCAAATTGATTTAAAATCTTCTCTTTAATTTGGTTTTTTTCTTCTTTAGAAAATAAATAAACGCTAGCAGGTAAAATCTCAACTTCATCCATTTCTTCATATGAGGTTTGAGTGGCAATATCAAAAAGTCTAATTGAATCAATTTCATCACCAAAAAATTCAATTCTTATTGGATTTACATAATTTAAAGAAAATACATCAACAACGTCGCCTCTTGAAGCGAATTGCAAAGATGAATCAATCTTATTTACTTTAATATATCCTGCTTCTGCTAATTTCTTTTTAAACTCAATAAGGTCGATTTCATCGCCTTTTTTAATTTTAAAAGTATTTTGCAAAAAAGTTTCTTTGGTAGGGAAAAATCGATAAATTGTTGATGGAGCAAGGATAATAATTTTATGTTTGCAATCAATTAATCTATTTAATCCATCAATTTGTTGAGCCAAAATCTCTTTTGAAGAGGAAATATATTCAACTCTTATCATTTCTTCTGAAGGAATTAAAATAATGTCTTTTTGATCAACAAGGTTGCTTAAAAAATTATAAATGTTATTAACATCAAAGTTGTTTGCTGTATATATAAAAGTATTTACATCGCTTGTAATATAATTTTTATACGCAATTAAAGTGGATCCAATTAGTCCATCAACAACAAACTTATTGTTTTTTTCATTTATAGGATATGAAGGTACAAAATTTAAAATATAATTTAAAAAGTCTTTATCCATGTATTTATCTATTATATATAGTCATTGCTTTATTAAAACTTTCTTTTAAAGCCATTTTAATAGCATCAACTGCATTTTTTATAGCTTCATCTACAGTATCTCTTTCTTCTTTACTAAATTTAGTTAAAACAAAGTCAATAACATCGTGATTTTCTGGATGTCCAATTCCGACTCTGATTCTTTTAAATTCTTCGTTTCCCCCAAGGTTAGCGATAATGGATTTAATACCATTATGTCCTCCGCTTGAACCTTTTTCTTTTAATTTTAAGTGTCCAATTGGAATATCCATATCATCATGAATTACAATTAAATTTTCTTTAGGAATTTTATAAAAACCCATACAAGCTTTAATCGAATCTCCACTAAGATTCATAAAAGTGGATGGTTTTAAAATAATCACATCTTTGTCAAAATATTTTAACTTTAAATAGGTTCCTTTAAAGCCTTCTTTTTCAATATTTTGACCCCAAGATTCAGCCAGTTTGTCTACCACATCAAACCCGACATTGTGTCTTGTGTGTTCATACTGTTTCCCAATATTTCCAAGTCCAACAATTAAATAAATCATAGTGTAATTAATGATACTATTAATCCTTATAAAATTAAATAGCAAAACAAGAAATTTTTTAATTATTTCAAGAAAAAACCCTGTAAAATCCCAAAAAGTCTCTCTAAACTCAACTATTTTTAAAAAATGGTAAATTTTTGAAATTCAACAAAAAAGATAATTTATAAATTTTTACAATTCTTATATTGACTTTTTAGTCATTAATAATATCATTTTAAATATGCCAAGAACGAGAGATCAAAACGAAGCAATTCGTGACAAAAGAAGAACCGACATTTTAAACGCAGCTATGCGTCTATTTGCTAATCGTGGTTATGATAATGTTTCAAGCGACGATATAACAAAAGCTGCGGGATGTTCGCACGGTCTTTTCTATCATTATTACAAGAACAAAGAAGACGTATTAAAAGATTTGTTTGAACAATCAAAAGCCGGATGTAAGGACACAATTAAATCAATAATTGAGAGCAATTCTAGAGCCATTGATGCCTTAATTGCTTTAGAAAAATCTTTAACATCAGCCATCATGAGAGATCAAAAATCAGCTTATTCGATTTTTCTAGCTTTCTCAGTTCCTCTTTCAAAATCTTTTTCAAAATCTAAACCAGATAAGAAGTTCTTATTCTTCTTTATAGATTTAATTGAAAGAGCACAAAAGGAAGGAGATATTGTCCCTTGTGATGCAAATGCAGTAGGCAATACATTCCATTTCTTCATTTTAGGCTTATGTTATTCAAAAACCAGATATAAGAATCTAGATTTAAATTACTTGGCAGACAATGGAAGTCTGATACACCTTCTTCAAACTAAAAAGGATTAATTTAAAAGATGTTAAGAGTTATAAAAATACTTGGAGAAAAGTGGTATTTTGTTCTCCTTGTTGCAGTTTCAATTATCGCTCAATGTTATTGCCAACTTGAACTCCCTACTTATATGGGAAATATTCAAAAGGCAATCACAATGCAAGAAGATATGAGCGTTATTTGGTCAACAGGAGGCATTATGATTGGTTTTGCCTTTGCTGTTTTTGTTTTGGCAATAATCCAAAACTTTTATGGAGCATACTTAGCTGCTTATGTTGGAAAAAGATTAAGAGAACAAGTATTTGAAAAAGTTAATTCGTTTAATTTAACTAATTATAATAAATTTGGAACCTCTACTTTGATCACCAGAACAACAAACGATGTTGAACAAGTTAGAAACTTCGTTGTTATGGCTGTTAGAGTTTTATTTATGTCTCCAACTTACATGATAATTGCAATCTTTAAGACTGTTACAATGGATGCAACTTTAGTTTCTGTCATCGCCATTTGTATACCTTTAATTCTTGTTGTTATGATCGTCTTATTGTGTCTTGCATCACCTTTATTTAAAAAGGTTCAAAAACAAACAGATGATTTAACGGTTGTTGTTAGAGAAAATTTAACTGGTATTAGAGTCATTAGAGCATATTGCCAACAAGATAAAGAAAATGAAAAATTTGATTATGCAAATACTCAAATTACAAAAACAATTTTAAAAGTTAATCGAATGATGACAATTGCTAATCCGTTTATCAATGTTATCTTTAATCTTTGTTATATAGGAATTTTTGCTTTAGGTTTCTACCTTTTAGAAGGGGAGTCTTCAACAGATTTATCAAGAATCTCAACTCAAATCACTAATATAAGTGTTGTTGCTCAATATTCTTCTCAAATCATGATGTCATTTTTAATGTTTACAATGGTATTTATCATGGTTCCTCAAGCTGTCGCTTCTTTAGGAAGAATTAACGCTATCATGAATCTTGAAAGTGGTGAAACAATTAGAGAATCCTCGAAAGAATTTGATGAAGAACTTAAAAATTCTTCCTTAAAAGGCGTTATTGAATTTAAAGATGTCTCATTTGCATATCCAGATTCTAATTTACCTTGTATAGAACATATTTCATTTAAAACTACACCTGGTAAAACTACAGCAATTATTGGATCAACTGGAAGTGGTAAATCTACTTTAATTAACTTAATACCCAGATTTTATGATGCTACCGAAGGTCAGATCTTAATTGATGGCATTGATGTTAAAGATGTTTCGCAAAAAGAACTGAGAAAACATATAGGTTTTGTTCCTCAACAAGCACTTTTATTTAAAGGAACAATTAAATCTAACATGCTTTTTGGAAACGATGATGCAACCGATGAAGACATAAATGAAGCCTTAAATATTGCTCAAGCTTATCGTTTTATTTCTAAATTACCTGATGGGGTCGATAGTTATGTTTCTCAAGGAGGAAAAAATTTCTCTGGAGGTCAAAAACAAAGATTATGTATTGCTAGAGCCTTAGTTAAAAAACCTGAAATTTACGTATTTGACGATTCTTTTAGTGCTTTAGATTTTAAAACAGACTCTCAACTTAGAAACGCTTTAAATAAATCAATTGGAGAAGAATCTAGTGTAATTGTAGTTGCTCAAAGAGTTTGTTCTATCTTAAATGCTGATAACATTATCGTTTTAAATGAAGGAAAATGCGTTGGTCAAGGAACACATGCTGAACTTTTAAAATCTTGTGAAGTTTATCAAGATATCGTTAGATCACAACTTGATCCTGAAGAAGTTGATAAAACAATTAAAATGTTCCAAAGCGCCGCTTTAGAAGGAGGTAAATAGTATGCCACCTAGAAGTAGAATAGTTTCAAAACCAAAGAATTTTAAAGGAACAGGTATAAGATTAATTAAAGACTTTAAGAAAAATCTTCCAATTATTTCTTGCATTATTGCTCTTGCTATTTTAAGTGCGGTTTTATCAATTTTTTCGCCTATATTAATTAATAGATTATTAAGTCAAGAAACATTAGCTGAAATGTTTGATGGTTCAACTGGTGTCATTCAAATTCAACGGCCTGTTTTCTTTTCAAATTTTGGAATAATTTTAGGAGTTTACTTAATTAGCGCTTTATTTTCTTGGTTATCTGAATTTTTAGCAGTTAACATAAGTGCAAATTATGCTAAAGAAATGAGACAAAAAGTCCAAAGAAAATTAGATAGTTTGCCTTTATCTTATTACGATAGGGTCCCTTATGGAGATACACTTTCAGTCGCCATAAACGATGTTGATAACATTGCTAGAAACCTTCAAACAATTATTACTCAAGTTTTTGCTTCATTAACTTTATTTATTGGTGCAATTATTGCGATGTTTGTCATTAGATGGGAATTAGCATTTGTTGCGATCTGCTCGCTTCCTTTTACTATTTTAATTGTTATTTTTGTTGGTAAAATTTCAGGTAAGAAATTCGAATTATTTAGAAAACAATTAGGTGAATTAAACGGAAAAATCGAAGAAAATTACGCCGGATTTAAGGTTATTAAATTATTTAATAAAGAAGAAGATATTGTCGTTGATTTTAATAAAACTAACGAAGAAATGAGAAAATCTGATGGAATTTCACAATTTTTATCAGGTTTTATCTTCCCTTCAACAAACTTTATTAATAATTTAGCATATGTTGCAATTGCAGTTACTGCTGGATTATTAAGCGATGTTGCAGGAATGATCACTTTCTTCTTGCTTTTAAATTGTTTTACTAGACCTTTCCAACAATTAGGTCAAATCTTCTCAACAATTCAATCAGTTGTTGCTAGTGGAGAAAGAATTTACTCACTTCTTGATGAACCAGAAGTTAGAAAAGATAAAGAAGAAGCAATCGCAAGCGAAGATGAAATTAAAGGTAATTTCTCTTTCAATAATGTTTATTTCCAATACACCTACGATAAACCTTTAATTGAAAAATTCTTCCTTGATGTTAAAGCTGGAGATACAGTTGCAATCGTTGGACCAACTGGTGCAGGAAAAACCACAATGGTTAATTTAATCATGAGGTTTTACGACATTACAAATGTTGTTGATAACGACAATTTAACTGAGAAAACACTAGGTTTTATTAACGCAGCTAACGATTTATTAAAGCTTCCAAAGGTTTCAAAAGAATCGATCCCAACGTTTAATTTAGACGATTTAAATTTAGCTATTAAAGAAGCTTCTAAATATATTTATGAATATATTGAAATTGCTAGAACTCGCTGTGAATCTAAACTTTTACAAGACGAAAACACCAATCAAAAACTTTGTAAACTTGTCAATTTAATACCAAATCAAATCAATTTAGGTAACATTTATTTAGATGGAAGACCGCTCGATGATTACAAAGTTGATACTTTAAGAGGAAGTATCGGTATGGTTTTACAGGATACGTGGTTATTTAAAGGAACTATTAAAGAAAATCTTCTTTTTGGTGATCAAAATGCAACTGATGAAGAGATTATTGAAGCTTGTAAAAAAGCTCATATACATCATTTTATTGAAACACTTCCTGGTGAATATAATTTTGAATTAAATGAAGATGGTACTAATATTTCTCAAGGCCAAAGACAACTTTTAACTATCGCTAGAGCTATTATTTCAAAGCCAAAAATCTTAATTTTAGATGAAGCTACAAGTAGTGTTGATACAAGAACCGAACAAGCAATTCAAGATGCTTTAAATAACATTATGGTTAATAAAACCTCGTTTGTTATTGCTCATAGACTTTCAACAATTAAGAATTCGAAAATGATTATTGTCATGAAAAAAGGCCATATTGTTGAAGTTGGAAATCATAAAGAACTACTTCAACAAGGCGGTTTCTACGCTGACTTATATAACTCACAATTTAGTGGTGTAAATCCAATGGAAAAACAAGAAGAAATCGTGTTTGACAGTTAAAAACCATGCAAAACTCAACTATTTTTTCTTATTTTATTGTTCCTTCATTGTTGGTTTGAAGGTATTCTGTAAGGTTTTTATAGGCTCTTTTTAAGGATGGATATAATTTTAAATAGACGTCATTATAAAGATATTTATATTTTTCTGCAGCCTCTTTATTTGGTTTGAATTCTTTAACATAATGAACCATATTTGCTTTAGCTTCTTCACTATTTTTATAAACTCCTAAAGCAATAAAAGTTGCCATTGCACATCCTAAAGAACTAGCTTCATATGTATCTGATTTTAAAACTGGGATGTTAAAAATATCTGCGGTGATTTGACAAATCGCATCTGATTTAGATCCGCCTCCAGCAACTGTTAAATATTTGATTTTGTTATGTCCTCTTTGAACCATTCCATCTAGCCCTTCTTTTAAGGCATAAGCAATTCCTTCAATAATGGCTCTATAAATATGGAATTTAGTATGAACATCATAAAATCCAATAATTGCGCCTTTAGCTAAAGGTCTTCTTAAACCTGGCCCCCAATAAGGTTGAACTATAAGTCCATCACTTCCTGGAGGTACATCCATAAGTTTTTTATTTAAAATTTCTTCAACAGACATTTTTTCAATTTGAGCTTCAATGTTTTCGCTATCAGCAAATTCATGAGAGAACCAAGAAAGCATCCAATAGCCTCTATATATTTGAACTTCTTCGTTATATACACCTTCATAGCATCCTGGATAAGCAGGCAAGAATGGTTCAGGAGAAAAATATCTTTTCGAAACAAAGGAAACCGAACTTGCAGTTCCATAACTTATATGTGCAACAGAATTATCAATTGCTCCAGAGCCAAGCTGCTCACAAGCCTTATCATTGCCTGTTGCAATATATTGTAAACCTTCAGGAATTCCTGTAAGTTCACTACATTCTTTAGTAACTTTTCCTATTTCTTCGCCAGTTTTAAAAATGGTTGGACATGTTTTTGGATCAATTCCATAAATAGAGCCTTTGATCGCATATTTTCCATACCATTTTTTCTTTTTGAAGTTAATTGGATAATGTCCAACCATGTTTGATGGACCATCACCTAAAACTCCTAAAATTCTATAATTTAAATATGATGAAAGAGGAACGTAGTATTTAATTTTATTCCAATTTTCTTTTTCGTTTTCTTGAAGCCATAAAGCAGGTGTTCTTTTTCTATTTAAAATAACTGCCGATTTCATTCCAATAATTGAGAAAATTAAGGAATAAAGTTTAGGAATTTTTCTTTCTAATTTTGCTTGTCTTTGATCTAACCAAATTATTGAAGGTCTAACTACATTAAAATCTTTGTCAAGAAAAACAGGAGTATCTCTAAAACAAGTTAAAGACATTGCTGAACATTTATTTAATAATTCGTTATGCTTTTCTTTTAATCTATTTGTAGCTTTTACCATTTGATTAAAATAATATTCAGGATGTTGTTCACAATAACCAGGTTTTAAAGAAAAATAAGGTTGATCATATTTTTCTTGCTCAAAGGCTAAAAATTCACCCTTTTGATTGATTATGCAAGCCCTAACTGACTGGGTTCCAAAATCAATTGTAAGTACTAATTTGTCTTCCATAGACACAATTATAAATGTTTTTTGCCTACTTTGCGTAAATAAAATCAAAAATATCAAAATTTTTGAAATAAAATATCCTATTTTATTTTATATAGGCTTTAAAATTTGATACAATTTTAAACGAAGTTGTAAAACAACTGCCTATTTAGGAGGATTATATTAATGGCAAAAAAATACGTCTTCCTCTTTAAAGAAGCTCATGGATTAGGAAAAGAACTTCTTGGAGGAAAAGGTGCAGGTCTTGCTGAAATGACACACATTGGTGTCCCAATCCCACAAGGATTCACTGTATCAACAGAAGCCTGTACACTTTATTATGAAAGCGGCAAAACAATGCCAGACTACTTAATCGAACAAATCGATGAAGCAATTCACGCAGTCGAAAAAGAAGCAGGTAAATCATTTGGTGGCGTTGATAAATCAAAAATGCCTTTACTCGTCTCAGTCCGTAGTGGTGCTAGAGTTTCTATGCCAGGTATGATGGATACCATCCTTAACCTTGGTTTAAATGATGAATCAGTTGAATTATTAGCAAAAGCAGCTGGTAACGAAAGATTTGCTTACGACTCATATCGTAGATTTATCTTAATGTTTACAAACATTGCAAAAGGTCACCCAAGAACCGATATGGATGCAATGCTTGATAAAATTAAAGAAGATAACGGTTATAAACTCGATACTGAAGTTACAACCGAACAATTAAAAGAATTAGTAAAAGCTTATAAAGCATACTATAAGAAAACATTTGGTGAAGATTTCCCATCAGATCCATATGTCCAATTACATGAAGCTGTTACTGCAGTCTTTAGATCATGGGATAACCCAAGAGCTAACACATATAGAAAGATGAACTCAATTCCTTATGCATGGGGTACTGCTGTTAACGTTCAATCAATGGTCTTCGGTAACTTAAACGAAGATTCAGGTACTGGTGTTGCTTTCTCAAGAGATCCATCTACCGGTGAAAAGAAAATTTATGCTGAATACCTTCCACAAGCACAAGGTGAAGACGTTGTTGCAGGTATCAGAACTCCTCTTCATATCGATGAATTAAAGAAGAGAATGCCAGAAGTTTACGAACAATTCGCTACAACTATCAAGGCAATGGAAGCTCACTACAAAGATATGCAAGATATGGAATACACCGTTGAAAATAAGAAATTATACTTCTTACAAACAAGAAACGGTAAGAGAACTGCTCAAGCTTCCTTACAAATCGCTCTCGATTTATTAGATGAAGGTGTCATCGATGAACAAGAAGCAGTCTTAAGAGTCGAACCAAAATTACTTGATTCACTCCTTCACCCAACATTCGATGCTGCTGAACTTAAAAAAATAAAGCCAATTGCATCAGGTAACCCAGCTTCTCCAGGTGCAGGTGTCGGTCACTTAAGCTTCAATGCTAAAGATGCAGAAGAAAGACACGCAAAAGGAGAAAAAGTTGTCCTTGTTAGAGCAGAAACCTCACCAGAAGATATCGAAGGTATGGTCGCTGCAGAAGGTATCCTTACAATGCGTGGTGGTATGACTTCACACGCAGCAGTCGTTGCTCGTGGTATGGGTAAATGCTGTATCACTGGTTGTTCAGCTGCTGTTATCGACGAAGAAAACGAAACATGTACAATCAATGGTAAAGTTTATACAAAGAATGATACAATCTCACTCTTTGGTTCAACCGGTGATGTCTACGATGGTGCTGTTAAATTAGTTCCAGCAGACACATCAGCAGGTAACTTTGGTAGAATGATGGCTCTTGCTGATAAATACAGAAGATTATCAATCAGAACCAACGCAGATACTCCAAAAGATGCTATCCAAGCTGCTACATTTGGTGCAGATGGAATCGGTTTATGTAGAACAGAACACATGTTCTTCAATAAAGACAGAATCTTCCACATGAGAAAGATGATTCTTGCTGATACAGTCGAAGAAAGAGAAGCAGCATTAGCAGAATTACTTCCATATCAAAGAGATGACTTCTATGGATTATATATGTCCATGAAAGATTTAAAACACATCAATGTTAATGTCAGATTACTTGATCCACCTCTTCACGAATTCTTACCACAAGAAGAAGATAAGATCGAAGAATTAGCAAAAGCATTAAATAAATCAGTTGCTGATATTAAAGCAAGAATCGAATATCTTCACGAATTCAACCCAATGATGGGTCATAGAGGATGTAGATTAGATGTCACCTATCCAGAAATCGGTAGAATGCAAGCTCGTGCAATTATCGAAGCTGCTATCAAAGCAAGCAAAGATACAGGTAAGGATATCGAACCAGAAATCATGATTCCTCTTACCCTTGATATCAACGAATTCAAATATGTCAAAGGTATAATCACTGCTGAAGCAGATAAAGTTATCGCTGAAAACGGTGTTAACATGAAATACCATGTTGGTACAATGATCGAAATCCCAAGAGCTGCTCTTCTCTCCGGCGAAATCGCAAGCGAAGCAGAATTCTACAGCTTTGGTACAAACGATTTAACTCAAATGACATTCGGATTCTCGAGAGATGATGCTTCTAAATTCTTAGGTTCATACTATGAAAAGAAGATCTTCGAATCAGATCCATTCCAACACGTTGATCAAAAAGGTGTCGGCAAATTAATTAAGATGGCTGTCAAAGATGGTAGAGCTACAAGACCAGAATTACTTTGTGGTGTTTGTGGTGAACACGGCGGTGATCCAGAATCAATTTCATTCTTTAACGAAGTTGGACTTGATTATGTTTCCTGCTCACCATTCAGAGTCCCAATCGCAAGACTTGCTGCTGCTCAAGCAGAAATTCTTCGTAAAAGAAAAGAAGGAAAATAGTCTTTTCTAAAATTACCTAAAACAAAGTGCCTTCTTGAAAAAGAAGGCACTTTTTATTTGCTTTTTTATAGTTTTAACATATCAAAAATATGAAGTTAAAAGCAAAAATAAAAACGCTAATTTTAAGCGTTTTTTTTGAGTTTAATTTAGGTTCTGCAGGGTTTTTGATTAATTTTTAAGAGTTTTTGTTAATTCAATATTGTAATTTTTTGTTTCAAAATACTCATAAGCTTTTATTGCTTTTTTCTCGTCAGTAGTTAAAGCAAAAATTGAACTTCCAGCTCCACTCATTCTAACAAATTCAAATCCTTTTTGTTTTAGTTCATCTTTAATTTGAGAAACTAAAGGTAAAATAACTGAAGCAGGTTTTTCTAAGTCATTAAAAGCAAGGGTATCTAATGTTTTTAAGTCGCCTGAATTAAGACAGTCGACCATTTTATCATAATCAAGTGATTTATCAGTTGTTGGATCGTTTAATTCATCATATTTATTAAAAACATCAACAGTTGGTAAACCTTCTTGAGGTTTAACAATTAACACCCAATATTGTTTTTTAAGTTTAACTGGATTAACAATTTCGCCTTTTTTCAAAACAATAGCAGGAACTGAGTGTAACGACCAAGGAATATCGCTACCTAGTTTAATAGATAAATCGATTAACTCTTCCATGGTTGTTTTAATTTTAAATAATTTAACAATTCCTAATAAAGTAGCGGCAGCATCAGCACTTCCTCCACCTAAACCGGCTTGTAAGAAGATGTTTTTATGTATATTTATAACAAGTTTGTCTTTAAATCCCCATTTATCTCTAGCTGCATTAATTATTTTATGACAAACATTGTATCTAGATTTTTTTAATGTAAAATCATCACAAGTGACAAAGTCATCATAACCATTTTTATCTATTTTTATTTCAATACAATCGTGTAATTCTAAAGGCAAAAACAAGGACTCGATATCGTGATATCCGTCATCTCTTTTTGAAACAACTTTTAAGGCTAAATTTAGCTTGGCGTGTGCTTTTAAAAACATAAGTAATAATATTATAATTTCATAATTTTGAGTTGCAACAATGTATTTAATAAAGTTTCAAAATCTTCTAATTTTAAATTCTCTGCTCTTAAATTTTCACTTAAATTATTATCTTTTAATATCTTAAGTGTGAGTTCTTTATCTTTTACAATGATATTCAAATTATTTAAGATAGTTTTTCTTCTGTTGTGGAACAAAACTTTGCACATTTGCATCAATTTCCTTGCAAAACTCAACTCTTTTTCTTGCTTTCTTGTAATTTTGAATACTACAGACTCACAGTTTGGAATAGGAAAAAAACTATCTTTTTTAACGTTTGTTATTCGTTTTATATCAAATAAATATTTTAAAACTATATTAATTACATTGTAGTCTTTTCCTTCGGTTGCAGTGATTCTTTTTATGAATTCATCTTGCACCATAAAAACAGCTTCTTTAAGATTTTCGTACTTTAAAATTACAAATTCTAAAATCTCTGTAGACATGTAATAAGGAAGATTTCCAATTACCTTTGTATAGTTGAATTCTTTATGTTTAACGATGTTGTTTTTATATATTTTTACATCATTTTCGTCGAATAATTTACTTAGGTAGTTAACAAACTTTTGATCATACTCAACTACTGAAAAACTATGTGTTTTCCCGACTAATTTTTCTGTTAAAGCACCTAAACCAGGTCCGATTTCAAGTAAAATGTCGTCTTTTTCAAGGTTTAAAGATTCAACTATTATGTCTCTAACTTCTGAGCTAACTAAAAAGTTTTGACCAAGTTCTTTTTTGGCATGTGAATTTTCTAATTTAAAGTATTCTTTAATGTCATTAACTGTTAGCATCTTTTAATACCTTTTTTAAATCTTCTTTAGTAATTTGTAAAATGTTCAACTTTTTTAATAATGTCTTTCCGTTTGAATGTCCGATCGAATAATAATCAGTTACTTTCTTTCTTAAACCTGAAGAATTTTCTTTACCTAATAAATCTAATTCATAAAGTTCGCTTAAAGTTATAGTTTCTTTAACAATATTATTAGAAATTTTAAGAAGATTTGAAAGAGCATTTTCAATTTCTTCTTTAGTAGATTCGGCTACACCAACTTTATGATTTTTAATTGAAAATTCTTTTCTAACATAAGCGTTGTAACAACCTGAGATTTCTTCATTAATTTTGTTCCTTATTTGAGTTCCAGGAAAGTCAGGATCAGTAAGAATTATAATTTTTAAATTTTCTTTAGCTTTTTTAATAAAATTTATGTCTTTTTCGTTAATTGCAGATCCATTAACTGCATAAAAATTAGAATTTATAAAAGATTCTAAAAAAGTGATATCTGATTGACCTTCTACAACAATTAAAGAATCTATTAAATTAATCATAAGTTTTCACGTGTAAACTTTTTAATGAATTTTTATAAGCCATGTCTTCTAATTCTTCTTGAGACACATTTCTTAATTCGGCAGCATATTTTACGGTTTCATAAATATATTCAGGTCGATTCATTTTTCCTCTATATGGAACAGGCGTTAAATATGGAGCATCAGTTTCAAAAACAATATCGTCTAAAGAAATTCCTAAAAATACTTCTTTAGAAACTTTAGAATTTTTAAAAGTAAGAACTCCTCCAAAAGCAATTTTAAAATCTAACTTAATAAATTCTCTAGCAGTTTCTAAAGATCCTGAATAGCAGTGAGCAATTCCAGCTTTTTCTATTTTGTGTTCTTTTAAAATTTCTAAAGCATCTCCATAAGCATCTCTAATATGTAATGAGACAGGTAAATTTAATTTATTTGCGAGTTCGATTTGTTTAATAAAAAGTTCTTTTTGTTTATTTCTAACTTCAATATCTTTTTCCCAGTAATAATCTAATCCAATTTCTCCAATTGCGATTACTTTATCGTTTTCTTGAGCTAATTTTTCTAAAAACAATATGTTTTCTAGGCTAAAATCATCAATAGAAGTTGGAATTATTCCAATTGCAGCGTATACATTATCAAAAGAATTTGCAATTTCGACTGCTTTTTTCGAGCTTTCAATATCCCACCCAACACATAAAAAGGCAGTTACACCTTTTTCTTTAGCTTCGTTAAGAAGTGAAGGAAGATTTTCTTCGTATTCTTCTGCGTTTAAATGTATGTGAGTATCAAAAATCATTTTATTTACCTACACAAAATCTTGAAAATATTTCTTTAGCAATGTCAAAATCATAATCTTCACCAGTTAAAGATAATATTTTTAAATAAATTACTTGAATATCGCTAGCAAGAAGGTCGATTGGTTTATTATCTTTAATATCAAACAAAACATCTTCAAGTAATGTAACAATATTTTCCAAAATTGCAATTTCTCTAGTGTTATTAATTGATGGAAGATCATAATTTTTACTTTCTAAGCCTAATCTATTAATAATTTCTTTTTTTAATGGTTCAATATCGTTATTTAAAGCTGAAATATATAAATTATTTTCATCTTCTTGACCTATTAAATCTTTCTTATTAAATACAACGATGCTTTCTTTATCTTCAATTAAATTTAAAATTTCTTTATCTTCATCATCTAAAGTTGTTGAATCAAAAACAGCTATAACTAAATCTGCTTTTTCTAACTTTTCTTTAGACTTTTTAATACCAATTTCTTCGATAAAATCAGAACTTTCTCTAATTCCGGCTGTATCAAATAAATTTAATGTAATTCCATTTAAAACAATTTTTCCTTCAACAACATCACGAGTAGTACCTTTAATTGAAGAGACAATCGCTTTTTCTTCTTCTAAAAGAGAATTTAAAATTGATGATTTACCAACATTTGGTTTACCAACTATAGCAACATTGATTCCATCTTTAATGATTCTTCCTTTTTTACCATCTTTAATTAATTCTTTAATGTAATTAATATTTTTATTAGCAACATGTTCTATTTTTTCGTAATTTGCTTCTTCAATATCTTGGTATTCAGGGTAATCTATATTAACTTCGATGTTACTAAGTAAATCTCCAAAATCTTTTTTAATAGGTGCAATTAATTTTGAAGTCTTTCCTTGTAAAGAAAGTAATGATAATTTTTTAGATTCTTCAGTCTCAGCAAGAATTAAATCATTAATTGCTTCAGCTTGAATTAAATCCATTTTTCCATGCATATAACTTCTTGAAGAAAATTCTCCGTTTTTTGCATATCGAGCTCCGTTTTTAATACAAGCTTCTATAATTTTATTAAAGATTAAAGGTGATCCGTGACAAATGATTTCAGCACTATTTTCTCCAGTAAAAGAAAAAGGTTTTCTATAAAGAAGGAGAACTACTTCATCAATAATTTCCTCTCCATCTTTTAAAAAACCGTGCAGAATCCTATTTTTTTCTTCAAAATCGATTGATTTTGAGAAAATGTTTGAAACTATGTTAAAACAATCGTCCCCACTTAGACGAATTATTCCTAAAGCGCCTTTGAATGGTGGAGTCGCAAGTGCGACAATAGTTTCAAACATAATATATACTTATAATTTATTCTTCTGATGATTCAATAGCAACTTCAGTATTTGCAACTTCTTCTTTAACTTCTTCGTTTTCTTTTGGTGCTCTATCAAAGTTTTTACGATTTCTTGTTCTTCTTGGTTTGATAGGTTTTCCGTTTCCAACGTATTTGATTACGATTGATCTATCTTTTCCATCACCAATTGATTCGGTTTTAATATCGTTCCAATTTGCTAAAGCATTATGGACTTTCTTTCTTTCATCTGGTGTCATTGGATCAAGTTTAGCATCAACGTGAGTTCTTTGAACTGTCTTAGCAACTCTTTTTGCGATACTAATAACTTTTCCGTATTTCTTTTCTTTATATTGAGAAATATCAATTAAAATTCTAAATTTTTTATGGAATTTTGAAGAAACAGCTAATTTAACTAATTCATTGAAAGCTTGTAATGTTTCTCCATTTTTTCCAATAATAACTGGATTATGATTAGTTTCAACTAAAATCTTAATTAATCCATCGTTAGCAAACGTTTTTAAACTTACTTCAATACCAAGTTCGTGGCAAATATCAGTGATATAAGTTTCAGCATATTCAATGATGTCGCTAACTTCAAAAACTGAAATTGTTGCTCTTTTTGTGAATAAGCCTTTTTTCTCTTCATTTACTTCATAAAGTAAATCTTCAACAGCTAATTCAAGTTCTGAACTAGCTAATTTAAGGCAATCATCGACTGTTTTAGCAGTGTACTTTTTCATAAATTATCTCTCCTTTTTCTTTTTAACTAATATTAAATGCATTATTAAAGTTTGGATGATACTAAAGATAGCTCCACATAACCAATAAACTCCCATTGCGCTTGGAAGTGTAAAGCCCATGAAGATGATCATACCAGTCATAAATATTTGTACCCATTTCATTGTTTTTTGTTGTTGGTTTTGAGATGGGCTAACGCCTAATTTTTGTATGTTTTTTGCTCTCTTTTTGCTTAAAATTTGAGGTAACATCATCGATACAATTTGAGCAGCAGACATTAATAAGATTAATACTAAAGCTGTCCACCAACCCGCACTTGCTGGCCATCCTGCAAAGTTAGTTAATGTATTCCAAATTGTATCTGATAATCTTAATCCTAAAACTGCATCTCTAGATAAAGAAGCACTTCCGGTTAAGGCGTTCCAAACAGAAATAAATACTGGGAATTGAATAATAATTACTAAAAATGACGAGAATGGATGAACTTTATGCTTTTTATATAAAGCCATTTGAGCTTGAGCATATCTTTGCTTTTCATAATCATTTGTAGTGTAATTTGGATATTTTTGTTGTAATTTTGCAAGTTCAGGTTGTAAATATTGCATTTTTTGAGTGCTTACTGTTGATGGGAATGTAACCAACATAAATAATCCTCTAACAATAAGTGTTACAAGTAAAACTGCTAAAATTTGTCCACCACCATTCATACCAAAGGCATGAGAGAATGTTTCAACCATTGTTGAAATTGGATAAACAAGTAAACCTTCTAAGAAACCATGTTGAGCAAAGGCATTTCCCCAACCTTCCCAGAAGTTAACAGCTTTTCCTTCAATTCTAACTGTATCTGAAAGTGGATCGTTTGAAGTATGTCCATAGAATCCATCTTCAATTGTGATACAACTTCTAATGTTAGAAACTGTGTTATTTAAATTTGTTTGATAAGCAGATAAATAGTTGCTACTCATTGCTTGGTCATCTCCTAGAGTTTCTTGAATTTCTTTGTTCCAAGTTTCAATTTGTTCCCAAGCATCATATTCTTCACTTAAATTAGAATTATCAAATTTAAGATAACCTAACGTTGTTAAAAGTGAGTGATTCCTTCCAAAACCTGTCTCTCTAGTTCTTGAATCTTCAGGTTCACTTTCTTCTCCGCCTAATAAATAATTTAATTTTTCATCAGTTGGATTTTCTACATAATCTAAATAAGAAGAATATGAATAACCATATAAATCAGTAAAAGTAAGGTTTTCGCGTGTAATTTGACTATTTTCAAGCCATCCATAACCACAAGTAGAAGCATTGTTTAAAATTTTATCGATAACTTTTAAATCTAATTCTTCATAAAATGCTAAAGCAGGTGTTAAAACACCAGCACTTGCAGTTGAATTAATAATAGAAGTTGAAAAAGAACTGAGACCAAAAGTTACATAACTATTGTAATTAGTTGATGATCCAGATTCGGTTTCAGTTGTTGTTTGATAGTAGATATTTTGTGGTTTTAAATAGACAAGATTATTGTTAAAAGTTCCGATAACATCGGATATATTTGCATCAGTAATAGCAACTTTTACTTTCTCCGTTCCGCTTTCGTTTAAGGAATAAATTTGAAGATCATTAATTGTTAAATTTTCACCATCAGTTACTCCATCAATGGTTTGAATTTGACTAATGATATAATCTTCAGCTTGTTCTTGAGTTTCAAAAAACCTTGTATTTATAGGGTCATAAGCATATCTAAAGTGTGCGGTGTCTTCGTTAGAACAGAATGAATTACAAGAAACTAAGATTCCAACTGTTGTAACTATTCCAACGATTCCGAGTGTTGTTTTAAGTGTTTTATTCATTGGTTTCCCCTTTGATAACTTTAAGTAATTCTGAAAGATTTTCTAAATTACTTAAAAACTCTTCAGTGTCATAAGCTTTTGAAATTGTAACGACAAAATCATATTTTTCGCTAAATGTAAGAGTAGATGTAATAATTTCACGAACTTGTCTTTTGATTTTGTTTCTTCTTACTGCGTTTCCGTGTTTTTTAGTAATAAGGATTCCTACGCGTGAATAATCGAATTTTCTATCGTCAAAATAAACAGTAAATAATTTATTTCTTTTAAATTTTCTTTGATCGAGTATTTGTTTAAATTCGCGATATGTTTTTATTACATTCTTTTTCTTCATTAAAATTAAGCACTAACAGTTAATGATTTTCTTCCTTTTGCTCTTCTTGCAGCTAAAACTTTTCTACCATTTGGTGTAGACATTCTTGCTCTAAATCCATGTGTTCTTAATTTATGAATTTTGCTTGGTTGGTAAGTTCTTTTCATTTTTAATTTCCTCCATTTCGTTACGTAAAAATACGTGCAATAAATTATATATGTATTTATACATATAAGTCAAATTATAAAAAGTCATATTCTTAAAGTCAAAATGAAATCATATTCACACCTTTAATTTATAAAAATTGTTTAATTTTAATTTATTCACATTATGTGGAAAACTCAATTATTTTATGTTTAATATAATCTAAAACAAGCGATTTTATCGATATTTTTACAATGTGGAAAACTTTTAAAAATGTGCAATTTTTATCACAAATACACAATTTTCAACAGTGTAAATCTTTATTCACAAAGTTTTCCACATAAAAAGTTGTGGAAATTGCTTTTTTATCGATAAAATCATTGATTTTTATTAAGAAAAATGTGGACAAAATAATTTTGTGGTTTTTATCACTTTTTTTAATGTGTAAAAGTAGTAAAATTTTACACGAAAGGTTTTAAATTATGGCTTTAAATACATTAAATGAGATCCAAAAACTTTGGTCTCGTGCATTAGAAGATTTAAAAAAGAAAATTAGTGACGTAAAAGTTTACGATGCTTTCTTTAAGACTGCTTATATTTATTCAATTGAAGGAAATAAGTTAGTTCTTGCTTGCGATTCAAAATTTGCTTTAACAATTTTGAAACAATACGCTGATTTAATTAAAGAAAGTATTGATAAAGAATCTGGAAGTGATTTTCAAATTATTATTACTACTCAAGAAGATATCGAAAGTAAGCCTAAAGAAAAAATTATTGAAGAGAAACCTGTATTTTTTAAGTCATCAATAGTTGATCCAAATTATACATTTGATAATTTTGTTGTTGGTTTATCAAATAAAGAAGCTTCTCAAGCAGGATTAATCGTTTCAGCTAACCCAGGAGATTTATATAATCCTTTATTTATATTTGGTGGAAGTGGATTAGGAAAAACGCATTTATTAAACGCAATTGGTAATCACATTAAAGAGACAAAACCTCTTAAAAAAATCCTTTGTATTACTGCTCAAGATTTCCTTTACCAATATCTTGAATATGTAAATAATTCGCAAAAAAATGAGGATTTAGCAGGGTTTATTAAAAATTTTGACGTGTTATTGCTCGATGATATTCAAATGTTAAATGATAAAAAGAAGACTCTTGAATTCTTCTTTGATATCTATCAATACTTCTTACAAAACAAAAAATTAATCGTTCTCACAAGTGATAGATTGCCATCTGAACTTACCGGAATTGATGCTAGACTTGTCTCAAGATTTATGGATGGATTAACTGTTCAAATCACTCAACCAAATTCACAAATGTGTGAAGATATTCTTAAAAAGAAAATTGTTGGAGCAGGTTTAAGTTTAGATGAATTTGATGATGATGTAATTTCGTTTGTAGCTGATAAATTTAAATCCACTGTTAGAGATCTTAATGGTGCATTAAATAGAATTATCTTCATTAAAAACCTTAGACACGCTGATCATATCGACTTAGATTTAGCTACTGAAGCATTATCAAGCATCTTAAATGTTAGTAACGGTAAAAAATCAGTTAATGAATATAAAATTTTAAACACTGTTGGAAGTTATTACAATTTAAGCGTTCCTCAAATCACAGGAAAATTAAAAACAGGACAAATTGCTTTAGCTAGACATATTGCAATTTACTTAATTAGACAACAATTAGACCTTCCACTTAAGAAAATTGGTGAATTGTTCTCTAATAGAGACCACACAACTATCATGTATAGTGTGTCTAAAGTAGATGAATTGTTGAAAACTAATGAACAATATAAAATCGCTATCAACGAGATAAAAAAGCGATTAAACGGGTAAAATTTGAATTCTAAGGTGTATAAAATTAGAGTTCTCCACCGTTTCAACA
Source organism: uncultured bacterium (assembly GCA_949293255.1). Classification (GTDB taxonomy): domain Bacteria; phylum Bacillota_I; class Bacilli_A; order RFN20; family CAG-826; genus Onthovivens. Next base: position 83,893 of record CASFCL010000002.1, read on the forward strand.
GAGGTTATTATTACTATTAATATTTAAAAATAAATTAATAAAAATATAAGAGGTAAGAAATTATGAAATTTACAATTAAAAAAGACGAATTCCTAAAAGCATTGTTAGTAGCTAACAAAGTTATTGGAGGTAAAATTGTTAATCCAGTTTATGTTAACTACAAAATTGAATTAGATGAAAGAGGATTAGTTATTACTTCTTCTAATTCAGAAATGTGTATTACTACTGTTGTTCCTTTCTATAAAAACAATTTAGAAGTTATTAGAGATGTAATCCCAGGAGGAACTTTAATAAACGCTAAAACTTTAACAGAAATTATTAAATTGTCTAATGATGATGAAATTACTGTTGAAGATCTTGGTGATAATGAAATTAAAGTCTATTCCAAACATTCATACTACAACTTACATTCAATAAGAATCGAAGAATATCCAGATATCGATTTTAATTTAAATGGAATAGAACTTGAGATGACATCAAAAGATTTTGTAGATGCAGTTAGCCAAGTTGCTTTCTCAGCTTCTACAAAAGATACAAAACCACTTTTAACCGCGATTAATGTTGAAGGAGCAAGCGAAACAATCACTTTTACAGCTACAGATGGGTCTAGACTTGCAAAATCAACACTTCAAGTTGATGTTCAACAAAGATTCAATGTCAACATCCCAGCAAAAGCTATGGTCGAAGTTGCTAGAACAATTACAACTGAAAAAGAAATTTATCTTTATGTTTCAGAAAAGAAAGTTATTTTCAAACTTGATAACGTATTGATTTCAAGTAGTTTAATCGTTGGTGACTATCCAAGAACAAATAACATTGTTCCAAAAGTCTTTAGCTACACACTTGAAGTCAATTCTCAAGAATTCTTAAGTGCAATGAATAGAGTTTCAATCTTCTCAACTGAAAGAGAAAATATTATTCATTTATCAATGAGTGAAAATAAAGTCAAAGTTTCCTCGAGATCTCAACAACTTGGATCAGGAGAAGAATCAATCTCATTATTTAAATTCAACGGTGATGATTTTGAAATGTCATTCAATTGTGAATATGTTGCAAATGCTATCAGAGCATTGAGAAGTGAAGACGTAGTTTTAAGCTTTGTTGGTGAAATGAAGCCATTTACAGTATCAACAAAAGGCAATAAAAACGTTATTCAAGTTGTCACGCCTGTTAGAGCCTACTATTAAAAATTTTGAAATTTAGGCCGTTTCCTTTTGATTTTTCTTTAAAATAACTTCCCTTTAATATATAATATTAAAGGGATTTTTTATGGCTAGCGAGAATTACAAGGAAGTTAAAATCACAACTGACTACATTACATTAGGTCAATTGCTTAAATTTTGTGATGTTATCGATAGTGGTTCATACGCAAAAATTTTTCTTAGTGAAAACACTGTTTTTGTTAATGGAACATTAACTTCTCAAAGAGGTAAAAAACTTTATCCAGGATCAAAAGTAATCATAAATAATTCGTTGTTTTTTGAAATAGTAAAATGATTGTTGAATCTCTAACTTTAGAAAATTTTAGAAATTTTGACTCTTTAGAACTTAATTTTAATAAGGGTATTAATTTTATTTACGGACCTAACGGAAGTGGTAAAACCAACCTTGTTGAAGCTATTTATTACTTGTCTTTAACTAGGAGCTTTAGGACAAATAATGAGGATTCACTTATTAATCTAAAAACTGATAATTTTAAAATAAAAGCCAGGATTTGCAGGGATTTTTGTTCAAATTACGTATATATTTTCAAAAATAAAGAAGGAAAATATATTGAAATTAATAACAAAAACATTAAAAAAATATCAGAAATTAATAAGAGTACAAACTGCTTAATTTTCAGTCCTAAAGATGTAAATTTATTGAAAGATTTACCTAAAGAAAGAAGAAATTTTATGAATCTATTGATCTCTAAAATTGATGATGAATATTTAAAAGATTTTATTCAATTCAATAAAATTTTGAAAAATAGAAACGCAATTTTAAAAGAAAATTCAATTGATTTAAAACTTCTAAATGTAGTTACAAAACAACTCATCGAAGTTAGTAAAAAACTTTATTCGTTTAGAAAAAGATATTTAAAAAAACTTGATGAAGCTTTAAAAAACGCATATTCAAAAATTGCTAAAGATAAAAATAAACTTATCGAAATAGTTTATAAGCCAATTATAGATAATTTAGAAAGTTTTGAAGAAATAGCTACTCGAATGTATAAAGATTCTTTAGAAGAAGATTTAAAAAAGAAAACTACTACAATTGGAGTTCATAAAGAAGACTTTATGATCAAAGTAAATGGTAAAAATGTTGGAATGTATGGTTCTCAAGGAGAAAATCGTATTGCTACACTAGCATTAAAGTTGGCTCCTTATTACTTAAAAGAAAACAATAAACCAATAATTATTCTAGATGACGTTTTATCTGAATTAGATGATAAACATCAATCAAATTTACTATCAATGCTAAAAGATTTTGAACAAGTATTCATTACTTCAACCTTCAAAATCGAAAATATACAAGAAAACATACGGTTTTTTAAGATAGATAACGCTAAATTTGTTAAGGAAGGAGCATAACCTATGGAAGAAAAGAATGCAAAAGAACTAAATCAAACCGCTGAAAATGTTGAAGAAATCGAAAATCTAACAATTTCAGAAGATGAAGGTTTTGATGAACAAGAGAAAAATGTTGATTCTAAAATTGGTACTGACATCATCAATATCGGAGATGAAAGACTTTTAGAAAAAGCTGATGAAAATTACGATTCTTCAAACATCGAAGTTTTAAGTGGTCTTGAAGCAGTTAGAAAAAGACCAGGTATGTACATCGGTACTACTTCTTCTACTGGTTTACACCATTTAATTTGGGAAATTGTCGATAACGCAATCGATGAAGCATTAGCTGGATATTGTGATACAATTGAAGTGTTTTTAAACGAAGATAATACTGTTACTGTTACTGATAACGGAAGAGGAATTCCAATCGATACTGTTGAAAAAAGTGGTCTTTCAGGTGTTGAAACTGTCTATACGGTTTTACACGCAGGTGGAAAATTCGGTAAAGGCGGCGGCTATAAAGTTAGTGGCGGTTTACATGGCGTTGGTGCTAGTGTTGTTAATGCTCTTTCTACTAGAGTTGATGTCACTGTCCATAAAGATGGTGGAATTTATAACATCATTTTTGAAAACGGCGGTCACACAACTAAAAAACTAACTAGAATTGGTGATTGTGATGATCACGGAACTATCGTTACCTTTAAACCAGATCCTACAATCTTTAAAGAAACCACAATTTTTAATTATGAAACAGTCAAAAACAGATTAAGACAAATGGCTTTCTTAAATAAAGGAGTCAAAATTATCTTAACCGATAGAAGAGATGATCCAAATACTGTTGAAGAATTCTGCTATCAAGGTGGTATTAAAGAATACGTTGAATTCATCAATAGAAATGCAACCAAAATTGAAAACGACATCATTTATTGTGAAGGTGCACAAAAATTCGATGATAACGGCGAAGAAGAAATTATTTTAGTTGAAGTTGCTATGCAATATACAACAAGTTACAACAACACTATTCTTTCTTTCTGTAACAACGTTTCAACAGGAAACGGAGGTACTCATGAAGAAGGTTTCTCTTTAGCTTTGACTAGAATTTTTAATAACTACGCAAGAGAGTTTAAAGTTTTAAAAGATAACGATAAAGATAAATTTACAATTGAAGACTGTAAAGAAGGCTTAACTGCTGTTATTTCAATTAAACATCCAAATCCACAATATGAAGGACAAACAAAAGGTAAATTAGGTAACCTTGAAGTTAAAAAGATTGCTTCAAATGTTGTCGGCGAACAATTAAATAAATATTTATTAGAAAATAAAGCTGAAGCTACTGCTATTTTAAGTAAGATTAAATCAGCTTATGATGCTAGACTTGCAGCTAGAGCAGCAAAAGAAAATATTAGAAGAAAGAATGGTTTAGATATCACCACTCTTCCAGGAAAATTAAGTGATTGTGTCTCAAATAATCCTGAAGAATGTGAGTTATTTATTGTTGAAGGTAACTCCGCTGGAGGTAGTGCAAAAATCGGTAGAAATGTCAAAATCCAAGCTATTCTCCCATTAAGAGGAAAAATTCTTAATGTTCAAAAAGCTCAAATTCATAGAATTTTTGATAACGCTGAAGTTGGAAATATGATTTCTGCAATCGGTGCAGGATATGGTGAAGAGTTTGATATTACTAAAGCTAGATATCATAAAATTGTTATCATGACCGATGCTGATGTTGATGGTTCTCACATTAGAATTTTACTTTTAACATTCTTTAATAGATTTATGAAACCATTAATTGAACACGGTTATGTTTACATTGCTCAACCACCTTTATATAAGGTTGAATATAAAGGAAAAGATTACTATGCATACAGTGATGAACAATTAGAAGTTATTAGAAAAACACTTAATCTCAAGGTAGGTTTCTCCTATCAAAGATATAAAGGTCTTGGTGAAATGGATCCAAAACAACTTGAAGAAACAACAATGGATCCAGAAAAGAGAAAGATGCTTAGAGTTACTGTTGAAGATGCAGCTCTTGCAGAACAAGTATTTAACGATTTAATGGGTGAAGATGTTGAACCTAGAAGCGAATTCATTAAGAAAAATGCTAAATTCGTTAAGAATCTTGATATTTAAGGAGGTAAATTAAAATGGAAGAAAACGAAAAGCAAATCGATGAAATTGAAACTTCTGAAGAAGAATTAAATGAAGAAAACGCAGCATTAGAAGCTGGAATCACTGCCTCTTTAGAAAATACTGAAATCACTACTCAAGTTAGACAATCATTCCTTGATTATGCAATGTCTGTTATTGTTTCACGTGCAATTCCAGAAGTAAAAGATGGTTTAAAACCAGTTCATAGAAGAGTTATTTATGGTATGTATAATGGTGGTTATACATATGATAAAAAATATGTCAAATGTGCAAAAGTTGTTGGTGATGTCATGGGTAAATTTCACCCACATGGTGATGCTGCAATTTATGATACATTAGTTAGACTTGCTCAAGATTTCTCAATGAGATATCCACTCGTTGACGGTCATGGAAACTTTGGTAACATGGATGGCGACCAAGCTGCTGCTTCTCGTTACACTGAATGTAGAATGAATAAATTATCAAACGAGATGGTAAAAGATCTTGATTTTGATACAGTTGATTATATTCCTAACTATGATGGTAGTGAAAAAGAACCAGTTGTTTTACCAACTAGATTCCCAAATTTACTTGCAAACGGTAGCGATGGTATCGCTGTTGGTATGGCAACAAAAATGCCACCACACAATTTTGGAGAATTAATTGATGGAATTATCGCTTATTCACAAAACCCAGATATTACAACTGAAGATTTAATGAAATATATTAAAGGTCCTGATTTCCCAACAGGCGGAATTATTTATGGTCTTGGCGGAATTAGAGATGCTTATAATACAGGAAGAGGATCTTTTAAACTTAGAGCAAAAGCCGAAGTTAAAACAGAACCGAATGGTAAAGGAAAAATTATCGTTACTGAAATTCCTTACCAAGTAAGAAAAAGCGATTTAGTTTCAAAAATTGGTGAACTTGCCAGAGAAAAAGTTATTGATGGAATTACTTCTATTAAAGATTTCTCAAAAGAAAATGTTCATATTGAAATTGAAACTAGAAGAGATGTTGAACCATCAGTTATCTTAAATAAATTGTACAAAATGACACAACTTGAAATTTCTTATGGTGTCATTAATCTTTGTATTGTTGATGGTGTTCCAAAAGTCTTAAGTTTAAAAGAAATTTTAAGATTATATCTTGAATTCCAAATTGAATTAATTACAAGAAGAACCAATTATTTAAAAGAAAAAGACGAGAGAAGATGTCATATAATTGATGGTCTATTACTTGTTGTTGACAACATTGATGAGGTCGTAGAAATAGCAAAAACCTCACAGAACCAAACTATTTTTGCAGAAAACCTTAAAGAAAGATTCGGTTTGGATGACGAACAAGCTAAGTCAGTTGTTCAAATGACACTTGGTAGATTAACAGGTGTTGAGACTACAAAACTCATCGATGAAAGAAACGTATTATTAAAAAATATTGAAGGTTATAACTTCATTCTTTCATCAAAAGAAAACACTCTTGCAGTTGTAATTGATGAACTTAATGTAATGAAAAAACAATTCAATGATCCAAGAAGAACCGAAATTTCAACAAACATTATGTCTTTAAATGACGAAGATTTAATTGCCGAAGACGATATTGTTATTTGCTTAACTAAAAACGGATACATTAAGAGAATGTCTACCTCCGAATTTAAAGTTCAAAATAGAGGCGGAGTTGGTGTTAAAGGTATGAGTACCTATGAAGATGATTCGGTAGTTAAAGTTGAATTTGCTTCTACTCATGCTGATATTTTATTCTTCTCATCAAAAGGTAGAGTTTATAGAAAAAGAGGTTATGAAATTAATGAATCTTCAAGACAAAGTAAAGGTTTACCACTCGTTAACCTCTTAAATCTTGATAAAGATGAAAGTATTGTCTCAATAATTTGTATTAGAGATTATGAAGATGAAAAAGAATATGAAAACAAATTCTTATTCTTTGCAACCAAACAAGGTATCGTTAAACGTACATCTTTAAGTGAATTTGAAAGAATTAATGTAAATGGAAAAATTGCTCTTTCATTTAAAGAAGACGATAACTTATTAGATGTCAAAGTTACTGATGGGACAAGCAAGATTTTAATTGCTTCAAGAGATGGACAACTTTGTATGTTTGATGAAAACGAAGTCAGAAGCATGGGAAGAACCGCTGCTGGTGTTCGTGGAATCAATTTAAAAGGAAGCGAAGTTGTTGGCGTAGCTACATCACTTGAAGGAGACAAAGTTTTAGTTATTTCTGAAAAAGGATATGGAAAATTATCTCCAATTGATACTTATAGACTTACTCACAGAGGATCAAGCGGCGTCATCACCCTTAAAATCACTGAAAAAACAGGCGAACTTGTTTGTATGAAAGTTGTTAATGGCGAAGAAGATTATTTAGCTATTAAAACAAATGGTGTTGTAATTAGAAGTACATTAACTCAAGTTAGAGAAGTTAATAGAAATGCTGTTGGTGTAAAAATGGTAAATCTTCAAAACGACGAAACAGTTTCTTCTGTTGCAATTCTTCCTCATGAAGATGAAGAAATTGACGAAGAAAACGCTGAGCAACCAGAAGAAAACGCTGAACCAGTCGAAGAAAATCAAGTTAATGAATAAATAAATGCGAGTCTTAATTTATAAAGATTTAAAAGAAGAAAATGATAATTTTGAAGCCTTAAGATTAAAGAAATCTTTAAAAAGGTCTTTAGAAATTAATAACGAAACTTACATTAATCACTTTCTTTATAAAGAATATGATCTTGTTCAATTTACTGAATTAGATGAAGTTGCATTTAAGGCTGTCAAAAAAGAAGTAAATGACAACGTTAAATTTATTGTCGGACTTCTTTATGGTGAATATGATTATAAAAGTAGTATTTTAGAGTTTAAAAAAGATGATATTGGAATTTTTCAACCATTTATCGATAAAAATTCTTTTAAATTAATTGAACAATTTGATTATGTTTTAGCTCCAACATTTAATGCGAAAAGATTTTTAATCAATCAAGGAGTTACAAAACCAATTTTTGTTCATAATCCAAGCATTAATATCAACGAGTTCAATTTAGAATACTCAAAAATCAAAGATATTTGCTTTAGATTTTTACAACTTCACGAACATGAGCAAATTATATTCACAATAATTAACTCTCAAGACATTGAAGCGTTCAAAAAACTATATGTTTTTGCGGATATCTTCAAAAATTTTAAATATGTCGTCATTTCAAAGACTGACAAGAAGAAATTTCCAAAAGACATAAAAAAGATGATTAAAAAGGGTAAAAGTAATGTAATTATTAAAGATGTTTTACCTCAAGATGTTTATTATTCTTTAATTTTTAATTGCCTTGCTTATATCAATCTTTCTACTGATTATCCTCAATTTTTCCAATTTATGGAAGTTATGGCTGCTAAAAAAGAAATATTTTCTTTAGAAAATAAAGTTTATAACGATTTCTTAATTGATAAACAAAATGGGCATGTCTATAATAATTTGGACGGTTTAATTGAAGATTTTAAATTGTTTATTTTAGGAGATTTAGAAGAAACTAAAGGAAAAGCTTACGAGTTCATAAAAGAACGTAACTTAAAGAAAGAAGGAATTAATTTAATTAAAATTTATAATTCGTTAATAAAGGAGTCTAACATATGATAGATATCAATTATATTTTAAAAAATAAAGATCACGTAAAAGAGTTATTAGCTAGAAAAGAATTTGAAGCTGATATTGATGGACTTTGCTCAAAGGTTGAAGAAAAAAGAAAAATTCAAAAGCAAGTTGAAGACAATAAAGCTGAACAAAATAGACTTTCAAAATCAGTTCCACAAGTTAAAAAAGAAGGCGGCGATGTTCAAGCAATTTTTAAAAAAAGCAAGGAATTAGCAGGGATAAATAAAGAAAACGAAGAAAAACTTGCTGTTTTAGAAGAAGAAATTAACAAGATTTTATTTGCTCTTCCAAACCTTCCAGATGAAGATTTACTTGCTGGAGGAAAAGAAAATAACAAACCAATTTATGAATTCAAAACAAAACCAGAATTTGATTTTGAAATTAAATCGCATGTCGATTTAGCTGAATCTTTAGGTTTAATTGATTATGAAAGAGGAGCAAAAGTTAGTGGCCGTGGAAGTTGGTTCTATACTAATTTAGGTGCTCGTCTTGAATGGGCTTTATTGAATTTCTTTATTAGCGAACACCTTAATGATGGATTCGCGTTTATGCTTCCTCCACATTTATTAAATTACGAAAGTGGATTCACAGCTGGACAATTCCCAAAATTTGAAGAAGATGTTTTTGCTTTAAAAGATGTCTCACCATTCAAGTTTATTCTTCCAACTGCTGAAACAGCTTTAATTAACTATCATAGAAACGAAATTTTAAGTGAAGAAGATCTTCCTAAAAAATATTTTGCATATACTCCGTGTTATAGAAAAGAAGCTGGTGCATATAGAAGCGAAGAAAGAGGAATGATCAGAGGTTATCAATTCAATAAAGTTGAAATGGTTGAATATACAAAAGATGATGATTCTGATAGAGCTTTTGAGGAATTAGTTAATAAAGCTAAAACTTTAGTTGAAAAATTAGGCTTACACTTTAGAATTTCTAAACTTGCTGCAGCAGATTGCTCACATTCAATGGCCAGAACTTATGATATTGAAGTTTATTTGCCATCTTTAAATATTTACAAAGAAGTTTCTTCAGTTTCAAATGCTAGAGATTATCAAGCAAGAAGAGGAATGATCAGATATAAAGATAAAGATGGAAAAATGCATTACTGTCACACTTTAAATGGTAGTGGACTTGCAACAAGTAGAATCTTCCCAGCAATTTTAGAGCAATATCAACAAAAAGATGGTTCCGTACTTGTTCCAGAAGTACTTCAACCATTTATGGGTGGAATTAAAGTCATCAAACCAGTTAAATAAAAACTATTATTAATAAATTATTTTGATATAATTATTAAGCCATCGCGATTTATAACTTCGAACCAGGTCAGGATGGGAACATAGCAGCCTTAAGATACTTGTAATTGTGCGATGGTTTTTATTTTATGATTAATATATGAAAAACATTGACGAACACTTCATGAAGATTGCCTTAAAAGAAGCTAACAAAGCTCTTTTAAAAGAGGAGATTCCAATTGGATGTGTTATTGTTGATGAAAATAATAAAATTATTGCTCGAGGACATAACATAAAAGAACAAAAAGAAGATGTTTCAGCACATGCTGAAATTTTGGCAATTCGAAAAGCAGGAAAGAAAAGAAATAATTGGCGACTTAATGGCTGCACAATCTATATTACCCTTGAACCTTGCTTAATGTGTGCCTCTGCAATCATACAAGCAAGATTATCAAGAGTCGTATTTGGAGCAAGAGAAGATAATACTGGAGCATTTGGATCAAAATACAATATTTTAGAGTTAGAAAACCAAATTTTAGACGTCAAAAAAGACGTCTTAGGAGACGAAAGCAAGCGACTTTTGCAGGGTTTTTTTCAAAATAGAAGGAAAAAATCTAAATAATTTTATGACACTGTAAAAAAATTTCTTGAATATCTAAAAAAGTGGTTTATACTTTTTAAAGTAACCATGTTAGAGCTCAAACATATATTTAAAGATTACTATATAGATAAAGAACCTTTCCACGCATTGAAAGACATTTCGTTATTTTTTCCACGTTCACAATTTTGCTGTATTTTAGGTCCTTCAGGATGTGGTAAAACTACAACTTTAAATATAATTGGAGGCTTAGATCGCTATACAAGTGGCGACTTAATTATCGAAGGAATTTCTACAAAAACTTATAGTGATAAAGATTGGGATAATTACCGTAATAAGAGAATTGGTTTTGTTTTCCAAAATTATAATTTGGTTCCACACGTTTCAATTTTAACAAACGTTGAACTTGCAATGACTATTCAAGGAATCTCAAAAAAAGAAAGAACTATTCGAGCAAAAGAAGCTTTAAATAAAGTTGGGTTAAAAGATATTTATCGTAAGAAACCTAATCAACTTAGCGGTGGTCAAATGCAAAGAGTTGCAATCGCTAGAGCTTTAGTCAATAATCCTGAAATTATTTTAGCTGATGAACCTACTGGAGCTTTAGATAGTGTCACCTCTTTACAAATTTTAGATATTTTAAAAGAAGTTTCAAAAGAAAAATTAGTAATTATGGTTACTCATAATGAAAGTTTAGCTGAAAAATATGCTGATAGAATCATAACATTCCAAGATGGCGTTATCGAAAGTGACTCAGTTGATTCAGAAATTTATAAAAAAGAAGAAGAAATAATTAAAAACGAACGAATTGCTAAACTTCAACTTATTGATGAAAAAGATAAATCATCAAAAAATAAAAAAGATAAAAAATCTCGTTCAAAAATGGGATTTTGGACTGCTTTTAAACTTGCAGCAACAAATATAAATTCAAAAAAAGGACGAACAATTTTAACAACAATTGGTTCTTCTTTTGGAATTATTGGTGTTGCGTTAGTTCTTGCGTTAAACAATGGTTTTACAAGTTACATTAATAGACTTGAAAGCGAAACTGCTTCAACTTTACCTATTACTTTATCAGCTTACACAGTTACTTATTCATCAACTCAATCAACAAATTATAATCAAACTACAAAATTCCCTGAAAATGACGAAATTTATCCTTATATTCCTACAAGAACTACAACGAATGCTGAATATAGATACAACAATTTCACAAGTAAATATTTAGCATTCTTAGAATATCTTAGAGATGAAAGCGATTTAATTAACGATTATATAATTAATTATTATAGTGGTTATTCATATCATCTTTTAACTGAGTTCCCAGATTCAATTGATGGAGAAACTTCAAAATATATTGGAGAAGTTTCAACAAGTTCAACTACTCCAACATCAACCTCATCTCTTATTAGTTCAGTAACAGGGCTTCCTTACACAGTTTTCCATACACTTTATGGACAAGAAGAATATATAACTGAAAATTATGATGTCATTATGGGAAGATATCCAACTTCAAGCAATGAACTTGTTTTAGTTGTTGATCAATACAATAGAATCAGTTTTAACACATTAAGATATTTAGGTTTTTATTCAGGAAACGACACTTCTCAAGATGTGACTGATAAAATTGATCATGAAGCTGAAACAGAAAACACACAAAAGAAAGTTGGAGGAATTTCTTGGGAGGAAATTAGCTCCAAAAAATATAAAGTTTTTACACAAGATGAATATTACAATAAAAAAGATTTAGTCGTTAACAATCAAAACAAAGGAAATTTATATTATCCAAAAGATACAACCAAATTATTTAATGATGATAGTGTTGGAAAAGAATTAAGTATAGTTGGTGTTCTTCGACCAAGTGAAAACGTAACTTTATCAATTATGCCAGAAGGTCTTTGCTTTTTACCTTCTTTCCAAACTGAAATGGTAGAAAAAACAAAAGAAACCGACTTATATCAAAATGCAACGAGTAATGTAACTTTAAAAGAAGGTATGAGTTCAAATGATTTTCTTGATGAATTAGTTTCGACAATTCGAGGTGGAAGTATTTCAACTTCAACTTTAAATACTTTATTTGATAGTTATTATGATTGTTATTATTTAACAGGAACCAAAACTAGTGCTACAAGAGTTGGAATTTCTAGTTTTATTTCTAGAAGTCGTACTTATGGACTTGAACTTGTTCCTGAAAGATTAAAAGCAACAGTTTTAGCTAATACTGAAGAATCTAGAAATTATTTTATTTACTATATTCTTTCAAATATCATGTTAGAAATTGATGAACAAGCTAGAACCGAAGCATTGATCGGACTTTATGCTTATTTAAATAATTATTCTGACATTACAAATATAATAATTTTTCCTAAAAATTTAACTTCAAAAGCAGATTTATTAGCTTTACTTGATGAATTTAATGATGTTTCTTTATCAACCGGACCTGATGATATCATGCATGCTTATGATACAACTGAACAAGTTTATTATACTGATATTGTTGGTAGTGTTTCAGACATGATGGGTGAATTAATTAATATTATTTCAGTAGTTTTAATTGTTTTTGCCTCTATTTCATTAGTTGTAAGTTGTGTTATGACTGGAATTATTACTTATGCAAGTGTCATCGAAAGAACAAAAGAGATAGGAATTTTAAGAGCAATAGGTGCTAGAAAGAAAGATGTTGGCACTTTATTCCAATCTGAATCAGCTTTAGTTGGTGTTTTTGCTGGTTTATTTGGATGTTTAGTTGCTTTTGTTATTGAATGGCCACTAAACGGAATTATAAATTCAATGTATCCTGAATATAATGTTGGAATGATTGCTAATTTACAAATATTTAATGTCGTAATTTTAGTAATTATTTCTACAATTTTAACTTTAATTTCTGGATTTATCCCTGCATGGATTGCAGGAAAGAAAGATCCAGTCGTTTGTTTGAGATCGGAGTAATATTATGAGATTAAAATTTCGAAGAAAAAAGGAAATTACTGTCCCAAAAAGATATAAACCAAAATTCAATCGTGGCTTAACTCTTTATCAAGCAAACAAAAGAGAAAGCGAAGGTTATATCAATAAAAAGAGTGTAAAAACTTCAAAAAGTTACAAAGAAATTTTTAGAGATAATTTAGTAAGTTTCTTTAATATCTTACTTTTCGTAATCGGAGCAATTTTAATTGCTTTTGGATTGTGGAGCAGCTGTGTATTCTTAGTTATTTTACTTGCAAATATTACAATTGGATTAATCCAAGATATTCGCTCTAAAAAAATAATTGATAAATTATCTTTATTAAATAAAGAAACAATATCTGTTGTTAGAGATGGAAAAGAAATCAAAATTGATCCTGAAGAATTAGTTTTAGATGACATCGTTATTTTAAAAAAAGAAAATCAAATTCCTTGTGACTCGATTGTTGTTTATGGAGAGTGTCATGTAAATGAATCTTTAGTTACAGGTGAATCAATCCCATTAAAAAAGATAGAAGGATCATATTTATTAAGTGGAACTTATGTAACAAACGGAAGAGTTTATGCTCAAGTTGATAAAGTAGGAAAAGATAACTATATAGAACAACTTCAAGCAAAATCAAAAGATAAAAAAGCTCCAAAATCAAAAATGTATAATACTTTAAATAAATTATTTAAAGTTATTGCATCTTTTGTAATTGTTTTAGGATTTTCTGAAATTTTACAAACGGTTTTATTAACTTATCAAGAAGAGTTAGGAATTTATGAATGGCTTAGAGATGATGTTTTACGTCAAGTAAGTGGAGCTTTAATTTCAATGATTCCTAGCGGAATGTATTTATTAACTTCAGTATCTTTAGCAGCTGGCGTTATTGCTTTATTTAAACAAAAAGTAGCTGTTCAAGATATGTATAGTATTGAAACAATTGCAAGAATTGATACATTATGTATTGATAAAACTGGAACAATTACAGATGGAACAATGTCAGTATTTAATTATGAAATCCTTGCTAAAGACGTAAATAATGCAAGATTTGAAGCAATTATTTCTTCATTTAATAATGCTGTAAATGATGAAAACTTTACTGCTTTAGCATTAAAAGAAAAATTTGGATCATCTCCAGTTTTTGAATCTTTAGAGACTCAACCATTTAATAGTGTATTTAAATATAGCGTCGCTCAACTTAAAGATGTTGGAACAATTGTAATTGGTGCTTATGAATTTTTACCACTTAATGATAAAAATAAACAAGATAAAATTTTTAAAGATTATTCTAAAAAAGGATTTAGAACTTTAGCAGTTGCCTTTTCTAAAAAACCATTTAAAAACGGAAAAATTCCTAATGACATTCAACTTTTAGGAATCATAGTTATTCAAGATCATATTAGAGATAACGCTAAAGAAATTATTAAATGGTTTCAAGATAATAATGTCGATATAAAAGTTATTAGTGGTGATAATGAATTAACTGTTGGAGAAATTTCTAGAGCAGTTGAAATTAATAATTCTTCGACTCCAATTTCACTTGAAGGAAAAAGTGAAGAAGAAATAAAAGAATTAGTAAAAACTCATAATGTTTTTGGAAGAGTATCTCCTGAACAAAAAGAAATGATTGTTAATGCATTAAAAGAAAAAGGTCATGTTGTTGGAATGTTTGGAGATGGAATTAATGATCTTTTAGGATTAAGAAGTGCAAATGTTTCAATTTCTATCAATAATGCAGCAAAAGCTGCAAAAGACATGTCATCTTTAATTCTTGTTGATAATGATTTTAAACAACTTACTTATGCAGTTGGTCAAGGAAGAAGAGTTATCAACAATTTGCAAAGAACATGCTCGTTATTTTTAACTAAGACTTTCTTTTCGATAATTTTAAATATTTTCTTCTTAATTTTTGGAACAAGCATGTTTTTTGGAAGTGGACAAACTAATTTACAACTTTGGCCATTCTTTCCAAATACATTCTATGCTTGGGAAATGATAACGATTGGTATTTGTTCATTCCTCTTAGCTTTAGAGCCTAATGGAGAAAAAATTAAAGGTAGTTTCATTACAAATATTATTAAAAAAGCCCTTCCAAACGGAGTTATTGTTAGTTTAGTAGTAATGGGATATTACTTATTTGCTAATTTCTCAGGGTTCTGTTTAGATTCAGATATTAATAGAACAATTATTACTTATGTAATTAGTTTTGCATCAATATTTATTCTTTTCCAAGTTTGTTATTCATTTAATTTATATAGATTAATAGTTTTTATGAGTTCAATTGTGTTAATTACTTTAATGTTTATTTTCTCGATTTATGCAGTTGGTGGATTAAATATTTTAGAATTAGTACCTGCTGATGCTCCTAGATTTTTAGAAGCTAAGTATAATATAGCAATAGTGATTTTAATTGCAATAAGTTCAGTTTTGATGGTTGGCGTATTTTTCTTTAATAGATATAGACATAAATTAGAACTAAATGGGAAGGAGAATTAATTTATGAAAGGGACGGAGTCACAAATTCAATTAAAGTTTTTAAAACTACTAAACAAGTATAAAATTGATGAAATTAATGTTGACTTACTTTGCTCAGCAGTAAACATTAAAAGACAAACATTTTATTATCATTATAAAAATATTTATGATGTTATTTATTCAATTTTCTACACCAAGAAATTAGAAGCAACAAACCCAAAGATTTATGATCGAATTGTTGATGATTATCTAGGATTTTTATTTAGTGATGAAAATTTTTATCGTGAAATTAATGAATCAAATGCAAAAGATGTTTTATTAGGGTTTTCAATTTCGTTTTTATATCGTTCACTTTTAATTTATTTAAATAGATATAAATTATTAACAGATTCTAAAAAAGAAATTGCTAGATTTGTTGCTAGTAGTCTTGCACATCAAACTTTGTATTATTTTGCTCAACCAGAATTAACAAAAAGAGAGATAAAGGTTAAGCTTAATGTCTTTATTAATGCAGAAATGATTGATAAATTAGTTAATAATTATAGAAATTTTAATGTTTAGATGGAAAAATTAAGAAGATAAGGTTAAACTTATTAAATCTTATCCTTAATTACTAATAGACGTTTGTTCATTAGGAGGTTAAGAATTATGAATAAAGAAGATGTACTCTCGATAATTGTATATGTATCGATTGTAGCAGTAGCCTTGATTGTTGGATTCTCTGTCCTTCAACCTGCTATCGTAAATGGTTATTTATTTAGAGATACTGGCGATAATGTTTTGTTCACGATTGTTTCAATTTTAGTTGGAATTGTTATTAACGCTGTTTTTGTTGAAGGCGGACACGTAATTGGCGCAAAGCTTGGTGGATATAAAATCATTAAATTCAACATTTTTGGATTCTGTTATTATAAAAAGAAACAAGAAGATGGAACCTTTAAAAGTAAGTTCAAATTTCCAAAAAGTTTTGATGGATTAACTGGAGAAACTGTAGTAATTCCAACCAAAAACCCTGCTAATCCCGTATATTTTGTCTTAACTCCGTTAGTTTTATTCTTAATTGAAGCTGTTGTAATGTATGTCTTGATTGTCCTTATTCCTGATAGAATAAACGGAACAGCTAATGATTTAAACTGGTTAAAATATGGATCAATTGTTATCACTACAATTGCATTAATGTTCTTTTTATATAACTATTTCCCTGCACATCTTGATTGCTTAAATGATGGTTATAGACTTTCTTTATTTACAAAAAGAATCAATGTTCAAGCATATAATGAGTATTTAACAGTTTTAGGTTTAGAACAAATCGAAGAAAAAGATAAAGAATTTAGAGTTTTTGATGAGTTAACTGATTTTACTGCTGATGTAAATATGCTTACTGTTTATCAAAAAACTTTACATGAAGAATATGAAAAAGCTATTGAAATCCTTGATAAAATCATTGAAAGCCCAAAATTATCAAGATATACAGTTTTAGATGCTAAACTTCATAAAGCTTATATTTATTTAATGACAAAATTGCCTGAAGAAGCTGGAGAATTTTATAAAGCATCTTTCTCTTCAGAAGAAAGAAAATATGTTAAAAAGGTCTTCTCAATGTTATCTTTAAGAACTTATTTACTTTACGAAGGCCTTGTTGAATGTAGCCAAAGCGAAGTTGAATATTGTAAAAGTAAAGTTAAAAAGATTAAAGATAGCGAACAAGTTGGCTTAGCAAATGTAGAAGAAAAATTATTCCAAAGAGCACTTGCTAAAATTGAAGAAAAAAGAGTAGAACCACAAGAATAAAACAATAAAAGAATGCCTCCTAATCGAGGCATTTTTAATTTTTTGTAATCTAATTATTCAGCAGATTTTTCTTCTGAAGAACCGTTACCGTTAAGTTTAACAAGTTCTTCTTTGATTTCTTTTAAGACATCAAGTTCAGTAATTGATTTTGGTTGTTCAACAACGACTGGTCTTTCTTCAGGATGTTTATTGTAATATGCTTCGAGAGCTTTTGCTTCCATTTCAGCTCTTTTGGTTTTTACATAATTATAAACTTTAAGAATTACAAATAATGTAAATGCAATGATGAGGAATGAGATAATTGTGTTAATAAATGTACCCCAATCGATAACTGCTGCTTGAGTATAAGCATAGGTTTCACCATAGAGTTTGTAATTAGCAAGAATTGTAGTTTTAACAGATTCAACTAATTGATCTTCACATCCAAGTCCGTAAATACTTTCTGCATAAGCTTGAGCAATTGTTTGTAAATCGCCTTTTGCAAAGTATTGACCAAGTCCATTAGCAACATCTAATCCTGCTTGAGCTTCATTTGCTGCAGGTAAAACGGTAATTAATCCAGCAATACCACCTGGAACACCCCAAGTACAAACTGATAATAAGATATTGACTAATGCTGTGACAATTGCAGAGAAGGCTCCACCAATGACAACACCAACGGCCATATCAAGTACGTTGCCTCTTGAGATAAATTTTTTGAAATCAGCCCACCAAGAAGAAAGATTCTTTGTGGCTTTGTTTTTCTTTTTTGACATAATTTAAGTCCTTCCTTTTTCTTACGATTAAATATTTTACTACTTTATATATTAAAATTGTGAAAAAATAATGGAGTTTTGAAAAGTTATGTGTTTTTTTGGTTAGATTTTGAAAACTCTATAAAAGTGAGAGTAAAAACATTTTTTATTTGTTAAAATATATTATATTAGTAAAAAAAGATGGAGGGTTTTTATATGAACAAAATTATTGTAATGAGCGACTCTACTTGTGATTTAGGGGAAGAATTAATTACAAAACACAATATTAAAATAGTTCCTTTACATGTTTCTTTTCCAAAAGAGCAAATTGATTATTTAGATGGAGTAACAATTACTGCTGAAGATGTTTATAAAAAAGCTGAAGAATTTAGTGAAACTCCAAAAACTGGGGCAAGAAATATTAACGAATTTATCGAAGATTTCACCCCTTTAATTAATGAAGGATACGATATTATTTATATAGGAATTGGTAGTGGATTATCTTCAACTTATAATAACGCATGTATTGCAGCTAAAGAATTCCCAGAAGGAAGAATTGAAATTGTTGATTCTCAAAATTTATCTACAGGAATTGGCTTACTAGTTTTAAAAATGGCTAAATTTAGAGATGAAGGCATGGGAGTTAAAGAAATTGCTGAAAAAGTTAGAGAACTTGTCCCTCAAGTTAGTGCAAAATTCTGTATCGATAGATTAGATTATTTACATAAAGGTGGAAGATGTAGTGGAATGACTAAATTAGTTGCTCATTTTTTACATATTCACCCAGTTGCAAAAGTAATTAACAATAAATTAACTGTTTTTAGAATGCCAAGAGGAAAATATAGAAAAGCAGTCGATGAACAAATTAAAATGTTTTTAGAGGATTTGCCATATTTAGACAAATCTTGTGTATTTGTTACTGATAGTGGTCATATGGATGGCGAAGATCTTTATGTAATCGAAGAACTTAAAAAATACATTGAACCAGAAAATATTCATCATACGATTGCTGGCTGTGTAATTTCTTCACATTGTGGTCCAAAAACAATCGGAATCCTTTATATAGGCGAAAAACCTAAAGAATAATAAAAATAAGCGAGAAAACATATAGTTTTTAATAAAAAAAGTGGAGATTGTAGTGAGACCCAAATGTTGGACTTGCTTCTAATATCTTAGTCGAACAAAGGACTGTTGTCTATAAGTTAATGGAGACAGTCCTTTTGTTTTCTCCATTATTCTTTCACTATTGTAATATTTGATGTATTCAATCGCTGCTTTTTCTAATTCTTCTAATGTCTTGAATTCATATTCATGCCCATAGAACATTTCGCTCTTCATAATTCCAAAGAAGTTTTCCATAGGTGAATTATCTAGACAGTTTCCCTTCCTGGACATCGATTGTTTGATACCACGTTTTTTAAGTTCCTTGTGATAGAACTTCATTTGATATTGCCATCTTTGATCACTATGGAGTATTAAGCCTTCTAAATTTTCATATTTTGAAAAAGCTTTTCTTAACATATCCATTGTTTGATTAAAGTTAGGATTTCTAGATATGTTGAACGCTACAATTTCACGATTATGCATATCTAGAATTGGAGACAAATATAGTTTGCCTGCCGCTATATGGAATTCAGAAACATCAGTTGTCCATTTTTGATTGCATGCTGAAGTTGAGAAATCTCTTTTATAAATTGTTTTATGCTTTTCTTCATCAATAACTTTATTAAGAAGTAGATTCTTGCAAGTTCCGTTTTGATCACCTTTATAGGAGTTATATTTCCCTTTAGGTGTAATTCCATGAATATTAAGCAAACGCATGATTCTTTTAATCTTTTTATGATTTACTTTATATCCTCTATTAGCTAATTCTAGCAAGATTCTTCGATAACCATATCTTCCTTTATGTTGATGATATATTTCTTCAATTTGTTTAATAATCTCTTCATTTTTATCATCTTTATTAACTTTGTTAATTGTGTAGAAGAATGTTGCTTTTTTAACTCCTGAAACTTTTAGAAGGACACTTAGTTTATGTTCATGCCTTAATTCAATGATAACCGCTACTTTTTCTTCGGTTGTCGGTCCTTCCTTTTTTGAACTAAGGCTTTTAGTTTTTTTAAGTATTCATTCTCCGCACGAAGATATTCTAATTCTTTTTCAAATTCTTCTTTTGTTTTTGGTTCATTAGATAATTTAGGTTTCTTTGTC
This sequence comes from uncultured bacterium, assembly GCA_949293255.1. Classification (GTDB taxonomy): domain Bacteria; phylum Bacillota_I; class Bacilli_A; order RFN20; family CAG-826; genus Onthovivens. Next base: position 104,223 of record CASFCL010000002.1, read on the forward strand.
ATTTTAGGCGGCCTCCCTCGTCTATCTAATTTTAAACCATCCACACCGAATTTTTGATAGATTTTGTACCAATTAGAAAGGATACATGCCTGCATTCCATTAGAAAGAGCAACCTCAGTTAATGATTCGCCATCTAAAACTCGTTGAATCATATCTAATTTATCTTTCCAAGATCGCTTTGGTTTCTTATGTTCCAAGCCAACCTCTCCTAATACATCATAGATTCGGACCCAAATTCTAACTTTATTTCGAAACGTTTCGTGCTTGCATCCTCCAGGATCATCGATATATTCACCTGCTTTGTACTTTTTGATGCAATCTAATTTAAATTTTTTTGTATATCTCATATGAAAAAAGACCCTCCTGTTAGTTGGTCCAACATTTGGGTCTCACTCCAGATTAATCTCCACTTTTATGTTTTGCTTTCTAATTTTTATTAACTTGCAGAAACTTTTAAATGTTTGAATGCAATTGAAGGAGCAGATGTAGAAGTGTATTGAAGTTCTTTATCACTACCAACTGCAATAATTTCTGAGAATAACTTAAATAAATTAGATGAAACAGTAATTAATGTAAGAGGTTTTGAAATTTTCCCGTCTTTAATAGCAAAACCTTCAGCTTGTAACGAAAAATCACCGCTATTTGAGTTAAGTCCAGCATGTAAACCTTGAAGATCGGTAATGTAGACACCATCATGTACTTTTTCAACAAGTTCATCAAATGATGCTCTTCCTGGTTTTACATGAATTGATGAGTAAGCGATAGTAGTTTTTGAGCCTCTAACTTTTCCGTTTCCAGTAGATTTAACTCCATCTTTTTTAGCTGTTAATAAATTATAGAAGAAAGTTTCAATTACGCCTTTATTAATAAGGGTTTTATTTTGAGTTGGAACACCTTCATCATCAAAATATGAGTAGAAAATATTTTTTGTGTAAGGTAATTCTTGAACAGTAAGTTTTGAAGATAAAACTTTTTGACCTAATTTACCTTCAAAGAATGAAGAATGTTTTTGAACATTTTCACTTGATAAACTTTCACATAATGCACCAATTAATGTAGCGACACATTTTTGACTTAAAATCGCTTTATAAGTTTTTGATTCGATTGTTTCAGCACCAAATTTTGCATTAGTTTTTTCAATAACTTTTTTAACAATTTTATCGACATTAAAATCAGATGGATCAGATAAAATTTGAAGATCGAAACCGGTTTTAATATCGTCGCCTTGTTTCATAACAACTTCACCAACAACATAAGCAATGTTAGAACGTTGTTTTAAATTTACGCCATATGAATTTGCTAAAATTGATGTACCTTCTTCTTTTGAAAAAGAGACTTCAACTTCGCTAACTTTTTCATCAGCTGCTTTTAATTTATCTTCAAGCTCATGAAGCTTTGCAAGGATGTCTTTAACATCCCAATTTTCTAAATTTTTATTAAATAAATTTCTCTTTTTATATTTATCTCCGCCTTGATAAATGATAGCTTCATCATCATTATCTACGAGTTTAGCAGTGTTTTTGATTCCATCTACGAGAAAATCGAAAGATGAAGATTCAATTTTTTCAGTATAACAAGAACCAAATTTACCGTTGATAATTCCTCTAGCTGAAAGGGTAGAAGAATCACTAACTGAGTAGTTATTAATTTCTTGATGGAACAAAGAAATAGATAAAGAAGTGGTTTGTGAATATCTAATTTCGCTTGCTTCTAAACCTTCTTTTTTAGCAAGTTCAAAAAACTTATTAAAATTCATTGATCGATCCTCCTCTTCCTCCAACAACAATATCATCAACTCTAATTGTTGGTTGACCAACGTTTACTGGAATTGACCCGCTAACTGATCCACACATACCTTGGCCTAAAGCTAAATCGTTTCCGACCATATCGATGTGTTTTAAAATATCTCTAGCATTTCCAACTAAAGTTGCACCTCTAACTGGTTCAAGAATCTTACCATCTTTAACGATATAAGCTTCTGAACAACCAAAGTTGAAATCTCCGGTTGCTGGATTGACTGAACCACCATTAAATGCGACAGCATATAAACCTAATTTTGTGTTTGCAATGATTTCATCTTTGGTTGATTTGCCATTAGCAATATAAGTGTTAGACATTCTTGAAGTTGGTTCATATTTATATGATTCTCTTCTACAAGCACCATTTCCTTTTTCACCCATTCTACGACCATTGAAATCATCAACTAAGTAGCCAACTAAGACACCATCTTTAATTAAGCAGTTGTTTTGAGTTGGATTTCCTTCATCATCAATGTTATTTGAACCCCATTCATTAGAGATAGTGCCATCATCATAAGCACTTACGATATCATTTGCGATTTTTTCTCCTTTCATATTGCTAAAAACTGACAGTCCTTTAGCAACAGAAGTAGCTTCTAATTGGTGACCACAAGCTTCATGGAAGATAACGCCTCCCCATCCATTTCCGATAATTACTGGGAATCTTCCACTTGGACATTCTTTAGCATTTAACATTAAAATTACTTTTTTAGCGTTTTCTAATGCAATATCATTAACATTTATGTCTTTTATAAAGTAATCCCAACCACTTTGTGATCCTGGACCATCAAATCTTGTTTCGATTTTGCCATTATCACTAGCTACACTCATAAGAGCAAGTCTAGAATACTCTTTAAAGTCTTTAAATGTTTCACCTTTTGAATTAAAAACTTGAATATTTGTATCTGAAATATTCATTGCACAAATTGTTCTAACGATTTTTTCACTATAACCATGAATTATGCCTGCACAATTTTTAAGCATATCGATGATTTCTTCGTTAGGAACATTTTTAGCCCAATTTACTTTTTTATTAATTTTTGGAACTGGTTTATTTTTAAAATCTTCGTTAATTTCTTCAATTACTCTAGGAGAAGAAAAAGAAGCGGATAATTTATTAACAAGTTTTGTTAAAGATTTTTTAGAAACGTCATTGGTGTAACCATAAACTGAACGAAATTCTTTTAAAAGTCTTATACCAACACCATAAACATTAGATTGACTTAATCCATCAACTTTACCGTTTTCGACTCTTATTCCTTTGCTAGTAGTATCTTCGAAAAAGATTTCAACAAAATCTGCACCAGTTGAACTACCTAAATTTATAATTTCAGCAGCTAATTTTTTACTGATCATATCGTTTAACTCCTTTCAAAACGCTAATTTTAATTATAAATGAAAATTAATATTTTTAAACAAAAACAACTTAAAAAGAGCTCTATAAATCTTTATAATAAATAAAGCATGAAAAATAGAATTAAAATCAACATGTTTGCTGGTGGTCTAAACGTAGAAGGACAAGGTGTTGCTTCTGCTTTTTTAGAGCAAGAAGAACTAGTTAATGAAATTGATAAATTTGATATCTATGTAAATGAAAAGAAGAAAAAAGACTTCGATATTTGTCATTTTCATACAATTAATCCTTCTTTTTTCTTTAAATATAAGAAAAATAGAGTAAATGTTTGTAGTGTCCATTTTATTCCTGAGTTTGATGATGGAAGTTTAAAAATGCCAAAATTTGCTTTTAATGTTTATAGAAGTTATACCCTTAAATTTTATAGAAAAGCCGATAAACTCGTTGTTGTTAATCCTTATTTTATTCGTCCTCTAGTTGAATTAGGATTTAAAAAAGAAAATATAAAATATATTCCTAATTTTGTTAGTAGAGATAAATTTTATAAATATAATGATGAAAAACGTAAAATAATCAGGAAAACATATGGTTTTTCAGAAGATGATTTTATAGTTTTAGGAGTAGGGCAAACTCAAACTAGAAAAGGAATTGTTGATTTTTGTAAAGTTGCTGAATCAATGCCCGATGTAAAATTTGTTTGGGCAGGAGGATTTAGTTTTAAAAAGATCACATCTGGATATGAAGAAATTAAAAAACTTATTGATAATCCACCAAAAAATATGAAATTTTTAGGAATTGTTCCTAGAGAAACAATGAATGATGTTTATAACTTAGCTGATGTATTATTTTTACCTTCATATCAAGAGTTGTTCCCAATGACTTTGCTTGAATGTGTCAATGTAGAGATTCCTTTTGTTGTTAGAGATTTAGATTTATATAAAGAAATATTCTTAACAGATTATATTGTTGGAAATAATAATGAAGAATTTAAAGAAATCTTAAATAGATTAAAAGAAGATCCTAAATTTAAAGAAGAAGGGTTTAAAAAGTCCCTTGCAATCGCATCTTTTTACTCAAAAGAGCATGTAAAAGAGATGCGGAAAGAATATTATTCAAGTCTTGTAGACGATAAAAATTAAAGCTCTAAATAATACTTGATAGATATTAATAAAAATGATAAATTATACAAGCAAACTTTCTTAAGAGAATAGTTAATTTAAATCTTAGGCTGGAGGTAGTACAAATGAAAGAAGGAATTCATCCAAATTATCACAAATGTAAAGTTACATGTATTTCATGTGGTAACACTTTTGAAACAGAATCAACTTTGAAAGAAATTAGAGTTGATACATGTTCGAATTGCCACCCATTCTATACAGGTAAACAAAGATTTGTCCAAAACGACGGAAGAGTTGATCGTTTCAATAGAAAATATAACAGAAATAAATAGTATATTTGAAACATTAAAATCACATGCTTTAAAATATGTTTAAAGAGTGTGATTTTTTATTTTATATTATATACAAAGGAGATATTTATGATTGAATTTAGATACGACACACAATTATTAATAGAAGGAAAAAACTTAAGTGAAGATGCAATTAGCGATTATTTTAATACTAATTTCAAAGGCGGTTGCTTACTTGCAGTTGGCGACGACACTTTAATTAAAATTCACTATCACACAAATGAACCTTGGAAAGTTTTAGAATACTGTGCAAGCTTAGGTGAAATCTATGATATCGTTGTTGAAGATATGGATAGACAAGCCAGAGGTTTAAAAGGATAAAAACTCGATATTTTTAATCAAAAACCCTGCAAAACTCAAGCATTTTCATTAAATTAGGAGGCTTTTTAAAATGAATAAAAAGAGATTTTATATAACAACCCCTATATATTATCCTAGCGGAGAACCACATATTGGTCATGCATACTGCACAACTTTATGTGATGTTTTTGCAAGGGCAAAACGAATGAGAGGATTTGAGTGTTATTTTTTAACAGGGACAGATGAACACGGACAAAAGATTGAACAAAACGCTCTAAAAGAAGGTAAAGATACACAAACTTATATTGATGAAAAAGTAGCTGTATTTAAAAAGTTATGGACAGCTATGAGAATTTCAAATGATGATTTTATTAGAACAACGCAAGAACGTCATATGAAAGTTGTTCAAGAAGTTTTTACAAAATTCTTAAAAAACGATGATGTATATTTAGGATCATATGAAGGTTGGTATTGTACACCATGCGAATCTTTTTGGACCGATACACAAGTTGGAGAAAATCATATTTGTCCAGACTGTGGAAGAGAAGTAAAAAGAGAAAAAGAAGAAGCCTATTTCTTTAAAACCAATAAATATTTAAAAGAATTAGAAAAATATTATGACAATCCTGATGTAATTTACCCTCTTAATAGAAAAACTGAGATGATAAATACATTTATTAAACCAGGTCTTGAAGATTTATGTGTTTCTAGAACAACTTTTAAATGGGGAGTTCCAATTAGAGAAAATAAAGAACATGTCGCATATGTTTGGCTTGATGCTTTGTTTAATTATTTATCAGCTTTAGGTTATGGATCAGAGAATGATGAATTATATAAAAAATTCTGGGAAGATCCTGAAAGTGAAATTATTCATGTAATTGGTGCTGACATTACTCGTTTCCATACAATTTATTGGCCAGAATTTTTATCAGCTTTAAATTTAAGACTCCCTGATAGGGTATTTGTCCATGGTTTATTAATGATGAAAGATGGCAAAATGTCTAAATCAAAAGGAAATGTAGTTTCTCCATACCCATTAATTGATAGATATGGTGTTGATACAGTTAGATATTATTTAACTAGAGAAGTTGTTTTTGGTAGCGATGGACAATTTACTCCAGAACAATTTGTTGAAAGAATTAATGTCGACTTAGTTAATAATTTAGGAAATCTTGTTAAAAGAACCGTTTCAATGATTACAAAATACTGTGATGGAATAATTCCTGAATTTAAAAAAGTAATAAACGAACTTGATAAAGAATTAGAAAGTATCGTTCCTTTAACAATTGAATCATATGAAAATAAATTAGATGATTTACATATAACTGAAGCATTCATCGATGTTTTTAATATGTTAGGAAGAGCTAATAAATATATTGAAGAAATGGCTCCTTGGACTTTAGCAAAAGATCCAAGCAAAAAAGAAGAGCTAGATTCAGTCATGGCTCATTTAGCTTATGTAATTTTAGTTGGCGCAAAACTTTTAGAGCCAATTTTAGTAGAAACAAGTTCAAAAATATATACTCAACTTGGATTAGAAAACGGAATTGACTATAAAGAGATTAAAGATTCTTCAAGATTAAACGGATTAAAAGTAGTTAATATGGATGCTTTATTCCCAAGACTTGATGTAGCAAAAGAAGTAGAATATATCAAAGATTTAATGGCTAAAAAGTAAAAAAAAACATATGTTTTCTCATATATTTTAAAAAAATGAACAATATTATAACTGGAAAATGTGTAGATTATACTTTTGATGGTCAAGGGATCGTCAAAATTAAAGATAGAGTTATTTTTGTTCCAGCTTTATTAAAGGATGAAGAAGCAGAAATTGAAATCTTATATAGAAAGAAGGGTTTTGATGTTGGAAAAATTAAGAAGATTCTTAAGTTTTCAGACAAAAGAATAACTCCAAAATGTCCTTGTGCAACGGCTTGCGGAGGATGTTCATTTCAAAATTTAGATTATCAAGAACAATTAAAACTAAAATTTAATTATGCAAAAGAAACTTTAAAAAGAATCGGCGGAATCGATAAAAAAATTAGTGATATTCATGGAATGAATGAACCATATTATTATAGAAACAAGATTCAAGTTCCTTTTGGATATGATAAACAAAATAGACTTGTTTATGGGTTTTATAAGTTTAAAACACACGATATTATTCCAATTAAAGAATGTGTAATTGAAGATAAAGTTCATGTTGAAATATTAAAAACTATAAAAGATTTAATGCTTTCAATGAAAATTCCTGCTTATAACGAAGACTTAAATAAAGGAATAATTAGACACGTATTAATTAGACATGGAAAAGTAAGTAAAGAAACAATGGTAATAATTGTTGTTACTACTTTAAAATTTAATTCAAAAAAGAACTTTGTAAAAGAGTTAATCAAGAAATGTCCCGAGGTAAAAACCGTTGTTTTCAATGAAAATCCCCGCAAAACTAACGTTATTTTAGGAAATAAAGAACAAATAGCATATGGAAGAGGGTTTATTTTTGATACTCTTTTAGATACAAAATTTAAAATTTCGCCTAAATCTTTTTATCAAGTCAATCATGATCAATGTGAAGTTTTATATAGTCTTGCTTTTAAAAAAGCAGAACTTAAAAAGAGCGATACTATACTTGATGCTTATTGTGGAATTGGAACGATTGGACTTATTGCATCTAAATTTGTTAAAGAAGTAGATGGCGTTGAGATTGTTAATGACGCAATTAAAGATGCTAGAGAAAATATAAAATTAAATAATATTACAAACGGCAATTACACTTGTGGAGATGCAAAAAATTACATGTTGAAGAAAAAATATGATGTTATTTTTGTTGATCCTCCACGAAAAGGATTAGAACCTGAATTTTTAAACGCTTTACTTAAAAGTGGATGTAAGAAGATTGTATATATTTCTTGCGATGTAGCAACATTAGCTAGAGATTTAAAACTTCTAAAAGAAAAATATTCAATCGATTCTATTGATTTAGTAGATATGTTTCCTCATACATTCCATGTAGAAACTGTTTGTTCTTTATCTTTAAAGAAGTAATAAATTAATACAAATTATTTAATAAATTTAATTTTGGTTTTTTAAATTTTATCTATTTTTTAAGAGTTTTAAGGTATTCTCTGATATTCATTATAATTTTTCCTAGATGATTTTGTCCTTTTCCGCCACAAACTCCCTAATAACAATCATGCCAATAATTTCCTTCAACAATTTCTTCATCACCATTAGCTAAAAGTTTCTCAGCAAGATCAGGAATTTGAATAAATTTGGCTTTTATAACATCTTCTATTAATTTTAAGATAAAAATGTACAAAAGGGGGTGCGGACAAAACTTGGACTAAATAGAAAGGACAAGTATGCACAAAATAGAAGAAATTGAAAAAGCATTAAATTTATTAGATACCTATGATAGACAATTATCTAAGA
>CASFCL010000003.1 GCA_949293255.1 uncultured bacterium
AGACCTAATTTATATATCATGTTCTAATTTATATTATGATATTAAACCTGCTTATGAATAAGTTTTACCCACAAAAACTATTGATGACTAAAAAAATTTAAAAAAGTTTATCAAGATAGAAATAAGTACAATTCATTCTTCCTTAATAGATATATTTCTAGCTTGATTAGATAGACTTAATAAAGGTAAACATTCATCTATATATAAGATATATAAATAAAGCAGTAGTAAATAATATGGAAAGTCTATAAATATCTATATGTTTTTTTATATATTTTTTAATATATAAGAAAACATAGGGATTTAAAAAAATAAAATGAATATATCAAACGAAATAGCTATTTGTTTCATTAAATATCTAAAAATTAGTTTTGTCTTTCATTAAAGTAGGATTCAGAGGATAAAAATGCAAATTATTTAAAAAACACTACCCTTAAACTCCATTTAACGATAAAATAAATTAAAAGGAGAAGAAAAGATATGAAGAATGAAATTTATCCTAGAGAAAAGTATTTATCAAAAATTAGGCCATTTTTCGATAGTGATATTATAAAAGTTATTACAGGCATTAGAAGATCTGGTAAAACTTCAATTTTAAAATCTATCATTAATGAATTAAATTTACGAAATTTGGCTGATAGAATCATATATTTGCCTTTAGATAATAGAGGGTTTAAGAATATTGTTACTCCAGAACAACTTGAAAATAAAATTGAAGAACAAATTCATGACCAAGATATGTATTATTTAATTATTGATGAAATTCAAAACGTTAAGGAATTTGAAAAGATAGTACTTCAATATCAAGAAGAGGGTTATTCACTATTTTTAACAGGTTCAAATTCATATCTTTTAAGCGATGAAATATCAACTAAATTAACTGGGAGATATTTAACTTTCGAAACATATCCATTAGATTTTTATGAATATCTTGAAATGAAAAAGTTTTTTCAAAAAACAATTAGTGGAGATCTTTATGAGGAATTCAACTCTTATATCATTGAGGGTGGCTTTCCAAAAGCATTAGAGTTTGATGACCTTAGTTCTAAACAATTATATACAAGCGAGATTATAAACGAAATATTCAATAAAGACGTGAAAACTAGAAATAGAGTTTCAAATAAAGCACTTTTTGAAAGAGTGCAATCTTATATTATTAATAATTACACTTCACAATTTTCTCTTAAAACATTCTATGATTCATTATTAGTTGCGGGTATTAAAACAAAACTTAATACAATTAAAAATTATATTGAGATTTTAAAGAAAGCTAAAATAATATACGAATGTAATAGGTTCGATTTAAAATCTAAGAAATCTTTATTAAGAGAACAGAAATATTATTTAGCTGATTTGGCATTTTATTTTTCAACTAATGTAAATAATAGTTTAAATTATGGGCCATCTTTAGAAAATATAGTCTATCTATACTTAGTTAGCAACGGATATAAAGTAAGTATAGGAAAAATTGGTGATTTAGAATGTGACTTTATTGTAAGAAAGCAAAGTGGTGACTATGCCTATGTTCAGGTTACATACACTATGACAGGTAATGAAAAAATTAAGGAAAGAGAGTATAGGCCATTTAGAAGAATAAGAGATGGGTTTCCTCGCTATATTATTTCTCTTGATGTATTAAGAGACCAGCAAGAAGGAGTTCATCATATAAACGCAATTGATCTATTTCTTGGGAAAGAAGTTATCTAATTTAGAATTGGTTAAGATGCAATAAATTATGAACAAATAATTTATATAGAAATTAAATTTAAATTGAACTTGTTAGGTCATAAGTAATTTTTCCTCCCTATATTAACAAGATTGCTCTAATTTCAAAAATTTACCATAAAATTTAAAAAAGTTTATCAAGATAGAAATAAGTACAATTCATTCTTCCTTAATAGATATATTTCTAGCTTGATAAGATAGACTTAATAAAGGTAAACACTCTTCTATATATAAGATATATATAAATAAAACAGTAGAAGATAATATAGAAAGTCTATCTATTTCTATATTTTTTTATATATATTTTTAAATAAATTTAAGAAAATATTAGGATTTCATATAAATTTGAGATTAAGATAACATTAAGATTAAGAAATAATTATAAAGATTATAATTTCAAAAACCCTGCGAATTAAAGATAAAACCCCTAAACCATATATATAAAATATATATGTAGACCAAATTGATTACATTTTAAAACACTATGTTTATTTAAAAAAAATTAATAATAGTTTAAAATTATATCACTATGAATTTAGATTTCTTCTTTATTTATATGCTTTTAATTTTAAAAGATGCTTTACCATTTGTAGTATCTATATTTACATTTGAATTCTTCTATTTATTTATAGGCATCTTAATTAAAGATCAAAAAGCAAAAATATTTAACTCTATAATCTCTTTAATGATTACAGTCTCTTTATACTTTGCAATAATATTCTTTTGCAAACTTTCTAGATTTGATTACTTCTTTGATTTTGTAACAGTGTTTTTAACAAAATTAATGGAAACATCAATTCCATATACTCTTATTCCTATATTTAAATACAATTCATCTTTAACTCATTTAGGAATCTTTTATTGTTTAATTGGAGTAGTAAGAATCTACTTAAGAGCAAGAGAATATATTGATCCTAAATTAATTATTAAAGTACAAGTATGTAATGTTAAAGAATATATTAAAGGCGTTATTGTTAGAATTTACTCTTACATTGGTAAGGTTAAACCTAACATGATAAATATAATTATTGATAGAAATATCAAAAATGAATTATGTACTTTTAATTGTTAAATAATTAAAGGTATATTTGTTTTTGTTTTCTTTTAAACAATTAACTATATATTTGATATATAAATAGACTCTGATATCTATTAATTATTTATATATATGTATTTTTCAACTAAATGTATATATAAGTAAATCTATATATTAAAGATTGATCTCTACTCTTATATATCATCTCTATAATTCATTCTTTATTTGTATTTATACCCATTTAACAAGTAAATGAATAATAAGTAGATATAACTATATAATTAATTGCAAAAAAATAAGAAAACAAAAACGAATAAGTATAATTTATTTTTTATGTAGTTATATTTACTTATTAATGAATTTAATAAAAAACTATTTTAAATATAAGGAGGATTAAAAATGAGAAAACATATTAAAAATAGTTCAAAAAGAAAATGGGTAGTTGGTGGAGTTGCTTTTTTTGGAGCAGTCGCCTTACTTACAACCGGTTTTGCTAGCTGGGTAATCGGAATTAATCAAAGAGAAGGCTACCAACAATTTGGCGTTACTGTAGATACAGTTTCTAACGAAACATGTTACCTTGATTTTAAAATTGACGCAGGTCAAACAGTTAAAGCAGGTGAACATGAAGCAGTTAATACTGGTAAAGTCATGAGAACAGGCAGTGATTGGAGTGCTGAAAATGATTACGATTTCTCAATCACCTATAAATATAGAGTAGTTATCGGTGCTGCTGTTGCTGCAAAACCAAATCAAATTACTATTACAATGCCAACAACAATGCCAACAGATTCTGAACCAGCAACTGAGAATGTTAATACTTGGAATCATCCAGTATCAGGAGCAGTTGCAATTACTGCAGCTGACCTTAACGGTGAATTACAATCTGCACCTGGCACACATACAACTTCTGGTACATATATTGAATTATCAACAACTGAAAGAGGAGAAATTGCTTCATCAATTACTATTGATTTGACTGGACATGACGATTGGGGTACAACTGCTGGTGCTGAAACAGCTGCTGATTTTGATTCGGGTGAAGTAAGTGGAACATTATATTTCACATGGGGTTCATTCTTTAATAATCAAACTCCATGTACCTACTACAATAGCTTAAATTATAAAGACATTATGAGTGCTCCTACAAAAGTTCAAACTGAAATGAGTGCTTTCTCAGGTTTAAATAATCCTAAAATTACATTAAAAGCTGAATTAACAAATAAAGCTTAATAATTTAAAAATTAATTTTAATTAAGAAAGGACATATATAGAAATATATATGGTGAAATAATATGAAAAAGAAATTTAACAATAAAAAGAATATTACTTTATTAGTTGGTGGATTAGCAGCTTTATCAGTTCTCTCAGTTGGTTTCTCTGGGTGGGTTATCCAAGCTACAAATGCTTCAACTACCTCAAATGTTAGTGTAACTATTGGTGATGTTGTTGATAAAAGATTAACTTTTAAAGTTGATGATACCCATACTCCTGCAGCACTTAAGTTTGATCATGATGGTTACCAAGGTGGATCTGATTATTATTTATCATCAGAAACTAATACCTCAAATGAAAATTTAGTAACATCTCTTAAATTCACAATTACTGGTGAAAGTTCAACAGTTATTGACGATTGTTTAGCAGGTGGAATTAAGATTACATATTCATCAACTGATATTGATAATTTAATCACTAATGGCGTTATCGTTAGTCCTGTTTTATCCGGAGATACTGGACTTACAATTGCTTGGGCTGGTACAAATACAGCCGGAAGTATTGGTGGCGGCTATAATGTATCTGTAACTGGAGAAAAAGGAACAGGCAATTATGAATATACAGTTACAGTTACTCTTACTTATTCTTGGGGTACATCTGTAAACAACGCTAATCCTTCAAGAATTACAACTGAATGGTATAATGCTAATAAAACAGCTGTTGATGACGCTATTGCTGCATTAAATGCTGCTCAAGATTCTCTTCAAGTAACATTTACAATTGCACAAGTTTAATTAGCCATTTAATTAATTTATTTCACACTTCATTTTAAGAGCCTACGCCTCGTAGGCTCTTAAATGCGTTTAACAATGAGTAATATTGAGATTATATCTTTAGTTGTTACCATTGTATGCCTAATAAGTTTTTGTTCAGTATTTACAATTTTATTTAGACATTACTATTTAACTAACATTGATGGAGTTAAAGAAGGTAATTATGATCATGATTTAATTTCTAATGCAAAAGAAGATGAATCAAGAGACTTAAAAACTGGAGAAAAAAAGAAAAAAGGTATACAAATAGGTATCAAAATTGGTTCATATCTAATATTAGGTTTAATATTAGTCTTTTTTGGTGTTTCTCTTTATTCTAGATTTACTGGTAATGTCATACCTTTTGGAGATTCTACTCTTATTGTTATAGGTAGTGGAAGTATGTCAGAAAGATACCAAACAAATACATATCTTTTTGAAAATGATCTCACAAATCAATTTAATGCTTATGATATTATTGGTATCACAAAATATGATAGTGAAGCTGATATTGATTTATATGATGTTGTCGCTTTTAAAGATAAAGATGGAACAACAATTGTCCATAGAATCATCTCAATAAATAATCTTGAAGATGGAAGAGTTGGATATATCACTCAAGGTGATGCTAACTCTAGAAATGATGTTGGTAGTAGATATAGTGATTATGTTTACTATGATGATATCATTGGCTTCTACAATGAAACACGTATAGAAACAGTTGGTATCTTTATTATATTTTTACAATCTAACGCCGGTATTATTACAATTGTTGCTATCGCTTATTGTCTTTTCATGTTTGATTACTATAACACTCGTTATGATAATACGATTGAAGAAAGAACCCAGTTACTTTTAAAAGAATCTAGTTTCAATTTAGAAAGTGAATTAGATGTTTCTGAAGAAATTGATATTGTATACAAAGAAGAACTTATCTACAAAAACAGTGTATATACATTCTCAAGAGGAAAACTGATCAAAAAAGAAGTAATCGAAGATGAAAAGACACTTGAAGAAATGAAAGCTAATAGTAAAGAAGTAAACAAACTATTAGATGAAGATGAGAAAAAAGAAAAAGAAGAGCGAAAGAAAAATGGTTTCTTCTCAAGATTTAGAAAAAGTAGTGATGATGAATCTGAAGATGAAGAAAATAGTGAAGATTCCAACGAATCGATAAAAGTTATCAGTAAATCGAAAGAAAAATCTGAAATTAAAGAGATCGGAAATTCAGAGAATTCCAATTCAGTGATAAAAGTTATCAGTGAATCGAACGAAGAAAATGAAAATTCTGATAATCTAAATCAAGAAAATGATAACGATTCCAATAAAATGATAAAAGTTATCAACGAATCGATAACTAACGAAGATAAATCTTCCCAGAATTCTGAAGAGGCTCTTGAAGAAAAACCCGCCCCTAAAAAAAGAAAAAGAACAACAAAGAAATCAAAGAAAGAAGATCAGAATTCTGATGCTAACGTAGACATCAATATTCCTGAGAATTCTCAAAAAAAAGTTGAGATTTGCAAGGATTTTGATATAAAAGAAGTAGGAAAAACTAATATGGAAGGAGAATAGTTTTATGAAAAATAAGCTTCTTAAAACCCACTTTACAAGAAAGAACCTAATTTCGTTAGCGTTACTATTTTTGTATTTAGTGTTGGTTCTTATTTGTGCTATTGCTTGTGATAGAAACGGTATTATGGTTAAAGATAACCCTATTCAAGCAATGGTTCCAGCTTTTGGATTCCCTTATGTAAACGGAGGAACTGCAAGCTACGTTTTAATTATTGTGTTTGTCATTTATTCATTCTTTACTCCAGCCGCAGTACTTTATGAATTTAGACTTGCAAAATTCTTTGAAGAAAAGATTTTTTCAAGAAAATGGCAAATTATCATTTGGTCAACAATTGGTGGTGGAATTGGACTTTGCTTACTTATTGGATGTTTAGCTCAATATCCTTATGATTTAGAAACAATGGGTAATGCTTTTGCTTTCTTAGGTCAATCTTATGTTGTTGCTTTTGTTATCTATGTTTTCTTATTTGCCTTAATTGGTGCTCCATTAATGATTTATATCAATATGAAAAACATTGATAAACCATTTAGATTCTTCTCAAATGAAGCAGATATTGCTATGGAAGAAAAACTTCAAGAAGAAGAGGAAGAAAAAGCAGAAGATCAAGATAACCTCGCTCATTCATTTGGAGAAGAAACTCCTGATGAAAACGCTCTTGCTAGTGGAATTAGTGCTGGAATTGGAGCTAGAGTTGGAGGAGTTGGTTCTGGTCAACTTGAAGAAGAAAAAATTAGCGATAAAGAAAAGGTATTTCCAGGACTTTGTACAATTGATTACATCATGGAAAACCGCGAAGCAGTCGATGAATTTGACGATAATCTTGCTTTAAAAGATTTGTGTGAAAACTTTAGAAATTATCTTGCTAAAGAAGAAAAAATATACTTCGATATTGATACTATTAGAGCATTTGTATCAGGTCTTGCAGCCTCTAGACTTATCATTTTAGAAGGTTTAAGTGGTACAGGTAAATCATCTCTTGCTAGATATTTTAGTGAATATATTTCAGAAAAATCATTCTTTGAACCAGTTCAAGCTACATGGCGTGATAGAACGTCAATATTAGGTTATTTTAATGATTTTTCACGTTCATATAATGAAACTGAATTTTTAAAGAAGTTATATGAAGCTACATTCCTTCCTAGACATATAAATATTATGGTTTTAGATGAACTTAACATCTCCCGTGTTGAATATTACTTTGCTGATTTCTTATCCATCATGGAATATCCTGAAGATGAATGGAAACTTAAAATCATGCAACTTCCATATGATTTTGAGGCTCCAATGCATCTAGAAAATGGTATTTTAAATATTTCAAATACCACTTGGTTTATTGGTACAGCAAATAAAGATGATTCTACCTATACAATTACTGATAAGGTATACGATAGAGCTATCACAATTGCTTTTGATGATCGTAATGAACCATTTGAAGTTGAGGGAGATTGTAACAAAATTCATCTTTCATTTGATGGACTTCAAAATATGTTTAAAAATGCTAAAGCCAAAGAAGCAAATAGACTTTCTAAAGATGATTACGATAAATTTAGAAAACTTACTTCATTTACTTACGATACATTTGATTTAACATTTGGTAACCGTATCATGCATCAAATTGAAGAATTAGTTCCAGTTTATGTTGAATGTGGTGGTAAAAAAGAAGATGCTTTAGATTTCATGTTCTCTAGAAAAGTAGTCGCTAAATTAGAAGGTAGATTTGAAGATTACATCAAACAAGGTTTAAGTGAACTTGACCGTATAATTATAGATACATATGGAAAAGATTCATTTAAAAATACTAGACACGTCATTAGTAAACTTTTAAGAAAATTATAGAGTTTTGAAAGGGAAATATGTCAGAAATTAGAAGATTCTTAGATAGCATTACCAAAAAAATTAGCTCATATAACTCTTTTGAGTATCTTTTTAGTGAACTTCTAAATGAAGAAATTCCTTTACAAAATGAATATAGTTTTGAATCAATCGATAAAAAGATAAATGAAATAAAAGTAGTCTTAGATAAGATTACTTCAATCATCTATTCACCTCATATTAAGGTAGATACTTCTCCAATTGTTGTAAGAAGTGAAACTAGTGGAGCAATCTCTAGAGATGATTTCCATCTTACAACATTAGATCCAAAATTATGGAAGAAAAAAAGAGGTGAGATGACTCCTGAATATGTTCATTCATCTGAATATATCGATACAATTGATAATTATGAAAATCATTTTATCGCTTTACTTATTGATTCTATTAGTGAAGAAATAGATGATTTAAAAACATCAATTAATTTTGTTAATGATTCTATTGAAGAATATTATCAAGCTAAAGATATTAATTTCTCTAATTATTCGATCTTTAATAATTATGATTTATCTAAAGCTCCATATAATGAAATATTTATTTATAATTCACCAATCATAAAAAATATTACATTATTATTAAAGAAAGTTATTAAAAGAATTAAAAATATTAAAGGCTCATCATTTTATAAAGTATGTTCTAAAAAGAAGATCTCTAAAAATATTCTTCCTACAAACGTCCTTATTCATGATGAATTATATAATTATTGTTATAGATACTTTAAAGAGAATTATAGTATCGATGAAGATGAATCATTAATGATTGAATCTTTATATTATAACTATATTTATATATCTTTATTTAATTACCTTATTAGTAGTGAAATCTTAAATACCAAATATAAAGTAATTTCTTTAGAAGATGTAAATAAAGAATCTACACCTAAAAAGAAATCAAAAAATAGTAAAAAGAAAAATAAAGAAGAAGAAAAAGTAGATTTTAATAACATTAAACTTGATAAAGAATCTCATAAATTAGTATTTGATACAATTGAATTTGAATACCATGGATTTAAATATAAAATCTCGGGAGAAAAAGACACAAATTCAATTCTTATCAATGTTTCAAATAAATTTGATGAAGCAAATTATATTTTAAAAACTTCATCATTTATCTCAAAAGATAATTTAGATTCTTTAAATGAATTCAAGAAAAATAAACTTAAAAAAGTTGATAATGTTTATTTAATTACTTTATCTAATGAAGTAAGTAAATATAATGAAATCTTAAATTTATCAATTTATGATGATGATAAATCGCAATTTAAAGCATTTAAAAATATCTTTACTTCATTTACTTTCATCTTCTTAGGAGATGAAGAAATTTATAAATCAACATGTCCAGTATGTGGAAAAGATAATGTTTATTTAAAAAATGGACATTATGCCTGCATGGAATGTAATTCAATATTTGATATATATCAAGACGGAAAATCTAGATCTTGTATTTGGATTAAATCTTTTAGGAGGAACTAATTATGGCTAAAAATGATCAAACATTAGAGATGGCTAAAGTAGAAGAAGTTGAAGAAGAAATAAAAGAAGTTAACGAAGTTATCATTTTAGACCACGTTGTTAAATCTTATGGAACAAAAGAGCATAAAAAAGAAGTCTTAAAAGATTTAAATTTAGTAGTTAAAAAAGGTGAAGTATTTGGTTTTATTGGAAGAAATGGTATTGGTAAATCAACAACTATTGATTGTATGGTAGGTCTAAAAGAACAAGATAGTGGAAATATCATTATTAATGGCTATGATACTTTAAAAGAACCTTTATATGCTAAAGATAGTATTGGATATGTTCCTAGTGATCCTACATCATATGAAATGATGAGTGGAAATGAATATTTACAGTTTATTGCAAGTTGTTATGGACTTACTCAAACTGCTTTTGAAAATAACTATAAATATTTAGCTTTTAAATTCACAATGTCTGAAGAAGATTTAAATAGAAAAATTAAAGAATACTCTCATGGTATGAAGCAAAAGATTTGTTTAATGGCTTCTTTAATTCATAATCCTAAAATTTGGATTTTAGATGAACCTACTGTTGGTCTTGATATTATGGTTTATGAAACATTAGTTTCAATGATTAAAGAATTTGCTAAAAACGGTAGAACTGTCTTTATTACATCTCATAATATTGATATGGTCGCTGCTATTTGTGATCGTGTAGCAATTATAAATAACGGAAAAGTAGAAAGATTATATGATCTTAATCTTGATCCAATTAAAAGAAGAGATTTATCAAAGATTTTCTTTAAAATCTATAATGAAACAGTTCCTACTAATCCTATAAATAGTAGTAACCAAAGTGTAAGAAGCTAAAAATTAATAAAAAGAAAAAAAGAAAAAAATTATGTTAATTGAATTAGTTAGAAAGGAAATTATCGAAAGTAAAGACGATAAGCCTTCAAGAAAGGTTAATCTTTTAAGATGGGCTATTAAATTACTTGTTATAGCAGCTTTTATTGCTATAGAAGTTTTTGTCTACATTTCTTTAGATAATCAACTTATAGCTAATGCTTCAATTTCTTCTTCATTTGATTTTTTAATTACAATTTTATTTATAACCCTGTTAATCTCAATTATTTATACAACTTTAAAAGCTAGAACTGTTTTATTTTCTAAAAATGATTATAGTGTTATAACTCCTCTTCCAGTCACTAGTGGAGAGATTGTATTTTCTAAAGTTAGCTATTTATATTTAAAACAAACTTTAATTAATATTTGTATATCTTCTCCAATTTTAATTACCTATTTTGTTTTAAGAGGATTTATGCCTCCATTTTATGTATTTGGTCTAGTTTATGGAGCACTTATTTCATTTTTTGGAGTTGGTATTAGTTTAATTTTTTCAATCGTAGTTGAATTTATATATAGATTATTAAAGTTAAGTGATATTGTTCAATTTGTTTGTGCTTCAGCTATTGTTATTTTACTATGCTATGCTTATCAATTTGTTTTAAATGCTTATTTAAGTGCCTTATCAACTAATGAAGGAACTGGAATGATTTCATCTTCTTTAATTGAGATGATGAGAGGACTTGCTTCTTATTTATATCCTATTTATCCTTTAATTTATCCTCTTTGTGCAGCGTTTAATAATTTTGTTCCAGGAATCTTAATTTTTGCTTCATTATCATTTATTAGTGTACTAGTTGGATGTTTTGTTGCATCTATTTCTTATAAATTTATTCATTTAAGAAGCAAGGAAATTCAACTTAAAAAGAAAGGTAATAGACATGTTAAAGTGTTAGATCCTTTTAAAGCCTTACTTTATAAAGAGTTTGTCCTGTTATTTAAAGATAGTAGTTATACTTTCTCATATACTGCTTTACTTATCATGGCTCCATTTTTAAGTTTTGTCGTTATATCATCTTTAAATGTAATTATTTATAACAATTTAAAAATGTTTGCAGTGTATTTCCCAGAACTTACAAATGGAATAAATATTTTACTTATTTTACTTTTTGTTGGAGTTATTAATTCTAGTGCAAGTATGTCAATATCTAGAGAAGGAAGAAGTGTACAAATCGTAAAATATTTACCTCTTAATCCTTTAAAACAAGTTGTTGCTAAAATTATTACTCCAATAGTCTTATCTTCTTTATCTTTAATTATTTCTTTAAGTGTTTTAATTTCGACTGGAAATATCGATTACAAGGTATTTTTAGTTACTTTAGTGATTGGAGTTATTTTAATTATTGCTACATCATATTATGGATTATATTTTGATATGCATGATAAGTCTCCAAATACTAAAAAGTTAGGATATTTAACTAATGTTATTTCAATTGGATTACCTTTATTTATTTTAATTATTCATTTTGTTTTAGCATTATCTATTCCTAACTTAGCTTGGTTAATGTATATATTAGAAATTATAGTTAGTGGATGTATACTTATTCCTATCTTTATAAAACCTAAAGATAGATGGATAAAAGTATTTAGAAGAATGGAGGTTAATGGTTAATGAAAAAGAATAAAACTTTAGTAATCTTATTATTAATTCCGTTTGTTATTGGTTTATTAACATTTGTTAGTGTTGTCGCTTTAACAAATAATTTTGCTTCATATATTGAATATATCATCTTTAATTATCAAGAAAATGAAGGCTTTAGAACTAATAATGAATATCTTTTAGAAGCTGAAGGTCATCAAGCAAGAGAAGATTTAGAACTTGCTCCAGGAAATAATCTTGTTTGGGAGATTGTAAGCTATGGAGAAAATAGTGAAGGATGTGCCGTAATTGAAGAAAAAGAAGAAGGTGAATTTTATTTAGTTACCAGCGATAAAGAAGGTGACTGTTTAGTTAGATGTAGAACAGAAAATAAACAAGTTAAAAGAGATTTTAGAGCTCATATTTATGATAACGCTTTAATTTTAATTAATCCTGTTGCTATAAGTAGTGGCTCGCAAATTGATGAAACTAGATATTATGGAGAATATGATGTTGATAGTAATAACACCTGTTCAAAAACTCCTGCCGAGGTAGCTTTAAATGTTAGTGTATTTGGAGAAGGAGAAGGTGGAGAGATTAGAGTAGGAAGTAACACTACAAGCAATGTTTCATTTAATTCATCAAGTAGTGTAATGACTTTTAATGGTTCAGGAAATGCAACTTTAGAGCTAGAAACTTACGTTAATTCTGTTAATATTTCAGCAACCTATTCATTTAATATCGTCTCGCAAGGTTATAACGTTTACGATTATTTAGATTTACTTGCTTGTACAAATAGATCATCAAGTGGAGAGATTGTTTGTTTACAAACAAACCTTCAATCACTTGCAAATACTTATAGGGTAAATAGAGATGAGCAAGGAAAAGATACATATATTGAAGAACATATTAATAACAACACTAAATTATTTGGCATTTTTGATTTTGCTTCTCAATCATACGATTTTAGCGATTTAATTTATTATCAAGATCCAAAATTAGAAACTAAATTTATCGATCAATTCTTAGCTAGTGATAAAGTTGTTGCTGGATTTAATTATTCAACTCAAATGAAAGTAGGAATTAGAGCTCAAAAAGATATTTATGGAAATGGATTTACCATTAATATGAATGATCTAGCTTATCCAAATCATGGTTATATTGATGCAACAACTGGAAAAATGACTCCAGATAGAACTTTAGATTATTTCTTTGGACCATTAACATTTGTTTCAATTGGTGATATTGAAACAATGTCAGTTATTAGAGCATATTTATGTGATAATGTTGGATTACTTTTAGATGGTGATAATATCATTTTAAATGATATAAAGGTAAGAAACGCAAATAACGTTGATAATATGTATAATCTTACCTTTACAGGAACAGTCGTAGAAGTTCAAGGAGATAATGTTACAGTTAAAAATTCAATTATTGAAAATGGTAGAACATGTTTAAGAGCATTTAGTACTGATAACTTATTAATTGATAATTGTTTACTTCAAAATGCTGCTGAATTTATCGTAAAGTTAGGTTCTAATCGAGTAAATTCAACAAATCATAATAAAGAAGTTACTGTTAGATATGGTTCAAATACCATCACAACTGATTTTGAAGATTTCTATAATTTAAGTGAAGATAGTACCAAAGTTAATGCTGATAATGTTTTAACTGATTTATTCTGGGGAGCTCAAAATGGAGGCAACACTTATACTTCAACAGAAGTAATTAATGCCTTAAATGATATTCAAGAAGGATTAGATAATTATGATGGTATTATAAACTCTGATGGTAGTGTCAATTATGATGCTCATATCACAATAAATGATTCATTATTTTATAATAGTGGAATTTATTCAATTGCTTTAGAATCAGCATTTAATGGAGCTTATTTATATAATGGAATGCCAGGGTTAGTATCAATGCTAGCTGAAATATTTGGAATTTTACCAAATGATGTTGGAGGAACATCTTTCCCAGTAGAGCTTAAAATTACAGGAGATACAAGATTCTATGATTATCAAAATATTGATTCTTTAGATATTACCGCTTTAATTGAAGAAAATTTCTCAACCTTTATTGGTCAAGTTGGAGGTGGTAGTAGCGGTGGTAGCTTAGATGATATTTTAGGAGATTTTTCAGGTATTAATATTGATTCTTTTTTCCCACTAAAAGCGATTATTAAAGATTACGCTATTCAAAATGGCCTGGCTTATAGAGTAAGTGAAGAAGATGGAACGACTTCATATTATGTTAATAGACCAATTGCATGGTATGGAGGAGGCTATAATGCCAGCACAGTCCATTTTGAAACTACAAATGATTATTCTTATTCTGATGAAGTAATTGCTGATTTAACTAATGATATTATTAATGGAATTCATGTTCCAGCAACTGGTGAATTACTTTCATATTCAACACTTGCTAAATGTGTCATTATGGCAATTGGTACTCATCCATTTAAGTTTATTATGAATGGTAGATTAAGTGGAAGTGGTGAGCCAGAATATTTTAATGAGGTTCCAAATATTAGTTATTTAACTAATTAAATATATAGGAGATATAGGTTATGAAAAAAGGTATGTTTAAAAGATTAGGTAAATGTTTATTATTAAGTAGTGCTTTAGTTTTTGGAAGCGTGTCACTAGCATCTTGTGATATGTTTTTTGGAAGCGATGGGACTGCAGTTTTAAATTATGAAGTAACTGTTGATGAAACAACTGGAGATACAACAGTTGTTGTTAGTTTTGTTGATGATTCAATGGAAGATCTTACTTTTACAATCCCTGCTGATGCTTTAGATGGAGTTGGAATTGAAAGTATTATTCCTACATATAACGCCGAGGATTCTTCAATAATCTTAACAATTACCTATACCGATTCTTCCTATCAAGATACCGTCATTACCGTTCCTGTTTTAAAAGGTGAAGATGGAGAAAATGGCGTTAGTGTCACTGGAGTAGAAGTTGGAAGTGATGAAAATGGAAATACCACAATTCAATTTACATATAGTGATGAAACAACAAGTGAATTAATTACCATTCCTAAAGGTATCGATGGAGTTGATGGAGTTGGAATTGCTGATATTGATGCTTTTACTTATCCAGAAGGAATGACTGAAGTTACAATTACTTATACCAATGAAGAAACAGAAACATTTTTCCTTCCAGGAGTAACTTCAATTGCTGATATTAGTTATGATCAAAGTTCATCAACTGAAACTGAATATGGATTAATTATTAATTTTACAGATGGAACAAGTACGTCAATTACTCTTCCTAGACCTCAAGCAACTGAGTGGTTTTATGGAGCTCTTCCACCCTCAGATACTTTAGGAAGTGATGGAGATTTCTATTTAAATATTTCTAATGGTGAAGTTTATACAAAAGCAAATGGAGTATGGGCAGCTATATTTTCTATTCAAGGTAGTGGAAGTAGTGCAAGCGTAAATAGATATTATGTTTCATTTGTTTTAAATGATGGTAGTGAAAGCTTTGTTGATCCAAATCCAGATGATAATATTACTTTTAGTGGAACTTCAATCTCTCAAAGAGTTGATGAAGGATATGTATTTACTTTAGATGAAATACCTTTAGTAAGTAAAGAAGGATATACATTTGAAGGATGGTATACCACAGCTGATAATAATCCTAACGCTGGAAAATTAAGCGATATTACCCCTGTATTTTCAAATCTTACTTTATATCCTCGTTGGAGCCAAAACGCATAAAATAATTGATTTTAGAAGGGATTTTAATTCAAAAATCCCTTTTTATTTTGTTTTAAATTTAAATTTTATTCTACATTTATTTCACACTTTTACGAATTCATTTTTTTCTTGTTACTCATTACTTATTAAATTTAAGAAACTTAAAAATTAAAAATTTAAACTTTTTAAAGTATTTTGGTAAGTTTTTGAAACTATTGGCATCTTGTTAGTAAGGAGGTGATTTTCTCAACTATCAAGAAACAGGAAATATAGAACTAAAAAGAAATTTAAATAAAGATTTTGTAAAGAAAGTTGTTGCTTTTTTAAATACTCATGATGGAACTATTTATATTGGCGTGGATAATGATGGAGATATTATAGGCGTTGAAAATGTAGATATGTTAATGAGGCAAGTTTGTGACATTATTAGAGATCAAATCCTTCCTTCAACGGAAGCCTTGTGTGAAATTTCCTCTTTATTACAAGAAGATAAAACAATAATCTTGGTTAGAGTAAATAAAGGTAATAAGCTTTTTTATATAAAAAAGAAGGAAGAAGTGCAACAGGGTTTTTCATAGAGATGGAACATCGTCAGTCCCAATGAGTGAAGAAGAAATAGAAAGAAGATTTATATCCTCATTAACCTATAAAAGAACTCAATTAAGTGAAATTTCTATTGCTAAAAATAATTTAGATTTCAGTATTTTAAAAGGAAAACTACACTCAAATAATATTCATATTAATGACGATACCTTTTTAAACAATTTTTCTTTAATAACTAAAGATGAAAGATTCAACTTATTGGCAGAATTATTAGCAGATGAAAATAGGGTTTCATTAGCTATTTATGTATTTAAAGGTAAAGATAAAACAGATTATGTTATGAGAAATGAATATGGAAATAAATCACTAATACAGGCATATAAAGATGCTTTAAATTATTGTGAAGCTATAAATCCAACATTTGTTGATGTCAACACAAGACCTCGCCAAGAAAAGAGAATGTTTGATAATAAAGCTTTTGAAGAAGCATGGATTAATGCATGTGTCCATAATTTATCGATACGCATATTTCACCGCAGATTTATATATCTGAGGATAGAATATAAATTGAGTCTCAAGGAGGGATACCATATGGATTAACTGAAAAAGATTTTTGTCTGGTATTTCTAAACCTGAAAATCCAGATTTAATGGATGTATTTAAGTCGTGTGGGATTACTGAGCACTCGGGTCACGGTGTTCCTGAAGTTGTAAAAGTATATGGCGAAAAAGCATATAAATTTTCTACTAATACAATAACTGTAACCATACCATTTGATTTACAAAAATTTTATAAAAATGGCATAATGAATGGCATCATAAATGATTATGTAAGTTCTTATTTTAAGGGTTATGAAATTAGTTAGATTATTAAAATTGAGAAAGAGAAATTGGAGATTTAGAAGTGTTAGATTGTGGATTTATTGGATTAATAAAACCATTTTGAATATATGTATTTACACAAAGTACAAATTGAATCTAAATAATTGACAACATTAAATTTAAAAGGCTTGATTGTACTCTAATTTAATAATCTTAAAACCTAATAGATTAGATGAAGTTATAAATGATAACAATGAAGTCTAAAAAGATATTCTAACGACCATTGATGACTATAATAGAAATTGCAAAACAAATATATTTAATTCTATATCGGCAAAAAAAATATTAACATTATTTATTTTTGCCGATAAATGATAATATATTTATATAAAATATTTATCATCAAAAGAAATAGCAAAATTATGGAATGTTTCAGAAAGATCGATTAGGAATTATTGTCTTAATAATCAAATTAATGATGCTTATAAAAAAGGGAGAAAATGGTATATTCCTATAGATGCAGTTAAACCATTAAGAATAAATAGTTCTTTAGAAAATAAGAATCCTTTATTAAAAAGATTATTAGAAGAAAAAAGGATTAATTAAAAAGGTGGAATATATCATAAAACACAAATTCTTTTTGCTTATAATTCTAATCATATAGAAGGTAGTACATTAACAATTGAAGAAACACAATATATATTTGATGAAAATAAAATCATAAAAAGTGGAGCGATATATATTGATGATATTATTGAAACTGTTAATCATTTTAAATGTTTTGATTATATATTAGATAATGCTAATAAAGATTTAACAGAATCATTTATTAAAAAACTTCATTCAATATTAAAAGAAAATACAAGTGATTCAAGATTAAGCTATTTTAAGGTAGGAGAATATAAAACTCTAGCTAATGAAGTTAATGGAATTGTTACTAGTGATCCAAAAGAAGTTAAAAAGGATATAACAAAATTTTTAAAAGAATATAAAGAAAAAGAAAATATAGGATTAAAAGATATTATTGATTTCCATTATAAATTTGAAAAGATTCATCCATTTCAAGATGGTAACGGTAGAGTAGGAAGACTCATCATGTTTAAAGAATGTTTAAAAAATAATTTAACGCCATTTATTATTGATGATGAATTAAAGATTCCTTATTTAAGTGGAATAAAAAATTATAATGAAGAAAAAGAATTTTTAAGAGGAACCATAGAAGAAGCAGTAGATAAATATAAAAAGATTATTGATTATTTTGGGGTGAAAACAAATAATTAAAATCTTTGTTTGTTAGGTAAAACTTGTTTTATTGATTTAGGAATAATGTGAAATTATATTGAAAATGATTAATTAATAAATAAGTCAATTTATTATTAAATATATAGATAAAAATATATAACGATAGTGGTGGTTTTTTAAGTATACATTTATGTACAAATCTTGATTTTAAAAGGATATCCACTGCAAAAATGTATCAAAAAATAAAAATTCAAAATATTGTTATTCTTGAAAATTTAGATGTATTTTTAGATTCTAATATTTGTTTTGAATGTTTAAATAATGTACTTCCATTGCTTCTTTCTTTAATATCTATTTTTTGTGTTGGATATGCTGGATGGACATTATCAGGAACAGGAGTTTCTACTAGTGTTAATGCAAGTGTTGGGGATGTAATTGACACATCAAATTATATATATTTTGATTCTACATACGGAAGCAATAACTCAGGTATTGATCCATTTTCATACGTTCAAGATAGTGCTGTAAATGGCTTTGTAGATGAAAACGGAATGGTCAATTCTAGTGCTGTGTTAAAATTTTATTTAATATTTGATTTTGGTAACTATTATTTTTATGATACATCTTTTAAAGACAATGGAGCTTTTAATTTTTATTTATCATTGAGCTCAAATTCGTATTTGTCCTCAACATACTTAGATTCAGCCATTTTAAACTTAAATAATTCACAATATGCTAGTGGAAATTATGTAGGTTCTGCTCCTAGATTCAGTTTTAACGGCATAACAAATACAACTAATTTCTCTATTTTTAATTGCAATTTACAAGTAAGCAATATTCCTTCAAATTTTTCACAATCTTATACCTTACGTTATAGATTAACATTTTCTCTTGTTTTTAATTTTAAATCTTCTATGGTTGAAGAAGTAATTTCAAATATTTCTAATTTTTCTCTTGCTTTGGGGGTTTATTTCTAATGAGAGTTAAAAAATACCGTTTAAGGAAATTGCTAGCTGTTGAATTATTTGCTTTTTCCTGCTCGCTTGCTTATAGCGATTGGAGGATTCCTTCTAATAATTCTCAAATGCCTACACCATTAAAGCAAGATTCAGTTTGCTATGTTAAACGAAATGGTTCTATACTTGGTTATTTTGTATCTCTTTCGGGAGCAATGAAATATTGCTATCAAAATAATGAGAATGATTCGATATATGTTATTCCGGGAGGAACAAATGCTTGTAATACAATTACGATAGAAAACGAAACTTTAAATATAGAAGCTGGAGACTCTTTAATTTTACCTCACACAGGTGAATATTGGGGAGATACTCAAAGCTCAAATGATCAAAATAATTCAAACGCATCAGTTTCTTTTGGAAATTCTACTTATAAGAAAATACAACTTAATTTAGTAAATACAACTATTAACGTTAACGGATTATTAGGTGTCGGTGGATTATGGGGAGGACTAAGCTCAAAAAAACATGGTTTTACTGGCGGAAATTATTCTGAAATTATAATGGATAGCTCATCAAAATTAAATATATATGGAAACATGAGGGTTTATGGTTATATTGGAAAAAGTACAAATTTTACTTCTACAATCTCGATAAATGTTTATTCAGGCGGAAGTGTGTCAGAACCTCTAGTTGTTTATGACTTTGAAGGTGGAACTAATACAGTAACAGGTTTAATGGGAAAAGCATTCTTTTTTAATTGCTATGACATGCCATCAATTGAAGTTCCGATGTTATTAAATTATGGATCAACTTTAGTTGGAAAAGCAGCAATATACATGAGTGATGCTCATAGGTATACTGATGGTACAATCTTTTCAACATCAAGCGCAGCTTTTTTAACCGCTAACTCTTCTGATGCGTCACTTTTATGGGACTATAATAGAAACTCAACTTCATATGCTCATACAAATTACTTAAATCATAAAACAACATTAACAACATACGGAAATATTACATTTAATAAATTGGTGGTAAGTATCTTTTTCCTTATTAACTATACCGTGGATTCATCTGACTATTTTTTACCGGTGAGTTCAATGTACTCTTTTATAGTAAATGGAACTTTAAATATTAATAATAAAATACAATTTTTACCAGGAGCTTCTGTCAAGATTAATGAAACAGGTTTTGTATATATAAACGCAAATGTGGTTGCTCATGAAAACAACAATTTAACAATTGCAGAGCACAATGTTTCCTCTACTAGAGCAGAAATCATTAATAATGGAACGATTGTACTAAATTCTGGCTTTCAAGGATATATACAACCTGAAAACAGCGATTATACCTCTATGGTAGTAACTGGAGGAAATTATTCTTCAAGTGTTTCTACATGTAATGTTAAAACTGGGGGAAAGGAATATGAAGCGGTATCATTTTCTTCAATAATTAAAGAAGAAACATCAGACACTAACTTACAAACCAATTCTTATTATACTTCCAATGCTTCTTTAACAAATTCATTTTATCGTCTTTATGGAGGTCAAACAGCTTCTATAACATTCAATACTATTGAAGAAACAGGAGATTTTTATTATTCTCCAGTATTTTATGTTGATGTGTCTTTTTCTTCATCTGAACTTACTTTTTCGTATGTAGTTACTTCTCCTACAACATTATACTTACCTATAGGTTCATCTTATAGCATTTATAAAGATGATGATGATATCACTGTGAATAGAATTATTTTAGGCTCAACCCAACTCGACCTCCTTAATCCTACATCTCAAACTCTTTCAAATACAATAACAGCTGATGTATATCCAACATTTGAAAGAGAATCAACACCTATTAAAAGCATTACTTTGTATTCAAATGACGTACCATCTGGAAATTTAAGTTCTGATGGAGGCCAACTATTTTCAATTTTTATAACTACAGATCCTTCCGATTTAAGTAATTCAAAATATAATAATTTTAGTTGGACTGTATCAAATGCTACAACTCCCGCAGTCGCAGATTTTACTAGCGAAGCAATACCTATTGTTGTTGAAAAGAATTCGACGCCGTTCATCAGCACCTCCAGGAATGTTAAAATCAAATTATCTGTTTTCGACTTTAAGAGCGGAAACATCATTTCTTCCAATGAGTTTAGCAAACGTCAAGATGGGTGGCGGTAGTTTTACACTTGTGACAGGTTTTTAGATATAAATTTGAACATAATTTCAGCTTTATAAATGCGATATTCATCGGAAAAATCGCATTTTTTCATTTTTGCAAATTTGGTCTCACATCATTTGTTATTAAACAGATTGATTATCTTTGTATTGATGATAAAAGCTATATAAAAAGTGAATAAAAAGTATAAGTTTAATTATTACTATTAAATTAGTAAATGTAATATTTTAAAAGAGTAATTAATTTGTCCAATAGGCATTAGAATCAGCGTCTAGTACACTTGTATATGTAGAACTCCCATTAAAGTTAGTTAGATTTGTTGCACTGGAAATATAACCCTGGGCATTGTATGTGACATTATTAGGAGTAACATCTGGCAACGTTCCAAGAAAACCGGTCTTTAATTTAGATAATATAGGCATAGAAACGCTAGCTTTTGTAATAAAATTTATTATAGAATTTGCTTTCTCTGTTTTAATAAAACCACCTAAACCATGACTAGAATTATTTGATGAATATATGATTCCATTATTTATTAAAACTCCATCTGACATATCTGAAGGATAATATGTATAGTTTGACCACGAATCAAAAATAGTTTCTCTTTGCTGAAAATAAGAAGGAAAATCACTGCTCTTAATTATACCAGTGTTCCAGTTAAAGTATACCTGTGCACCTTCATCAATATTAATTGAACTCCCAGGCATAATTTTCAGTTGGACATGAAAGTTATATGTTCCTTCGAATAGATTTAGTCTTAATCTATGAGATAGCGGAAACATTTTTCCACTGGTTGTTATATCATATGCTGCAACTGTTAATGAAATATCGTTAACAGTCACTCCCCCATAACAATTAACATTTGTATAAGAATTTATATAATGTTCAGCTGAGTAATTATTACTATGCACTGTATGTGCAAAATAAGAAGAATTAAATTTATAATCTATATAGCCTCCATCAAGAATTTTAATAATTCCAGCCGAAGCTGTTTTTGTTCCATCATTAGAAGCCTCATAACCAATTAGGGTAACTTCAGTATTATACATTAAATCCCCGGTTGTAACATATACGCTGGAATAGGCATTTAATAAGGAGCCATAATTTAATATTACATTTGTATGAGAATTAGGAAAATCAAATAGGTTAATCGGGAAGAAAGTTGAATCTTTTAAAGCATTAGTGATTGTTCCACCGGCGTAATCATAAAAAACTATAGGTTGATATAGAATACAATTATCGTTAACAATTAGTTTAGAATTATTATTATCTGAAACTGGTTTAATATAACCCCTTAGATCCAAAGTAGGTGTACCTGTAACATTTCTTTCCAGTACTATAGAAGCTGATGTACCTAATTGGACTTCAGCATATGATGATGTAGTAGCACCAGCTAATCTACCCCCTCTATGGCCTATAATCCCTCCGATATTCATTCTTCCATTAATTGTTAGCTTTTGGCCACTTTCAATTCTTAAAATTATTTTTCTATTTGTTGCAATTAAAGCATCAGTTTGGTCAGCAAAATTATAATTGGAAGGATACCCGGATGATGTATCTAAGGTTTGAGCATAAGTCTCTCCTTCATAAGGTAAAGTCAAAATGTCTGTACTTTCAAGTGTGTGTGACTCTTTCATAGTAACGAGAGTGTGAGTGTTACTAGAAGAGTCGTCATTATTAAGACTTGGGATTACATACAAAGTATCGTCAATTCCATTTCCGTAAATATTTTTTAAAGCAGAATCAATATTCGTATAATATGTCGTGCCTTTAGAATTTGTTGAATAACAAACAGCTATTCCAGAATCTGCAGTTGTCGTCTTAGTAGTAGATGAGAGAACCCAATCAGATACTCCAACAACACATAATAAAATTGGAATAATTAAAAGGAGGAATCTAAACGTTTTGGACGATACTAATTTATTGAACATTTATGTATGCTCCTATATTCAATGATATTCCATTTGTTACATTAATTGATGAATAAATAGATGTATAATCACTAACTTCAAATGTAACTAAAATTCCAAAATAGATGGTTTCTATCGATCCGTTTGTATTTAAAATTGAGGCGATATTTAATGTACTGTTTGAAACTGATGGAGTTAAAAATAAGCTTGTATTACTAGCTCCAAGAATTCCATAGGAAGCTTGAGTTGCAGCAATTTTTGAATTTGTTATTAAATCATAAGACCCTGAATTTTTAATTTCTACTTTAAAAACAAGTTGATTATTTGTTATAAGTTTAGCGTTATTACATGTATTAAGATTGATTTGATAATGAATTGTTAAAGAAGCCGTATTACCAATTATTCCTTCGTTAGCAAAACCCTTATCTGTATATACAATATTTGAAATGCCTGAATTGTTGTCCCCTCTAACTGAATTATAAGAAATATAATTCGAAGTATCGATTACATCTCCAACACTCGCATTAACACTAGTAGAAACTCTTGTTCCAGAAAGTGTCCATCCAGCATATCCAACACAAAAAATAGATGTTAAAGAAAGAAACAATGGAAGTAGTAATTTAGCTTTCTTAACCATTGTTTTCTCCCGATAAATTGACATTATTTAAACATTCAAAACAAATATTAGAATCTAAAAATACATCTAAATTTTCAAGAATAACAATATTTTGAATTTTTATTTTTTGATTATCCTTTTTAAAATCAAGATTAGTACATAAATGTATACATTTATGTCGTATTAATAATACCACCATTAATATTTTTTGTAAATACCAAATAAAATAGTCAATTTATTCAAGAAAACAATTATTTTTTTGTTTCAATTGATCTTAAAAAATTATAGAAAGCAGTTCTTGATATACCTAGTCTAGTAGTAGCTTCTTTAACAGTAATTTCTTTATTTTTATATAGCGATGCAACTTCATAATATTCATCAGTAATCACTAAAGATGGTCTACCAAATTTAACACCTTTTTCTTTAGCGATCTTAATTCCTTCAGCTTGTCTTTGTCTAATGGTATCTCTTTCATTTTCAGCAATAAAAGATAGAAGTTGGAGAACAAGATCTGAGACAAATCTTCCCCATAAATTCGAAGGTTTATCTCTTGTATCTAGTATTGGCATATCTATTACAAATATATCAGCTTTGATATCTTGAGTGATTACTTTCCGTTGTTCTCCAATTTCTCTATAGTTTCTTCCTAACCTATCAATTGATTTGATAACTAGAAGATCTTTTTCTTTTAATTTTCTTATTAATCTACGATACGATTTTCTATTAAAATCTTTCCCTGATTGTTTATCGATAAATATGTTTTTATCTTCAATTCCAAGTTTATACATTTCTTCAACTTGTCTGTCGGTTTTTTGAGTAACTGACGATACTCTTACATATCCATAATTCATATAAAACATTCTCCTTATGAATATATTTTAAAGTAGCAGTTATTTATCGTGATTTTATTAGGATGGTTGCGTTTAAAGTAATAAATTTAAATAACTTAAAAGCTTATTTATAAAAAACATATGTTTTCCTACATATTTTAATGTTACGCTAAACTTTTGTGTGACAATTGCTATTAATTCTTAGTTTTTACAATGAATTTTAACCATGCATATTTGTGATAAGAATAGTTATGATTTTAGGCCTCTAGGTCCTGACTTCATAATGACTGTCAGTAGGGAAATCGCCGATTTAATAAATCGTTTTTTATATCAAAAATTTTAAAAGTTAATTAGATATAAAATGTTAATATTTAAGTCAATTTATTATTTTTAAATTGAATTAAATCTATAGTATTTTACCATGTTTATTTTTGTATACATTTATATACGAAAGTTAATTATTTTCTTACATATGAATCTAAAACCCATTAAAAATTCACTAAAAATAGTAAATAAAAAAAGCAGCGGAATCTTACTTTTGCTCTCAATTTTTAGCCTTTTTAGTGTAGGATTTTCATCATGGATTTTAGTCAACGAAAATGAAAATTCAATGTCAGTTAATGTTGATGGAACAGTAGGTGATGTTATTGATCTTACAGGATTAGTAACATTAGATACTTCTAATGTAACAATCACTGATTATGGTTATTCAGGGTTTATAAAAAATGGAATATATTCAACATTAGGATATGTTGCTTTACCAGTTACTATTAATCCAAAAGAAGGTGAAAATTATACACTTTATCCTTCTTTATCTTATACTTGGGATGAAATAACGGAATCAACAGCAGTTGCTTTTAGGGAGAATTTTTACAGATGTTCATTTGATACAACTTTAGATTATGGAACATCAGTTTTATATGGTACTTTTTCATCAAGTTTAAGTACAAAATATTCTGCAGCATATTCTTTTGATTATTCATCTAATAGTTCATCATTAGGAACAAATTTTTATATTATTTTTGAACTTGGTCCATTTAGTGAGTCTTTATATGAAAGATTATCAGATTCTTCTTTAAGGTTTTCTTTTTCGTTAAATATAGGAGTTGATACAAATGCTTAGTATGAAAAATAAAAAGAGAGTTTATAGAAGATCGATATTTTATTATCTATTTTTCTTTATGCTCTTTTTTGTTACACCTATTGCAATATGTTCATGGATATTATCTGATGTAGTTATTTATGAAAATATTAAGGCTGATTTTAAACCTAGTGGTTTAACTGATTATATTAATGGTCTTAGTAGTGGAACAAGTAATTACATTTACGATAATAGTGTGAATTATAATGATGATAATTATCGAAATGAAAATGCTTCATATTTAGCAACGGCTCAGAGTGCATCTGATACATACGTTTCGAATTATGTTTTAGCTGCTGAAGATGAATCGTCCTATAGAGGCTACGATATAGATAGCGACTTTACATATATTGGTGGTAAAACAAAAACGATTGAATTAGGAAATCCATTTTCTACAACAACAATTAATAAAAATGTTCATTTTACTCATACAAATAGTGAAATTAATTATTCATGGAGCAGTATAAGTTCTTTTTCTGTAAACGATAACGCAGAAGATGAAGCTGGAACATCTAGTAATTTAAGTTCTAATAGTTTTTTCCAATATAGAGTCTACAATAGTTCTCAATCACGTATGGAGTATCGATACTCTAATAGATTTAATAAAAACGTAAATTTTTATTGGGGAATTAATGCAAATTATGATGGAACATCCCATACAAAGCACGGTACAGTAACTGCTATCCATTACTATGGCGACCAAGGTGCCTCTAGGATTACTGTAACTTCCGCTGTACCTTATGGAAGACTTTATACAGTTAAACTTGTCGGAGATTTACTAATTACTGATAATTCAACCTTATCAATTGGTGCATTAATTGGAGCAATTTCAACTACATTTTCAGGTGGCGTCATTAATGGGGATTTTGTGTGTTTAGATTTGAATGGCCATACAATTACTATTGACAGTGGTTCAACTTTAAATGCTTGGGGATATGTAATTGATTCTTCATTAGATGAAAATGGTAATCATTTAGGGCAAATTGTTAATAATGGAACAATTTATACAAGTTTTGTTGTTGAAGATTATGGTGGAGGTGGTAATACTGTTGGTAGAGGATTCACTAATACAATGCCTTTTTCACTATATTCCTTACCTTATTTAGCTTGCAAAGTAAAGACGAATTATGGTGGTAGCATTATTTGTGGAACAATGCTTTATGCTAGTGATACACAAAATAGAACCTTATTAAATTGGATAGGGAATACAAGTAGTTATTTTATTCAAATGACTACATCTGGAGATTACATTACTATTGATACATATAATAATTGTTCATCGAACATGAACACACATGTTAAAGGATCATCAACACTGCAACCATTCCATTCTAATTATTAT
Organism: uncultured bacterium; assembly: GCA_949293255.1. Taxonomy (GTDB): domain Bacteria; phylum Bacillota_I; class Bacilli_A; order RFN20; family CAG-826; genus Onthovivens. Next base: position 27,463 of record CASFCL010000003.1, read on the forward strand.
CTAAACGGTACAATCAATATTAATAGTTTAACGCTTAATTTAAGTGTTTCTGTTATTAGTGCTACTATCAATATGTCTCAATATCCATTTCAAATTCCTCCATATGCTCGAATTACAATTTCTTCATCTAGCACTATAACTTTACCTATTCATCTAGAGTTGAATCCTGGTTCAACTCTAGTAGCTTATGAAGGAAGCAAGATAAACTTTACTTCTGTTACTTATCAGACTTCCGCAACTGCCCTGGGAAGTACTAAAGTAATTGCTAGTGGGACATCTTATGGTGGAATAAGTGTGCCAACTCAGATGCCACCTACTGGGAATACTTCTTTTGCAATTACTGGTGCATCAGGTCAAAGTAACGGCTTATATGGATATACATCATCCTATTATACAGATTATGAATCAGCTGAAAAAAATTTGATATTACAAAATAATCCAAGAGTTAAAATTAATAGCACTTTAAACTTTAGCGGTAACGGTCATATATTAAGTGGATTAATGTCTTTAGGTGCAGAAACTCTAAATTCAATTACGAATGCAGTAAATCAAGGAAAATTAACTACTTTTTATAGAAATGCACAAACATTCGAGAATTTTGGAACAAATACTAGCGATGCTATTTCTTTTGTTAACACAGGTGCTAATCCCGGAAATATTTCTTATGGAGGTTATACTATTCAGCCTCTTGCAACTTCAAGCAGTCAAGTTTCTATTAATTATACTGACGCTACAATTGATGATAGCGGAAATAGCGATAGTGAAGCTTTAGTTTTATATAAAGTTGTTTCTCCAAGTTCATTTAATGCTAACTTTGATGCTAATACTTATTATGATTTTAGAAATGGTTTTTATTATAATTCAAAAACAAGTAAATATTATATTTATAAATTAGTTAGCGGAAGCGGAACGCCTGTAACATCAATAGGAAGGATTCAAACACTTGGTAATTTTGTTGAAGTAGAATCAATAAATAAAGACCATAGTGTAACATATAATAGTGCCAAATATTTGTTTTTCGAGGATACTTTTGTTTCCACAAATATATCAAGTCCTTCTACTTCTGGTAATGGTTTATATCTTTATGATAATTCAACAAAAGCTTATAATTTGATTAGTAACTTATCAGCAAATTACACATTTGAGGCTAGTGTTCGTAGAAGAAGATATAGAGGTGCAACTTCTGTTACAAGTAGTTCAGCTAATACTACTTATGCTGCAAGTGGAACTGCCAGTAAATCCTATATTGCTTGGATTCCAGGAAGTATTACTTATCCTACTTCATGGACGAATTTACCTAATTTTGAAGAAGATGCTTATGATGATGTTAGATATACAGGAGAACAAGTTGATCAGGGCACTGTGCCAACAAAAGGTATAGTTTATGTTTCTAATGTATCACTTAATTCTTTTACTGTTTCAAATGTAAATACTTCTAGTCAAAGAGTAGATTTAACAGTTATTTCTCAAAGTGCGACATATAGTTCTACCTATAATTTAATAGGTACATGCGATATCAGTTATAGCAATGAATCCGGATATACATATTCATATTCCGATCCTTGGCAGACTGATAGCGCTTCAAGTGGTTTTCCTGATAGTAGTTGGAAAGCTCCAACAATTGGTACAGGAACAGTTAGTAGAACTCGGTATTTAGATCACTATTATTTTTATAGATATTCATATTTTGTTTCAGGCAATTATAACGAGACTGGTGCTAATTTGTATACAAATGTATTAAGTTCTGGGAGCAATATTAAATACACCTCTTCAACAGGCTTATGGACAAAATAAGGGTGACCTATTATGACTATTGAAAATAATTCAAAGATATTAAATAGAACAATTTCATACTTTAATAAATTTGAAAATAATGTCTTTAAATACGAGTTAGTTATTCGAGAAAATAATTGTCTCAATAATTCTTATAATAAATCTATAATCAAAGTATATCCTGAAAAGATATCAAAAACTAAAGCACTTTTGTATAAGAATAAAAACATATCTAGAAGTAAAAACTCTTCTATAATTCCTCTTCGACAAAGGGATAAGGTTTATTTATTTAATTTAGTTATTGATGTCACTAAACTTAAAGAAGAATTATCTTTAGGTAAAATTGTTCTTTCAACAGCTTTATCACTCTTTATTGAAGCGTTAGCTGGAATAGGAACAACAGTGATGGTTTCTTATTTATCCAATGCGGTGCTTAAATCAGTATCTTCATTAAAGCATAGTTATGCACTAGTGCTTTATTGGATTCATCTAAATGAACCTGTAACAAAAACAGTTGCATGTAGAAAAATCTTAAATGATAAAAATATTAACTTTAAAGATAAAACCAAATCGACTATTGACAAAATCATTGATGATTTATTAGCAAAAACTTTAATATGTAAAATAGAAAATAAGTATATTTCTAATGTTCGAGTATTTAAGATATGTAGTAGACTATTATAAATAAAATTTTATTAAAGTATCGATTAAAAAAATTATTAAGAATAAATAGTTTATACATTATCAAATATCATTTTCCCTGCAAAACTCAACTTTTTTTATAAATTTTTATTTTTTTCATTTTCTTTGGTAAATTTTTCTCTTTGCTGACATCTTGTTAGTAAGGAGGTAATAATGATGACTTAACAAATTTTAAATGATGACCTAGAGCAAGAGATTTTATTGATGCGATTATTAATAAATAAAGAAGAAATTTACATATTTAAAAATAGCCTATTTTAAAATAGGTAAATCATTAAACTTTAAAAAGATGAAAAAATTTTCAGTTAGGAGGAAGATCTTAGGCTTAATAAAATTGAGTAATTTGATTCATTATGCAACGTATTTGCAACGAAAATAAATGCGTTGCATAATCAAAGAATTTATTTTATTATCAAAACATGAGGAGTATAAAGTTGAAAGAAACAAAAACATTAAAATTTAAAGTAGATTTATCTAACTCATTTTTAAAAACTGTCAGTGCCTTTGCAAATTTTGGTACTGGAGTGGTTAAATTTGGAGTTGATAATGATGGTTTTATTATTGGAATTGATGATTTAGAGAAGAAATGTTTAGATATTGCAAATAAGATTAATGATAGTATATCTCCTAACCCTAATTATAAACTTGAAATAGATTATAAAAATAAAACTATAGATTTAATTGTTTATGAAGGATTAAATAAACCATATTTTTATAAATCAAAAGCTTATAAAAGGAATGATTCATCAACAATAGAGGTAGATATAATTGAACTTCAAAGACTTATTTTAGAAGGTAGAAATATGTTTTATGAAGAAGTAGAAACTATTGAAGAAGATTTAAGTTTTGAGATATTAAAAGATAAACTAAAAAAAGAAATAGGTGTTGATCTATCTAAAGATATATTAAAAACTTTAGGACTTATAAATGACAATAATAAATATAATAATGGTGCAAAAATCTTATCAGATTCAAATTGTCTTTTAGGAATCGAGATTATTAAATTTGGTAACAATATTAATGAAATAAAAGAAAGAATCGCTATAAGTAATTGTTCAATTTTAAAACAATATGATTTAACTTATGAAATTTTTAAAAAGAATTACAGTTATGAATTAATTGATGGACAAGCAAGAAAAACTATTAACTTAATCCCTTTAAATGCCTTTAGAGAAGCTTTAGCTAACGCTATAATTCATAGGGTATATGATGAAAATATTAATATTAGAATAATGATGTTTTTAGATAAGGTAATTATAACTTCGCCTGGTGGATTACCTAGTGGAATAAGTAAAGAAGAATATTTAGATGGCAAAATTTCTAAATTAAGAAACCCAATGATTGCTAATATATTTTATAGATTTAAATATATTGAAAAATTTGGTACTGGAATATTAAGAATCAAAGATTTATATAAAGAGTTAAATGTTAAACCAGATTTTAAAGTTTATGAAAATAGTATTAGCGTAATTCTTCCTTCTATAAATATGAAATTATCTTTAACAGAAGATGAAAAGAAAATAATGGATCATTTAAATGAAGGATATAGAGCTTCAAGTAAAGATTTATCTAATGTAACAGGGTTTAATAAAGATAAAGTTTTAAGAACTATAAAAGGATTAAAAGAAAAAGATTATATAAAAATTAGTGGTGTAGGTAAGGCAACTAAATATTATGTTTAGTTAGTCTTGTTAACTATTCATAAGAAACTAATATAATTTAAAAAAGTAGAATTCTATTAAAAATTATTGAAAACGATTACAAATTTATTACTTTGTTTTTTTGTATTAAGTAATGCTTATTATTTTAGGGAAACCAATTTTTTCTAAACTAAATAATATTTGATTTAACATAAAGTAAAAAAATCACTTATCTGTAAAGTTTTTAAATATTGAAAAACACAATATTTTAAAGTAAAATCCTTGTAAAAACTAAATATTTTTTAAAAATTATTCATTTTGTTGAAATGATTTCTTTGAAAATAGATGCTATTAAATGTATTATATTAATAATCGAAATTTATTTTTATTTTAAAAATAAAAAGATTCAAAAATAATTTGAGGAACTAAGTTTATGGAAGCAGCTATTAAAAAAGAATCCAGTAAAGTTGGTGTTAGAAAATGGTTTATTTTCATCCTTGTTGGACTTATTGGTCAGTTTGCCTGGGCAATAGAAAATATGTATATAAATACATATATCACTTATTTAAATTTTACGGATGTAAGTGGAGTCGGTTTTAATTATTCGATGTTAATTGCAATAACTACTGCATTAAGTGCAATTGTTGCAACGTTAACTACGATTTTTATGGGTAGTTTAACTGATAGAGTTAATAAAAGAAAAATATTTATCTCTATTGGTTATATTGTTTGGGGTATTTCGACTGCAAGTTTTGGATTATTAAATGTTGGTGGAGGAAGTGCAAATAACTTAATCCCTATTTCAATAACTGCTTTCCAAGCTGCAATCATGGTAATTGTTATTGATTGTATTATGACTTTCTTTGGATCAACTAGTAACGATGCTGCTTTTAATTCTTATGTTACGAAAAATACAAATAGTTTAAATAGAGGAAAAGTTGAAGGCGTTTTAGCTGTTTTACCACTCATTGCTATGTTAATTATTTTTGTTGGTCTAAATGGTTTAACAACAGAAGCAATGGGTTATAGATGGGATTTATTTTTCTATATTGTTGGGGCTTTAGTTTTATTTGTTGGTCTTATTTCAACTATTTTGATTCCTAAAGAAGATACGATAAAAGTAGAAGATTTATCTTATACAAGATTATTATTTGATGGATTTAAACCAAAAACTGTTAAAGAAAATAAGCTTTTATATTTAGTTTTAGTTGGATATTTCATTTATGGAGTTGCAATACAAGTATATTTCCCATATTTGATGGTTTATGTTCAATATACTTGTAATATTGCAAATAGTGGCGAAGGATTTTTAACTCCATTTGCAATTGTTATGGCAATTGCTTTACTTGGAGGAAGTTTGCTTTCTGTAATAATTGGAATCTTCTCTGATAAATTTTCAAAAGAAAAGATGATGATTCCAGTAGTTACAATCTTAATTATTGGATGCTTAATGATGTTTTTTGCCCCATTTATTAAAGATGACACTATTAGAATTGTTTATTCATCAATTAGTGGACTAATTATGATTTTAGGATATGTTTCAGTTCCAACTATCTTTAATGCGATGGTAAAAGATAATATTCCTAAAGGTAAAGAAGGATCATTTATGGGAGTAAGAATGATTTTCGTTGTTGCTTTACCAATGTGTATTGGACCGTTTATTGGAGATGCTTTAAATGCAAGTTTAGGAAGTACTTACTTATCTGATTTTGGAGTTGAAAGTAATATTCCTAGTGAATATGGATATATAGTTGCTATCTTTATTTTATTATTAACCTTTATCCCAATCTTCTTTATTTTGAAAATGAATAAAGATAAAGGAATCAAAAAAGCATATAAAAACAAAGGTTATTTATATAGTGATTTAAAGAAAGAATACACAAAAGAAGAGCTAGATTTTGATTTATCTAAACATCCTAGACCTCAACTTGAAAGAGCTGATTTTATGTCAATCAATGGAGAATGGGATATCGAAATTTCTAAAAATCCTGATATTGATGAGATTAATTTTTCTTCAAAAGGAATGGTGCCTTTTGCAGTTGAATCACCTATTAGTCAAGTGAATCATCTTTTAGAATCTGATGAGTTTATTTACTATAAAAAAGTGGTTTCTTTAACTAAATCCTTGCAAAAAGAGCATATTTTCTTAAATTTTGAAGGTGTTGATCAAGAGTGTTGGGTCTATATAAATAAAAAATTGGCTACTTATCATGTAGGTGCTTATACTCGTTTTAAAGTAGATATTAAAGAATTTATTGAAGATGAAAATTACGAAAATATTGAAATTACAATTAAGGTAAAAGATGTAACTGACGATAGCTATCACATGGTAGGAAAACAAAGATTACATCCAAGTGGATGGTTTTATTCTTCAAGTAGTGGAATTTATAAACCTGTTTATATAGAAAGTATTGACGGAGATTATATTGAATCAGTTTTATATACTTCTTTATATGATGAAGAATCAGTTTTAGTTAATGTTAAAACAAATGTTGATGGAGAAGTTAAATTATTTATTAATGAAAAAGAATATTTAATTGAAGCAAATAAAGAAACAAAAATTAAACTTGATCCATTCATAGCTTGGGATATTAATAATCCTTATTTATATGATGTAAAAATTGTCTTTAACAAAGATGAAGTTAAATCTTATTTTGGAGTAAGAAAAATAGAGATTAAAGGGGATGAAAATAAAGGAATTTATTTAAATAATAGAAGAATTATTTTAAATGGATTACTTGATCAAGGATATTATTATTTAGGTGGACTTACTCCTAGAAGTTATGATGAATATTTAAATGATATAAAAAATGCTAAAGAATTAGGTTATAACTGTTTAAGAAAGCATATTAAAGTAGAAAATGATTATTACTATTATTATGCAGATAAATTAGGAGTTTTATTAATTCAAGATATCCCTAATGGTGGTGATAGAATTAAATTCTTAAATGTTGTCTTCCCTAGATTTTCTATTAAATTATTTAATAAAGAGAAATTTAATACTTATGAAAGTTATGGAAGAACAAATGATGAAGGTAGAGAATTATTTAAAAAAGATTTACTAGAAATTATAAATAATACTTCTTCTTTTCCATCAGTAATTATTTATACTTTATTTAATGAAGCCTGGGGACAATTTGATGGATCAAAAATTTATGAATATGTAAAACCATTAGTTAAAAACCAACTCATTGATACTGCTAGTGGATGGCTTGATTGTGTTAAGAGCGATTTTTATTCAATTCATTCATATACATTTCCTGCTTTTAAAAGAAAAGATGATAAAGGATATAATAGACCTTATGTTTTAACTGAAATTGGTGGAGCCTCATTAAAAGTTAAAGGTCATTATGATTATCCAAAATTATATGGTCATCATATCTGTTTATCTCAAAAAGCATATGAAAAAAGATATGTTTCCTTATATAAAAAGATGATTAAGAGAATGAAAGATAACAATTTAAATGGAATTATTTATACTGAATTATCTGATTGTGAAACTGAAGCAAACGGAATTTATACTCTTGATAGAGAAGTTTTAAAGATTGATAAAGAAATTATTAAAGCTATTAATAAAGAGATTGATGATATTTATTAAAATTTTTAAAAAAATACAAAAAGTTTGGTAAATTTTTGAAATTGCGGCAATCTTGTTAGTATAAGGGGGAAAATAATATGTTTACCCTTTATAAAAGAATGATGTTTTTATAAAATATCATTTATATGAATTTGAAGGAAGAAGAAACCAAAAAAGAAGAGCTTAACCTCAACGAATCAATTGAAGAAGATGTTCAAGAGGTTAAAGAAGAAAAAGAAAAAGAAGAGAAAGAAAAAAAGGATAAAGATCAAAATAAAGGCAATAAATATGTTCTTTATTTAGGAATTATTCTCATTATTACCATTGCTGTTTTATGTTTTAACCTTTTAAGTGGAACAAACATTTTATCAGAAGATGGTAAAACTTATTTAAAGGTCTATCAAACTTTTCCAATGATCTTTGAAGAAATGAATTATGGATATTTTGCTTTTACTATATTCATAATTATATTTTCATTGATGTTAAATGGGTTTATTCTCTTTTGTTTTGCTAGACTTTATACAAAAAGATACCGATATCATCAAGCGATGGCGAATTTATTGATTGGTGATTTCTATCAAGCAATTACTCCAGGAGGAGTTGGGGGACATTTTGCTCAAGTTTACACATTTAAAAAACAAGAGATTAATATCTCGGTTGGTACTTCGATTGTTGTAATGATTTTCATCGTTTATCAAACAGTCTTATTAATTTGTGGATTTATCTCGATGTTTAAAATTGGCGATATTTTAGCTATCAATACAATCACACTTGGTGCAGGTGAAAGTGGAGAAGCTATTAATACAATTAACATTCCTCTTGTTATTTTTGTTATTGCTGGGTATTTACTTAACGCAATTGTTATCTTAGCCTTAATTTTTATGTCTTATTCAAGAAGATTACACAATTTCGTTATCAATAAAGGAATCCGATTTTTAGGGAAATTACATTTAATTAAAGATCCTGATAAAAAAAGAGAAGAATTAATAATTAAAGTTGCTAATTATCGAGTTGAATTAAGACGTTTACAAACTAATATTCCTTTTACAATTTTAGTTTCAGTTTTAACTTTTGGGTTTATTTTTTTCTCTGGAGCAATTCCAGCTTTATGTGGATATTCTTTAAATGCTTTTATTGAAACAAGCCAATTAGATGTATTAGATAAATGTTTTACATCGTTTTGTTATTATAATTTCCATCAAATGACCTGTGGTCTTCTTCCAATTCCAGGAATGAGTGGTATATCAGAATTTGTTTTTGCAAAACTTTATACAGTTCCTGGAGAAGAAGTTGTAAATCCATTTTTTACAAATCCTGAGTTCATAGATAAAGGAGGCTTGCCAATTCTTTTATTATTATGGAGAATTGGAACTTTCTATATTCCTTTCTTAGTTGATGGACTTATTGCTGCATTATATAAATCAAGAGGTCTTAGAGGAGAAAGTAGATTCTATAACATTTCAAATCCAAGACAAACATTCCTTACTATCCAAATTGAAACATATGAAGAAAGAAAAACTTCAAGTGATACAAGATATGTAACAGTTGCAATGGAAAGAAAGCAATTATTGCATTCTCTTTCACCAAAAGGTAGAAAAGAAAAGAAGCAAAAGAAGAAAGAAGATCAGGCTCAAAATATTAAGAAAAACGAAGAGAATATTAATTCTCAAAAAACTACATATGTTAAAATCGGAAATCAAGAAGATAAAGGAGAAGAAAAGTAACTTATGAATATAGGATTATTTTCTGATACTTATATCCCTGAAATTAATGGTGTAGCTACAAGTGTCAATTCTTTATATAAAATCTTAAAAAAGTATGGACACAACGTATATGTAATCACCACAAGTGATAAAAAAGAAGTTACATTTGAAAATGATATTATTCGTATTCCAGGAGTTGAATTAAAAAAACTTTACGGATACAGAATGGCTTTTGTCTTTAATTCAAAAGCATTTAAAATCATTAAGAATTTACATTTAGATGTAGTTCATGTTAATACCGAATTTGGTATTGGAAAATTTGGATTTATAGTTGCTTCAAGATTAAAGATAGCTTCTGTTTATACTTATCATACAATGTATGAAGATTATACTTATTATATGACAAAAGGTTATTTCGACCGCGTTTCAAAATGGGTAATTAGAGAATTTTGCAAGACTAATATGGTTAGAGCAAATGAAATAATTACACCTAGTGAAAAGACAAAAGTTTATCTTAGATCGATAGGAATTGAATCATATATCAACGTTGTACCAACCGGTTTTGATATTTCTGGATTTGCAAATATTGATAAAAACTGTGAATATTTGCAGGCTTTTAAAGAAAAATACAAGCTTTCAGATAAGAGTAAAATTCTTTTATGTCTTGGTCGACTTGCAAAAGAAAAGAGCTTCGATATTGTAATTGATGGTTATAAACAATTTAAAGAGACATTTAATTATGATACTAAATTATTGTTTGTAGGTGATGGTCCTGCGGCAAGTTCATTAAAAAGACAAGCTGAAAGATTAGGGTTAAAGGATGATGTAATTTTTGTTGGCAAAGTTCCACAAAAAGAAACTAAATATTTTTATGCACTCGCTGATGTATTTTTAAATGCTTCAGTTAGTGAAACACAAGGTTTAACTTTTATGGAAGCAATGGCAGGAGGAGATATTATTCTTTGTAGATTTGATAATAACTTAATTGGAATTATCAACAATAAAATTAACGGCTTCTTTTTTATAGATGCTGATGATTTTAAATATAAATTAAAAGAAATTTTAGAACTTGAAGAAGAGAAGAAGAAAGAAATTCTCGATAATGCTTTAAAATCAATTGATGGTTTTGGAGAGAATTCGTTTTATAATAATATAATAGAGGTATATACACGTGCGATACGAAGAAATTGGTAATGACAATTATTTAAAAAATGTTAAGCAAAAAGGAAATTGCTTTATCTATAATTTTGGCGAATTTACAGTTAGAATTCCTCTTTCATCTTATAGTGAAGTAAAATTATCCCCTGAAAATACATACTCAAAAGAAGAATTAAGGGAACTTTTTGATCTAGGAACACTCTATAAAATTGAAACATATGTTAAAAAATTAACTTCAAAAAAAGTTTATTCCTCATATGATTTAAAAATTAAATTAATGAAAAAATATAATAACTCAAGACTTGTAAATAAAGTAGTTGAGGAATATAAAGAAATGAATGTTGTTAATGATGAAATATTTGCAAAAGAGTGTTATGAGATTTTAGATGAGAAATTATATGGTAAATATTTTATAGTTGATTATTTAAAAAAACGTGGGATTTGCGACGATTTTATTAAAAATATGAATTTTTCCGAAGAAAGAGAAATCGAAAAATGTACCGTCTATTTTGAATCAATAAAGAATAAATTCGTCTCTAAAAATTTTACAAAACAAAAGAAAAGCCTATTTAATTTAATGATTAAAAGAGGATTCGAATTGAATGTTATTGATAGTGTTTTAAATAATTTAAAAATTAATCCTGAACACGAAATAACAAGTTTAAAGAAAGATTATCAAAAATATAGTTATAAATATTCAGCTAAATTTGTTGGTTATAAATTAAGAAACAAAATCGTTAATGCTTTAGTTACCAAAGGTTATCCTTACCAAATGATTTCTACAGTATTAAATGAAATGGGAGAGGAGAATACAAATGATTAAAGATTTACGAAATGGTATGTCAGCTGATGGAACATACCTTGTTAAAGATTGCTCTTGTTTAACTGGGTCAAATGGCAATAGCTATTTTAGTTTAACCCTTCAAGATGCTAGCGGAACAATCGATGCTAAAAAATTTGATGTATATGAAAAAGATGAAATGATTTTAGCCCCTGGAAATTTTATTGAAATCGAAGGTGTAGTTAATGTTTATCGTGAAAAAATGCAAATTATTGTTCGTTATGCTTCAAAATTAGATAAAAATAAAGTAGATTATTCTCACTTTATCCCTTCAGCTCCTATCTCTCAAAGCGTTTTAGAAAAAGATTTAAAATCTTTTATTGAATCTATTAAAGATGAAGATTGTTATAAAATTGTAAAAACTATTTTTGATAGAAATTATAATCAATTTATTGTTCATCCAGCTGCTGTAAGAAATCATCATGATTTTAACAATGGTCTTTTATATCACACTGTTACAATGTGTAAACTTGCTGATCATATCGCATCTTTATATCCTAATATTAATAGAGACATTTTAATTAGTGGATGTTTACTACATGATATTGGTAAATTAAAAGAATTAAGTGGAGCAGTTGGTTGCCATTATACTGTTGAAGGAAATTTATTAGGCCATTTAGTAATTGGAACAATGATGGTTAATGAAGTAGCTAAGGAACTTCAAATTACATCTGAAGTACCTTTACTTTTAGAACATATGATTGCTTCACATCATGGAAAACTTGAATATGGTGCTGCAATATTACCTCAAACTCAAGAAGCTTTACTTCTTAGTATGATTGATGATATGGATGCAAAAGCCAATTCTTTAAGCAAGAATTTAAGTAATATAAAAGAGGGAACATTTACTGAAAAAATATTCCCTCTCGATAATAGAAGTTTTTATAAACCAGGTAAATAATTAATCAATTTTAATTTTTTCTAAAACTTGTGGAAGATTAACATCTTTTAAGTCTTTCATTTCGAGTTTGAAACCATCTGTTGATTCATAACGTGGTATTACATGAACGTGGAAATGTTTTACAACTTGACCAGCAGCTTCATAACAATTAATTAAAATATTTACGCCTTTAGCTCCTAATTGTTCCATTTGGACTTGTCCAATTCTTTGAGCAACGTTCATTACTTTGTTCATAATATCTTTTGGAGTTGATAAGAAAGATACATAGTGATCTTTAGGAACAACTAAAGTGTGACCATAAGTAACAGGATTGACATCTAAAAAGGCTAAAACATCATTATCTTCATAAATTTTATAAGCTGGTATTTTGCCATCAATGATTTTGCAAAAAACACAATTTACATCGAATTTCATAATAAATTATTTACCTCCAAATAAATAAAAAGAAGAGTCTTTTCGACTCTTCTATTATACCATATTTAGTGATTAGTGATTAATCAAATAAACCTGGATATGTGCTTACAAAGTAATCAAATACGTCTTGATCAAAGTATGTAAGTGCTGATTCTTCAATGAAGTATTCAATTGCTGAAGAGGTAAATGTTGAACCACTTGCAATTTCATAACCAACATCGATTGCGTATTGTTCGATTTCAAGGAAATCAGAAGCAGTTGTAGAATCATCAGAGGTTAACTTTGATGGAGTAATATAATCATAGATGGCAACAATATAATAGGTATTATCTGAATTCCAGATGATACTATCATATGGATCCCAAAGATTATATGATGATTTCTTTAAGAAGGTAACTCCGCCAGCAGCGAATGATTTTAAATAGTTCCAATCAATAGCTGAACTTTGACCAGCTGTTTGAGCGTTGTTTAATTCATTAATAATTGAAGCAGAGAATAATCTATCAGTTACAGCTGAAGGTAAGTCTGAATAATCTGAACTTGTTCCCCAACCATATCTTGTATAGTCTTCAACTCTAATTTCATTAGTTTTGATTTGTAAACCTTCTTTAGGAGAATAAATCTTACTATTGATGTTTGTAAATGTGTCGTAGTTGGTTTCGTTATTAGTATTTGGATTTGTTGTTAATGTTGAATAATCACCGATTAAATCACCATAAACTGATCCATCATAATAGGTGTAACCATTGTTTGGTGTTCCATCAATATAAGTAACTGAATTTCTATTTTCATCTGTTAAGACGACTTGAGAATTTTGCCATTCTGTTGATACATTTCCGAATGTTTCACCAGCAATTGCTTTTGCATCAGCATTATCAGCTTGATCTAAATCTTCTGGAATACCCATCCAAGCAGTTGCAGCAGGAGAGAAATCTAAGTTATCTTCTGTAACAACAGTAGAACCATCGATAATGTTTCTTGCATATGATCTTAAGAGTGAATATGCATCGTTATCTTCGTTGTTAGCGATTTGGATGTACTCAATCTTTCTTTGTTGAGTTCTACCAATAGCAGCATATTGATTTCTTAAAATGTATTGTTCGGTTAATAAGTTATTAATAATGCCTGGAACAATAGTTGAATTGATGTATTGAGTGTAGTGTTCTAAGTGTAATAAAGGTTCATTTCCATCGATAATGTTGGATGTATCTTTATTTGGATCATAGCTACTATCAATAAATACGCCTTGAGTGAATTCACCATTAGCGGAAACATGATTGTCTCCAACTTCATAGTCGATTTCTTCAAGTGCTTCAACTTGACTATAAATATCAGCTAATTTAAGAGTAGTTGTTCCATCAACTGAGTAAATAACATTTAATGAATCCATTAATGATTGAACATAAAGGATTTCATAGAAAGCACTGTTATATTTGTAGGCAGAGGAGTTGATGTTATCAAACATAGTGATAACAATTTCTTTCTTAATTAATTCTTTATAGGAGTTAATTCTGCCTTCGTAGGTTGATAATTGAGAAGCTGTAACATCTTCAGCATCTTCATAAGTGATTCTGATACCGGCATCAACCCAGTTCCAGTACATTTGATGATTTTGAATGAAAGCGATCTTTTGTTCATTGGTGACATTGGTTTGTCTTGTACCATATTCATCAAGAACATAATCCCAACCTTCAAGTTCGATTTCACCATTACTATTAATTGTGTAATTACCAACATAGTTTTTGGCAATTTCATAATTTAACATTGAAGCGATTTCGCTTGAGAAGCTTGAATCTTCTCTAACGATATCATAAAGATCTTGTAATGTATCTTTATCAACAGCAGCAGTATAACCAGTATAGCTATATCCTTTATCAGTTCCATTTGAGATTGGAGCGTGAGCAACATCACAAGAAGCAATGAGGACTAATGAAGCAGCTAATGCTAATGAATTAACAATATTACGTTTTTTCATATATTCCACCTCCTAGTCTGTAGTGGAAGAAGAACTTCCACTTGATGTTGATTGATCTGCTGATGATGAGTAGTAACAGATTCCGTTAGTTCCATAGTAATTTGAATCTCCGAAGTGGAGAGCACATGTTTCTGGAATTAAACCTGTTTCTCTTTCTCTTTCTTGGTTAACAATTGTGTTATATAAAGAATCCCAAGCAGTTTTAAGTGTATCAGCAACGCCGTTGCTATATGAAACTTCGATTTGTTCTTCATATCTAGCGATTAAATCGTTAATCTTATCGTTAGTAGATGTAACGCTAACTGAAACATTAGCAGATTCATTTAACCAATCGATAATAACCATATCTTTAATACCAGTTGATGAACTTCCTGAACTTTCTTGATAACCTTTGTAGTTTTCTTCAAGACCGCCAGAAGCACCGATGATATCACTATAACCATTAAGGTTTGTAATAGTATCGGAATAGACATAAGTCATCTTTGGATAGCCATCTTCGCTAACACCTGGGAAATCAGAATTGTAATCTGGTCCTAATGTTCCGTTCTTGCTAACAAGTGAATTTGAATTTAATGGATTTTCTGGAGCGAAGTATTCTGCAAGAGTAACATCTCTTTCAGTTTTTCCGTCATATCTAACTTCTTTTTTAACTTCATCAAGAGCTGAACGTTCAACAACGATGAAGTGGATACCACCTGAACTCGTTGCATTTAAAACCATCATGATTGGGTTTCCGTTTTCATCACATAAAACATTCTTTGTATCACCGTTGATTGTTAATGGATGGAAGTTTTGGGTATTTAATCCAGCGTATTGGCTACCAGTATCATATTTACCATTTTTTAAATCTGAAACACCAGTTGTTCCATCAGTAAATGTGATTTTTGTTCCGCCGTTATTAACAAATTCTTCTTCAGTAGCACCATCTGTATATTTTACATCTTCATCAGTAAGGAATGCGATGTTGTGTCTATTGAAGTATTTGTTGAAGATGATATTTCTTGGATAGTAAGCAGCAGAACCATCGTTAACTGTTTGACCTGAAGAGGTAGTAGTTATTGATTTATAGGTATTCATTTCTACAAGAGCACCATATGGGATAAATGCTGCACCAAGATTTGATAAATATTCAGCAACACTTCCTGATGTAAATCCTGAGGTTGTATAACCTGGAATATTGAATGATGACTTGTTGGTATATGTGCCTGATGAAACTCTATCAGCATAAGCAGCTTTTGTTTCAGCATTTGTTGTGGCAGCATCTGTAGCACTTGAATCTTGGATATCAAGTAAGACTTCGTAAGTATAAACGCCTAATTTGAATTCGTTAACGAATGAAGTGCTTAAATCCATGAGATAACCATTTGGATTATTTGTGATACCTGAATCATCTGTCCAAATCTTTGCAACTGAGTTAAATGTTATGTTGTTTGATGGATCTACATTGATTAATGCGTTAACTGCATTATAGAGTTTGGTAACACCATCTTCTGTAACTTCAGATCTTGTAAATTCATCTGTTGAACTTCCGATTTGAATAAGAAGATGCTTTACGTTATAAGGCATACGTGTTTTTAAGTATCCGTTTTCTCCCCAAACAAGATTGTACTTTTGTTGAAGTGTATAATCTTCATCAGCAGCAGTTGATTCTTGCCAGACATTGAATCTATCGTAATATTCGTCTTCGATTTTTTCTTGCATGATAGCATATTGACGATCTGCCCAGTATGCAGCTTCTTTTTCAGCTACATCCATGTTAGGATCATCATAGCCTAAACCTTCAAGATGGTCTTCCCAATCTTCTCCGTTTTCATCAGCAGTGTCTTGTTCTTCTTGAACATCGATGTCGGTTTCACGATTAACCTCAGCTAAACGATGGTGCATTGTACCATTCTCATCAAGGAATGAAAGTTTAATTTGAATTTCATTCATTGCATTGTAGAAGGCTGCAGCATGGTTGCTTGGGTTTTGCTCAAGATATCTATCAAAGACATCATCAGCTGTGATTTCTTTTGTTTCAACCTTACCATTTGGAGCAACGTAATTATATTCGATAATTATGTTGTCTTTTGTGGTAACTCCACAACCGGCTAAAGAAATAAGACCTAATGCACAAATAGCGATAGATAAAGGTTTCTTATATTTCTTCATACTCATTTCCTTTCATAAAAAAATGCTATAAAAATAAATAGCGTTAATAATTTTATACTAACGTATAATTAAAAACAATAGAAAAAATTAGCACTAAGTTATTATATAACTTGTCTTCTCAAAACCTGAGAAAAATAGGCTTATCATATCATTTGTCTAACAAAGAAATTTGGTATAGAATAAACCCGCTAAAAGAAAAAGGATTTTAATTATGAACGAATTGATTATTAAAAATTTACATGTAGAAGTTGAAGGAAAAGAAATTTTAAAAGGTGTTGATCTTACTGTTTCAAAAAACGAAGTAATCGCACTTTTAGGCCCTAATGGACATGGAAAATCAACTCTTTTAGCTGCAATTATGGGTAATCCAAAGTATAAAGTTACCGAAGGAAGTATTACTTTTAATGGAAAAGATGTTCTTGCGATGAGCGTAGATGAAAGAAGTAGAAACGGACTTTTCTTAGCTTTTCAAAATCCATATGAAATCCCAGGATTAGTCTCTGCTGAGTTTTATAAATCAGCTTTAAATGCAAGAAGTCAAAAAAGAATTCCTCTTTTCCAATTTTATCGTAAGTTAGAAGAAGCCTCAAAAGAGGTCAAAATTCCTTTTGAACTTGTAAATAGAAGTTTAAATGATGGATTTAGCGGTGGTGAAAAGAAAAGAAATGAAATTCTTCAAATGATTTTACTTAATCCAGAAATTGCTATGCTTGATGAAATTGATAGTGGTCTCGATGTTGATGCTATCAATATTGTTAGTGAAGCAATCAATAAGCAAAAAGAAGAAAAAGAAACAGGATTTTTAGTAATTTCACATTACGCAAGATTATTTGATTTAATTCATCCAACTAAAACTGCTGTCATGATTAATGGAAGAATTGCATGTGTTGGTGGACCAGAAATTTTTAAGAAGATTGATGAATTTGGGTATGAATGGGTCAAAAAAGAATATGGTGTTTCAATTGAAAAAGAAGATGTCCAAATGAATCAAGTAAGCATTGGAGTTTGTGCAACAAAAGAAGTAATTAAAAATGAAAATTAATGATTTGATTGAAAATTTTGAGTTTGATTTTACTAATGATGGTGAGTACTATTTAGCACTTGCTAATTTTGATCAACCATTATTTTTTAACGTTGCATCAAACAAAAAAATTAATCTCATCATTAAAGATTTTAATGATAAAAATGAGATTAATTTTTTCCTTCAAGAAGGTGCAAGTTGCTCATTAAAATTAATCAATAGTTTTAAAGAAAAAACCGTAATTTTAAGAGAAAACCTTGCTAAAACCGCAAATTTTAATTGTTTTATCGCAGATTTTGCTAAAGAAAATTTAAAAATTGAAAACAATTCTATCTTACTTGGAGAAGGTGCAAGTGCTTACTTTGATGTAGCTTCTTTAAGCTTTGATTCAGATAAAAAAATATACGATATTTCAATTGATCACATTGGTCAAAAAACTGAATCTAATTTTACTTTCCATGGTGTTTCTACATCTACTAGCGAGATTATTGTTAGAGGTGTTTCACACATTGAACAAGACTCAATTAAATCACAAGCAAGTCAAGCTTGTAACGTAATTTTATTTGATAAAGAAAGTAGAGCAAAGGCATCTCCAACTTTAAAGATTGACTGCGATGACATCAAGGCATCACATGGATGTGCAATTGGTTCATTGAATGATAATCATATTTTTTACTTATTAAGTAGAGGCTTAACTTTAAAAGAAGCAAGAAGATTAATTACTTTAGGTTATCTTGAACCAATTAAGAATCATTTTAATGAAGAAGATGCAAATTATATTGATAGTTTGATAAGAAAGGGGATGGACTTATGATAGATGTAAGTAAAATAAGAAAAGATTTCCCAATGTTTAATAACAAAACTCAACAAGGACATACTCTTTGTTATCTTGATAATGCAGCTACAACATTTAAACCATATAGTGTAATTGAAGCTTGTAATGAATATTATTTAAATGATAATGCTAATGCACATCGTGGAGATTATGATTTAGCATATAAAGTTGATAAAAAAGTTGATGAAGTTAGACAAAAAGTTGCTAATTTTATTAATGCTGAAAAGATTGAAATTGTTTTTACAAGCGGTACATCAATGTCTATGAACATGATTGCTTTCGGGTATGGTATTAAATTTTTAAATAAAGGTGATGAAATCTTATTAACAGAAGCAGAGCATGCTTCAAATGTTTTGCCTTGGTTTAAAGTTGCTGAAATGACTGGTGCAGTTATTAAATATATTCCATTAACTGATGAAGGCAGATTAACCGTTGAAAATTTAAAAAGTGTATTAACTGAAAAAACAAAAGTTGTTTCAGTTGCTCAAGTTACAAATGTTTTAGGATTTTTATCTGACATGAAAGCAATTTGTAAATTAGTTCATGAAACAACTGATGCAATTGTAATTTGTGATGGTGCTCAATCAGTTCCTCATATAAAAGTTGATGTTAAAGATATGGATTGTGACTTCTTATCCTTTAGTGCTCATAAAATGTGTGGACCTACTGGAATTGGAGTTTTATATGGAAAATATAGCTTACTTCAAAAGACTGATGTCTTAATGAGTGGAGGTGGAGATAATGCTAGATTTGATATGTGTGGCAATGTTGCCTACCTTCAACCACCAGCAAAATTTGAAGCCGGAACCATGAATCTAGAAGGTATTTATGGATTTGGAGCAGCCATTGATTATCTTAATTCTATCGGTATGGAAAATATTGAAAGTTATGAAAAAGAATTAAGAAAATATGCGATTTCTAAGTTAAAAACCCTGCAAAACCTCATTATTTATAACGAAAACGCTGATTCTGGAATCATTACACTTAATGTAAAAGGAGTATTTCCTCAAGATGAAGCAAGTTATTTAAATAGTAAAGGTATATGTGTAAGAAGTGGTGAGCACTGTGCAAAATTATTAAAAGATAGACTTGGTGCTGGAGGCACAATTAGAGTGAGTATTTATTTTTACAATACTAAAGAAGAAATCGATCAGCTTTACGAAGCACTTAAAAATGGAGGTGATTTTTTAGATGCCTATTTCAATTAATCCTCAAATAATGAGAGAAATTATTATGGATCATTATTCAAATCCAATTCATAAAGGTGTCCCTGAAAACAAGGATGATTTTTTAAGTGTTCGTATGGATAGTGATAGTTGTATTGATGATATAACAATTTATTTAAAAGTCGAAAACGATGTCGTAAAAGAAAGTTATTTTGAAGGAATTGCATGTACAATTTCAACCGCTTCAACAGATATTTTATGTGATTTAGTTTTAGATAAATCAAAAAAAGATGCATTATATGTAATTGAGCAATATCAAAACATGATTTATGAAAAAGAGTTTGATGAAGAAGCAGTTGGCGAACTTATTGCTTTTGTAAACACACATAAACAAGCTGCAAGAATTAAATGCGCAACTTTAGGAAGTTTAGGAATTAAAGAATTATTAGAGGATAAAAAAGATGTCTAAAAAAGTTGAAATTAAAGACACAAGAGAAAAGTACGATTTTAAAGACGATGTTGAGTCTATTTTTTCAACTGGCCAAGGTTTAAACGAAGAAATTGTTAGAGCAATTTCAAAAGCTAAAAACGAACCTGATTGGATGCTTGAATTTCGTTTAAGAAGCTACAAGATTTTTGAAAAATTCCCATTCCCAAATTTTGGACCAGATGTATCACATTTAGATTTTAATTCTTATACATATTTCACTCGTTATGTTAAAGGAGAGAAAGAAAGCTGGGAAAACGTACCAGAAACTATCAAAAATACATTTCAAAAGTTAGGAATTCCTGAAGCAGAGCAAAAATACCTTGCCGGAGCAGCTACTCAATATGAATCTGAAATGGTTTATCATAACATGCTTCAAGAAGTTGAAGAAAAGGGTGTTATCTTTTTATCAACTGATATGGCTTTACAAATGTATCCAGATTTGGTTAGGAAATATTTTGGGACAGTTGTTCCTACTAGCGATAACAAATTTTCGGCATTGAATGGTGCTTGTTGGTCAGGTGGATCATTTATTTATGTTCCAAAAGGCGTAAAACTTGAAAAACCTCTTCAATCTTATTTTAGAATCAATAATCAAAAAACTGGTCAATTTGAAAGAACCTTGATTATTTGTGATGAAGATAGTGAAGTTCATTATATTGAAGGATGCACAGCTCCAATTTATTCAAAAGAATCATTACATGCTGCAGTTGTTGAAATTGTAGTTTTAAAAGGAGCAAAATGCAGATATTCAACAGTTCAAAACTGGTCAAATAACATTGTTAATTTAGTTACAAAAAGAGCTTTTGTCTATGAAGGCGGCTCAATGGAATGGATTGATGGAAACATCGGTTCACAAGTAAATATGAAATATCCTGCATGCGTTTTAAAAGGTGAAAATGCAAAAGGTGTTTGTATTTCAATTGCGGTTGCTGGAAAAGGTCAATATCAAGATGCAGGAGCAAGAATGATTCATGAAGCTCCTAACACTTCATCTCAAATTATTTCAAAAAGTATTGTTAGAGGTGGTGGAACTAGTAACTATAGAGGAACAGTTAGAATCCATAAAGATGCAATCAATTCAAAAACACATATTGAATGTGATACTTTAATTTTAGATGATATTTCTAAATCAGATACCATACCAAAGAATGAATGCTTTAATAATTCAAGTTTTATTGAACATGAAGCAACGGTCAGTAAAATTGATGAAGAATTACTTTTCTATTTAATGTCTAGAGGAATTAAAAAAGAAGATGCAGTTCAAATGGTAATTATGGGATTTATTGAACCATTCTCAAGAGAACTCCCAATGGAATATGCAGTTGAATTAAATCAACTTATTAAAATGGATATGGAAGGAAGTGTTGGCTAGAAATGGACAATTTTTATGATGTTATTGTCGTAGGTGGTGGCCACGCTGGAAGTGAAGCAAGTTTAGCTAGTGCAAAACTTGGATCCAAAACTGCTCTTATTTCTTTAAATATAAAGATGATGGCAAATATGCCTTGTAACCCTTCAATTGGAGGAAGTGCTAAAGGAATTGTTGTTAGAGAAATCGATGCACTTGGAGGTTACATGGGTATTTGTGCTGACCATGAATATCTTCAAATGAAGATGTTAAATACAGCAAAAGGTCCTGGAGTTCAATGTTTAAGAGCTCAAGCTGATAAAAAAAGATATCCAGCTTTAATGCAAATAAAGCTACTAAACACGCCTAATTTATCAGTTATTGAAGGAGAAGTAGTTGAAATTCTTCATGATGAAAATAAAGTTTTAGGTGTTAAATTAAAAGACGGAAGAGAGTTGAATTCTAAAGCAGTAATTTTAGCAACTGGAACTTATATGGAAAGCGAACTCTTAGTTGGGCACACTAAAACCAAAGGTGGCCCTGATGGAGAAAAATCATCGATTGGTTTATCTTCATCGCTTTTAAGCATGGGTATCAAACTTCAAAGACTTAAAACCGGGACTCCTCAAAGAATCGCAAAAGAATCGATTGATTTTTCTAAAACCGAAATTCAATATGGAAATGTTGAAGATCAAGGATTTTCATATACATCAAAAGAATTTATCCCATTAAAAGATCAAATTCCTTGTTATTTAATTTATACAAATTCGAAAACTCACGAGATTATAAATAACCATTTACTTGATAGTGCAATGTATGGAGGCATCGTTAATGGAGTTGGTCCAAGATATTGTCCATCAATTGAAGATAAAATTGTTCGTTTTTCAGATAAACCAAGACATCAACTCTTTTTAGAACCCGAAAGTTACGATACAAACTCAATTTATCTTCAAGGTTTTTCAACTTCGATGCCAAAAGAAGTGCAAGAAGAGATGGTTCATTCATTGAGCGGATTAGAAAATGCTAAAATTTTAAAATATGCTTATGCTATTGAATATGATTCTATCGATGAATTCCAATTTGATGCTACTTTAATGATTAAAAAGTGGCCTGGATTATTTATTTCAGGACAAATTTGTGGAACAAGTGGCTATGAAGAAGCCGCCGGATTAGGTTTAATGGCTGGAATTAACGCTCATCGATTTATAAATAATTTATCTCCGTTTATTTTAGGAAGAGACGAAGCTTATATTGGAGTTATGATTGATGATTTAGTTACAAAAGGAACTAAAGAACCATATAGATTATTGTCTAGTCGAGCAGAATATAGACTTCTTTTAAGAAGTGATAATGCTGACTTAAGATTAACTGAATATGGTCATGAATTAGGATTGATTGATGATGATAGATATCAAGAGTTTTTAACTAAAAAAGAGACTATTGAAAAGGTCTTAAAGATACTTGATAAAACTTACTTAGGAGAAACAAGTCCTATTAATGAAGCACTTCCATCTTTAGGCTTTGAAAAATTAAATAATGGCGTTTCTGCAAGGAATTTGTTAAAAAGGAACGGAATTACATATTCTTTTTTAAAGAAATACATTGATATTCCTGAAGATTTAAAACTAGATAAATTAGGTGAAGATGAAGTGGAAATTATTGCTAAATATGAAGGCTATATCGAAGGTCAAAGAAGAGAAGTTTTAAAATTTAGAAAGTTAGAAAATATATCTTTACCTGATGATTTAGATTATATTCATATGGATGGTTTAGCTTTAGAGGCTAGACAAAAACTTGATAAAGTTAGACCTACAAATATTGGACAAGCTTCAAGAATTAGTGGAGTTAACCCTAGCGATATTAACTGTCTTGTTTTAAACTTAAAAAAGAGAAAACTTTATGACAATTAATGATATAAAATCAAACGAAACTTTAAAAAAATACATGGATCTTGTTTTAAAAGAAAATGAGGTCATGAATTTAACTTCGATTACTGATGAAGAAGAGTTTTATGATAAGCATTTTTATGACTCTCTTTTTGTTATCGATTCATTTGATTTCAAAAATAAAGTTGTTATGGATTTAGGAAGCGGAGCTGGATTTCCAGGAATTCCACTTGCAATTGTTTTAAAAGATACGACTTTTTATTTAGTTGAACCAATGACAAAAAGATGTAATTTTTTAAATAAAGTTGTTCAAGAATTAGATTTAAAAAATGTAATCGTTGTTAATAAAAGAGCAGAAGATTTAGATGATAGTTTTATTGAAAAATTTGATTTTATAACCTCTAGAGCAGTATCAAAATTAAATATCTTACTTGAATTATCTGCTAAATTTTTAAAAATTGGTGGGAACATGATTTTTTTAAAAGGATTAAAGTATCAAGAAGAGGTTGAACAATCAAAAAATGCCTTCAAAATATTAAATTTAAATTATATTAAGACTTTAGAAGCAACCCTTCCATTTTCAAAAGAAACAAGATTTTATATAATTGTTAAAAAGTTAGGGAAAACCAATCCACAATATCCACGTCCTTATCAAAAAATTAAAAAGAAACCATTATAAGATATGAAAATTATTGCAATCGCTAATCAAAAAGGCGGTGTAGGAAAAACTACGACCGCAATCAACCTTGCAGCCGGTTTAGAAATGATGAAAAGAAAGGTTCTTCTCATCGATTTAGACCCTCAAGGTAATTCATCAAGAGGTTTAGGTCTTGATATTTCTTTGATCAACAAGAATATTTTTGATGCTTTAATTTTAGATACAGATGTAAATAAAGTTATTAAAAAAACAATGTTAAAAAACCTCGATTTAATTCCTGCTAACTTAAAATTATCAAACTTAGAAAGTGAGATTAATCAAAAAAGTTTAACTCCTTTTTTAACTTTGAAAAATTGTATTAAAAATATTAAGAAAAGTTACGATTACATCTTAATTGATTGTCCTCCTTCTTTAGGAATTTTATGTATTAATGCTTTAAGTGCAGCAACTTCTGTATTAATTCCTGTTCAATGTGAATTTTTTGCTCTTGAAGCAGTTGCTCAAATGCTTGCAACAATCTCAAATGTTCAAAAAGATTACAATCAAAGTTTAGAAATCGAAGGATTTTTATTAACAATGTTTGAACCTCGTTCTCAACTTGGAGTTGAAGTAGTGAATCAAGTTAGAGAATTATTTAGAGAAAATACTTTTGCAGTTCAAATTCCTAGAAACATATCCTTAAGTGAAGCAAGTGCTAAAGGTTTACCTGCGCTTTTATATAGACCAAATAGTGCTGGAAGTATAGCTTATAAACAACTTGCAAAAGAGGTTATTGAGAATGAAAAATAAAGAAAAATTAATAACTTCTGATTTAAAAACTTTAATTAAAAGATATTCAAAAAACGACGTAATTTCTAATATTGAAAAGAATTACTCAAAAGACAACATAAAGTACATTTCTTCCGATTTAATCGAAGATAACCGCTTTTTAAAGAATATAAAAATTAATCAAAATGATTTAAAAGATGTCGCAGATTCTTTAAAAGAAAATGGTTTTTATAATCCTTTAATTGTTAGAACAATAGAAGAGGATAAATTTGAAGTAATTTTAGGAAGAAAAAGATTTTTATCAACAAGTTTAATTGGAAAAATGGATATCCCAGTAATCGTTACAAAATTTAACGATGAAGAAGTTTTATTAACTTTACTTGCTGATTGTAGAGAAAGAAGAAATGTTAGTGCTTATGAAACAGCAGTAATTTTAGATAGATTGATTCATGATTATAAATATAAAAGCAAGGACCTTGCTCTAATTTTAGATCAATCTCCATCTCAAGTTTCTAACCTAATTTGTATCTTAAATTTACCAAAATATATTCTTGATGATTTAAGTTACAATAAAATTAGTTATGGTCATGCAAAATGCATTGCTCGACTTGAACCTAATTTAATTGATGAAACCTATACAAAAATCATTGATGAAAAGATGAGTGTTAGAGAACTTGAAGATTATGTAAATTCTTTGAAAACTACAAAAAAAGTTGAAAATTGCAGCGTTTTTATAAAAAATAACAAGATTATTATCAAAGTAAATAACGAAGATTTACTTGAAGAAGTTGAAAAAGATATTAAAAATTATATTAATTTAAAGAATAAGTGATATAATTGTTTTGCTTCAGGGAGAGGTGTGATTCCTTACTGGTGGTATACTCCACGAAATCTATTTGAGATAGATTTGAATTAGTGAAATTCTAATAGCAACAGTTAAAGTCTGGATGAAAGAAGTTAGTTTTTTCCTTGAAGACCTATATTATCGGAGGTCTTTTTTTATGACAATTAACAAGAACAGGGTAATTCAAATTATTTCAGTTAGTGCGATATTTGGAGCCCTCGCAATTATTCTATATTGCGTACCAATTTTTCAATTCTCGTTACCTTTTGCGCCATCTTTTTTAAAGATGCATTTTGATGAGATCCCAATTTTTATTGCTGGATTTGCTTATGGCCCAATTCCTGCAATTATTATCATCATTTTAAAAGCTTTATTTAAACTTATTCAAGATATTGGAGAAACAGGTGGAATAGGAGTTTTAGCAGATGTTATTTATACTTGTGCATTCGTCTTACCAGCGATATTTATTTATAAATTTAATAAAACTTTAAAAGGTGCACTTATTGGATTAGGTGTTTCATTAATTGTTCAATTATTATTTTCTTGTGTAGTTGGATTATATACAATCTATCCTCTTTATGGATTTTATTTTAATCCTCAAGCATCTTCTTATGATGATGCAATGGTTACAATAGGAAGTTTATTTGGAGCATTGGATAATTCAATAACAACAGCTGCAGATCCAAAAGTTATGTATGAATTTTTACTTCCTTTCAACCTTATAAAAGATGCAATTGTTATTGTTTTTGTAATTTTAACTTATAAACCATTAAGTATTTATATTGAAAGAAGGCAAAAATAAAAGTCTCAGACGAGACTTTTAAGTTTGTTTTTTTTGGTTAATTATTTTGAAATTGCACCGACTGGGCATGTTGCAACTACTTCATCAGCACTTGCTTCATCGATGTCATCGATGACAGTTGCTTTACCTTCATCATTGAAAGCAAAAGCAGTTGAATATGAACCTACACAAAGTCCGCATCCGATGCATGTATCAGCATCAACAGTTAATCTTACCATTTTTAGTTCCTCCAAACGTATTTATATTATACTTTTTAATTATTCTTTTTCAATATCTTTAATGAATATTAAAGGGGATTTATGATAATATATTTAACATGAGTAGGAAATCAAAATTAACTAGAATGGAATTATATAAAGAATATCGTAAGAGTATTCAAAAGTATGATTTTATCGATATTAATGAAGATACAAAAATGGAAAAACCTACTTATGCAAGAAGAGTTTTTAAGATTGATAGCAAAAGAAATCGAAAAGTAAAAAAAGTTGAAGACAATATTTACAAATCTTACATTAGAAAAAGAAGAGTTAATTTATTTCTTTATATACTTGCAAGTGTCTTACTTATCGGATTATTAGTTACAATTATCGTTATTTGTGGAGTTATTTATTTATGATCAAAAAGAATATTTCAATCGCAATTGATGGCCCAAGTGCTAGCGGAAAATCAACAATCGCTAAAATTTTAGCTGAAAAACTTAATTTTATTTATATTGATACTGGTGCGATGTATCGTGCTTTTACTTTGGGATGCATAAATAATGGAATCGATTGTACTAATGAAGAAGAATGCTGCAAATTAATTGGTAAAATCATGATTGGTTTTAATGAAAAAAATCATGTAACTTTAAATGGCATAGATGTAGAAAAAGAAATTAGAGGCAACAAAGTTGCGGATAATGTTTCTTATATTGCTTCATATAAAGATATTCGACTTGAATTAGTCAATCAACAAAGACTTTTAGCTCAAAATAATGATGTTGTAATGGATGGTAGAGACATTGGAACATATGTTTTACAAGATGCTGATGTTAAATTCTTCCAAATTGCTGATGTTGAAGAAAGAGCTAAAAGAAGATATAAAGAAAACTTAGAAAAAGGCATTGAAACCTCTTATGAAGAATGTTTAGAAAACCTTAAAAAACGTGATTATATCGACTCTCATAGAGAATTTTGTCCACTTAGACCAGCAAAAGATAGCATTGAAATTAATACAACTAATTTAGGTATAAATGAAGTAAGTGATATGCTTATTGCTTTACTTAAATCAAAAGGAATCGAAAGAAGATGAAACAAAGTTTAGTTGCAATTGTCGGAGCACCTAGCGTAGGAAAATCTACAATTTTTAATCGAATTATTGGCGAAAGAAAGTCAATCATCGAAACTCAAAGAGGTGTTACAAGAGATAGAATTTATAGTAAGACAAGTTGGCTTACTAAGAATTTTAATGTTGTCGATACTGGTGGAATTGAACTTGAAAATCGTCCATTTCAAGAACAAATTAGAATGCAAGCTGAAATCGCAATTGATGAAGCTGACGTTATTGTTTTTGTAACTGATGGAAAATTAGGTTTAACAGATGATGATAATTTTATTGCTTCTATTTTATATAGATGTAATAAACCTATCATTGTAGCAGTTAATAAAATTGATAGCGGTGAATTAAAAAACAATATTTATGAATTTTATTCACTTGGATTAGGTGGTCCAATTGCAGTAAGTGGAGTTCATGGTATTGGAATTGGTGATTTACTTGATGAAGTAATCAAAAATTTACCAAAAGAAAGTGAAGAAGAAGTAGAAGATGATGAAATTAAATTTTGTATCATTGGAAGACCAAATGTTGGTAAATCATCTTTATATAATGCTTTATTAAATGAAACTAGAGTTATTGTTTCAAATATTGAAGGCACAACAAGAGATGCAATTGATACTCACTTCATTCATGATGAGCAAAAATATTGCGTAATTGATACTGCTGGATTAAAAAAACGTGGAAAAATATATGAATCTATCGATAAATATGCAGCAATTAGATGCTTAAAAGCTATTGATGATTCTGATGTTGCTATTTTAGTAATCGATGGAGAAAAAGGTATAACTGAACAAGATAAACACGTTGTTGGTTATGCAATGGAATCGAAAAAAGCTATTATTATTTGTGTTAATAAATGGGATTTAGTTAAAAAAGATAACAATACAATGAATGAATTTACAAAACAAATTCGTGCACATTTTAAATTCTTAGATTATGTCCCTGTCGTTTATGTTAGTGCTTTAACTAAATCAAGAGTTAACAACTTATTCCCATTAATTGATCAAGTTTATGAATCATATTGTTTTAAGATTCAAACCTCAACTTTAAATACCATTCTTCAAGAAGCTCAAATTATGAATGAAACACCTGAATTTAATGGTGGTAGATGTAAAATTTATTTTGGTCAACAAGTTGGAAGCAAACCTTTAACAATTGCTTTATTCTGTAATGATCCTGAATATATGCATTTTTCATATTTAAGATATTTAGAAAATAAAATTAGAGATTCATTTGAATTAATTGGTTCTCCCATTAACTTTGTTTTAAGGAAGAGAAAATAATATGAATTATGGTGTAATTGGTAGCGGAGCAATGGGTTTAGCACTTGCTAATGTTTTAGCAAATAATGATAAAAAAGTCTTTATTTATGGAAGAAACCCTGCAGAAGTTGAGGAAATTAATAAATTTCATACAAATAAAAAGTATTTAAATGATACTAAACTTGATGAAAAAATTAAGGCAACTAATGATATAAAAGAAGTTATCGATTTTGCTGATTCTTTAATTATTGCCGTTCCAACTCCATCGGTTATCAGTGTTATAAAAGAGATAAATAAATATTTAAATAAACCTATTGTTATTATTAACGCTAGTAAAGGATTAGATATTAATACTAATGAAGGAATGCAATCAGTCATTTATAAACATATTAATAAAGATTATTTATTAGGAATCATCTCCTTATTAGGACCTGGATTTGCTAAAGAAATCATTGAAAAAAATATTACCTTAATTTGTGCAGTATCTGAAAATGAAGAAATTGCAAAAAAAGTTCAATTAGATTTTTCTAATGATTATTTTAGAGTTTATCTTCTCGATGATATTAATGGTGCTGAAATTGGTTCAGCTATGAAAAACGCAATTGCTATTGCAAGTGGAATTTTAAAAGGTTTAGGGTATGGAGAAAATTCTAAAGCTGCATTAATTACTAGAGGGTTAATAGAAATTAATAAAGTTGGTAAAATTTTTAACTCAAAAGAATCAACATTTTTAGGATTAACTGGAGTTGGAGATTTAATTTTAACTTGTAATACTTTTGAATCTAGAAACTTTAAAGCAGGATATGAAATTGGTTTAAAAGATGATGCAAAAGAATTTTTAAATAACAATAAAACGACAGTTGAAGGTATCTATACAATTAAAGTTATCTATGAAATTGCTAAGAAAAATAATCTAGATTTACCTATCATAGATGCCTTATACCAAGTTCTTTATTTATATGAAAAACCATCTCTAGTTGTAAAAAATGTAATGAATCGACCACTAAAGAAAGAACAAAAACAATAAAATGCGATATAATCGCATTTTTTTCTACTTTTTAGAGATTGCATAAAATCGTCCTATATGTTAACTTATAATCAAAGAAAGGGGCATAGACCAATGAATAAACAAGAATTAGCAGTCGCTGTTGCAAACGAGTGCGAATTATTAAAAAAAGATGCTGAATTAGCAGTTGCAGCCGTTTTTGATCAAATTGCTAGAGCTCTCGAAGAGGGCGATACCGTTAAAATTTCTGGTTTCGGAGTTTTTGCTGTTAAAACAAGACAAGCAAGAAATGGAACAGTTCCAGGAACATCACAAAAAATTGAAATTCCTGAAACTAAAACAGTTGGTTTTAAACCATCAAAATCCTTAAAGGAAGCTGTTAATTAATCTTTTAGTTAATAATTATTTTAAAACCCACTTCAATAATTAAAAAAGTGGGTTTTAATTTTGAAAATATATTTCTAAATTAGTATAAATCTTACTCAATAACTTGCCCTTTTATATGTTATAATCTACTAACATGAATGAGATTTTCGATTCCTTAAAAAAGATTTTTAATGATAACGGTTTTAGGCTTTATATGATAGGCTCTACAAGTAGAGATTACTTATTAAATAAAGAAATAACTGATTATGATTTTGTTAGTGATGCTACACCAAAAGAAGTTTCAAAATTTATCGCTGTAGACACAACTTTCTCAAAATATGGGATAACAAATTTTCATTTCAAAGGAATCAAAATTGATTTAGCAACTTTAAGAAAAGAAACCAATTATGAAGATTATCGACATCCTAGTAAAATAGAATTTATTAAAGATATTAATATTGATTATCTTCGAAGAGACTTTACAATTAATGCAATTTATATTGATGAAAACTATCAAATTATTGATCCATCTAAAGGAGTTATTGATTTAAAAAATAAAGTTCTTAAAATGATAGGAGATCCATATAAAAGAATTAAAGAAGATCCTTTAAGAATATTAAGAGCAAAAAGATTTGAATTCGAATATAATTTAACTATTGAAGAAACTTTAAAAAAAGCTCTTAAAGAAAATGAATATTTATTAAAGGAATTAAATCCTGATAAAATTCATATGGAGTTATTAAAATTAGAAAAGATTAAAAAGGAGGAGAAGTAAAATGAATTTAGAAAGTAGTGCAGTAAATTTCTCATATTTATTATTAGATTATTATAAATCCTTAAATATTAAAGAAGATGAACTTGCAGTTATCTTAATGATTGACCATTTATTAGCATCAACTGATGATTTTATTACAACTGATTTACTTGCTATGAAAATGAATCTTGATGAAAGACGAATTGATGAAATTATGGCTAATCTTTTAAACAAAAAATATATTGAATTTGAATTAACTAAAGATAAAGCCCTCCTTACTTTAAATCCTTTAAAAAAGATTTTATATTCTTTCTTCAAACAATCAATTTTTACCCAAGAAGAACTTGATCAACAAGAAGGAATCGATCAAAAAAGAACTGAATATTTTGAAATGATAGAAGAGTTTTTTGGCAGAACTCTTTCTCCTTTTGAAATGTCGATTGTTGATGAATGGATTGCTCAAGATATCGATGAAGATATTGTTACAAATGCAATAAAAGATGCAATTAGATATGATAAAAAATCAGTAAGAACTATCGATAAATACGTAATTTCTCGTCTTAAAAAAGAAGATAATTTAGGTAATGCAAAATAAAGAAAAAATTAAATTAATTGAAGATTATTTTAATGAAATTCTTCCTCAAGCTGGATGTGAATTGACATATAGTAGCGACTATGGTCTTTTAATTGCAGTCATGTTATCAGCTCAATGCACTGATAAGAAAGTAAATAAAGTTACCCATGTTTTATTTTCTAAATACAAAACTTTAAAAGAACTTGATGAAGCTCCTTTAGAAGATATTGAAAGCATAATAAAGTTTTTAGGATTATATAAAAATAAAGCTAAAAATATTAAATTAATTACAAGAAGATTGATTAATTTTTATGATGGAAAAGTTCCATCAAGTAAAGAAGAACTCACTACATTAGCAGGAGTAGGAAATAAAACAGCTAACGTAGTTCGAATTGAAATTTTTAAAGAACCTGAATTCCCTGTTGATACTCATGTTAAAAGAATCTCAAATAGACTAGGGTTAGTTAATGAAGAAGATCCAGATAAAATTGAACAAATTTTAAGAAGAAAATTTCCTAAAGATAAATGGATTTTACTTCATCATCAAATGATTCATTTTGGTAGATATTATTGTAAAGCAATGAATCCGATGTGTGAAAATTGTAAATTAAAAGGTATTTGCAAAGATTATAAAAATCACTAATTTAAAGTAAAAACCCTGCAAAAACCTATTATTTTATAAATATTTAATATAATTAATTGGATATTTTATCGTTGGACGTATCTCTTTTACATATGTTTTAAAATAAGAAATTGGAATAGATTTAGAGAAATGGGTTTTTAAAAATTCATCATATTGTTCTATAGGTAAAAGATAGATTTTTTCTAATGTTGAAAAATAAATGATAAAAAAAGCAATGCCACCATGTTTTTTAATTTCTCTTAAATGACTGATTTGATATGACTTGATATTTAATAAAGGAAAAGAAGTTTTGGATTTAGTTTCTTTGGCTTCAAAATCAATATATTTTCCTTTATAAACTCCATAATAATCGGTAGTAGATTTCTTTTCATAAAAAGCTTTTGTTATTTCGTTATCTTTATTAACTCTAGCAACTTTTATAGGAGTTGGTCGTTTATAAATATAGGCGATATTATCTTTAATATAGTTTTCGTTTGTTCTATTAATTAAATCTTCTAAAGTCATTCCTCGATTTTTATAGGAATATGGGTTAGAGGTGATCACTAAATCTTCATCGATTTTAAATTCAGACATTAAATCTCCTCCTCAATATATTTAATAAGAACACTTTCATCAACAGTTTTTCCTTTTTTGATGTCTCTTAAAATTTTTGCAAAAGGAGCTGGAAGTTTAGGATTTGAATATAAAACTTTAAGATATTGTTCTCTTAAAATTCCTCTTTCTTTTATAAAAGCTTTATATAAAAGCATTAAATTAATTGCATCATATTTAGGATCATGAAAATCACCGTTTGGTGTAACATTAAAAACTCTTAATCCATCTCTTAAAGAAACAGTATGATTATGTTCATCTCTAACAAAATGAGAGACAATTTGAGAAAAATCAATATAGTTATGATAAATTTTTTGAATAAATGGTGTTTCGTTTATTAAATTTATGACACTAGAAGAATGAAGCATCTTTAAATCGAAGTTACCATAAGAAATAAATTTGATATTTTCTTCATTACCAACATATTTTTCAAAGTTTTTAATTGCATCTAAAAAGTGGATGCCTTCTTTAGCTAATAAGTTATCATTTATTCCTGTTAAATCTTCAATATAACTTCCAACTATATCTTTTGCTTTGACAAAACATTTAAATGGTTTAGAAGTAGACTTAACCTGAAACTTATTATCTAATTGTACTTTTATAGCACCTATAGCAATAATTTCTTGCGAAAATTGTGTCCCCTCAAAATCAAAGAAGACAACAACTCGAGAATCTTTTAAATATGGATTTAAGTATTTCATGCTTTATTTATCTTTTTGAATAACAGCTAAGAATTCTTTAACAGCGCCTTCATTCATTTTAATGATAAGGTTAGTCATATAATCAAGTTTAGATGGATCAGGATTTTTTGCATACTCAATCATAAAAGAAAGAGTACCATTAATTGTATAAGTTGATAAATGATTAATTTCATCTTCACTTAAAAATGGGAACATTGTAGTAAAATCAGATAAATATTTTTCTTTTGTATAATCAATTAAATTTGATAACAACTTACTTTGGCTTCTTGAGTCTTCTAAAATAATTTTAACAATAGTAGGAAATTCAAAAACAAATAAAAGAATTTGTTTAAAATATTGACCATCGATACTTGTAACTGATTTTGTTTCTAACTTTTCAATGATGTAATTATAAAAATCAACTTGAATACTTTCATAGACATCAATGATATCGTTAAAGTGGTTATAAAAAGTACCGCGATTAATTTTAGCAAGAGTGCATAATTCAGTGACTGAAATTTTAGTAATTGATTTAGTTTCTAATAACTTTTTTAATGCATCTTTGATTACGTTTTTTGAATATCTGCTTCTAAGGTCTAAATTCTCTTTTTTCATAAAGTGTCCTCCAAATCGACATTTTTACTTTTTTTGTTGATTTCTTGAATATTCTAACATTTTTCTATGATTTGTAGAATAATTTTTTCAAACAAGTGTTGAATTTTTTAACATTTATTGTAAATTGATAATAGTTTAAAAAAGGGAGTTAGTTATGAGTGAAAAAGTAATTATTAGAGCAGAAAACCTTACACGTATATATCAAGTCGGTGGAAGTGAGATTTACGCACTTAATAATTTATCTTTTGAAGCAAAAGAGGGTGATTTTATTATCATTTTAGGTCAATCTGGTGCAGGAAAGACCACTTTATTAAATATTATTGGTGGAATGGATCATGCTACAAGTGGATCTTTATATATAGATGATATTGATATAACTAAATATAGTAAAAAACAACTTACAAATTATCGTAGAAATGATGTTGGTTTTGTTTTCCAATTTTATAATTTAATGCCAAATTTAACAGCTATTGAAAATGTTGAATTATCGGTAGAAATGTGCAAAAACGCTTTAAAACCTGAAGATATTTTAAATAAAGTTGGTTTAGGAGGGAGATTTAATAACTTCCCAGGACAACTTAGCGGAGGCGAACAACAAAGAGTTTCAATCGCTAGAGCCATCGCAAAAAATCCAAAAATTTTACTTTGTGATGAACCAACTGGTGCCTTAGATTATCAAACTGGTAAACAAATTTTAAAGTTACTTTTTGATATGTGTAAAGAAGAAAAGAAAACTGTAATTATTGTTACTCATAACTCTGCAATTAAAGATATGGCAGATAAAATTATTCATATTAAAAATGGAACTGTTGAAAGTGTTGAAAATAACGACAATCCAGTCAACATCGAGGAAATTGAATGGTAAAACCTAGTAGCTATTTTAAGACAATTTATAGGTCTGTTTGGAACAATTTAGGCCGTATTATCTCGATTATTTCGATTATTTTAATTGCGATTGTTTGCTATGCAGGACTAGGAACTTTATCTTCAACAGTTGAAGCATCGTTCAATGTTTTCTTTGTTGATTCAAATTTAAGTGATATCACTATAAAAGCTACTTCAGAAAGTGGTTTTTCTACTCAAGATCAAATCACTGAAGATGGGCAATTGATATATAGTGATGTCAATTATTTTAAAAATTCTTGTAGCGTTGAAGAAGTTGATGCATTTACTTCATTAGAGTTTGAAAATTATGGAGAAAATACAAGATTATATATTTTTAATCCTGATGATATGCAACTTAATAAATTAAAAGTTGTTGAAGGAAGGATGCCAGAAAATGTTAATGAAGTTGTTGTTGAACAAGCTTCATTGACAATTGCTCCAACTGAATTAAATAGCACAATTCGTATCAATATTATGGGAATGTATCCTATTGATGTAACAGTTGTAGGAATTGTTCAAAATCCTTTAATGTTTACTCCTGATGGAGATGTAGATTTAGTAAATCAAGAAACTTTAGATAAAGTAGTTTATTGTTATCAAGAAACAATTCCTTCTTTAATTTCATCACTGCTTCCAGTCACTGATCTATATGTTCAACTTGTAAAATATAATGATAGAATCGACTATTTTAGCAATAGTTATCTTAATGATGTTCAAGAAGCTATCGATGAGTTTGAAGCAGATGGTTACACTGATTTTGCTTATTTAACTTTAGAAGAAAATAAAGCTTATAACATTCTTTCATCATATATGGAAAAAGTTGATGTAATTGCGCTTGTTGTTCCAATATTTTTCCTTGTTGTTGCAGCATTAGTTGTTTTAACAACAATGACTAGAATGATTGATGAAGATCGAGCTTCAATTGGATGTTATTCATCTTTAGGGGTATCAAACTTCAAAATTAAGTTTAAATATATGCTAATTTGTGGAGTATTTACTACTTTAGGATGTGTTTTAGGTATGATTTTAGGTTTAACTGTCCTTCCAGCAGTTATTTATCCAGGATTTGAAACGATTGTTTTCTTACCTGCAAAAGTTATGTTTGTTGATGTAGTTCCTGGAATAATTGCGTCATTAATAGTTATTGTTTCAGCGATGGCGATTACTTTTTATCAAATTAGTATGGAACTTAAAACTGAATCATCTAATTTACTTCTTCCAAAAACTCCTAAAGCTGGTAAAAAGATTTTCCTTGAAAAGATTAAAGTCATTTGGAGAAGATTACCTTTTAGATATAAATCTTCAATTAGAAACATTATTAGAAATAAAAAACATTTCTGGATGACAGTAATTACAACAGCTGGAGCAACAGCAATAGTCTTTTTAGGATTATCTTTATATGATGTTGTTTCATTTAATGAATCACCTGCAGTAACCTTTGTTGCTGATACTATAAAACCTATTTGTATTTTAATTATTATGTTATCTTTACTTTTAACAATATTTGTTGTTTATAACCTTACGAACATGAATATTGGTGAAAGAACTAGAGAAATAGCAACTTTAGATGTTTTAGGATATCATGATCGCGAAGTTTGTATGTATATTTATAGAGAAATTGCAATTATGGGAGGAGTAGGAGTAGTACTTGGTATTCCTTGTGGTATTATTGCTTCTTATGTTTTACTTGGATATTTAGATTTTGGAAGTTTAGCTGATGTCCAATGGTATACCTATATAGCATCTGCATTACTTGTTGTTTCATTTATAGTTGTAGTTGATTTAATGCTCATAAGAAAAATCTTAAGAGTAGATATGACTACATCATTAAAATCAGTTGATTAATTTATTAAATATTATTTATCTTTATTATCTAAATCTTTATTTTTTCTTTTGAAAAATTTAGCAAATTTTGAATCAGGAAATCCGTTTGTGATCCAACTATAAGCTTTTGGAATTACATATATTAATATTTGAAGAACAATAGCAACAAAATAAATATAAGTGATGTTATATTCTCTAAAATATAAGTAGAGCCCAACGGCTAAAGTCCAAATACAAACTGAGAGAAGAATATTGATGTATCTATTAATTTTTAAGGTTATTTCAATAATAATTGTTAATAATAAAATAGCAGAAATACACATCAAAATAAGTGGGAAAACACTACTTATTTCTGGATTTATAGGAATTAAAGACATGAAAATAGCAACCAAACCAGCTAAAACTAAGAAGACAGTAATACTGATTGTAAGTCTAAAAATAGTAACTTTTTTTTGAATAATTCTATCGATTTCATCGTTGGTTTCTTTAGTTTCTACAGTTTCTTCTTCATGATGTTCGGTGTATAAATATTCAATTGTTACACCATAAAATTCAGCAATTTTAAATAACATTTCAGCATCAGGTAAAGAATCACATCTTTCCCGCTTAGAAATTGTTTTATCTGAATATCCAAGTTTATCTGCAACGTCTTGTTGAGTTAATTTATTTCTTTTTCTTAAAGTCACTAAATTCTTAGCGATAATTTCTCTTACTGTCATGTTTTTTATTATAAATAAAGTTTAATAAAAATTAAACGAATAATTTAGAGATGCATAATTTTGAGAAAATATTGTATTTTTGCAGGGTTTTTAGAAAAAATATTAGGGTTTTGTAATTTTAATTAGCATGTTTTTATTTAATATTTATATAAAATAAGCTAATATATTTATAGATTTAAGAGGTGTTAATATGAACTATGAAAAAGAATTGAATGCTGCAATCGAAGCAGGGCTTAAAGCAAAAGAAGTAATTTTAAATTATTACTACCATGGTTTTCATGTTGAAATAAAAGAAGATGCTTCTCCAGTAACAGAAGCAGATAAAGAAAGCGATAGGATAATTAGAGAATATTTAGGCTCAAGATTTCCTACTTATGCTTTTTTAACAGAAGAAAGTATTGATGATAAATCTAGACTTCAAAATGATTATTGTTGGATTGTTGATCCAGTCGATGGAACAAAGGATTTCGTCATGAAAGATGATGAATTTACAATTAATATTGCTTTAGCTTATAAACATGAAGTTGTTTTAGGAGTTGTTTTTATTCCAGCAAGAAATGAAATTTATTATGCAACTAAAGATTCAAGAGCTTATAAAATTGATGAAAACGGAAAAACAAAAAAGATTCAAGTTAATGATAAACTCACTGAACTTACAGTTTTAAAATCAAGATATCATTCTAAAAAAGAAGAGGAAGAAATCTATAAAAAATATGCTTCAAGAATTAAAAATATTGAAG
Organism: uncultured bacterium; assembly: GCA_949293255.1. Taxonomy (GTDB): domain Bacteria; phylum Bacillota_I; class Bacilli_A; order RFN20; family CAG-826; genus Onthovivens. The sequence continues at coordinate 66,089 of CASFCL010000003.1, forward strand.
GTAGAGGAAGTTCATTAAAAGCTTGCTTAATTGCTGAAGGTAAAGCTGAACTTACTTATAGAAAGGGAGATGGAACAAAAGAATGGGATACAGCTGCTTTTCAAATTATAGTCGAAGAAGCTGGAGGATTAGTTTTAGATTATAGTGGTAAACCTCTTAAATATAATAGAGAAGATGTCTACAATCATGATGGATATGTTGTCATGAATAGAAAAGAAAACTATTTAATTTAATAATTAATTATATTTATATAAAAAAATGGAACCTATTAAGATGATTTTACTTAACAGGTTCCATTTTTCTTACTTCTTCAAGAGCTTTTTTGACTTCTTCTTTTTGAGAAGCAAGTCTAACAGCGACTACTCCAGGAACTTCTTCCATTAAAATAACTTCAACACCTTGTTCAAGATCATCATTTAATAAAGAACATCCTTCACAAGCACCGCTAATATTGACATAAACTATACCATCTTCAAAAGAATCGAAGGTTACATCTCCACCTTCTCTTTGCATAAATGGTCTAATCTTATCTAAAGTAGATTTAATTAATTCGATTGTTGCATCATTTTCCATAACGATTGAATATTTTAGTTATTAGTTTAATGAAAAGCAAATAATTTGATAAAAAACTTAATAACATAAATAAATGAAAGTAGGTAAAAATTAAAAACTTATTGTTTTCTCAGGTAAAATATATCATTCTCAAAACAAGAGAGTGTAGTTTTTAGTATTATGTTTTCATTGATTTCAATATCATTTATAATTTGTCTTGGATTGGATGGAGAATAAGTTATGAAAGTTTGTATTATTGTAGATGATAACTCTGGATTTACACCTGAAGAAGTTAAAAAAGAAGGTATCTCTTGTTTAAAGATGCCTATTGTTATAGATGGCGAAGAATTTTTTCAATATATCAATATTGACGAAAAAACATATTTTGAAAAATTAGAAGGTGGTAGCCACATTACAACTTCTCAACCTGCAATTGGCGAAGTTATGGAACTTTGGAGAAGTTTATTAAAAGAATATGATGAAGTTGTCCATATTCCTATGAGTAGCGGATTATCAAATACCTGTGATACAACAATTGCTTTAGCTAGAGACAAAGAATTTGCAGACAAAGTTTTTGTTGTTGATAACCATAGAATTAGTATTACTTTAAAACCAGCTGTTAAAGATGCTAAAACTTTAATTGCTAAGGGAAAATCCGGAAGAGAAATTAAAGAAATTTTAGAAAAAACAGCTTATGATAGCTCAATTTATATTACTTGTAATACTTTAAAATATCTTAAAAAAGGTGGAAGAATTACTCCAGCTGCTGCTTTAGTTGGTGAAGCTTTACATATTAAACCAGTTATGACCATTAAAGGTGGAAAATTAGATAAATATAAAAAATCAGTTGGTTTAAATAGTGCTAAAAAAGTTATGATCGAAGCAATTAAAAATGATTTAGAAACAAAATTTAAAGATGTTCCTAGAGAAGATCTTGAATTATCATTTGCTTATACAAAAGATAGAGATGTTTGTGAAAAATTTGCTAAAGAAGCCACCAAAATTCTTGGATTTAAATCCTACAAATATTTAAATCCATTATCATTTAGTTTATCTACACATATTGGTCCTGGAGTTTTAGCAATCGCACTTACAAAATTAATTAAATAAATAATTAAAAAAGCACATCAAAAATTAAAAATAGATGGGAAAACATCTATTTTTTTATTAATTGGTAGTCTAGGAATAGGGAATTTCAAAGCCTAGAAATAGTGAAATTTTTGGTCTAGAAGTAAGCAATTTTATTGTAATCTTAGATACTTAATTCTCTAATTTTTGTATGAATAAGACCTATTTTAAAAGATATATCGAAGAAAATATTGCTGAAATGCTACAAATATCTGGGGTTGTTGTAGTTACTGGCCAAAGTTTTGTGGAAAAACAACGACATGCAAACTTTTCGCAAAAAGTATATATTCGCTTGATAATGACGAGAAAATTAGATTAGCCCAATCAAGCCCAAATTCAATATTAATTGGTGACAATCCTAGATTAATTGATGAATGGCAATTTATTCCAGATCTTTGAAATTGTGTTAGATCGGAAGTTGATCGAAGAGATGAAAAATTTTGACTATTTATTTTTACTGGAAGTTCAATCCCTGTTGAAATGGATAAAATTTATCATTCAGGAGCAGGTGGTATTGTTAGCTTAAAGATGTCGACACTAACTTTATCTGAAACTAACGAATCAAAAAAATAATTTCTTTAAAAAGATTATTTGAAGGAAAACAAGAATGTTTTTATATAAATGAAAATTATTTTTTACATGATATGGCGTTTTACATTTGTCGAGGCGGATGGCCATTATCGTTAGAACAAGAAAAGAAAAAAGCATTACAAATAACCAGAAATTATTGTTCAATGCTATTTAATTTTGAAAATTCATTTAATAAGAAATTTAGAAATAAAAATTCTGCTATTTTCGAAATGATTTTAAAAAGTTATGCTAGGAATATTTCTACCGAAGCAAGAAAAAGTACGATGATTAGTGATATTAATAAAAACGACGATAGAAATTTAGATATAAATACTTTTGATTCTTATGTGGAAGCATTAAAAGATTTATTTATTATTGATGATCTTGAAGCTTGGAATCCTAATTTAAGAAGCAAAGCAATTATTATTTCTACACCAACTCGTCACTTTGTAGATACTTCAGTTGCTACATATTGTGGAACTTGGAGTGGAAAAGTTGGACTTAATGATGTAACAATTGTTATAAATAGCGATGGAACCGCAACTTATGGCGGTATAGCAGCAGATAGCAATTATACTGCTAATGGTAATGTAATTAAATTTACTTATGGAGATGAAAGCTATTCAGTAACAATTACTTACAATGAATCTTCAAAGAGCATTACAGTTGTTTGGTATGATGAATGCGAATATATTGAACTCGAAGGAACAATGACCGAATTCACACCAGAAGCAAATTAATCTTCTATAACTATAAGTTATAGATACATTACAAAAGAAGTAGCGATAACTACTTCTTTTCTCGAGTAAAATTCTTTTCAAAAAAATAAAGTTATGTATAATTATTCGTGCTATGAAAAAAAGAAGATTATTTATATTTGCATTTAGTTTATTAACACTCGCTCTCACTAGTTGCGATAGATTTTTTTCAAACAACCAAACAGATACACCTCCTTCAGGTGAAGTTCCTGGTGAAGAAACCCCTGGAGAAGATAATCCAGGTGAACAAACTCCAGAAGAAAATCCACCAGAAGAAGAAACACCAAATTATGATGAAGACAACTTAAAACGCGAATATTTTCAAGGTGAGTTTTTAACATTAGAAGGTAGTATCTATGAAACAATGGATGGCGTTTTACTTTATAGAAATGGTACTCGCGTTCAAGAAGGCATCGTTTTAAATGATGTTGGAACATTTACTTTAAGATTAATTAAAACTGGTACTTTTGATTTAACAAGATCAATTAAAGTTAATGCTGCTTCACCAAGAGAAGTGGCATTAGAAGATTTCACTTATTATGATTTAAATAAAAATGGTGAAATTAATGTTACTCAATCAACAGGAAACCAAAAAATATTAGTAATTCCTGTAGAAATTGAAGGATATAGTTCAAATGCAACTCAAACAAACCTTCAAGCAATTAAAGATGCTTTTATTGGCGAAGCAAGCAATAATCCATTTGAATCAGTTCAATCTTTCTATCAAAAATCAAGCTATGGAAACTTAAACTTTGATATAACTGTTGCTGATAGCTGGTTTGATTGCGGAATGACTGCTAGAGAAATCACAAATTATGGTAGCTCAACAACTGTTGATGGAGTTAGAAACCTTTTAAATTTGGCAGTTGAATGGTATAAAGAAACTTATAACACCAGTGCAACTGAATTTGATGTTGATAACGATGGTTTAGTAGATACTGTCTGGCTTGTTTATTCAGCTCCAAACGCTCAAAATTCATCAAGTTTATCTAATGAAATCTTCTGGGCATTCACATATTGGAATTTTGATAATTATGATGATGCAAACATTTTATCTCCTGTTCCTTATGCATTTGCTTGGGCAAGTTTTGATTTTGTCTATTCAGGATATGGAAGAAATTCAATTGATGCTCATACCTTTATTCATGAAACAGGTCACTTACTTGGTTTAATGGATTATTATTCTTATGATTATAATGAATCTCCAGGTGGAGAGATCGATATGATGGATTATAACATCGGTGATCACATGGCTTTAAGTAAGTATTCTTTAGGTTGGGTTGAACCAACTGTTGTAAGTGAAACTACACAAATTACTTTAAAACCATTCGAGAATAGCGGGGATTTTGTTTTAATTGGTGGAGATAATTTCAAAAATACAGCATTTGATGAATACTTTACTTTTGAATATATTACTCCAACTGGATTAAATGAAGCTGACTATACAAGTGTATATTCATCAATTGCAGGATACACTGGTCCAGGTATTAGAGTTTATCATGTTGATAATAGGGCTGCTTATTATAGTAGATATAGCAGTTTAAATCCAACTTATGATACTTCTTTAATGGAAACAAACTATGGTGATAATACTGCTTCATACGCACCAACTGTAAATAAAAATCCAGTTTATCAAGCAACTATTATGCCTAAAAATTATTCATCTAGTTATTATTCTTCTTCTAATCCATTAAGTGCATACTATGTAGGATCTTCTGAAGACACTCTTTTCTTAGAAGGAGATACATTTACTTTCAATTCAACAAGTAAATATACTGACTTAATGGCTTTTGAAAGTAATAGGTTAAATAAATACTATGATGGTAACAGCAGTAATGATGCTTTAGATTTTAGTGTTGAAGTTGTATCACTTACTAAAGAAGGAGCAACATTAAATATCACCATTAATCATTAATTTATACGAGAAAACAATATAAATATTAATATGGGCTTAAAATTTAAGCCCATTTTTTAATTTAAATTAAAGTCCCATATTTTCAAAAATTTTTTTAGGTTTATACTTAATAACTAGATTGTTCTTAAAGAAAATTGAAAAATTCAAAGGGGTTAAACAAACTATGAAGAAAAAATTTAATTTTTTAGCGGTAGCTGCTATTTTAGCTTTAGGCGGAAGTGTTTTTGGTTTAGCTAGTTGTGAAGGAACACCAGAAATTCCTACACCAGTTGAACCAGATACTTATAGCGTTACATTAAATGCAGGAAGCGGAAGTACAATTGCATTATCAGGGAGTGAAACCGAATTCGAAGCCGGGGATGAAGTTAGATTTACAGTTTCTTTAGAAGATAGTACAACCAAAGAATTAACAGCTGTTAATTTTGGTGATACTGGCTTAGCAGTCAGTGCAACTGGAAGTTATGTTGCAATTATGCCAGCAAAAGATGTTGTAATTTCTACTACTGTTGGAGATATCGACTTTGGTACATTTGCTATAACTTTAGAAGCAGATACTGGTACAACAATTGAAATTTTATCAGCAGAAGCCGAAGGAGGAGACTATCTTCCAGGAAGCGAAATTTCATTTAAAGTTGCTGTCGAAAATGAATTACTTACCCAATTAGATGGAGTTACAGTTGATGAAAAAGCAGTCGAATTAGTCGATGGAGTCGGAAGTTTTGTAATGCCTTCAAAAGATGTAGTCATCAAAACTGAAGCAACAACATTAGGTGATGGATCTATATTAAACGTTGCTGATGTTGATGAAACTGCATTAGCAGCAATTGCTGATCTTGAAGGAGTTAAATCATTACTTTCAACATCAGCAACATTAGAAAAAACTCATGTTAATGGTGGAACTAGAGCTTTTGATACTTCATATAGATATGATGATGTCTTTAGTTATGAATATGAAGTTGGTAGCAACGGAGTGTTAAATGTTGAAGGAAGAACAGCTTCTTCAGCATCAAGTTCATCAGATAAATACGATAGAACCACCTATGCACTTTTAGGCGAAGACAAATATTATAGAATTAATAATAATGGGGGAAGTGTCAGTGCAAATCTTTATGATATTGTTGATGATGAAGCTGAAAGTGTCTCAACATATGGAGAAATTAGAAAATCTGTCGCTGAAGGAAATGTTAGCGGATTAGATATTTCAACAACAGTTTCTGGTTTATTAAATTATTCACTTGCTATTGATAACAAAGCAATGAGTGAAGATAAAAAACAATTTACTATCGAATTAAGTGCTGTTTCATCAAGCTATTACACAGTTTATTTTTATGAAGCAACTTTAACTTTTGATAGTGATTCACTTTTAAGAGAAGCTTCAATTAAAGAAGCATCATATGATTCCGATGATTATAGTGATGAAAACGGATTAGCTGAAGGTGCAGTTGCAAATAATAACGAAGAATATCACTACACTTTAAATAGAGGATATAGAAGAGCAATTACACCAGTTTGTAATATTGAAGACTATGTTTTTGACAGTTACAAAGTTAATACAACTGGCTACTTTAGTGAAAGCTATACATATTTATATGATGAAGGCGGAGAAGTAAGTAACGGTTCAACTTTATCATTTACATTTAGATCAGATGATAAAAAAGATGCTGTTTTATTACCAAGAATTGTTGGTTATACCGGAGAAGAAGGAATTGTTACAATCGGTGCCCTTTCTTCATCAGGAACTCAAAGTGTTACAGTTAATAAAGAAGGTGCATTCACTTTAACATTTGATAATGGTTTAGGTGTTCAAAAAACTCTTGAATATACTTCTACAAAACCAAAACCAACATACATCCATGCATCATTATCATCTTCTAGCATTTTTGTTGGAAGCTCAGCAACCTTAACTGTTTCAGTTACTCCAGAACAAGCTGATCAAAGTGTTGTCGTAACATTAGATGAAAGCTCAACATGTACAGCAACCATCACAAAAAACGATGATGGAACATATGATATTCAAGGTGATGCCGCTGGTTTAGGTGTCTTAAATATTTCTTCAGCAGTTGATTCATCAATTTCAACAAAAGTTTCATTCGAAGTTGCTGAACCACCAGTATATGAAAATGTTTATGAATTAATGACAACTTACACCTTAACAGGTACAACCGTAAGTTCAGGAAATTACTATGAATTATGTATTAATTTCAATGATGATGGAACTGGTGAATACTTATTAAATGAATATTACTATGGCTCATGGGACGGTGGTTCTGTTGTTACATTTAATTGGACAATCGATCAAGAAACATTCGCAGTTACATTAAGTAATGTAAGTGGTAATTCTGTTTATGGAACAACTGTTAGCGGAATCGCCGCAATAAGTTCAACTTCATTTAGCTTTACTGCTTCATATTATGGCTCAGGCAGTTCAGGAACCTTAACTTCTTATGGTTCAAGAGTTGATGATCTTTCAACACTTGCAAGAGTTTAATTAGTAAAAATTTATAGAGATAGCATAAGTCTCCACGAGTTTGTGAAGACTTATGTCTATTTTAAAAAGGGACATATGAAAAAAAGATTATTATTTTTGTTAACTTTAGGATTTTTAATTAGTGGATGTGGAGTTAATGAACCTCCAATAGGAGAAGATCCTAATCCAAATATTGGTGAAGAAGAAAATCCAGATGATGATGGTGGAGAAATAAAAGAGGAAGAAGGACAAGAAGAAGAGAATAATCCCGATATAACTCCATTTTCAAAAATTAGTGAATTAATTAGCTATGTAAATAACGATTTAGTTGAATCTCGAGAAGGGATTTCTTTTGTTAAGCAAACGTATACTTACGGATATTCTTCTTTATATTCTTTTAATATAGAAACAACTAATTTAGATATTAATTCATATTCAAATGACATAACAATTATCGAAGGAGAAACTTCAACTTTTAAAGATTATCCTGAAGATGATTACTTTGAAGATGAAACAACAAGTGATTCATTTATAAGTGTAACTTCAATTATTGATAATAGTTTTTATCAAGCAATTGATTACTTAAATAACAATGATTTAGATAATGCAGAAAAAGTAGAAAATATTGAAGAAAAAGACCTTCCAACTTTTAAAGAAAATCTATATCCTGATGTTGATAGTCAACTAAGTATGCATCTAGCTGATTATGCTCAAGGTAAATTTGTAACTAATGGAAGTAGCGATTCTTTAAGTAGTGTAGTTGATACAAAGACAGGAAATTTTTCATCTTCTTTTACGTTATCTTGGAATAATACAAATGAATATGGAAAGTATGTGAATGAAGTCAATTTTGAAATAGATTTTTTAAAAAATGGCAGCTTAGCAGGGTTTTTGGTTGAATATAACCAATTTTCTTATATTTATGAAAACGGAGATTACACTGAAGAAACTGAATTGATCTCAACTTTAAAAGATGAAGTTAAGATTAGTTATGACACAAAAACTGAATACGATTTTAAAGAAATTAATCCACTTGATTACTTTTTAACAGACTATAAAATTAGCGTTTATAGCCTAGACACAATAATGTCTACATTAACTGAAGAAGATTCATCTCAATTCCCTTTAGGCGAAATTATAGAAGTAAAAGCTAATGAATGTGTGCCCTTAAAAGCACTAGATACAAAATTAGAGATTGAATCTTCTTCAGATAGTAGCGTAATATCAGAATCACATGGTCAATTTAAAGCAGTTGGAGAAGGAAAAACTACCTTAAATGTATTTTCTGAAAATGGAATAAAAAAATCAATTGAAGTTAAAGTTGTAGCTCCATCTTTAGAAAGAGTAAATTTAAGAATTAATGGAAGAGTTCATTTAGTTGGAGAAACTGAGACTTTATATATTGATTATTATCCAGAGAATACTTTAGATGAATTTTATTTAGTTAATAAAAATAATGATTTAGTTTCAATAACTGAAATTGAAGATTTATTAAGCGGTACTAAATGTGTTGATTTAACATTTTTAAATGAAGGAACTGCTACAATTGAAGTCTATAAAACTAGCGATGATAGTTTATTAAGTTCAATTCAAATAGAAATTTCATCAAAAATTACTCGTGATGAAGCTAAAAATCAAATTTTAGGTACTTGGATTGGTGATTTACCTAGTGGAAATAATCCTTCAATCATCTTAGAAGATGCTATAAAAATTGAATTTTTAGATGAAACAACAGGTAGATTAACTATTTTAAAAGAAAATACAGGTTACACTTTAACTATAAATCAACCATATGAATTTACATATAATGAATTAGCTGAAACTAGAAGTGATTGCATTGAATTTAGTTTATCTTCAATTGATTTTTATGTAGCAGATACTAAATTTAGCTATGATTCAAATAGAGTTAGATTCTATTTAGATGGAAAAACACTGTTAGTATCTTTTACAGTTTCTGATCCTAATTATTATGGATTTTCTTTAGAATTTTATGGAGAAAAAATGGAGGAATAAAATTATGAAAAAAAGAGGTTTATGTTTAATTCTATCGATTGCATCGTTACTTTTAATTACTGGATGTGGAGAAGAAGAGCAAAATGATACTCCAACACCTCCAGAATTTGAGCCTACTTTAGAAGAAGTAAGTTTAGACAGTTTTACTACTCTTTTAAGTGGAGATTTTTATAAAAACGAAGTCTCACTTGCTAGTAAAGAAAGCACAACTACAACAATTGATACTGATAATGGAAGTCAATTAGATTCAAGAAAAGAAGAACTTTATATTTATAATGATAACGTTTCTATTGCTAGAGGCGAAGTTGAAGTAGATTATGAAAATGATGAACATGATGCTAAAGATTCATACACTTTATATTTAGGAATTGTCGAAGAAACAAATAATGATTATTTATATAGAGTCGTTGAATATGATGATGGAACAAAAAGAAGCTCTTGGGCAAATAGTGCTGAACGAATTTTAGTTTTAGATAAAGTAAATTCATCCTTAACTCAAGATGAAGATTATATTTTAAGAAGTGATTCTGCAGCTCAATTAACCAATCAATCTTCTTTATATATTTATAATTTTGTTGTTGGAAATTTATTAAATAATACGGATTTAGCAATGTCTTCGCTTCCAAAAATCATAAAAACAACTTATGAAGATCGTATCGAATATGTTTTTGATTTATATCAATATAACTATGAAGAAGAAGGAGATACCATTACAAATGGTTATGAATTTAAAGTAGTTACTGACCTTGAAAATAAATTAACATATGGAGAAACAATTCTTCATTACACTCAAGAAAGGATTGATGAAGTCTATAATTTAGTAACAACAAATATCTATGAAATTGAATACGATGAAAGAGTTGCTTCATCAACATCAAATTATTTACTTAATCCTCATGATTACTTTTTAACTAAAGTTAATGATATTAGAGGATATTACTATGGAAGTGGTTATCAAGAAGTTGATGTTTCTTTAACTGCTTTACCTTTAAATAGATACATTTGGTTTGAAGCAAGTTCTTATGAACCTTCAAAAGCAATTGATTTAAAATTAACTCCAATTGAATCAAATAATACAAGAGTTATCGAAATAAATAATGAAAATATTTATACAGTTGGTGGAGGAAGAGCCACTGTAACTTTTGTTACAAATACTGGAATTGAAATTATTAAAGATTTAATTGTTGAAGATGTTGTTAGAGCTGAAAGTATTAGTTATAGCGATGTTTCTAGTGGAATTGAAATTGATTATGATAGTGATTACAATCGATTTGGCTATATCTATACAAATACAACCTATTCAAATATAAGAGTTTCTGGCAATCCAACAGGCGTTTTAAAATCAGATATTGCTTATGAAATTACAAAAGGTAGTGATTTAATTGAATTAACTGATAAAAATACAAGTACAACTTTCTATGACTTCTCTTTAAAAGTTTTAGATACTGCAAAAGAAGGAAATGAAGTTTCAATTAGATTCTATTCAATTTCAAATCCATTAGTAGAAGAAGTAGTTAAGTATAAAGTTAAAGAAAGATTATCAGTTGATGAATTAAAAGCTAAATTATTAGCAAGTGAATATAACTGGGAAAGCCTTTATGGTGATGAAGGTGGTAAATTAAAATTTACAAGTGAGACAACTTTTGAAGTTACTTACTACTCTAATTTTGAAAACTTAACCAGCCCAGGAACAAATACTTACTCATTTGTTTTAAATGAAGAAGACTTTACAATGACTGTAACAAGACTTACAACAAGCACAGATTATGGAACAAATAATACAAATTATGATGAAGGTAAAATTAGTTTAGATGGTAACCATATTACTTTCTATGTGAATGAAACTGATTATGTTCATAATTTCTATATTGGAGAGTAAAACATGAGATTTTCATTCAAAAAACTTGCTATTCTTGGATTATTTTCATTTTTACTTGTAAGTTGTAACAATGAAAATATTAATGAAGAACCACCAATTAAGAAAAATTATTTTACTATTAGAAGTAATTTAGCATTAGGAACTTCAATTGAATTTTTAACTGAACTTGAAATTGGAAATAGAGTTTATGAAGAAACTTTAGTTGAATTTAAAGTCAATATTTTAGATGAAACTTACAAGTTAAATTCCGTATCTTTAGATAGCGGAGATAGCTTATCTTTAGAAGATGGAATTTATAGTTTTGTTATGCCTTCAAAAGATGTAACTATTATTACATCAGCTACTAAAATTGAAGGTGAAACTGCTAACTCAATATCGATAAATGAATTTAGCTCATCTTTATTAGATTTAGTTAATTATGATGAAGGAGTAAATTCTCAAAAATATTCAATTAGTCAAACCGACAACTATTCAGCAATTGATATTGAAACTCATCAAGAAGGAACAATTACTAGATATATTGATTTTTATGAAGATAAATTTAGTCAAACTTATGATGAAGAAACTATAAATGGAGTTCGTCAAAGAGGAATAGCAACTTATCAAGATCAGGAAGCTTTCTATCAAATTACTGATTATGAAGATGATGATGCTAATGATTCTGCAGCTTATTCTTTATATAGTGAAAACTTAGAAGATTTTGTATTCGGAGTAGGTTTCATTCATTATTATTATTACAATTTTTATACCTTGTTTTCTTCGATTGCATCGGCATATTCTGATGCAATACTTGTATCAAATATCAGTGATTTAGATTTTAAAGATAATGGAATTATTACTTTATATTCAACAATATTTGTTGGAGATCAAGATAATGCTGATATTGAATTTACTAGAGAAGATATAATCACAATTGAAAACAAAGTAATTACTAAAGTTTCTTCAACTCAACTTTATGGCTTAATCGGCAATACAAATTATAATTATAGCGAAATTAAATATGAATTTAGTTTAGGTGAAATTGAAGAATATAGTGGTACTAAATTAGATCCATCTGACTATCAAGTTCAATAAAATAAATATAAAACAAGAAAAGAGAACATGTCCAAATGTTCTCTTTTTATGTTTATGCTTACCATCTTCACTTAAGAGTAAAAAGGGAGTTGAGGTCTTAAAGAAAGAAGATGGTAGTATAATCATCACCATTAAAATTTAAGGTTTTTATAAACAACTTATCCCCTCAAATAAATGGTATAAAAATCTAAAAAATATTTTCTTACCTTATAGTCAATAATATTACTTTTTAAGTTCTATTTTAATACTATTTTAATATGTGGGTATTAAGTTAGTTATATCGATTCAATCGATATTTTAAGCTACATCTTAAGCTGGCATATAGATAATATCTAAAGTATAGAATGGAGTTGAAGCGGTAGTATAATCAGCAATTTGGAGCATACACATTTCATTGGTATCATAACCCATCCACATTGGCGTTAAATATCCATTAGCTTCTAATTCTTCGATTAAACCTGTGTAGTAACCTAAAGCTTCAAGTTTTGTTAAGTAAGCTTCAATTTCATCTAATGTAACATCATATAATTTTCCTTGAATTCCATACATTCCTGTATCATTCATAATTGGATTAAAATCTGTTAAATAGATTACTCCATCTTCGTTATTACTAGCAAATTCAAATGATGGAACTAATTTAGCAGCAACATCTGCTCCAAATACACCATCTACGAAATCTGCATCCCGTGTATGACCTGTTACATAAGTGGCGTTTCTTATTTCAATATAGAATCTTGTGACTTCTTGAGCAGTGGTATCAGTTGTTCCGTCTTCATCTTCAGGAACACTAGTATAGACATGAGTTGTAACTCTAATATAGTCATTACCTTCAACATGTTTATCATAAACACCTATATGAGTAACTTCTTCTGTATATGATTGTTCTTGATATGGAACTTCTAAAGCATTTTCTTCATAGCCAGCAGCAAGTAATCTTTCTACAAAATCATCGACTAGAGCGTCAGTTTCTGTTACATCTTCAATTACAGCATCAGCTCCACATCCTAATGGTGTTTGATAAACATTAACCATGGTGTAGTAATCATAGTCGGTTCCAAATACAACTCCAAATGGAATTGCTTCGCCAACTCCTTCTTCCATAACTGTAACGAATTCTTCATTCCATCCTTCTAAAACTTCAATAGTCATTGCGGTAGAAGTAGCTTCGTTACCTGCTTCATCTTTTACAGTTGCAACAACACTATAATTTCCTGCTGCATCAACTTCAAAAGAAGTTCCTTCAATTGCACTAGCGGTTCCACTAGGATCAGTTACTGTTAACGTAACTACTAAGCTATCAGCTGCAGTTGTATCATCAGTTGCATTAAGAGTTACTTCAACGGTATCACCAACAACTGCAACATCTCTAGATAATTCAGACGAACTTATCGTTGGAGCTGTAGTATCAACAACTGGTGTTGGATCAGGTTCTTGTTCAGACTTTTCGCCACAAGCAGTAACCATGATCATTGGAATAAGCATTGATATGCTTAAAAAAGTTTTGAATTTTTTCATATATAAAAATCCCCCTCAAAAATAATAAAAATATGATACAGGCCACAAGATTTCTAAAAATAATAAAGTTTTTATCTTAATATAATATTAATATGGATAGAGCGTTTTAAGTGTTTAAAAATCATTAAAAAAAGAGATTTTTTTGTAATCTCCTTTTTGATAATTCTTATTGTTTTAAAGTAAAAACCTTACAAATATCAATTATTTTTTAAAAAACTACTCACTTCTTAAGGCAATTACAGGATCTTTTCTAGATGCAATTGAAGCAGGGATTAATCCTGAAATTAAAGTTAATATAATACTTACTAAAATTAAGATTAAAGCAGTTGGAATTGGTAAGGTAGTAATTGTATAAATTCCACTCATTGAACCAACAATTAAGTTTATAATTCCACTTATTAAATAGCTAATTGCAACACCAATTATTCCAGCAATGCCACCTAATATGAAAGTTTCAGCATTGAATAAATTAGAGACATCTCTTTTTCTTCCGCCTAAACTTCTAATAACACCAATTTCTTTAATTCTTTCAATAACTGAAACGTAAGTGATAATTGAATTCATAACGGTAGAAACTACTAAACTTAAACAAGTAAAGGCAACAAGAGCATACGTGACAATACTTGTCATCATGTTAACCATTTCAAATATTAAACTTAAGTTATCAGTAATTGTAATTTCTTCTCTTTGAGAAGCATAAATTGTTACTCCATTTAAAACTAAAGTTTCATCTGTATTCCAAATATCTAAATATTCTAAAATTTCATCTTTACTGTTGAAATCTTTTGGATAAATTGAAATTGAATAAGGTTGAGTGACACCACCTAAATTTCTTTTTGAAAGTGTGTAAGCCGTAATTCCACTTTGACCAAATAAAGCTTATCATTTGGGTATAAATGATTCATATCGAGCAGAATATTACCTTTATGAAGTGCCAAGTTTTGATGATTTAGGAGTCTATGTTTATCAAGATTCTAATCCAACTAATAGAATTTTATTAAATAGAAAGGAGTATTATTTTTATGTTTCAACAACTACTGGATTAGAAGTTTTAGGAGAACAAGAAGTAACAATTTTTGCTCCTGAATATACTGATAAAACTCTTAGTTTTTCAATTAATGTTATAGAAAATGATTACTATAAATTGATGCATTTATTTTCAAATTTAGTTGAAACAAACAACTATTCAATGTCTTTTAGAACCACATATGGACCTATACTTAATATAAGTGGAGAAATTTATAAAACAGATAATTATTTTGTTAATACTTATTGTGATAATTTTGTAATTGATCACATATTAACCTATTTGTTGGCTCGTTTACCTATGATAGCGATGGAGAAATTAATGGAGTTAGAACTCAAAATGGTGTTATCAATAGCTTAGTTGGTGGAAAAACTTTAGAAAATGCTGTTAGTAAACTCTATGGAATTACAACTTTAGCTAATTTCAACATCGATTCAATTAGTGAAGAAAACGTTGAAAATGGTCGATACATTGTTAATAATTCCTCGATGTTATCGTTATTTTGGAATCAAGTTTTAGGATTTGACCGAAGTGGAACTAAAATTTATTTATCAACTTATCAAGAAAGAATTGTTTATACAATTGAAGGATACTTAAATAGTGGAATTTCCTTAACTTTTGAAGGGACAATTTATGATATTGGCTCTTCAAGTTAAGAAATTATCGATGAATATTTAATGACTGATTATACAATTAATAAAGTTACTTCTAACGAAGTTACAACAATTATTAATGCTTTAAAAGCGTTTAATTATACTTATTCATCAGGATCAACATCCTATAAATTTAAAAGCAATTATATTGATATTACTTCCGGAGAAAATGTTTCAGGATTCATTAAATTAGCTGATGGAATTCGTACATTTGTAGTAAATTCAGAAAATAATATTGTTCTTGAAGACCTTGTTGAAAATGTAGAAAACCTTGAAGATTTAATCAATAATCCTGCAAATCTCAAATTATTTAACAAATTTTCATATAAATTTATTGAGTCAACTTACTATGGTGGACACCTTTCTTTAGACTTAAAATTAAACTCAAAAGTAGTTGAATTATTCTTCCTAACTTTAGCTCAAAACTATCAAATTTATGGTTTAGCGATCTTTTTAGAAGATGAAGTTTTTGATTTGACTTGCTTCTATAACGCCTCTAGCGGAGCAATTGGTGGCTCGTATATGCATTACACGAATGTTGGATCCACTAGTTCAGGAATCTTAGACGATTATTTAGCAAGTTTGTAAAAATATGAATTTGCGAAAAACTATATAAAAAACCTTTTAAAAGTGAAAAAAATTTCAACTTTTCGTTTTTCAAAGGTAATTTTTAAGTTATGTCCGTATTAATTTTGCATTAAGATAATTAAACTCAATTTTGAAAAAACAGTGATATATATAATATATATAAAGTTTTTATAAGGAGGGACTTATAAATGAAAATGAAACTTTTAAAAACTTTAGCTGTTAGTTCTCTCGTTAGCTTAGGAACTATCGCATTAGCTGGTGGGATCACATCATGTGGTGGTGATGCTCCTGTCAGTTTTACATTAAATGGTGAAGCTATTACAAATAATAGAGCAGACATTTACGCAGAAGGAATTTATACACTTACTGCTACATATGAAGGCGAACCAATTGATGGTTTTAATTGGACTTGGTCAAATAGCGCAGTCACAAGTTTTACAACTTGGGATCTTGATGGAGCAAGTGTCGATTTTGCTGTTGGTGCAGCCGGTGAATACACAGTTACAGCTTCATTAATGGTTGGTGAAAGAACCATCACAACCGCAACTGTTACATTAAACGCAACCGAAGGTGCCGCAACTTATGAAGTTATCGTTGATACAACTTCTTCAAAAACTGCATATCAACAATTAGATGTTTTAGATGTTGATGCAAACATTATTGCATTTAGAAATAGATATGTCGGTGGAGTTTACGCCGGAAGAACACTTTTAAATTCAGAACTCATGACTCTTACTGCAACAGTCAATGGTGCAACTATTAATCTTATTAATGGTTATGAATTTGAAACTGTTGGTACTTATTCAGTTATTGCTACAAGCTCAGGTATTTCAAGTGAACCATTTGAAATCACTGTCACTGGAAATGATGCTTATGGACTTGTTAGAACTTTAAGAGAATTAGCAAGCAGTAATTATTCTGTATATGGTGTTGATTATTACTACGGTAATCCAACAACAGAAAAACTTGTCGACGAAGAAATGGGTGTTGTTGTCGATCTTTTAGGTAGCTCTGCATATATGGAAGGTTCATTAAGCTATACAGATGGTTCAACACAAAGCGGTGTTATTAGATTCTTTGAAGATACGACCGAAGATGGTGGATTAACCTACAATTTAGATAATTTTGTTGTAACAACTTCTGATTATCAAACTGGATTTGCATTTGAAACTGTCCAAACAATCGGCGAATTCATGAATTTAAACGGTGAGATTCTTGCCTCAGAATATGATGATACATTAATCTCTGGTTCTGAAATTATTTATGAAGAATTGGATGACGGAACAGATGCCTACTTAGTTGCAGGTGACCTTGTTGAATATTTCTTAAGACTTGGTGGTTTAACATCTTGGATTATGGAAGCTGATCTTTCTTCAATGGTTGGTTATGTTTATGATAGCGGAACTCCAGATGAAGGATTTCAAGTAATTATTGCTTCTCCTGATTCAACAGGTGAAGCTGAAATTTTAGCAGTTATCAACGTTAGCAATATTGGAATGACTGATGTTAGTGAATTCACTGATATTGTTTCAGAAAAAACATATGGTTATACAAGTGAAGATGACACAGGAATTGCTGATGTTATCAGAGTTTATTCAAGCGGTGATTTTACAGCTTCATATGGATTCTCTGCTTCTGCAAATAGTTCTGGAACTGGTTATGATGTCTCATACTATCAAATTACATTTAATCCTGATTATGCAGTCTGGGAAGAAATGAGTGGTGAATATATCTTAACTGGAGAAGAAACATCTCTTACATACGCAGACTTAATGGCTGCATGTGATACAAGTGACTATATGATTGGTTTAGGAAGAGTACCAGAAGAATCAGAAACAACTGCTCCAGGATGGTATCAAGTTGACCGCTCAGCAAGTGGTATATATTCATTACATGGTTCAGCTTTAAGTGATGAAAATGCAGGATATTTCCACCCAGGTATTACTGGTTTCTATGGATTCACTTCAGCAGAATTAAATGAAGCAAGTGGTTATGGTGCTGTAAGTGATGGTTATTTATGGTCAAGAAGTTCTATTATGAACTACTACACTGAGGAAGGTAGCACAGCAGGATACATTGAATATACATATAGATTATATAGTGAACACCTTGCTTCAAATTTCATGAACATGACATGGTTAGAATTTAATTCATCAGTTGAGATTACTGGTCTTCAAGTTACAGTTTTATATGCAACTTCAGATTACACGACTCAAGCTGACTTAAAACTTGAAAGCGTTACTACATCTGTTATTGGTACAACAACTGGTGACGATTGCTACTATCCATTAATGGATGTCAATATCGAACAATTCTATGGTGAAAATGAATCAATGAGAGCGTACTTAGATTCATTCAAGCCTGCTACAACTCCTGAAGAAGGAACTGGAGAAGGTAGCGGAACTGATGCCGGGACAGGCGATACAGGATCTGCTGCTTAATTAAAATATTATAATTTAAGATCCTCCTAGTTTTAGGAGGGTCTTTTGCCCTATTAAATAAGGTTATTAATTAACTTATATTATATAGATTTATAGGAGGATAAGTATGAAGAAAGGGAGAATAAATACTGTAGTTGCTCTTACAAGTGCTCTTTGCTTTGGACTTATCACCACAAGTTTAGTTTCATGCGGATGTGAAAGAACAGACGATCAATATAAACTTGTTGTAACTGGTGGAAGAAATGGATATGTTGGTGAAACTGTACAACTTTCTTGCCAAGTTTATGGTGATAGCGATCAAAGCGTCTCTTGGTCAAGTAGCAATTCAGAAGTTGCAACTGTTTCTAGTGAAGGTTTAGTCACCTTTGTTAGTGTAGGAACAGTTCAAATTACCGCATCAAAAGATGGTAGCCAATCTTCACCATTAACTTTGAAAGTTTACGATAGAGCCGAAGGAACTTTAAAATTAGAGCTTACTTCATCTCCATCTAGACTCGCTTATAAAACTGGTGAAGCTTTAAGTTTTGAAGGACTTGAAGTTACAGGTTACTCATATACTGATAACGGTATTAGAATGAATGATAGTGGTGTTAAAATTGCTAAAGAAAGTTTAACTTTCTCAATGGCAGAAGGAACATTGCTTACCGAAGGAACTCACACAATTAATGTAAGTTATGGTGATTTTGCTTCTACATCATTTACAGTTACAGTTGGAGAACATATTGAAGAAACAAGATTATATGTTTCTCAATATCCTTCAAAAACTGAATATTATCTTGGGACAGATGATTTAAGTGATCGTAGTTTCTCAAATAATGGAATTAGAGTTTATCAACAAACATTTGTTGATGGAGTCTATCAAAATCAATCTAGAGCTAGTAACGTCACATATTCAATCAACAATGGATATGAATTTTTAAATGAAGGCTCATTTGAAATAAGTGTTTATAGCCCAGGATGTGTCTCAACTAAATTTACCGTCATGGTTTATACAGAAGATACAACTGCTTTTGATATTATCGAAGAACTTCAAGATGCTGACACTAAAAACTATCAAATCGAAGTTTTTAACAATGTTGGTACCACAACCGATACAACCGGTTTCCATTATTTAAGAACTTATACCGAAGATTACTATGAAGAAATTCAATATCAAAATACAATAAATTCAACAACTTCATCAGTTGAATTTACAACCGATCAAATCAAAACTCAATTTGGTTACACATCACACACTGGAACTGATGGAAATACAACAATTGTTGCCTTTGCATCAAGCGAAACAACCGGTGTTATTGAAGGTGATGTTATTGTTGCTGAAGGTAGCAATTATTCCTCTTGGCGGGATTTATCATCAACTTTAGCAACAACTCCAAGCGTTTTTGATTTAGAAAGTATTCCAGTTGCATCAATGAATGGAAGATACATGGTCACAACCATCGAACAAGTTCCAGGAGATGATGAAAACGGAACTCAAACTCTTGCTCAATATCCTCTTGCTGAACAATTCTTAGATTATTGTGGTTGGTCAAGTTCACTTATCACTATCATGGATAGATTCACCATGACAGTTGGTAATGGTAACTTACTCACAATGAGAGCTGATTTTGGCTATTATGGATACACATCAATTGTTGTTAACACAATTGGAAGTGCAAGAAGTAACGATGCTGAAGAATTTGTTCAATATGAACTTAACGACAGTTTAGTTCAAACATTAAAAACAACTGTCGATCCAGATGTTCAAGATTTAGCAGATCTTTTGCTTCAAGATAACTACACAGTCGTATCTTACGAAAACAATGTCGGTTTATCTTCAAACGCTAAATCTTACGTTACAGATAAATATTATTACGATCCAAACGCACGTTTTGGTTTCTATACATATAACGATTCTATCTATAGATTCACAACTACAGGTAGTGGAACAGCTACAAGAGTTCTTACCCCAACCTTAGTTGAAACTGAATTATCATTTAAAGAATATGTTAATAGTTTAGATACTTCTGATGGCCAAGGTTACTTATCGGTTGGTTTAAGTAATATTCTTGGTGGAGGAAGCGGAAGCGGAAATATCGGAAGCTTATACACTATCTCAAGATTTGATGGTTTCTCATATGGTGAAATGATTACATATCAATCATTTGATAGAAACTTAATTAAGGAATTCTTAACCTACTTAGGTGAAGATTTCTCAGGTGCAACCGATGCTCAAATTGAAGCAGCAATTTCAGGATACCGTTTCTGGTTTACAACTTATTACACTGATGCAGTTATCAGTAAAGATAACATTTATCAACTTGAAATTTGGGCAATACAATTCACAGGTAGTGGCGGTAGCGGTGCAGTCGCAGGATTCACTGATATTGGAACTACATCACTTGGTTGGCTCGAAACATATTTAGAAGGTTTAAGCGCATAGTTAGGAGATAGAAAGATATGAAGAAAAGAAATTATTTAGGATTATCGATTCTTGCAGTTGGTGCAGCTGGCTTTTTAACTTGTTGCTTAAACGGTCAAACCGGTTCGACTTTAGAACCAAATATTTCAAGAAAAGATACAACATATTTAATCGTTTTAAACGGTGATAACTCAACTTTAAGTGAAGCACAAATTCAAAAAGAAAGAGAAATTCTCTTCCAAGAATTAGATCTTTACTTAAATAGAGATTATGAACACGTTCGTACATTCGATGCAATTAACGTTGTCGAAATTAAAGCTAATTCAAAATATGAATCAACTTTAAATTTACTTTCAAATGTTACAAGAGTTAGCGTTGATAGAGCATATCGCTTTGGTGATGTTTATTCTTCAACTAGAACTCAAGAAGAAATTGCTGAAGGTTATCTCCCTTATACAACAAGCTCAACAAGAGTTTCAAATGTTAGAAACGACAACCAATCAGCATTATCAATGAATGTTCCAGATGACACAAAAGGTGGCGAAGGTACATTTATTGCTGTTTTAGATACAGGCTTCTTAATGGAGCATGAATATTTTGCTGATTTAACAGGAACTGCCTTACAAAATGCAAGATTCAGTTATGAAGATTTAACTGAAGTTGCAAATAGTGGTAAACTTACCGCTAAAAAATCATCAACTGCTCAAAAAGGAGAAGTTGGTAGTTTATATTACAATGCAAAAATTCCTTTCTACTATGATTATGGTGGAAGTAGCAACTCAAGAGCAAATGATTATGATGTTGTAACTAGAGTCTCTGAACACGGAACTCACGTTGCTTCTATTGCTGGAGCTAATGGAACCTATCAAGGTATCGCTCCAAATGCTCAGCTTGCATTAATGAAAGTTTTCTATGAATCAATCCCAACAGATGATAATGGAAGTGCCGGTGCAAGTGCTTATGATAGCGATATCTTAGAAGCATTAAATGATTGTGTTACTTTAGGTGTTGATGCTTTAAATATGTCACTTGGTAGCGATCTTGATGATTTTGATAATAGATCCGCTGGTATGGCAGTTATCGATAAACTTGAAGCAAACGGAACTGTTTGTTCAATTTCTGCAGGTAATGCTGGTAAAACATTATACTCAGCAATGAACGCTTATAGATATTGGACAACTGACCAAGTTGATACCGGTGTTTTAGGAAGCTATGCAAACTCCCATTCAGCCGATATTATTGCATCAAGTACCACCGAACAACTTTACTATGAAAATGGTATTCAAGTTGGAAATCACGTCGTAGGTTATTCAGACCAAGTCGACTACACAAATGGTAGCGATGGTATTACAAGAGAAAACGAAAAATTATTTAGAGAAACTCTTGAAGCAAACTTCCCAGGTCAAACTGAATTTGAAATGGTCTTAATCGATGGAGCAAATGGAACTACAACAGGTTCATCTTCAGATTATGAATACATTCAAGGAAGAGAAGCTGAAGGCTTCTTAGAAGGTAAAATCGCTGTTGTCGATAGAGGTGATACATCATTCGTAGCTAAAGCTGAAGCTGCAGAAGATGCCGGTTGTGCCGCATTAATCGTTATTAATAACGACCCAACCGCCTATGAATTTACCTTCGGTATGTCTTGGACAGATGGAGAAAGTTACAACATTCCAGAAATTCCAGTTATCTTCGCTTTATATAGAGATAGGGTAACTATTAGAGAATTCTGCCAAGAAAATCTCACTGATAATGGTACAGCTCATGGTAAATTTACACTTATCCACGATGAAATCGCTTCAAACCCAAATGCATATCAAATGAGTGATTTCTCTAGTGATGGTGCAACTCCAGATTTATCACTTAACCCAACAATTGCTGCTCCAGGTAGCTCAATTCAAGGTGCTACAATGGGTGATGCTGCAAGTAATGGTATGGTCGAAGATTTTGATACAAGTGATGTTGGTTATTTAAGTGGTACCTCAATGTCAGCTCCTAACTATTTAGGCGCTGTTGCAGTTATGATTGGTGAACAAGAATTCACTGGTGACGCAGCAACTCAAGAAAAACAAAGAAAAGAATACATCAAAACAATTTCTCGTAGAGCAATGTCAACAGCTGAACCATACACAACTGAAGTTACAAGTTATGGAACAATCAATGAAGCAACTGGTATCAATAACAACTCAACTCCATCAAATCCAAATGATGACTATGAAGTTACAATTTATAACCCAGAAACCACCGAAATAGTTACTGAAGATGTCTTATATTCTCCACGTAAGCAAGGTGCTGGTGTTGTAAATGTTGGAAAAGCAATTGCAAGTAGCGTCTATCTTGAAGGATTAGAAGTTGCTAGCGATGGAACACTAGAAACAGTTACTGATAAAAACGAAGTTACTTCATATGTTGGAAATGACTTTGCAAAAATCGAACTTAGAAACAATGCTTTAATTAAACAAGGTAGACTTGATTTTAGATTTAGAGTCCATAATCCAGAATTAAAAACTGGTAAATATAACGTCAAAATGGCTCTTATGACTTCTCAAGTTACCTCATATCATACAAGTGAAAATGAGCTTGCTAACTACGTTGGAAATGAAGCTCAATTTGAAGGAGCAAAAGTCTCATCACCATTTGATTCATATCAAATTATGAATCTCGACAATTGGAATTCTTCCGTCTCAGTTGATGAAAATGGCGATAACAGTAAAGACTTAGTTACTTCGATTGATATCGGAAGTTTCGAATTAAATGGTGAAGCAACTCAAGATGTTACATCTCTTACATATTCATTAACTGATGCACAAAAGAAATTTATTGAAGGTAATTTCAAAAATGGTACATTCTTAGAAGGTTATCTCTTCTTAGAAGTTGATGGTGGTGAAAATGATCAATTAGTTAATCTTAATATTCCATTCTTTGGATTCTATGGAGATTATGCTACAGCTGAAGCAATCGAACCATTCGACTTTGAAAGAAATGATAGATATAACAGAGTTACCGGTAATGTTGATGGTTCATTATATGGTAGTGATTTAATTAATTACCTTGCTCAAAATTCATATAGTAGAACTTCAACTAACCTCTCATCAATGATTTCAGGAACAAGTTTAGAGGCATATCAACAAAATAATGCTAAATCAACTGTTCTTACAAACAATAACAATCTTTACGATTATGGTAGCCAACTTGCCTACACCAAAGATGAAGATGGAAAATACACTTTATATGCTGGTGGAACAAGTAGTGATGTCTTATACATTCAACAATATGTATATAGATCAATCAACTCAGCTACAGTTGAAATCTTAGATGCAAGCGGAAATGTAGTTAAATCAAAATATTTAACTTCAATGGTTAGAAATACACTTAACCTTTATAAATCACACATTAACGTTAGTTATATTTCAGGATATATCCTTTCTGATAGAGCTTATGCTGAAATCCCACTTTATATGGATAATGGTGGTAAGATTCCAGGAGGAAATTACACACTTAGATTTACATATAATCTCGTCTATGGATCAACACAAGTTAAAGAATATAACCTCGTAATCGATGCAAATGCTCCTGAACTTGTTTCAAAGAGTGTTGTTGAAATTAATGGAAGTAGATATTTAAGACTTAAATTCAATGAAATCTACATCCCAGAAGGAACTAACGATATCGCAATTAACGCTGGTTTATTAACAGATTACATCCTTACAAAAGTTAGCGATGGTTACATCATCGATGTACCTCTTAACGATAATACCTTCTATGAAGGTAAACTCCTCATCTCAATTAGAGATGGAGCAAAAACATATGCTCGTTACATGATTAATGCAGATACATACTTAACTGGATTATTCATCTCTGATGAAGCACTTACAATTGGTTATAATTATTCCTACACCAAAACAAATAATTTAACTAGTGGAAGTGAAGCAAACATCAATGAAACATATGAAGTTAGTATCACTGACTACAATGATAACGAAGCAAATATCGGTTCATATACAGCTTACATCACATTTGATAAGAACGTATATTCAACCGGTTTACAAGTCTTTGGAATCAACGATGATAACACCGAAACAAGAATCTATGATGTCACAGTCTTAAATGATTCTTCAACAATCCGTGTTACAACTTCCTATAAGAAATTTAGAGTTTATGATCCTAACATTTCTAGCGATCCAATCTATGGAGAAGTCGATAATGCATCAGTTTCAATTATCGAAGCCGAACATGGAAGTGTCTACGTTGATAAAGTAACCGGAAGAAGCGGTGATAGAGTTACAGTTTATGCTATCGCAGATGATGGTTATAAGGTTGGAAGTGTCGTTGTTAATGGCGTTACACTTACCGCTGATAACCATGGTAACTATCCATTCACCCTTGTCGAAGGTCAAAACACAGTTACTGTAACATTTGTTGCAGAATAAGGAAAAAAATAGGTTAGGAGTACATCTCCTAACCTATAATCACGTAAAAAATGGGAATGAACGATTATTTTTCAAAAAGTCAAAACAGTGTAAAACAAATTATTCTATTTATAATTAAAAAGTTAGTACTTGGTTTAATTATAAGTGGAATATGGATTGCAGTCGTCCTATTTACACAAGGAATTAGTGATACTTCAATTACAAATGCTCTATTTATAGGAGGAATTGTACTTGTAGTTATTGGATGTTTCTCATTTCTTATCAATCAAGGATTCTTTGATATAGTTGCTTATAACGTCATTAGATTTACCAATTTTGTAAAACAATATAAAGATAAATCTTTCTATGGAACTTATGAGTATACAAAATCAAAAGAAGAGAAAAGAAAGTCGACTAGATGGGTATGTTTGATCTATTTAGTCCCTGGATTGATACTAATTCTTGCTTCGATTATTTATTTGTTAGTTTGATTAAATTAAAACTTTACAAAAATTAATTGATGATTATTATATTAATACGTTTTATATAATATATAAAACTATGAAGTATGAAGATTGTCGTTTATATATAAATTGATTAAGGAGGGAATTATCAATGAAAAGAAAAAATAAAGTAGCAGTAGCCTTATGTGCATTGTTTCTTATAGGCGCTCCATTCTATCTTACAGGATGTGGAGAAGAACAAGTTACTCCACCAATTCCTACCCCACCAGGACCAGAAGTTACTTATGGTGATGTTTTAGAATTTAGCGCTGAACTTTCAAGTACAAAACCAATCGCCGTTGGTGAAACAATTTCTGTTGTCGCAAAAGTTGTTTCTCCTGAAAACGCCGAAGGAAACTTTAGTTTTAGCGTTAAAGAAGGTAGTGAATCAATCATTAGTGTTAACTCTAATGGTTTAATTACCGGTTTAGCTCAAGGAACAGGAACTGTTGTTGTTACCTGTAATACTTTAGCTGAAGAAGCTACAATGGATAGAGATTTAGAACTTACAGTTGTAGTTTCAGGAACAGGAGAAAATGCAGTTGGTGCTTATAATTTCGCAGCTTCAAGTTATGAAGATAAATTAGAAATTTTAGGTAAACTTGAAGAATATGCTATTGAAAATCATTTAACTGGTATCACACTTTTTGAAAGTGGTGGTTATGTTATGTATGCTAGCCGTATTGAAAAACCAACCAACACCTACATTTCAGGTTATGGTTTTGGTACTTTAACAGAAGGTAGAATTACAGCAGCAAACGATTACTACACTGAAGAAGGTACTGAATGGTATTATCATTCATATGCAGGTACTGCAAATAAAGAAAACTTCAACTATTTAGATGATACAGGTTCTGAATCTGCCGATTTATATGGTTATGTTTCAAGTAACTATTATTCAACCAGAATGAATGCAACCCGTGATGGTTATGAATGGTATCCACTTTTAGCAAATACATTTGATAGTAACGATCCAGATATCGATGCATCAACATTAACAACAACTCAATTAAATAGACCTGTTGCTTTAAATAAAGATGCTGCAACTGGACTTGCTACTCAATATAGAATCTATTTAAAAACTGGTTATGATTATGAAAATGGTCAAGAAACCTTAAATGGTGAAAAAGTTGCAGGTGATGGACTTGTTTATCATACATCTACAAAGTCAAGATATCACGGAGAATTTGATGGTAGACCAGTTTCAATTATGGACTATGTTACTCCATATCAGCTTTTATTAAATGGTAACATCGGTCTTGCTAGATCAACCGATATGAGATCTGATTCTTCAAGTGGAACTCTTAGAGGTGCTCAAGCTTACTATAACTCAACAAGAAGTAATGCTGATATTGAAGGAACTGAAGATACATTCTTCAACCTTGTTGGTATCGATGTCGGTTTAGATGATGATCCATCTTCACCAGATGCACCATGTATTACTCTCACATTAAATCAACCAATTAGTGAATTTGATGCAATGTATAGTTTATCAAGCTCACTTGTTTCCCCAATTTCAAAAGATTTCATTAAACGTATCGCTTTTGGAAATTCTGGTTCAAGTGCTTATGATTCATCTGCATCATATACAACTCAAGAACTTGCTAACTTCTATAGAACAGGTATGAAGAAAGCTTATGGTACAGCTAACAAAACAGTTGGTACCACACCAGTTGATAACCTTTTATCAGTTGGACCATTCATCCTTGATGCTTCAGAAAGTAGTGAAAATATCTACTCAAGAAATGATGATTTTGAAGATAATTTCGATGGTGGTAGATATGATGTTGAAGGTGTAGTTTTACACTACAACTCAAAAATGGCAGATGATACAAATGCCGCATTCAACGAATTTATTGAATATGATGCTTATGATGCTGTCTCAATTCCTCAAGACTTCCTTGATAAATATAGAGATGATCCAAGAACCACAATTAGCCAAGGTGATTCAACATTCAAATTAAATATTAACTCTTGTACACAAGAAGAATGGAATGCAATCTTTGGAGATGGTGGTGAAAATCCAAATGGCGGACTTACTTGGCAATGTGAACCATTAATGAGCAATGATAACTTTATCGATGCTTTATCTCTTGCAATTGATAGAGTCACTTATGCTAACAATAGAGGTAGTGTTCCATCACAAGATTACTTCGCAGATGCTTACTTATGGCAACCAGAAGAAGGTTTATCTTACAATGAAACCACTCAACATTTAGGTAATATCGCTGATTACTCACCAGAAACATATGGTTATAACCTCGATGCAGCCGTCGCTTTAATGGATGCAGCAATCACTGAAGAAATTAGAAAAGGTAGCTACACAGGTTACAATACAACTATCGATATCGATACATATTGGATGAATACAACCGATCCAAGAGACTATGGTGATGATATCGAATCAATGTGGAATGAAGCTTTCCAACAAACAGATGCTTATAGAAACGGATTTAGAATTAACTTCAACCAAATTGAAGGTACCACTAACTATCAAGATGTCTACACAAGTATGAGACAAGGTAGATTTGACTTAGGTTTCGGTTCTATTAGTGGTATGACTCTTGATCCACTTGGATTCTTAGAAGTCTTAAAATCAAATAACGATGCAGGATTTACCCTTAACTACAGTGGTAGTACATCAGTAGTTAATGAAGAAGCAGGTAAATTTATCTACTATAATGGTGAAAAATGGTCCTATGACGGATTATGGGAAGCAGCAAATATTGGTGCAATTATCGGATCTGATACAAGAGTTGTTGAAAACCCATTAACTCTTGGACAAGGTGGTAATACATCAGCAGCAGCTAATTGGAACGGAACCCCTTCAAGACAACTTACCTTAAGATACACTGTTGATACAAACGCAGTTGGTGCAACAATGAGATTTGCAACTAACGATGAAGAAACCTTAACAATTGGTGCTTCATATAGAAGAGGAACAGGTGCTGATGCTGAAACAGTTGCAGTTTCATTCTCACTTAGATTAGCAGATTATTGCCAAGTCTTAAATGCAAATACTGCAGTTGAAGTGACAGCTGAATTAAATAAAGAAGCAAGTTCAAGAAATCAACTTGTTGTCTATATTCCATCAACAATCACATCTACATTAACAAATCTTGAATATGATATTCCTTACGATGAATTAACAGATGTTTATGTATATGTAAATTACTACACAACTATTGGAAATTATACATCTGGTAGAACACTTACTGTAAGTGCAAAATTATAAAAGATAGTTGAGTTTTGCAGGGATTTTTAAAAAAGTAGCGTCTTTTATAGGCGCTGCTTTTGTTTTAGTTCTCCTTTTAATAAATATTATTATTTATTAAAAGTGATAAAAATGATAAAATTTACAAGTATTTTAGAAGTAGGAGAGACACTATGCGGAAATATGTTCTAAAAAGAATTTTTCTAGCAATATTTACAGCATTCGTTATCCTTTCTGTAACATTCTTCTTAGTCAAATTATTACCTTTCCAAGCTCCAGTTGGACAAGCAATTGACTACTATAGATTCTATGAAGAACAAGTTACTCAAGGTTATGTTGTTGTATTTGAAGCTCCAAACGAAGCTTATGGAGAGCTTTTATGGACGACTGCTGGAACAAATGTTGTTCAAGGTGGAATGACTTATTATTACTATCAAAGATCGATCCCAGAGCAATACATCGAATGGCTCCGAAATATCTTCCTTCGTTGGGAATGGGGTACATCGACATCAATTCAAGTCAATTATGATGCAATTTCAATTATTGGCGATAGATTACCAGTAACAATTTCAATCAATATTTGGTCAGTCTTAATTTCAGTTCCAACTGGTATCGGACTTGGAATTTGGGCTGCTTTAAAGAAAAACAAGCCAACAGACCACATTATTTCAACAATTGTTATGGTTTTTATTTCAATTCCAAGCTTTATCATTATTTCTTTACTTATCAAATGGTTTGCTTATGATACAGGTTGGCTTCCATCAGCTTGGCCATCAGTCAATGCTTCTTTAGGTAGAAAAATTAGTGGTTATGTTATCCCTGTTATGGCTTTATGTTTTGGATCGATTTGTGGATATTGTAGATTTACAAGAGCTGAGTTATGTGAAGTTTTAAGTAGTGATTATTTACTTTTAGCAAGAACAAAAGGTTTAACTAGAACTCAATGTATTACTCGCCATGCTCTTCGTAACGCAATGGTTCCAATTGTTCCTTCAATTTTAGCCGAATTTATCGGACTTTTATCAGGTTCAATGATTTTAGAGAATTTATATAACATTCGTGGAATTGGTTCATTATTTGTCAGTGCAATTAATGATAGAGACTACAATGTTTTGATGGCGGATATGGCTATGTTTACTCTTATATCCTTATTTGCTAACGTTTTCTTAGATATTTCGTATGGATTTATTGATCCACGTATTAGAATGGGGGCAAAGAACAATGCATAATGTTGAAAAGAAATATACATATACTGATAGTTCAAACGTTAAACATAGTATTGTCCTTAAAGAAGACGATTTTGTCTTATCTCAAAAAGATAAATCCATTCACGATACTAAGTTTAAAACAAAACCAACAACTTTCTTAAAAGATGCTTTTAAAAGATTCTGCAAAAATAAATCATCAGTTACTGGTGCAATTATTTTAGGTTTATTGCTTATTTTATCTTTTGTTGTACCTCTTGCTGATCCTTATGATATCGATGTCAACCATCCTCAAGAAAGACTCTTAGAGCCAAAATTATTCGATGCAGGCACAGGTTTTTGGGATGGAACAAGACAAATGAGAGATATCGTTTGTAATCCAAGTATCTCAACAACTGATGAAGCTGGAAATGTTTATTACTATCCAGATTCAGAATCATATGCAACAAGTGCTGTTATGAATTTATCTCTTCCTAGAGAAAATAATGAAATTAACACACCAAGTAGATTTGTTTCTGGAGGTTATGTCCATCTTACAAACACAAATTCATTAGAAACTGAAAGTGTTGAAGGTTTAGAATCAAATAAAATTACCATGTCTTCATATTCATATGCTTTTGACATGAATAACACTTATGGTTTAGAAATTGTTTTTGGAAATGAAGAAATTGAAAACTACGCTCAAGGAAATTATCGTATTTATCTCTCTTACGAAATTGAAAGTAGCACCGGAACAAGCGGGTATGAATATACAGGTGTTTTAGATACTCATACTCCAAGTGAAGATGAACCAGATACTGATGAAAGTACCGGTGTAGAGGTTGCTTTACCTCCATTCTTAGGTATTTTTGAAGGTTCATTAAACGAAACTCCTTATACAATTATCATCAATAAAGGTGAATTAATTTCTGAAGCAGCAGGATATAGAGGAAGTAATGGTTATATCAATGGCACTGAATTTATTTATACAATTGATTCAGTTACAAATGATGCTGATGGAAATCCTGCAACATATGTTTTAAGTGCTAGCGATGAAGGTTTTGATCTTTCAATGACTTACGATGTTGCAACTGATGCTTTAACTGTTAGATATGTCGTAAATCAAATTGAAGAATATGTTTTAAGAGATTATTCAAGCTCTGAAACAATTGATTTATCCGACTATAAAACAGAAGATATGCTTGAAGGAATCAATCTTCCTCAAGGAAGTAGCATCGCATCAATGTCAATTAATATTGATGTTCAACCAGCTGTCTCTGAAACTTCTTATTTATTAATTAAGAGTATTAACATCACAACAGATTCGACGGCTCATGAAGAAGTTGAAACTATTCAAACAATGAGTTTCTTAGATGCAAACGCAAGTTTACTTGTCGGATATACATCTAGAGGATATTGGAGATGTAATGGTGGAAAAGGTTTATATCATGGAACCGGTTATGTTTGTGATTTTACCTATGATACTTATGAAGCAGTTTATGGAGAAACAACTCAAGTTGTTCCAAAAGTTAATTTTGATAACTACGTTAGACAAGGTTGGATTCAAGAAATTGATTTCTCTAGACTTATTGGAATGTCTCAAGAACAACTCGCAGTTGCTTTTGAATCATATAAAACAGATTTAACTGATGAACATTGTCCAGTTAACTCAATTATTTCTGTTAGTGGTTCATCAGTTGCTGGTATTGAAGTTTATAGAATTACATGTAATGTTTCTAAATATAAATTATTAGGTTATTCAAGTATGCCACGTTTCTTATGGGGAACTGATAGATTTGGTAAAGATTTACTTAAAACTGTCTTTGTCGGATTAAGAAATTCATTATTACTTGGTATTTGTGTATTCACAGTTTGTTTCACAATTGGTCTTATTTGGGGATCTGTTTGTGGATATTATGGTGGAAATATCGACCTTATCTTAGAAAGATTTACAGATTTCTTAAGTGGTGTCCCATGGATTGTTATCATGACACTTTGTGTTCTTAATTTAGGTAGTAACTTCGGTGTTTTCATTCTTGCTATGTGTATGACAGGGTGGATTGGAACTGCAAGTTTAACAAGAACTCAATTCTATCGATTTAGAGGTCGAGAGTATACTTTAGCAAGTAGAACATTAGGAGCAAGTAATTTTAGACTTATCTTCAAACATATTTTACCTAACGCAATGGGTACAATTATTACAAGTAGCGTCTTAATGATTCCTAGTGTTATCTTCTCTGAAGCTACAATTTCATATTTAGGTTTAGGTTTCCAAGATATGACATCATTAGGTGTTACTTTATCTGAAAATCAGCAATATTTATCAACGTATTCGTATTTAATCTTGTTACCATCGGCAGTTATGGCTCTTATAATGATTAGCTTTAACTTATTTGGTAACGGACTTAGAGATGCATTTAATCCAAGTTTGAAAGGGAGTGAATAATTATGAAAGCAACAACAAATAGAATCGATTATACATTAGCTCCTAAAATCCTTGAGGTTAAAAATTTAAGAGTTAATTTCTCTAGCGACTCAGGTTTAGTCTATGCTGTTAGAGGTGTTAGTTTTGATTTATATAAAGGTGAAACTTTATGTATAGTTGGTGAAAGTGGTTCTGGTAAATCAGTCACTTCTAAAACTATCATGGGAATTTTGGCTAATAACGCCATTATTGAATCAGGACAAATTTTATATGAAGGTGAAGATTTAGTTAGAATTTCTGAAGAAGAATTCCACCGTATTAGAGGTCATAAAATTGGAATGATTTTCCAAGATCCTCTTTCTTCGCTTAACCCAATTACTAGAGTTGGTAAACAAATTACCGAAGCTACTTTAATTAGCAGAAATATTTTAAAGAAGCATTATAGCGACTTAATTTCAAAACAACTTGTTGCTTTAAGAAATGTCAGTGCTAATGTTTTCTATGAAAAAAATAAAATTAAAGCTGAAATTGCAAGGATTTCAAGTTTTTTAAAGACTTTAGAAAGTAAAAAAGAACTTGATGAAGATAGTGATCATCAAATCAATGAATTCATCGTTTTACTTAAAAATAACATTGATGAAGATATCACATCTTTAAAATATAACCTTGATCACTATAAGGCTGAAGATACTTTAGAAAATAAATATCTTGAAGAAAAAATTAAAGAAACAAATATTAATCTTTTAAATGAAAGAATTGAACTTTATGAAAAATTTAAAGAAGTTTTAATGCCTGATGAAGATAGAGTCAGCGTTCTTAAAAATAGAACTCAATTCTTAAAAGATTTAAATAATTTTGTTGATAAACATCTTAAAACTTTAAAACCAATTTATGCTGAAGCTTTAAAATTACGTAAAAAAGATGCCACAGTAGAAAACAAAGAATACAAAAAAGAAGTCGATGCTTTCTATGTTGGAAAAATTAAAGAAGCTAAAGCTGAGCTTAAAACAATTGAAGATGAAATGAAAAAGATCATTCCATCTTTAAAAGAAGATCAATTTAAAGTCTTTAAAAATATTATTGAAAAAGAGAAAAAAGAAGCTGAAATTTATTCTCCATTTGCTAGATATCTTTCAAATTCTTATGTTAAAGGTCAAGAAATTAACATTTCAAAAATCGGTAGAAAAGAAGAAGAAAGAACTACAACTGGAAATGAAAAATTTGACGCATTACTTTTAAAAAGAAAAGATTTACGCGAAAAAATCTCAACTTTAGAAGAAGAATATGCAACAAAAACTAAATTAACTACTAAAGAAGCTAAGAAAATGGCTCTTGAAGTTATGAAAGAAGTCGGTATTCCTCTTCCAGAAAAACGTTTCTATCAATATCCATTTGAATTCTCGGGTGGTATGAGACAAAGAATCGTTATCTCAATTGCTTTAACTGCAAATCCAGATATTCTTATCTGTGATGAACCAACAACCGCACTTGATGTTACCATTCAAGCTCAAATACTTGAACTTATTAATAGACTTAAAAAGGAAAGAGGATTATCTTGTATTTTCATCACTCACGACTTAGGTGTTGTTGCTAATATGGCCGATAGAGTCGCAGTTATGTATGCTGGTAAGATTGTTGAATATGGAACCGCTTATGAAATTTTCTACAATCCAAAACATCCATATACATGGGCACTTTTATCATCAATTCCTGATATTGATAGTAAAGAAAAACTTGAAGCAATTCCTGGAACACCTCCAGATATGCGTTTCCCTCCAAAAGGAGATGCCTTTGCTTTAAGAAGTAAATATGCTCTTGCGATTGATTTTAAACATGAACCTCCATTCTTTAAAATTAGCGATACACATTATGCAGCAACTTGGTTACTTCATGAAGATGCACCAAAAGTTGAAATGCCTCGTATCGTTAAAACTCGTATCGCAAATTCCTTAAAAGCATTTGAAAATGAACAAGATAGAAAAGAAGTAAGTTCATATATTCCTGAAGAATCATTTGATTACATCGAACAAGTTTCAGCATCAGCTAAACAAAAATTACTTTCTCAAAATATAAAAGCTTATCAATATCTTGAAGAAGGAAGTAGTGAAGTTAGTAAAGATACTCCAATCGATCAAAGTGAACTTGACGATAGAAGAACCGTCAACGAACTTGAAGGAGTTCATGAAGATCACATTGATGAAGAACTTGAAAAGATTAAATCAAAATGTAAAGTTAAAGAGGAATATGTTAAAAATAACGTCATCCTTTCTGTTAACCATTTAAAACAATATTTCTTCTTTGGAAATGCTTTAAATAGATACAAACTTAAAGCAGTTCACGATGTTTCTTTCCAAGTAAAAGAAGGTGAATGTTTCGGTATCGTCGGTGAATCAGGATGTGGAAAAACCACGACTGGACGCTGTATTATGAGACTTTATCACATCACTAGTGGTTCAATTTATTATAAAGGTCAAAGAATTGCTGCTGGTAGTAGATGGAACGAAAAAGAAATCAAATATACAAATATTAGATATCGCAAAAAACTTAAAACCTTAAAAGAACTCTTTAAAGAAGGTTCACTTTATGAAGATGAATACAAAGAAGAAGTTAAAAAGGCTAAAGATTTTAGAAATGATGTAGTTAAAGTACAAAAAGCTAAAATCGCTCAAATCAAACATGATGATAAACATCCAAGCAGGGAACTCATGTCTGAAATTCAAATGATTTTCCAAGATCCAATTGACTCATTGGATCCAAGAATGACAGTTGAAGATATCATTCAAGAAGGTCTTAAAATTCAAGGATTTACCAACAAAAGAGAAAATCATCAAAAGGTCGTTGAAGCTCTTGAAAGAGTCGGATTAATCGCAGATTATTGTAACAGATACCCACATGAATTCAGTGGTGGTCAAAGACAAAGAATCGGTATTGCTAGAGCTCTTATCATGAATCCAAAATTATTAATTTGTGATGAACCTATCTCCGCTTTAGACGTTTCTATCCGTGCTCAAATCATTAACCTTTTAAACGAATTAAAAGAACAAATGGGCTTAACTATTATGTTTATAGCTCACGATTTATCAGTTGTTAAATATTTCTGTGATAGAATTGCAGTTATGTATTTTGGAGAAGTAGTTGAACTTGCAACAAGTGATGAACTCTTCAAACATCCACTTCATCCATATACAAAATCACTTCTTAGTGCTATTCCAAAACCAAATCCTTTAACCGAAAAAGAAAGAGTTAGAATAGTTTATGATCCATCAAAAGAGCACGATTACTCATTTGATAAACCATCATTTGTTGAAATTGCTCCAAATCATTGGATCTTAGCAAATAAGAAAGAAGTTAAAAAGTATAAAGAGGAAATTAAGGCTATTGACGAGATGGCTCAAAATAGCTAAAACCCAGTATTTTGAATCAAAAAACCTTCTAAATCCACGTTATTTTTAAAAAATAAGTTAAGATTTAGAAGGTTTTATTTCAGTTAAAATTAGCTAAAAAAAATACTTTTATATATTAAAAATATATAAAAAGCCAAATTAATTTTTTATTAAAAAGAGTTATTAATTTATCCAAATTAATTTAATTATCTTATATTAATTCAGTTATTTTAAAGAGTATTTAAAAAGTTTGAGGGGGCTTAAGATATGAAAAGAAAAAAATTATTAAAAAGTTTACTTGCCTCATCATTATTAGTTTTTGGTGCAGTAATAGGAGTTGGTTTAACTTCATGTGAAACTCCAAATACGGATGATAATGGTGGTGGTGGAACTACTCCAGAAGAACCAACAGTCTATACTGTCGCTTTTGGAGAAATGAATGGCGTTGAGGCAACTTTATCTGCAACTAGTGCTAGTGTAAATGATAGAGTTACAATCACAATTAATTCCGTTCCAAGCGGTGAAAGAGTTACTGGCTTTGAATCAAATGTAGAATCAGTTGAATTTCTTCAACAAAATCCAACAACATTTTATTTCTACATGCCAGAAAGTAATTTAACAATTGATATTGTCACAACTTCAAGTGAACAATTAACTTATACTTTAACAGTTGAATATGAAGTAGAAGGTGCTCAAATTGATTTTATCCAATCGCAAAGAGGAGATGAAGTTGATCCACATGAAGACAATCCAAATAAATATGAACTTTCACCAAATGTTACATATTATTTCTTAATGGCAGAAATGGAAAACTTTGATGGAAGCTTCACATTTACTTTAAATGGTGAAGATATCACAAATCAAACTAGCGATGGATATCACGTTTTTACAATGCCAGCTAGAAATTCAACTTTAGTTATTTCTGAAAGAGAACAAGAAACAACATATGAAATTAGCTTAGTTTATGAAGAAGGTACAGTCAATACTGAATGGGATATCCTTTATTCAGGAGAAAGCGCACTTAATGCTAGAAGTGTCTTGGCAGGTACTGAAGTTATTGTCTGGCCAAAAATTAACGAAGGATATAAATTAACAAATATTACTAGTGATGATGTTGACATTGTTTTTGATTCTGAAGATGGCTTAGGAACATTTACAATGCCTGCAAATAACATAACTGTAACAATTGAAACTGAAGAAGTTGAAATTACATCCTTTAAAGTTGTAGTTGATAATCAAACAAATTGCGGTGTTCCAACTCAATTCGACTTATATTATAAGTTTGATTATTCAACAACTGATTCAAGTGTAATTTCAGCAAATACAATTGGAACAATCTATACAACTTTAAGATTTGATATTGGTACCGAATT
Source organism: uncultured bacterium (assembly GCA_949293255.1). Lineage (GTDB taxonomy): Bacteria > Bacillota_I > Bacilli_A > RFN20 > CAG-826 > Onthovivens. Next base: position 103,561 of record CASFCL010000003.1, read on the forward strand.
AGCAATTAAACCATATTTAAGTGGTACTTGGGCTTCTAGAGGACAAATTACAAGTGTCACAATTTATGGTGAAGAAGTTACAGCTAATGAATATGGTTATTATGAATTTACAATTCGTAATTCTGATGCTGAAATTGTAATTTACTCTGTATTAAATTCATAAATTTAAAAAAGATTATAAAAAAAGGGGAATAAAAATGAAGAAATTTAAAAAATGTTCTTTAGTTTTAGGACTTTTATCGATAGTTGCTCTTACAGGATGTGATACTGGAGAAATTATCGATTCAGTCGGTGAAATTAAGATTAATAACACTCTTAGTTCATTAAGAGAAGGTTTTAAAACTACAGGAACTTTAACAGTAAGTGTTAGTTATTTTTCTGACGATGGATATCAAATTCCAGATACGGAATTAACAAATTATTCAACAACTTATTCTTTTGATTTAACATATCAAAATAATAACAATTATATTGGTGTTGATCGTAGATTTTATAGTGATGTAACTGTTGATGGTGTTACTACAAGTAGTTATTTATTTGGTGAAAATGCTATAAATATGGACGGTTATGTTGGATTTAGATATTTAGATTACGATAACACAATCGCTCAAAGCTATGCTTATGATTATAACGGTGATAGAGCGCCTTATGGTTCAAATGGTTATTTAAATCCATTCTTAATGACTCAAAGAAATGATTTTAGTCAAATGAAAGCAGGTGGATTTGAATTATCAACTCAAAAAGCTTCAATTATTTTTAGTTATCTTTTTGGAGCTTTAGATGAATATAATTCAAATGTTACATTCTCTACAGCAAATTTTGATTTTAATGGAAGTACTTTAACAAGTGCACATTTCGTTTCAAATAATTTAGAATCAACATATTCTTCAACAGTTCCAACCTATAAAGAAGATGGAACATATTTAGATGCTTATCATCAAACATATATTAGATACAATTATGAAGTTAATATGAACTTCTCAGATATTGGAACTGCAAATGCTAAAGATATCATTGCTCCACAAGCAGATAAAGAAGAAAATGAACCACTTAAAAATGCTATTGAAAATATGAATAAGTACGATAGCATCACACTTTCTAGACGTGCCACCGGTTATTATGATTACTATGGTGAATATGTTGGAAATGATGAAATTTTAAATATTTATTACATGGGTAAAGATAGTGAAACTCCAGGTATTTATTCTCAAGCTTTAATCGTTGATGAAGCAGGAGACGAAATGATTAAACCTACCTCGCCATCTTTAAATGATTATTATTTAAGACCAAGTGAAACTACTGGAATGCTTAGAGTTTATACATATAGTACAGCAAGTCAAGCTTTCTCAAAAAACGCTAGTGGATATAGCGGAATTGATAATCAATTTACTTATGATGAAGCTGCTTTCTCTCTTCAAGGAGTCAGTGCAAATATCTTTAATTATGTTGAAGATAGCTCTGATCCACGTGGAGGATATTACGTTCCAACTTTAGATAACTTACCATATGTTGTCAGCGATTTATTCATGTCAACATTTGATATTTTCACTCCAGTCTCAGGTGGATTTGTTACTGATGTAAAAATTTATGTAAATGAAGATGAAACATGTATTGATTCAGTTGTAGCAACTTACAATCAAAGAAATCAATATACTGGCACATTTAGAGTTGAATTAAGCGATTTAGGAAATTCACATCCAAGCTTTGATATCAACCTTGCCGCTTAATATGGAGGGAATTAAGTTATGAAAAAGAGAAATATATTATTAATTTGTTTAATTTCATTAATTGGTTTAGTTGCTTGTGAAGGTGGAGAAATTGTTGGTGGGGATGATTTAACAGTTCCATCAACTGAAACTGAAGCTTACGCAGATGAAATAGTTGCTTCTAATGTTGAAAAATTTATGCAAGGTTTCACCATGGAAGGAACAGTCACTCAAACTAGATATGCTAGTAAGCTTAATGAGGAAACTGGATTTTATGAAATAGATGGTGACCCACTTCAATTTAATACTTATTATACCAATATCGCTTTTGATAATAGAAACATCAATGCATTCTATAGATATTCATATAGAGATATTGGAGGAGTTCAAATTCCATCATCTGAAGGACCATATTGCTATTTTGAAGATGAAAATGGATATGCTTATACTCAAACTTTAAATTATAAAAATGAAATAGATAAAGATTATAATGAAGGTTACATGTCAAATGGTAGAAAATATACCTTTGCTGATAGTGGATTTTATAATTTCTTCTCAATTTTAGTTTCAAGTGACTTTACATTAAATCAAGAAAAATCTTCGAGTTCTGCAACAGTTTTTGATTTAAATCCCGATAAAGTTGCAATTATTGCTAACAATTTACTTTATTCAATAAATAGTGGTGCTTATTCAACAATTGAAGAAGCAACATTAACTGCTAGAAACGGAGTTTTCACAGAATTTACTTTCTCATTAGCTCCAATTACTTCAACAGATGATCTTGGTGTAGTTACTTTTATTACTAACGATGTTAATTTCCTTCTTTCTGATCCTGCTGAAACAATCATCGAGGGAATTGAACCATTTGAAGAAACTGATGAATCAAGAACTTTAAGTGAAGTATTTAATAAAGTTAATGATAACTATACTTTAAAAGTTACAGATTCTTATTCCTATGTTGATGGAGTTTATAATACTCAAGGTAATGAAGTCGAAAATACAGATTTCTATTTTACCGGAGATGAAATTTATGTTCATAGTACAGATGAACATGGATTAACTGATAGACGTTATGATTTCTATCTTGCTCCTGAAAGTAGTGATAATCCAAATTTATATCCTTATACATTTGATAGCGAACAAAATAAATTTGTCCTTGATGCTGATGGAGTTTATTTTGAAGAAAATCATATCAATTTCCCAGATGCATATTTAGGATATTATGTTTATGAAGACCTTCTTCCAATTGTTAGTGGAGTAAGTGGAACTTTATTTGAATATGATGAAGAAGAAGGATGCTACGTTGGAAATGAAGACCTTTCTTCAACATTAGGTAGACTTTTTATCACAACAAAACGTCCATTATATTTCGAACATTTCGAAAATGCTTATCAGTTCAATGTTTACGTTGATGATAATAACAATTTAACTAAAGTTGAAGCTTTATATAGCTACACTGATACTTTAAATACAATTCAATATCATGGAAGTACAACCTTAGAATATTTCAACATTGGTACAACTGAACTTCCAGCAATTGCTCAAATTTAATGATTATGAAAAATAGAAGATTTATTAATTTTTTAGCTTTAACAACAATCATCGCAGGAGGAATTTTAATTACCTCCTGCGATGGAGGAAATAATCCTCCAATTACCGAAGAAGACGCATTTTCTTTCTCTATTAGTGTTGAAGGAGAAGGAAGTGTAAATTTATATCATGATGGTGTTGAAGTCACTAATGATAACTATAAAGATATAGTTAATCCAGGTGATCAAATTAGTGCCAGAATGTCAGCTACTAGTGGATATAAAATTGGAAGAGTTGATTTTAACGGAACTGCTTTACCTTTTAATAATGGAGTTTCTTCTTTCGAACTTGTAGAAGGAAAAAATGAATTTAGTGTGAGTTTTGTAAGGATTTTAACTGAATCTAAGGACTTTACATATGATTTAAGAGATGATGGAGTTTATGTAACTGCTTATAATTGTTCAACTAGCGTAATTCCTAATCCAGTCGAAATTCCTGATACAGTTACAATTGATGGAACTGAACATGATGTTATAGGAATTGCTGACTATACTTTTAAAAATACAAACGTCAGTGCAATTTCTTTTGGAAAAAATATTTGCACTTTTGAAGTTAATGCTTTTGATTCAGCAAGCGAACTTTCAAGAATTGAAGTTAGTGAAGAAAATACTCACTTTGCTTCAAAAGATGGAATTGTATATTCAAAAGATTTTACAACCTTATATAAAGCTCCTGCCCAAACTAGACTTTCTACAGTTGATATTGCAGATGAAACTACAACAATTGCTGATTACGCATTTCATAGAGCAACAAATGTTACAAGAATCAATGTTAGTGAAAATTTAACTACAATTGGTGATTATGCTTTCTATTTAGCAAATGGTTTAAGAAACATTGATTTAGAAAATGCAAAAGTTACCTCAATTGGTAGAAATGCTTTCAAAAATTGTAATAGTTTAACCTCTTTAGATTTAGGTGATTATTTAACCGAAGTTGGTGAATACGCATTTAGTCAATGTGGAGTAAGAAGTTTTACAATTCCTGGAACTTTAAAACATATTGCAACAAGAGTTTTTTATGAAACAAGAGATTGTACATCTGTTGTTATTGAAGAAGGTGTTGAAAGTTGCGGAAATGAAGCTTTCCAATCAGTAAATATGTCTAAGCTTGTTTTACCATCAACTTTTAGAGAAATTGGTGATAATGCTTTCTATTTATGTAATAGTTTAGTTGATCTAACTTTAAATGAAGGATTACTAACTATTGGAGATGGTGGATTCCATAACTGTGTTCAATTAACGAATGTAAATATTCCTTCAACTGTTAGTTATATTGGTAAAAGTGCATTCTCTAGATCGATTTTACTTGGAAGAGATAACTTTACTGTCGATCCTAATAATCCTATATATTATGTAGAGGATAATGTCTTATATCAAAAAGATGCCGATAATGGAATCACTCTTCATACCTATTTTTATAATAGAAGCGGAGAAGAATTTGTAATTCCAGAAGGCGTTACTAATATTAGACAAGGTTCTTTTGTTGAAGTTTACGCTTTAACAACTTTAACTTTACCAAAATCTTTAAAATCAATTGAAACAATGGCAATTGAATCTTTAGGTAGCGTTACTTTAAATTATGCCGGTACAGTCAAAGAATTTAGACAAGTAACATTAACAACAAATTGGTGTTATAACACAACAATTTCAAATAATTCTCAAGTCACTTGTAGTGATGGAGTTTATACTATTTCTTAATTTTATAGGTATAAAAATGAAATATTATACAAATAGCAAAAGTAAGAAAGCTAAAGGTTGGGTTATTGCTGGGTCAATAGTTGGAGTTATTGCGGTTTTCTTTTTAGTAATTAATTTAATTCCACCAGCAAAAGTAGTTGAAAATAATCCTTTCTTAGTAAAAGAAGGTGAACTTCCAATGCTTGCAGCTCATCGCGGAGGAAGTATAACTTCTCCAGAAAATACACTTAAAGCATATGAATCAGCTTTAAATGATTATGATGTCGATATTTTTGAAACTGATTTATGGTTAACAAAAGATGGCTATGTCGTTTTAAATCATGATTCTGATATCAATAGATGTAGTGATGTCGAAGTAATAACTGGTTCTAGTGAATCTTATAAAATTGCTGATCATACATTAGATGAACTTCAAAATTTCAATATGGGTTATAACTTTGCAGGAGTAGATAACTCTTATCCATATAGAGATTTAGTTACAACCACTCAAGAAGATAGAAAGGATGTAATTAAACAAAACGACCTTTCAATCGTCACAATTAACGATTTATTCGATAGATATTACGATACAAACAAGGATTTATTATTCATCGTTGAAATTAAAAACGGTGGAGAAAAGGGCTATCAAGTTGCCGATATTTTAGATGATTTATTAACAAATACTTATCCAGATTATAAAGATAGAGTCGTTATTGGAACTTTCCATAATGAAATTGAAAATTATCTTAAAGAAGAGCACCAAACATTACACCGTGGTGCTTCGACTGGCGTAGCAGCAAAGTTTGTTATTACAACTTTAACATTTACAAACTTATTTGATTTTGATGATTTTACTTGTCTTCAACTTCCATTAAGCATGTATGGAATTGATCTTACCTGGGATATTTATATTCAAGAAGCTCACGAAAGAAATGCAGCTGTTCAATATTGGACAATTAATGAAGAAGATGAGATGAGAAAAATGATTGAAAAGGGTTGTGATGCAATTATGACAGATGACCCTGGTTTACTTAGAGAAGTTTTAAATTCTTATAAGTAAAAAACTCACTATTTTAAACCAAAAACCCTGCAAAATCCCAATATTTCTTAAAAATAATGGACTTTTGCAGGTTTATTCAACAAAATGAATAAATTATTAAAATTTATCTCAAAAAACGCCACTTTTAAAAAATATTATTAATATTTTTAAACTAGAGTAAAATTTTCTTAAAAAAATGCTTTATTTATTTTTAAAATTTATTATAATTTACAAGTCAGGAGAAAATTGGTTATGAAGAATATTTTAACTAAAGGTTCACAAATTATTGCATTTATATTATTAATTGCTATCTTTGGACTTGCGTTTGGACCAGCTATCGTTACTTTAGGAAGAGATGGCGGTTTCTCAGATTCAGCAAGTGTTTATGAAGCAACAAATTATATGTTTAGAGGTCCATCTGCCGGATTATTATCTGCTTGGATTTTAGTAGCAGTTGCAGGTTTAATTAGCATAATCTTACTTGTCTTAGGAAAGAAAGCAGGTGCTGGTTTCACTGGTGGAATGGAAATTTTCCAAAGTATGTTATATTTCACAGCTGGTATGTTATTTTGCTGGGGCAGAATGTGGGCTTATGAAAATATCAAAGGCAATGGTGCAAATTTAACTAACATGGGTACAAATAACATAGTTGGATGGGGAATCATCTGTATCGCTTGTGTCTGCTTTGTTATTTTTATTGTTACATTACTTGCAGGTGGTAAAAAACTTTCTGATCATTCTAAAGCTTTAGCTGCTGAAGAAGATTTCTAATTATTAAAATATTTTAAAAATATAAGCATCGAAAGATGCTTTTTATTTTGCTTTTTATCGATAGAATCGAGCTTTTAAAAATCTATAAATAAAAAGTATAGATAAAAGTATTTTCAAAAAAATATTTTGTATTTATAATTAAATTAGAAATAGAGGTAAAAGCCTCGTTCAAAGAAAAGGACAAAATAATAAGTCCTTAAATGATTGAAGCAAGATAAACTCTTGCTAGCCCTTCCTAGATATGATTGGTGAAGAATAGAGAATAGAAAAAGGAAGGGCTTTTATTATGTCAAAAAAACATAAATTTTTGACAGTGTCTAAAAATTTGAAAAAAAATTGGCTCATCAATAGTATTTGTGGGTAAAAATTTACAAAAAAGCTAATTTACTCAATATTTTCTCATAAAAAACTTTCTAACTTTAAATTAAATTAAAAA
>CASFCL010000004.1 GCA_949293255.1 uncultured bacterium
TACAAAAAAAGTAGGTGGAAACCCACCTACTTTACGAAGCTTTTTGTATTTTAGGCTCTGGGTTAACCCACCCAAAACCCACCTATATTACGAAGCCCCATTTTTGGAAATTTTTATTCTAGATTAATTAGAATTTGTATGGTCTATTGTAGTAGCAGTGTACAAATAAGTCAGCCATCTTTTCATCATCGATTGGGTTTGGGTTTGTACCTGTACATGCATCTAAGACTGCTTCATGAGCAAATTTTGGAAGTTTTTCGAAGAATTCTTTTTCATCAACACCAAATTCTTTCATTGAGTGTGGAATTCCAAGAAGTGTATTTAATTCATGGATTCTATTGATTAAACCTTGAACTTGTTCATGTGCATCATGTCCTTGAATACCAAGTGATTGAGCAATTTGAGCATATCTTTCAAGAGCAACTTTGTTGTTTGCGTTATATTCGATAACGTGTGGAAGATACATAGCATTTGCACAACCGTGTGGGATATGACCTGTTGAGAAAACCGCACCAGTTTTATGAGCCATTGAGTGGGTGATACCAAGTAAAGCATTTGAGAATGCCATACCTGCTAAACATTGAGCATAGTGCATTTCTTCTCTACCTTTTCCACCTGGGTTATTGAATGATTCAACAAGATATGTATTTACCATTTGAATTGATTTAAGTGATAAACATTCTGTGAATGGAGTAGCAACTGTACCAACATAGCTTTCAACTGCGTGAGTTAAAGCATCCATACCGGTATAAGCAACTTGTTTTGCTGGAAGTGATCTGACGATTTCTGGATCGACGATAGCAACATCTGGTGTAATTTCGAAGTCTGCAAGAGGATATTTGATACCTTTAGCATAATCGGTAATAACAGCAAATGCTGTTACTTCGGTTGCTGTACCACTGGTTGATGGGATAGCACAGAATTTAGCTTTTGTTCTAAGAGTTGGGAAGCTAAATGGTGTAATTAAATCTTCGAATTTTGAATTTGGATATTCATAGAAGACCCACATAGCTTTAGCAGCATCGATTGGTGAACCACCACCGATTGAAACGATCCAATCTGGTTCGAATTCTCTCATTGCTGCAGCACCTCTCATAACGGTTTCGATTGATGGATCTGGTTCAACACCATCAAAGATTCTGACTTTCATTCCTGCTTCTTTTAAGTATTCTTCTGTTTTTGCAAGGAATCCGCTAGTTTTCATTGAGTGACCGCCAGTAACGATAATAGCTTTTTTACCTTTTAAATTTTTTAATTCGCTTAATGATCCGTTTCCGTAGTAAACGTCTCTTGGTAAAGTAAATCTTGACATAAAATCTCCTTTGATAAATTAATAATAATGGCCTTAGCCATTTCAAAGTATAACAAAGGAAAAAAGGGTTGTAAACAACAATTTAGTATTAAAATACTGGATTATGGTATTAAAAATAGTGAATTCAAAATTAAGAATTTAAAAATATAAAAAAGTATCGATATCATCGATACTTTTACTTTACTTAATTTTGTATATTTTTTACTAAAATTAGGTATTTTAAGTTAAAAAAAATTTTTAAAAATCTGCTCCTAATGGGTTGCCATCATAAACAAATAAAGCGTTATTAATTTGATAAATATCATAGATTTTATTCTTAATAAAATAGGTTACTACTAAATCAAATAAGTTAGCATTTGTAAGAGAATATCCTAATGACTTTAATAAGACTAAAGTTTCATCATAAGAAAGTTTCATAGCAATTGCGAAAGCTAAAACAACATTCTTAGTAGGAATATATGATGGATTAGAAACTAATTTATTAAATTCTTGATGAGATAAATTTCCAAGTAAAATTAATCCAACATCATCGGTATTAGTTTCTTTTTGGAATTTTCTAATTGTTTCAACAAGTTTTGAGTTGTTATCAGTTGTTGCAACATCTTTTACTTCGTTTTCTGGATTATATTTAGAAATATGAATAATAAATTTAGTTAATTCTTCTTGAAGTTTATCAGAGATAATATTTGGAATATTTTTATACATTACTAAATACACAACATCGTCTTTATTTTCTTTCAAATGTTCTAAAATAACATTTGAAGCAACTGCAAAAGCTTCTTTTTGAGGGTAATTGAATTCTCCACTAAGTAAAGGGAAGGCGATTGAATTATAATCATGTTCTTTTAAGATTTTAAAAGATTCTTTATAAGCGCTAATTAAATTCTTTTCTTCACCATGTTTACCATTAATATAATTTGGACCAACAGCGTGAATGATAATTTTGGCATTTTTAATATTAAAAGCTGGTGTTTCTACTGCTTTTCCTACTTTACAACCACCAATTGCTTTACAAGCGTTATTCATTTCAAGATCTCCAGCTTTATGGAAGATAGCTCTTCCAACACCTTCAACCATCTTTAATCCGACGTTAGCTGCATTGACAATTGCATCAACATTCATGCTAATAAGATCACCTTTAATTACGTAAAATGGCATAACATCAACCCCCTTTTGTGTTATAGGACAAAATTATAGCAAATTTTTGAGAGAAAAAAGACTATTTACTATAAATAGTCTTCTTTTATGCATAAATTGTAGTTATTAACTTCGAGAGGCCTTGTCGTAAGGAATACCTTCAGCTTTTGGTGCCCTCGACTTCTTCGAGATACCCATAAGTGCGATAAATGCGAGTAAATATGGAATAACTGAGTAAATTGCTTGAGTCTTCAATACTCCTGGAAGTCCTGAGTATTGTGGTAAAGATAGTAATGATGGGAAGACTCTTGAGAATGAGAAGAAGAATGCAAAGAATACGGTTCCAAAGAAGATTGGTAATGTTTTCCAGTTACCTAAAATTTCAATTGCGATAACGATGAAGCCAAATCCGAATGCATCGATTGTCCAAACAGCTGTTGACATACAAGTGAAAAGAATAAATCCACCAAGTCCTGCTGCTGCAGTACCAATCATTGTTCCAAGATATCTCATTTTACTAACATTGATACCAACACTATCGGCAGCTGCTGGATTTTCACCACAAGCTTTTAATCTTAAACCAAATCTAGTTCTATCGATTGCAAGCCATAAAACTACGATTGCAATGATTCCGATAATGACACCACAATGAAGATTTGAGAATGAATAGAATGCAAAATCACCCATGTTTCTATCAACAAGTAAGATTGTTGAGAAAACATTGTTTTCAATTTCAACTGTATCTTTACCAGTTAAAATTGTGTTGATAATTGCACCAACTGCTACTGCAACTGTATTTAAAGCAGTACCAACAACAGTTTGATTTGCTTTTAATTTAATAGAAACAAATGAAAGTAAGAATGAGAATAAAATTGAAGCAGCGATTGCAATTAAGCAACCAATAAAGTATAAAAGTTCAACGCCAGCCCTAGTTGAAGTTATCCAAACTCCTTCTGATCCAGGGAAAGCTCCAGCCATTGAGTTAATGAAGATGATTCCAGAGAAGCCTCCAACAACCATACCACCTTCAATGGCGATGTTGATAATACCTGACTTTTCAGAATATAAAGATCCGAATGCGCCTAAAGTAAAACCAACAAGGTAATAAATAAAACAGTTTAATAACATTCCAACTGAATTAATTGGCATGGTCTTCATCCTCCTTTATTTCACTTTTTACTCCATCTTCTTTAGATGGTTCGATAACATCTTTTGACTCTAAAACCTTGATATCATCGGATTTATCAACGTTTACTGGTCCTTCATCAGTAACAGGAATTTCTTTATGTTTAATCTTAAATAATGCTCTAGGATTAAAGAAATTCTTTAAATCATCACTTCCCCATTTCTTAAAGACAATGTTGAAGAATGACGAGAAGGAAGCAACATAAATAATTACAGCTTTAATAAGTTCTGTGTAATGAATATTATATAAAGGTGAAGCATTAATTAATGAAGTTTGTGCTTGAGTAATAAATGCGATAATAATTGATGAAAGAATACAACCTATTGGAGAATTTTGACCAATAAGGGAAACTGAAATTCCAGTAAATCCATCAGCAAGTAATGTATTTGAATTCGAATTCCATAAGAAGTTAAGTGGGAAATCAGCGTTTGCATAAATGATATAACCAGCAAGTCCACCGATTGCTCCGGAAATTGTAAGAGCTAAAACGATAGATTTTGTTTGAGAAATACCAGCATATGAAGCGGCATGTTTATTTGCTCCACTTGCTCTTAATTCAAAACCAAATGTAGTTTTTGTCATGACAAATTGCATTACTATAATAAGGATAATAGCAATAATTAATCCATAAGTAACACCAGGTAAAATGTTTGAAGCAATTGATGGAACTCTTCCATCTACAGGAACTGTTGCGAAATAGTCCATTTGGTTTCTATCTTTAAAAGATGCAGGAATTAATCCAGTTGTTCCTGAAGAAAGAACACCAATTAAATAATAGACAATCCAGTTAAGCATAATACCTGAAAGAACTTCGTTAACATTTAATTTTGCTTTCATGATTCCACTGATAAATCCAATTAATCCACCAGCGATAGCACCAAAAAGTAAACAAAAAAACCAGTTCCATCCAGATAAAGCAAGACAAATTCCAACAAATGCACCAGCTGTAACTTGTCCTGTGATACCGATATTGAACATTCCAAGTTTATAAGAAATAGCAATTGATAAACCTGTAAGCATCATTGGAGTTGCGGCTCTTAAAACACTCGAAAAATCGTTCATGGATGAGAATCCTTTTGAAAGTAAAATTCCTAATCCATTAAATGCGTTGCCAGGATCGACAGCAAGCATCATTATAAGTCCAAAAATAACACCTATAACGATACAAACAAATGCTGAAACAAATGAATTGAATCCTTCTTTTGAGAATGGATTTTTAAAGAATTCAGTAAAGCAGGAAACAAAATTACCTTTTTTTGAGGCAACAATTGCTTCGTTTTTATTGTTTTCCATATTATTCACCCTCCTTTACTTCTTCTTTTTTAGCGAAATCCATACGTTTTGCACCACTCATGTAAAGACCAATTTCTTTTACATTTGTTTCTTTTGGATTGAGTTCTGCAGTGATTTCGCCGTTAAACATAACTAAAATTCTATCTGCAACATTCATAACTTCTTCAAGTTCAAAGGAAACTAACAAGACTGCTTTTCCCTCATCACGATAGTTAATTAATTTTCTATGAATGTATTCGATTGCACCAACATCAAGACCTCTTGTTGGTTGAACTGCGATTAAAAGTGGGGTACCTCTATCTATTTCTCTAGCGATAATTACTTTTTGTTGGTTACCTCCAGACATGGATCCAACTGTAGTTCTTGCACCCTTACCACTTCTAATATCATATTCTTCAATTAATCTTTCAGCATATTCAACTTTAGCTTTATTTTTCATAACTCCAAATTTTTGGAATTGTGGTTCAAAGTATTTTTGTAAAGTTAAATTGTCAGTTAAAGAGAAATCTAAAATTAAACCATGTTTATGTCTATCTTCTGGAATATGAGATACACCAGCAAGATTTCTTCTTCTAATACTTAAATCTTCAAGATGAACATCGATTTGATCTGGGAGTTCTTTTTCTTGTTTTGGAGTAAGAAGAGGCTTCTTTTTAGCAGGCATAAATTCTTTAACGTTATTAAGTGCTTCTACTTTTTCTAACTTAATTTGTTCTTTAATTGGTTCAAAAGTAGGTTTATCTTTGCCTTCAACTTTCTTTTTAAATAAGTTTTTAATTGAAAGACCAATTAAACTAAAGAATTCTTCAATTGCAAATTTGGTATGTAACCAACCTCTATTAATTTTATTAACACAATAATTAAAGGCATTAATTAAAGCTCTCCCAACTGGTCTAAAGACAAATAAAAGTCCATATTTTACATAATCCCAGCTGTTTGCAAAAATTTCATCTACTGTTTTATCATTTCTAATTGTTGGCTTTTTATAATAATTTTTATCAACATTATGAAGGATTGCTTCACCACCTCTAACATTTGTTAAACCTGTTAAAGCATAAATTAAATCTGATTGACCATTTCCTTCAATACCAGCGATACAAACAATTTCTCCTTCTTTAACATCAAAAGAGACTCCATTAACTGTATCTTTTTTCTTTTCATCGTTATAAACGACTAAATTATTGACTGATAAAATTGAATTACCAACTTTTGCTTCATCTTTTTCAATGGTTAATTTAACGTCTCTACCAACCATTAAATTAGATAATTTTTGAGGATTAGTGTCTTTTGTATTGACTGTAGCGATGAGTTTTCCTTTTCTTAAAACTGAGACTCGATCACTAACTTCCATAATCTCATTAAGTTTATGTGAGATAAATAAAATAGATTTACCTTCAGCAGCTAATTGTTTCATAGATTGCATTAAACTATCAATCTCTTGAGGTGTTAAAACTGCGGTTGGTTCGTCAAAAATTAAAACCTCATTTTCTCTATATAACATCTTTAAGATTTCAACTTTTTGTTGTGCGCCAACAGGTAAATCTTCAACAACAGTATCGATATCTAAATCAAAATGATATTTTTCACATAAATCTTCGATTGATTTTCTTACCATTTTAGGTCTTAAAAATCCGAAATATTTTGTAGTAGGTTCAAAACCTAAAATGATATTCTCTAAGGCAGTGTAACATTCAACAAGTTTAAAGTGTTGATGGACCATACCTATTCCATATTTTGTAGCATCATTAGGATTTTTGATCTTTACTGGTTCTCCCCTGACAAATATTTCTCCTTCATCTGGAGAATACATTCCAAATAAAATGGACATAAGAGTTGATTTACCAGCACCATTTTCACCTAATAAAGCATGGATTTCACCTTTTCTTAATGTAAGTGAGATGTCATCATTTGCTTTGATGCCTGGAAAGGATTTAGAGATATGGCTTAATTCGATTACGTTTGTCTCTTCCATTCTTCTTCTCCTTTTTTGTTTTCTAAATATAGCAAAAGCTACGAATTAATCGTAGCTTTTGCATTTATTGTATTTGTTAATTACTGTTCGATATAGTTAACAACGACTTTGTGAGTTCCGAAAGCGGCTGCAACGATTGCTGCGTTATCAGAGTTACCATTAACTTTGACTTCACCACTTTGAAGACCTTCCATTAAATCTTCATATTCAGCAACTGTGAAGTTTTTGAATCCCCAGCAGCCTTCATCACCTGATGATTCTGGAGTTGGTAAACAAACATTTAATGATTGTGCACCGACAGTAACAACTTCACCAGCAAGATCTTCTGTCCATGCTTCGTTGTTATTTCCATAGGTAGCAAGTAAAACTTGGGTAGCATCAGCTAAATTTTTCATAGCTGAAGTAATGCAGTAATTTTCCATTCCATCTGGAGAAATTTCTGAGTCAGCGTGTTGGTTAACGTCAACACCGATCCATGGTTTGTTACCTGCTCTTTGTGAAGCGGTTGTAACTGAGTTATAAACAGCACCACCACAAGCGAAGATAACTTCAGTACCATTGTTGTACCATGAAGTTGCATAGTTTGTTGCAGCTTCAGTAGCAGCAAATTCACCAGCATAGTAATATTGCATTTGAATTGAATCATCTGCTAATTCTAAATCTTGAGCAGCAGCATCAGCACCTTGGACATATCCATAACCATAACGGATAACTGCAGGAACTGCCATACCACCGACGAAACCTAAGTTTCTGTATCCTTCTTTAACAGCAGCATAACCTGCAAGGTATCCTGCTTGTTCTTCTCTATAAATAACTGATGTGACTTTGTCATCAAATGTGAATGCAGCATAGTTGTTATCTGAATCTTCTGCAACACAGTCAAGAGCTAATAAAGCTGGCATTTCGTCTCTATTATTAGCATATCTTTCTTGGAATCTTGCGATTGTTGATTGGAATAAGTAACCTGGAAGAACAATAACGTCTGCGTCCCAAGATGCTGCATCTAACATCGCATTTAATCTGGTACTGGTTGTGAAGTTTCCAGTTGGTTGATAATATTTGGTTTGAACTGAACCAGTTGAAACGACGTTTGCTGAACTAACTGTTCCGCCACCATTTGCGACTGCAAATGCGTTGACACCATTCCAAGCAGATTCGTTGAATGAGTGATCGTTTAATGTACCACTATCAGTAACAAGAGCAATTTTTAATGGGTTTGCTTCTGAGTAACGTGCTTTTGCTGTAGCATTTAATACTTTGACTGTACCGATATCTGTTTCTGAAAGTTCGACCATTTCAACAGTACCGACGGTTCTACCACCGCCACATGCAACGACTGACATTAAAGTTGCAAAACTTAATGCGATAAAGCTTAGTTTGCTTTTTTTCATAAAATCTTAAATCCTCCTAATGTAAGTGCTTAAACTTAGAATACAATTAGGTCTATCAAAGAAAAAGTGGCTCTTTAGTTTTGCTAGCCACCCAAAATAATAATCAGTTCAATAATAATCTAATTAATATTAGGTAGCCCCTAAACTTTGGCTTCAGGCTAGTCGTGATTCACCATTTTGAATCGATATACCTAATGTCGTAAGTTATTAACTTACTCGTGAATATTTTATTTTTTTTGATCTTTGGTTTTCAATCCCAAAAAAGCATTTTAATAAACATTTAATATATTGACTAATTAATCTAAGAAAACGCTGCTTTTTAATTTTAAAAGTTTAGATTTTGAACAAAAAGCAAAAAAGTGTTGATAAATACGACATAATCTAGTAATTAATACCACATTTTCAAACAAAAATAATTAATTTATAATACCTACGCTTGGAGGAAAAAGTATGAAAATTTGTATTATTGTTGACGATAACGCAGGCTATACACCAGAAGAAGCAAAGCAATTTGGAATCAAAGTTGTAAGTATGCCTGTCATCATAGATGGAGAGACATATTTTGAATATAAAACAATTTCTCACGAAAATTATTATAAGAAAATGGCTGCTAACGCTGATATCTCCACTTCTCAACCTGCAATTGGTGAAATTTTAGAAATGTGGGATGAAACTTTAAAGGAATATGATCAAATCGTCCACATGCCAATGAGTAGCGGTTTATCTGCAAGTTGCGAAACTGCAAAAGGTTTAGCAAAAGATTACGAAGGAAAAGTTTTCGTTGTTGATAATCATAGAATTTCAATTACTTTAAAAAGTGCTGTAAGAGATGCTATTAAATTAATTGAACAAGGACATGATGGCGAATATATTAAAAATTATTTAGAAAAGACTGCTTATGAAAGCACTATTTATATTATGGTTAACACTCTTAAATACCTTAGAAAAGGTGGAAGAGTTACTCCAGCTGGTGCAGTTTTAGGTGAAGCATTACATATCAAACCAGTTTTAACCATTTTAGGTGGTAAACTTGATGCTTTTGCAAAATGTATGGGTGTTAAAAAAGCTAAGAGAGTTATGATTGAAGCAATCAAAAAAGATATGACTGAAAAATTCCCAAATGTACCACTTGATCAATTAGATTTTGGTTTTGCATATACTGAAGATTTAGATGGAATCAAACAATTCATCGAAGAATCAAAAGCAGCAATTGGATTTAAAGAAGCATCAAATTGTGATCCACTTTCACTTTCTGTTGCAACTCATATCGGTCCTGGTGCATTAGCAATTACTGTTACAAAAGTAATTAAATAAATCTAAAAATTTAAAAGGCTATGGACACTAAAAAGGTCGTAAAAATTTCAAAAACCTTGCAAATGTCCAAGCCTTTTTAAAAATTATTGATTTTTATGAGAATTTTAATTTGATTATTTCGACCACAAATTAAGTGATTAAATTAAAATTCTCATCCTATTCAAATTAATTAAAAAGTTAAAAAAGTTACTTTCAAAAACAAGGAGTTAACTATTATGAAAATTTGTATTGTCGTTGATGATAACGCAGGTTATACACCTGAAGAAGCATTAAAAGAAGGTATATATTTAGTAAGAATGCCAATCATTATTGATGGCGAAGAATATTATGAAAATCGTAATATTGATTATGATACTTTTTATAATAAATTAGAAAATGATGCTAATATTTCTACTTCTCAACCATCAATTGGTGAAATTTTAGAATTATGGAACGAATTATTAAAAGATTATGATCAAATTGTTCATATGCCTATGAGTAGCGGCTTATCTGCTACTTGTGAAACCGCAAAAGGTTTAGCAAAAGCTTATGCAGGTAAAGTTTTTGTTGTAGATAATCATAGAATTAGCGTTACTTTAAAATCTGCAGTTAATGATGCTAAAAAATTAATTGAAGAAGGCAAAAATGGACAAGAAATTAAAGAATATTTAGAAAAAACAGCCTATGAAAGTAAAATTTTCATCATGGTTAACACTTTAAAATATCTTAAAAAAGGTGGAAGAATCACCCCTGCTGCCGCTTTAGTTGGTGAAGCTCTTCATCTTAAACCAGTTTTAACAATAAATGGAGGAAAATTAGATGCCTTTAAAAAATGTATTGGTGTTAAAAAATCTAAAAAAGCAATGATTGAAGCAATTAAAAAAGAACGTGAAACTACCTTTAAAGATGTACCTAATGATAAGTTAGATTTAGCATTTGCATATACAAAAGACTATGATTTAGCACTTGAATTTGCTTTACAAGCTAAAAAGGAGCTTGGATTTGACACTCATCAAGCTATCGATCCACTATCACTTTCAGTTGCTACCCATACTGGTCCTGGAGTTATCGGAATTGGATTAACTAAAAAGATAAAATAGTACATAAAGTCCACTTTTACGAACATAGAGATGTATTGATAAATATTTTATCGATACATCTTTTTAAATACTTTAAAATATAACTATGGCAGATAGAGGAATGAAGAAATTTTTACCGTTTTCTAGCTTAGTTGAGCAAGAATCTTATTTAAAAAAGATGATTTATGAAAAAAATAAATCACCTAAACCAAAAGTTTCTACTGAACAAGCCGCAAAAATAGATAAGATCTTAAGAAATTATCTAAAAAGTGAGATTTATAACATAACTTTTTATTATGATGGTTATATTTACAAAGTTAGCTCACAAATTTTAAACTTAGACTTAAATAAAAGATTGATTCATTTAGAAAATGCCACTATTCCAATCAACTCTTTAGTTGATATCGAAAATAACAATCCTTTTGATGAGATTTGTTAATAACCTCTAGTTCTAATTCTTTTTATATCAATTGCGTAAAGTAAATATAAAGATGCAAAAGCAAGTTCAATAACGCTACTTACAACCCATAAAATATTATTTGTAATGTCTAAAGCATCTAATCTTGTAAAAATCATTGAATAATTAAACATACTTACAACAAAATTATAGCAAGCAATTCCACAAATTAATCCACCAATTATTAAAAGTAATGTTTGATAGGTTCTTTTTTTGTTTTTAACTTCTAAAAGCATGAAAATAAAATATAAAATACCTAAAATTGCACTAATAATTGAACCTACTAAAACTAATAAAGCTGTAAGTCCGCCGCCTTCTAACGAAACTGCAATTCCTTCAATAAATTGAAAGATAATTGGAATTATATAGGTAGAAACAGTAATTAAAATCATTGCATAATATGCATAAAAATAATTCTCACTTGCTTTTCTAAAATAATTACAAACAAGAAGATAAAAAACACAATCAATAATCAAATTAATAAGAAGATACATAAAACTCGATTGGTTTAATGACATCCCATTAACTTGAAGTTGAATTAAATAAACAACAATATTTATTAAAGCAACAACTACATATGTTGCACAAGCGATTATTCCAATTGGAGGGGTTAAATCTTTTCGAAAAAATCGTTTAATTTTATCTAAAAACTTCATAAAAACCTAATATTTTTTAAAAATTATTGAGGCATGACTTGTTCAACAGCATCTTTTGTAATACCTAATGCCCAGGTTGCAAAGCTATCTACAAATGTTGCTATTCCCATTGATTCATTAACTTGTTCTGTATACCAAGTTAGAATATCAGGAGAATAATCTCCAACTGCTTTGATAACAAATACAACAACTGCTGCAAGAACTAATCCACTAGCAAGTCCTACAAAAGCACCTAATGTATGATCAACTAAAGCAAGGATCTTGGCTTTATCAATAATGGCTTTAAAGATTTTGAAAAGTATTCTACAAACAATATATAAAATAATGAAACATCCAATCCAAATAACTCCAAGAGCGCACATTCCTGCAAGATTTTCATTTTCAATTGCATTTGTGAAAATTTCGTTATATCCAGTGTCGGCTAACATCGCATTAACTGGAGAAGCAATAAAGAATGCTACTGTTGCTGCTACTATTAAGCTAACTAAGCCTGCCATTCTTTTGACAAGACCTGCAAATAATCCAGCTATACCGAATAAAGCTATGATTGCAATAATGATAATATCTAATAAAGCCATATTTTGAACCCTCCATTAAGAAATTAAAAATATATTACCACATTTATTTTGAAATTATTATAGTTTTCTCTAAATAATTTAACAAAAAGAGACCTTTAAGAGGTCTCTAGTTTTGTATAGTTTTAATTTCTTAAAAATTAGTCAACAAATCTGTATTTTTTGAAAGCTCTTAATCCTTCAAATACAGCTTCATCACCTAATTCATCTTCAATTCTAAGAAGTTGGTTATATTTTGCCATTCTATCTGTTCTTGAAGCTGAACCAGTTTTGATTTGTCCTGCATTGACTGCAACTGATAAATCAGCGATGGTTGTATCTTCTGTTTCACCACTTCTATGGGAAACCATTGTGGTGTAACCATTAACTTGAGCCATTCTAATAGCATCTAAAGTTTCGGTTAATGTACCGATTTGGTTAACTTTGATTAAGACTGAGTTTGCAACTTTGTTAACGATACCTTTCTTAACGAATTCAATGTTTGTAACGAATAAATCATCACCAACTAATTGAATTTCATCGCCAAGTTCAGCTGTTAATTTCTTCCATCCATCCCAATCAGATTCTGCTAAACCATCTTCGATTGTGATAATTGGATATTTTGCACACATTTCTTTATACCAAGCGATTAATTCTTCACTTGTTTTAACACCTTGACCTGATTTTTTAAGGTTGTAGACTTTTCCATCATAGAATTCACTTGATGCGACGTCCATTCCTAAGAAGATTTCTTTTCCTGGAACATATCCTGCTTTTTCAATAGCTGCCATGATTAATTCGAGTGGTTCAGTATTTCCTTCTTTACAAGATGGAGCAAATCCACCTTCATCACCGACACCTGTTTCATAACCTTTAGCTTTTAAAACACTCTTTAATGCATGGAATGTTTCAACACCAGCTCTTAAAGCTTCTCTGAAAGTTTTAAATCCTGCTGGAATGATGAAGAATTCTTGGAAATCAACGGTTGAATCTGCATGAGCTCCACCATTGATAACGTTCATCATTGGAGTTGGAAGAACTTTTGCGTTAGCTCCACCAATATATCTATAAAGTGGCATACCATAGTAGTTTGCAGCTGCATGAGCACATGCAAGCGAAACACCAAGCATAGCGTTTGCACCTAAATTTTTCTTAAATGGGGTACCATCTAATGCATTTAAAGCATTGTCGATACCAACTTGATCATCAGCATACATACCGATGATTTCTGGTGCGATTGTATCGTTAACGTTTTGAACTGCTTTTAAAACACCTTTTCCATCAAATCTTTTCTTATCGCCATCTCTAAGTTCTAATGCTTCATTTTCTCCAGTTGAAGCTCCACTTGGAACGATAGCACGGCCAACTGTACCATCATCTAATGTAACTTCGACTTCAACAGTTGGATTGCCTCTTGAATCTAATACTTCACGGGCATAAACATCAATAATTTCTAACATTTTTGATTTCTCCTTTTGACGCCTAATATTATATAAAAAATAATATTAGTTGTTAATTAAAATTGAATGAAAAATTTTAGATTATTTTTTATCAATTTTTTGATTCATCCCCCTTAGATTTTCAAAAAAATACATAATGCAAAATAAAAAGTGATGAACAATCACTTTAGGATTGATTCATCACTTTAATTTTTCTTTAAATTTAAAAATTAATTAATTTTGAAATAAATCAATAAATAAAGAGACAATTTGCCAAATAATTACACCAAGCATTGCTAAGTCAATAACAATGAATAAAACAAAAATTCTAAAATTTGATTTTTTCTTAATCTCAATTTCTTCTTTTGATAAAGGCTGAGAATTATTTTGGTTTGTAGAAGAAAAATCATCTGTTCTATCGATATTTTGAACCATTGGAGGGTTATCAAAAGAAGACGCTCTTGGAGCATGAAGATCGGTTTCTACACCTCTTGATATTTCGTAATTTCTATTTTCTTCTAACATAAACTTTTCTTTTTAATTAATATTTTAAACTTCCTGGTGTACGTGGATATGGTTCAACATCTCTAATGTTTTGCATACCTGTAATATACATTAAAAGTCTGTCAAATCCTAGTCCAAATCCTGAATGGATACATCCACCGAATTTTCTTAATTCAAGATACCATTCAAGTCCTTTATCATTACCCATCTCAACCATCTTTTTCTTTAAGACTTCATAGTTTTCTTCTCTTTGTGAACCACCACAAATTTCTCCAACTTGAGGGACGAGTAAATCGCATGCTGCAACAGTTTTTCCATCGCTATTTTGTTTCATATAAAATGCTTTAATATGTTTTGGAAAATCTATTAAGAACATTGGTCCTTTTACATGAACTTCGGTTAAGTATCTTTCGTGTTCGCTTTGAAGATCCATACCCCATTCAATATTGTTATTTTCAAATTTATGTCCAGCTTTTACAGCGTTTTTTAAAATTTCAATGCCTTCTGTATAAGTCATTCTGACAAAATTTGAATTGACAACATGATTGAGTTTATCAAGTAATCCTTTTTCAATCATGGTGTTGAAAAAGTTCATTTCATCTTCACAATTTTTCATTACATATTTGATGATGTATTTAAGGAAATCTTCCATTAAATCCATATCATCTTCTAAATCAGCAAAAGCAATTTCAGGTTCAATCATCCAAAATTCTGATGCGTGTCTTGTTGTATTTGAATTTTCAGCTCTAAAGGTTGGTCCAAATGTATAAACATTTCTAAATGCTAAAGCAAAAGCTTCAACGTGAAGTTGTCCTGAAACTGTTAAAGAAGCACTACTTCCACCAAAGAAAGCAGTTGGATCTTTAAAGTCGCTAACTACATGGAAAACTTGACCTGCACCCTCAGCATCATTTGAAGTAATTTCAGGTGTATGAACATACATGAAATCTCTTTCTTGGAAATATTGATGAATTGCAAAAGCAAGTTTATTTCTTACTCTAAAGATTGCATTAAAGGTATTTGCTCTTGGTCTAAGATGAGCAATATCTCTTAAAAATTCAAAACTATGTCTTTTCTTTTGAATAGGATAATCTTCTGAACAATCTCCAAGTAAAAATGCATCGATTAAATGTATTTCAAAAGGTTGTTTATTTTCAGGAGTTAAAACAATTTTTCCTTCAATTTGGATTGTGCATCCAGTTCTAAAATGTACGATATTATCGTAGTTTTTTGTTTCTTTTGTATAAACTAATTGAACATTTTTAAAAGAGCTTCCATCATTAAATTCAATGAAGCCAATGCTTCCATTATTACGATTAGATCTAACCCATCCTTCTAATTTAACTACTTCATCATTTTTTAATTGATCTTTGACTTTTAATCTTTCAAATAATAATTGGTTTGTAATCGATCTTTCTTGTGCCATAAAAACGTTCCTTTCAGTAAACATTATTATATAACTTTTTTAAAGTAATTCATTATTTAAGTTATCTTTTTTAGACATTAAATTAAATTAATGAAAAATCAATGTCGCTACTTGCTAAATAATGCTATCATAAAGTTTGATGGATAAGTTTAATCTATTTATTTCTAACATTTATGACGAGATTTTAAACGATTGTTTTTCAAGAACAAATCCTCCTTATAGACTTAGTATAAGAGAAGGTTTTAATGAAAATTCTTTCATCGCGACTTTATCTTTAAGAAGGTATTCACCACTTGATGAAGTCGTACTTTCTTTTGATGACAATAATAACCTTGTAAAACTTTCAACAAATAGACAAGAAATAATCGATATATTACCTCATTTAATAAAAGAGATTATTTTTACAAAAAGTAGAGAAATTTTGTTTAATTTCTCAAAACTAGACCTTACAAATGTTGATGATCAAGCAATTGAATTAATTTTAAATGAATTTTATTTCGCTTCTTTAAACGAAAATGCAAGCGGATTAATAATTCCTGTTTTATCCAATATTATTAAGCACTATCAATATGACTTAAAAAAGTTTTTTAGTGTTTACATTAAATTATTTTCTAAATATTGTTTTGAAATTAGAAAAGTATTTAATCCAATTTTTTATCTTTATGCTAAAAAGTTAATTAGTATAAAAGATTTATGTAGTTTCCTTGGCGTTTTATTTAAAGAATTATATAGTTATGAAAAAGATGTTATTGATAATTTAATTTACAAAGTTTTTGATTATTTAAATGAAAATAATCTTATAAAAGATGTAGAAATATTGACCAAAAATCCTGATTTTATCGGTATAATTTCACAAAGATTTAATGAGATTAAACCAGCTTTAAGAAATCTAGCTGAAACAATCGATGTAGATTATACAAGCTTAATAACTTCAGATGTTTATAAAGGTTTAAAACTTGATGAAACTATAGCTTTTGCTCTTTTATTTAAGGATGGTAAAACTTTAAAAGAAGCTTTATTATCATCAATTCAAGACCAAAATCTTATTGATTCATATCAATTTTATAAATTAACATTTACCGATAAACTCATTGAATTTGCTAATTTAAATGATTCAATTGCTGAATTAATTACAGTTTATTTTATAACTTCCACTATTCAAGCTCATTATGTTTCATTTACAAATCTAGCAAGTTTCTTAATAGATGAGCAAATTTTTAATCAAGTTAAAGAATTACTTCCTAATTCAGTAGGAATATATACAAAATATTTGTTTGATTTACCTTTATCTTCAAAAGAATTAAATTCTTTTAATTTAGAAGAACTATTTGAAAAAGCAAAAGATGTAATTATCATGCCTTTGATATATAAAAAATTAGCTACTAATAATTTTGAAATATTTGATCAATATCTACGTAGAAAAGATGCTAACGAAGATATAAAAATGTTTGTTTTATTAAAATTAGATAAATTGGAAATAGACATAACTCCATATTTAAAAGATTTAGAACTTTCTAATTTTTCTAAAGATTATGGTATCTCTAATCTTTTGTTGTTATTTAAAAAATATAACCTTCTCAAAGAGAAAAATATTCAAGTGTACGAGGTTTAATTTATGTATTTAGATAAAGTTTATTCAAAAAACATAGATATTCAAAAAACTTTAACTGATCCTCAAGACAAGATTTATGGATCTGATATTTTTCATGCATTTGAAAACAACGAATATACATTCTTCGTAACCTATAAAAACGAGATAATTCAATACTATGCAATATTAATAAATAAAAATAATAATGCCTTACCAAAATTATTAATTTTTTCAATTGATATTAATGGTGAACTTCTTGGAGTACCTTCTCAAGAAGAATTAGCTTTTTGTTTATATCTAATTAAAAAAGAGGAAGAAAACGAAGTTAATAATCCTGAAAAGGTTGAAAAACAATATGATTTCCTACCTCAATCCTTTAAAGAACTATCAAAATATTCTCCAAGCGAGTTAAAACTTCGCTCACAAGTTAGAGATGATTTTGCTTCTTTATTAGATGAGTTTAAAGATGCTAAAAACTTTGTTGATACTGAGATTACAACTTTTGGAAATATTGTTTGTGAAATTGAAATAATAAATGGCCTTAATCCAAAAGATTATTCTAATCGACTTTTTAAAATTAGAGTTGGTTCACCTGGTTCACTTTATGTTGTTAAAAATATCAAATTTTTCCTTAAATCTATCTACGAAAATCAAAGAGTTACTTTAGGAAAAAACTTTGATTATGTATTAAGTTCTTCTCTTTTCACTGAAAAAGCCCTGCAAATCCTTGATTTTTTTGAAAAAAAGTCAAGACAATCATATGATTATAACACCTGTGAGTTAGATGATAGAGACTTTGTAACTTTATTAGATTTATTAAAAGATGAAACCATTAAATATGATGAAAAATATTTTAAAGTTACTGATAAAGAAAAGGGTTCAATTGATATCGATGATTTAGGTAATTTTACTATCTTCCCAGAAATTACCATACCTCAAAAGAAGAGTGATTCATTTTCTTATAAATCCACTTTTATATTTTTTGATCACGCAAATAAATGTCTTAGAACAATCGAATTTAAAAACGCTGCATCTTTTAAATTTTATGACTTCCTTAATAAATATAAAAAATCATTTAAGAGTGAATATATCAGCGATTTAATTTCAGAAAATTTCAAAAAACAATTACCTCACATTGTCGAATATAGTAAAAATCCAAATGTTGAATCTAAATTTAGAATCGAATATTTCATTTCATTAGATACACAAAAGAATCCAGTCTTTGATGTTAAATATTTTTATGACGGCAACGAAGTTAAAGCTGATTTAGTTAGAGATGATTTCAATGTTTCATTTAAACTAACAAAATTTGAAAATTTAGTTAACTCTATACCACTTCTACTTAAAGGAAGAGGAAATAATGAAACTTTAGCTATGATTTTAATAACTGATTTTTCTATTTTTAGAGATATTGCAACTGTCTATATTGATAAAGGAATCAAAGATATAACTTTAAATAAAAGTGTTTCTATTAGCATCAATGTTCAATATGTTAGCGGTTGGCTTGATGTTAAAGTTGGTAGTGAAGATTATAATAATAAAGAAATCAACGATATTTTAAATTCTTATAAAAAGAAAAAGAAATTTATCTTAATCAATAATAAATTAATTGATTTAAGAGAAAATACTGAGGTTAAAAAATTAAACGAATTACAAACTGAATTAGCTTTTAAAGAAGATAATTTCAATAACAAAATTCCATTTTATCAATCTCTTAAACTTCAAAAATATATCGATATAAACGAAGAAAATAAAGATAAATTCAATGTTGAATTTGATTCAAAAATTCGTGATATTTTTGATCAAATTAAAGACTTCAAAAACGCAGACGTTTATATCAACCCATCTTTACAAAACACTTTAAGACCATATCAAATTGAAGGTATTAAATGGTTAGGTACTATTTATAACACTGGTTTTTCAGGAATTTTAGGCGATGATATGGGTTTAGGTAAAACTTTAGAAATTATTTCTTTGATTGATTCTTTAGAAACTGAATTACCAATCATCATTGTTTGCCCTAAATCTTTAATTTATAACTGGAAAGCCGAATTTAAAAAATGGGCACCACATTTAAAAACCGTTGTTATCGATGGAAACAGAACTCATCGTATGATCAAAATTAACGACATTAAAAAAGGAAGCAAAGTTAGTTACATCACAAGTTACGATTCTTTAAGAACCGATATCGACTTCTACTATATTAAAGAATTCTCTTTAGCAATTGTTGATGAAGCTCAACATATTAAAAACGCATCAGCTGAAAAAACTAAAGCTGTTAAACAACTTAGAGCTGAAGGCAAGTTTGCTTTAACTGGTACTCCTATTGAAAATTCATTATTAGATTTATGGTCAATTTTTGATTTCTTGATGCCAAAATATTTAAATTCAAGGCAAAAATTCACAGAAGAATATTTAACTGCTTTCAATCCGGGAAGTTCTAACGCTGAAGCTAAAAAGAAACTTTTAGCAAAAGTTACTCCGTTTATTTTAAGAAGAACTAAAGAGCAAGTTTTAACTGAGCTTCCTCCAAAAACTGAACTCATTACAACTATCGATTTAACTGATAAACAAAAAGAACTTTATGAAGCATATAGACAAAAAGCGGTTAACTCATTTACAGACTTCAAAGCACAAAAAATGTCTATCCTTGCTACCATCAATAGACTCCGTCAAATTGCAGTTGATCCATCGTCTTTCCTTGAAAATTATGACGAAATCGCTGCTAAACTCGACTATTCTTTAGAATTAATTCAAGAATCAATTGAGAATGGACATAAAGTTTTAGTCTTCTCTTTCTTTACTTCCGTCCTCACTCACCTTAAAGATTTATTACAAAAATTAGGTATTAAATCATATTATTTATCAGGTGATACTCCAGCTGAAGAAAGATTCAAAATGTCCAATGATTTTAATACTTCAGACAATATTAAGGTATTCCTTGTTAGTTTAAAAGCAGGCGGAACTGGTCTTAATTTAATTGGTGCTGATACTGTAATTCATCTAGATCCTTGGTGGAATGTTGCCGCTGAAAACCAAGCTACAGATAGAGCACACCGTATTGGTCAAACTAGACCTGTTACAATTTATAAGTTAGTTTCTTATAACACAGTTGAAGATAAAATCATTAAACTTCAAGAGCGAAAGAAAGCTCTTTATGACCAAGTCATTAGAAATGGCGGCGATTTCATCTCTTCAATGGACGATGAAGACTTTAAATATTTATTATCAAATTAAAATTTTAAATAATTTTCAATTTTCCAAGATGGATCAACACCTAAACTTAAATGTGCAAAGACTTTTTCGTCATATAAATAATCGCCAACTTTAGCAATCATTACTGCATTATCAGTTGTACACCATAAAGGTGGAATTATTACGTCTATAGCGGTATTTTTAAAGATTCTTTGAATCTCTGATCTTAAATATGAATTGGCACTTACTCCTCCAGCAAGTACTACTTGTTCTACTTTATATTGTTTTGTAGCTTTTTGAACTCTATCAATAATTAAGCCAACCGCAACATCTTGGAAAGATTTTGCCATATTCTTAATATCAACGGTTTCGCCTTTTTGTTCAATATTGTGTTTTAAATTAATTACTGCAGTTTTTAAACCACTATAAGATACATTTAAACTTCCATCATGCATTGGAATTGGAAGATGATAGGTGTGTTCACCTTCTTTTGCAAGTCGATCAATTTCTACTCCGCCTGGATAAGGAAGACCCATTACTCTAGCGACTTTATCAAAAGATTCACCGATTGCGTCATCTTTTGTCTCTCCAATAATCTTAAAATCCATATGTTTTTCCATATAAACTAGTTCTGTATTACCTCCACTAACAACAACTGCAAGTAAAGGAAATTTTAAAGGTTTAACAAATTCATTAGCATAAATATGACCAGCAAGATGATGAACAGGAATTAAAGGAATATTGTAAATTAAAGATAAAGTTTTAGCTGCTTGAAGTCCAACATGTAAAGCACCAATTAAACCTGGTCCACGAGTAACAGCAATTGCTGAAAGATCTTCAAATTGAACATTTGCTTTTTCCATAGCTTCTTTTATGACAACACCAATATTTTCAAGATGAAGTCTTGAAGCAATTTCAGGCATGACTCCACCATATTTTTTATGCATTTCAATTTGAGTAGAAATTACATTGGCAATAAGTTCACCATTTTTAATTATTGCGCATGCAGTTTCATCACAGCTGCTTTCAATTCCTAAAATAATTCTATCTTTCATACCTATATAAGTCCTTTCATCATATATATAGCATCTTCACCATCTTCATAATATTGCTTTTTAACTGTAATTTTCAAAAAGCCGTATTTTTCATATAAAGATATTGCAGGAATATTTGATGCTCTAACTTCTAAAGTTACCGTTTCTACATCATTTTCTTTCCACATTTTCTCTGCATTTTGAAGCAAAAACCCAGCAAAACCCCTATTTCTTTTATTTTTTCTTACTGCGATACGGTTTATGGTAGCACTATCAAATGTGATCCAAAAAATAATATAACCATAGATTTTTTTATCTTCATCTTCAATTACTAAAGTTTTAGAAAAAGGATTATTTTCAAGTTCATACAAAATATCATCCCTTTTAAAAGGAACACTAAAAGATTCTTCTTCTATTTCAACAATTGAATCTAAATCTAATTTTGATGCTACTCTAATTTCCATAACTATTAATCTTTTAAATAAACCGCGCTTAATGTAAGAATATCTTTTTGAAGATATTTTTCATCCTTTAATCTAAACATATTATGAAGAATTTCTTTATTTTGAGATTCAATTTCAAGATAATCAGTATCTCCACAAATAGCAAAATCCATATGTTTTTCAATATATTCTTTAACTTCTTCATTTTTCATTACTCGATCACTAAGAATTTCTTCGTTATTTTTATAAACACCAATATAACTTCTATTACTTCTAGCATTGATTAAGCAAATTGAAGGTTTATCAGCTAATTGAAGAACTTTTAAAGAACTTAAAACATAACAAGGAATATTTAGGGCTAAACAATAAATTTTAGCTATTGTTAAAGCAATTCTTACCCCTGTATAAGATCCTGGACCATTTGTAACGACAATTTCGTTAACAGTTTTTGGATCTACACTATTTCTTTTTAAAATATTTTCAAGTTCGCTCATCATATACTCTGATTGAGCTTGCCAACATTCATATTCAATAATATCAACCATCTTATTATCAATTGCTAAACCAATTGATAAATTTTTATATGTTGAATCTAATAATAAAGTAATCATTATTTTTGATACTCCTTTAAAAAATTCATAATTTCATCATATATTTTTGAGTTACTAGAAAAAGTAAATTCTCTTGAGCCATCACTTAAAATATGAATATCAATATCTAAACTAAAATTTTGAGGAATAAATTCTTCAATAAACATTGGCCATTCAATTAAACAGACTCCATCTCCTTCAATTACTTCTTCTAATCCGATGTTTTTATTTTCATCACTAACATCTTCAAGTCTATAAGCATCAATATGATATAAATTCATTGTTTTTTTATTAAAATAGCACTTTAAAATGTTAAAAGTTGGTGAATTTATCTCATCTTCAATTCCTAAGCCTTCTCCTACACCCTTAGTAAAAGTGGTTTTACCTGCTCCTAAATCTCCTCTTAAAGTAATAATAGAACCTTTAAAAAGATGTTTTGATAACTCTTTAGCTAATGAAATTGTTTCTTCTTTAGATTTTGTAATAACCTTAATTGCCATTTTTTACATTAGCCTCCTTTAAGAATGTTTCATAATACTCTTTAATTTTTTCGTCAATAAATGGGTAGCCGCCCTTACTCATCATTTGTTTAACTTCGTTGATGTTAAATTTTAAAATTTCATCAATTGTTTCACCATATTGGAATTTTTTACGATGATAACCATATTCTTTAACATCAATTAATCTAATATCATGATTTGGATATAACTTTATATCTAAATCATAATCAATATATTTAACTTTTTGTTTATCAATAATAAATGGTGAAGCAAGGTTAACATAATAAACAATGCCAGCATCCTTAATCATTGCAATTACATTCCACCATTTTTTCTTAGAAAAAACCATAATTGCAGGTTCTTTTGTATGCCACATTCTATAATCGTGCTCAATTACTTTAGTTTTTTTAGATGCAACAACTATATATTCTTCATTTTCTTCAACAACAAAAACAGGATCCCAGATTCTATGCATTCTCCCGTCATGTTTATATCCTTGGATTTCAATCCATTTTCCTTTTAATATAGCCATAATTAAATCCTACCAATATTAAAAAGAAATATTTATTTGTTGATTGTATCAATAATATTTAAAACTTTCTTTAAATCTTCTTCAGTTCTTCTTAAATTATTAAATTTGAAATCAGAATCAACAGGAATGTTGATATATTTATCCTCATAATCAATACCAACTGAAGTTTTACCTTTTCTAATAGATAAAATTACATCAATTAATGTTGAATCAATTCTAAATTTTCTAAGTTCATCAATAACCTTTTTATTAAGAACTTTTCTCCAATTTGGATCATTTGAATAAATTACATAAGTTGAGTTTCCTTCAACCATTTCTAAATCATCAGTGTCATCAATTGGTCTAGATAATTCTCCACCTTTAAGTTGGAAAAGAATATATTTATCTTCCTCTTCATAATTATTATCGCAAATATAATATTTACCTAAAAACATAGGTGAGGTTCTATTTTTAATTAAAATACTTGCGGCTAAGTCAGCACTTGCAAAAGTTTTTCCATCATATTGAGCAATAAATAAGTTTCTGGATTTTGTACTATGTAATCCTTTATAGAAATGTGCATTAAAGAATAATCCGCTATCCATTTGTTGACCGGATAAATATTGTTTTTCTGTAAATTTTTCATTTGCGTATAAATACTCATTTTGAGTTTTAAACATGTTATCAATATATTCTTCAGCAGCTACACTTAATCTTTTCTTGAACATTTTTGAAATAATAAAAGCTCCTGCAAGTGATACAGCTAAAACACCTAAACAGACATATAAAACCCAGCTATATTCGGTGCCAAAAATCATAATGAGGATAAAGCAAGCAACTGCAACTGCTAAAATTGCACCTGAAGCAATTGAATTTAATAATTTTTGCTTCTTGGCATAGTCTAAATATTTCTTTCTATGTTCGTTTACTTTATCTTCGACAACTTTTTGAATTTCATCTAATGGTAATTTATTGAATTCATCTTCAAGTTTTGTGTTTTCTTGAATAAGTGTTTCAATCTCATTAACTTCTTTTTCTTCTTCAACCACTGCTTGATCTTGAGTTTCATTAACTTCAGTGTTTACAACTTTTTGCTCATCAGTAAATTCTGATTTTTCTTCTACATTTTCAACTGGCGAAGTATTTACTTCTTCAGTCTTTTTAAATTTCTTTAATCCCATAATAATAAATTCTCCTAACAATTCTCGCTTAAAATTATAAACTATCTAGAAGATAATTGTTATCAATTATCTTAAACAATTTAAAAAATATTTAATTTGTTTAAATTTTTTTAACAAAAAAGCAAGCAAAAACTCACTATTTTCAAGTAAAAACCCTGCAGAATTCTTATATTTTTCATTTTTCTTAATATTCAAATTACTATTTTCGCATGTTAATTTTGTATTTAATATTTCATCATTTAAAACTTCACCATTATCAATTTCAATAACTCTGTCACCGTAAACACGAGCATTAATTGAGTCATGACTAACGATAATAACTAAGATTTCTTTAGATATCTCTTTTAATAATTCAAAAATGTGCTTTGATGTTTTTTTATCTAAAGAACCTGTTGGCTCATCAGCTAAAATTACTTTTGATTCTTTAGCAAGCGCTCTTGCAGTAGCAACACGTTGTTTCTGACCAGTACTTAATTCATAAACTTTTCTTTTTTCAAATCCTTCTAGCCCGACTTTTCTTAAAATTTCAGAAACTTTTTCATAACTTATTTTTTTCTAAACCAAAAAGAATGTTTTCTTTTATGTTAAAATCTACTAACAAATTGAAATCTTGAAAGATAATACTAAAATCATTCTTTCTAACATCATCCATGATTGAATTATTTATAGGATTAATAGTTTTGTTGTTATATTGAATTTCTCCAGAAGATACTTCTAATAAACCAGAAATTAAATTTAATAAAGTGGTTTTACCACTACCAGATTTACCCAATATAAAAATTAACCTATTCTCGCCTAGCTTTAAATTAACATTTTTTAAGGCTGAAATAGTTTTTTCTTTTGAAAGATTGTAATTTTTAGAAACATTAATTAAATTGATCATTATATTAAATAATTCTTATTTAAAACTCTTTTAAATATGTTAAGCAGACAAAAGGATATATTAATTCACTTCAGCACGTAAACTAGCCCCTATCGTAATTAAATCTGCCATACCAATCTCCCATTAATAATAAAAATTATAGACCAGTATTATAGCTAGATAAAGACTTAGACATTAATTTTAACAATCTTTCAAATTATAAATTAAAACACAAGTTCCTTTTGATATTTTAATTTCAGTTTCTTGTCCTATAAACTCATTATCAATCCCTAAAGGAAAGGAATTTTTTATTACTTTTTTATCAATTTCATACTTAGCATTTTTTATAGTTACAACACTTGAATTAGAAAAAGAAAATAAAGAAAAATATCCTTTATAAGATGAATCTAGAACAAATTTTTCGTTCTTTAAAACTCTGATAATTGTATTATTTTGAATCAAAAACCCTTCTAAACCTTTATTTTTTAAATAAATTAGGTTTTGGATGTTAGCTAAGGAATGTTCAATTCTATTGCCTAAGCATCCATATAAATAAAATCTTTTATATCCTCTTTTGATACCTTCTTTAATACCTTCAAAGATATCCGTAGTGTCTTTAATTTTATTTAATTTTTTTATTTCAATATCATTAGGTAATGGACCATTAATACTATCAAAATCTCCAATTAATAAATCTACTTTTAAGACTCCTCGATGATCGTAACCACCATCACAACAGATTAAAAAGTCACTTTCACTTTTTTCAATTTTATCGTTTTTATATTCTCCAGCACCTAATAAAATACATTTATTCATTTGTTACAGTCTCAATATTTTCCTCTTCTTCAATTTTAACTATATTCCTTTTAACTGGGTATAATTTATTGATATACATTACTGGTTCAAGTAAACAAATCATAATAACAGTAGAAATTAAAGCTGTTAAAGGAACATATGAAGTTTGATATAAGAAGTTTTCTAATAAACTCATTGTTGGATATAAAATATATCCACTAATCATATGACCAACATATCTAACAATCATTACTAATACGCCAGCAACAATTAAAGATGAAATATTACTAAAAATTATTTTATTTAATTTTGTTTCATTTTTACTTCTAATTTTTTGAAATAAATTAAAGAAAAATCCTACAAAACCATAGCCACTTAAAGCAACAAGGTAATCAAAAGGATAAGTTTGAATTCCATAACCATCAGCTAAACAAGTAATAAAACCAAAATAGAATGATGATGCTATAAATCCTTTTAATCCGCCATATCTAATTCCAATAATAAATAAAGGAACAGGGCTAATTGAGATAGATCCACCATTACCTTGCATTTGAATTTTTGCAAATTGATCTAAAACTACAGCTATAGCAACTAAAATAGCAGTTTCACATAATTCTTTTATGCTATATTTATTTTCATCGAGTGTTTTTGATAAAAGAATAAACATCATAATAATTGAGCAAGATAATAAATAAGCACCAAATTCTGTAGTTGTACTACCAGCATTTTCATCACCTATTGGCATACCAGTTGCAATAGGAATTAATAAACCACCTAAAGCATATATAATTGTTGTTATTCCAAGTAAAATAATCGAGAAAACATATAGAATTGTGGAAATTTTCTTGTTATTTTTGAGATTTTGAAAGTAAAAACCAACTCCAAAAGTCGCTAAACTTATAAAGTAGGAAGCAAGAGCAATAATAAATATAATTCCTGAATTCATTAATGAATAAGTTGTTCCATCAATATTTACACTGCATCCTAAGATACAATCAAATAGATAAACTACTCTTTTGCTTCCATCTAATGTTGGAATTGTTGCAAAAGGAACAAAAATAATGAAGCATAAAGCTATAAATAAAATTAAGAAAATTTTGTCTAAATAATATTTCTTAAAAAAGTTTAGAGTTTTTTCTTTCATACGAATCTCCTAAAAATAAAAATCCTACATACTGCTATGTAGGACTTATTAATTGTAAAACTAAACATTTTCCTACGCTAGCATTACCTAGATCAGGTTTAATGGTCAGATGAGTATCACATCTATCTCAGCCTATTCTTAAGCACCCAACAGCAATAATATATCACTTATCAATTTAAAATAACACTATTTTGAGTTTAACCAATCAATTGGTTCTACTCCTTTTGATTTCAAAAATTGATTACATTTTAAGAATACTCCACTATCAAACCACCCACCTTGATTAGCTGAAAGTGGCGATGGATGCGAAGTTTTTAATACCAAATGATTTTCGTTTGTTAACAATTTTTCGTACTTTTTAGCATTATTTCCCCATAACATAAAAACTATAGGTTGATTTAAATTATTTAATAAATTCATGATGTCTTTAAATAAATAATCGTATTCTTTTATTTTATGAGAAAGTGGTTTATGTGCTTCGACAGTTAAAATTGGATTTAAAAGTAAAACTCCTTGTTTAGCTAAATAAGTTAAATCTCCTGAAGAAGAAAAACGTAATTCATTAAATTCGTTTTCTATTTCTTTAAAAATATTTCTTAAACTAGGAGGTAAGGTAACACCATCAGGTACTGAAAAAGCTAAACCCATTGCTTGATTTGGGTTTGGGTATGGATCTTGACC
The DNA here is from genome assembly GCA_949293255.1 of uncultured bacterium. Classification (GTDB taxonomy): domain Bacteria; phylum Bacillota_I; class Bacilli_A; order RFN20; family CAG-826; genus Onthovivens. The sequence continues at coordinate 28,227 of CASFCL010000004.1, forward strand.
TAAAATAACTACCTTAACTTCATTTAAAGGAGTTAAATCAAACGCATAAAAAATATTTTCTTTTGGTGGATAAATTGTTTTCTTTTTATATTCGTTTTCTAAAAAATTATTTAACGATTTAAAATAATATTTATTAGAAATTTCTTCGAAAAAAATCTTCCAATTCTCGGTCATTTCTTCAAAATCCCTGCAAAACTCAATTATTTTTTTAATTTGTTAGTTTCGATTAAGCCTGCAAATATCTCGTAAAGTGTTTTTAAACCTAACCAACTTGTAATATTGTTTACATCTAAAGGTGGAGCGATTTCAACTAAATCCATTGTTGTTATATTTAAATTTTTAACAAGTTTTGTAACGATTTCCATAGTCTCATAATTGGTAAGTCCAAAAGATTCTGGTGTTCCAGTTCCAGGAGCATAGGCAGGATCATTAGCATCAATATCATAACTTAAATAAATTTCATATTTTTCATCTTTATATTTATTTGTAATGATATTTATAAAATTCTCTACCCCTAACATTTTAATATCTTCGCATTTAAAGACATCGAGTTTAGGATGTTTCTTAAAAGTTCCAATTTCTTGAAGTTCAAAACCTCTTACACCCATGATTGTAATGTTTCTATCTTCATATCCATATTCTAAACTTCTAAAAATTGGACAAGCATGTGAATATTTACTATTTTCATAAATATCACAAATATCAGGATGTGCATCTAAGTGTAAAATTACAGGAATTTTTCCATCTTTTTTTGCTTTATCAAAAAAAGCTCTTTCACTAGCAATTGCAATTGAATGATCTCCACCAAAGATAACTTTGAAACCATCATTTTTAAAGAAAACATCGAAATTCTTTTGAAGTTCATCAAAATCTTCAGTTACAAAATCACCTTCATCGTAAATTTTAACTTTTCTTAAATCTCTACCGATTCTATCAAGAGGTGGTAAATCTTTACTTAATTCTCTTAACACTTTAGGAGCTTCACTTGCTCCTTTTCCAATACTCGCGTTTTTATCAAAAGGGACGCCACAAATAAAAACATTAGCTTCTTTTTTATTATTTGTGGTTAAATCTCTAAATTCTTTACACATTTTAAACTTTTGCTCCTTTTGTAGCCGTTTTAATTTCTTTAGTTGCTTCATTTGAATACTTATCAACTAAAACTTTATTTTTCATATGATGTGTTAAATTACATGGACCACCAATACATCCTCCATCACACATCATTCCTTCGATGAAATTAAATTCTGATTTTCCTGATTTCATTGCATTAAGTGCTTTTTTGATGTTATCAACTCCATCTGCAACAATACCTTTTGCAATAAAATCGACATTTTGTTCTTCAAGAGCTTTGTTAACAGCACTTGTAAGACCACCACATTTTGCAAAGCTTCTACCAAAACTTGAAGCAGGTGATTCAAACCTACTTTCTTCTAATTCACTGATATTAATATTGTTTGCATCAATTAATGCTTGAAGTTCTTCAAAAGTCATAACCGAATCAACATAAGGAGATACAGCATCTTCTTTTATCTCTTTCTTTTTAGCAGTACATGGTCCAATGAAAACAATTTTTGAGTTTGGATGATTTTCTTTAATTGCTTTTGAAATTGTTGCCATTGGTGAAAGTGAATGAGAGATCTTTGAAACCAATGTTGGATAGTTCTTTTCAATATAATATCTAAAAGCAGGACAGCATGAACTTGTAAGTTCTCCTTCTTCTGCAAGTTCTTTAGATTCGTTAAGTGCAACCATATCTGCACCCAATGCTGCTTCAAAAACCCCGCTAAACCCAAGTTTTTTTAAAGAAGTTATTACTTGTTCTAATTTATAGTCAGTAAAATTACCTGCAATTGAAGGAGCGACAACAGCATAAACTTCTTTATCTTTACTAGTTAACATTCCAATAATATCGATGATATAGCATTCATCAACAATTGCTCCAAAAGGACACATATAAACACATGCACCACAGTGAATACATTTTTCATCATTTATTAATGCTGATTTAGTTTCTGGATCTTCACTGATTGCTTTATTCTTACATGCTCTTACACATGGTCTAACTCTATTTTCAATAGCATAATAAGGACATGCTTTTGCACATAATCCACAATTAATACATTGACTTTTATCAATGTGAGCTCTTAAGTTTTCATCAAAACTAATACATTTTTTAGGACATGCTTCGATACATCTATGAGCAATACATCCTCTACAAGCATCACTTACTTGATAACCACCTTGTGGACATTCATCACAAGCAATAGGGATAACTTTAATAACGTTACCTTCTCCCTTACTTTTAGATTTAATAATAATTTTAATTCTTTCTCCAATGATTGCTCTTTCTTTATAGACACAGCACCTCATCGAAGGTTTTTTACCTGGAATAATTTCTTTTGGTATGTCATAAAAAGATTCCATCAAATCATTTTGATAGATATGTTTAGCAACTTCTTTTACTACTGTATAACGTAATTCTTGAACTCTTGTATCAAATTTTGGCATGCCTTGTTTTCCTTTCTTTCAATGTTTTTATATTAAATGATTTAATAATATACTTCAACTAAATATAAAGCATTACTTGGAGCTGTATAATTTATGATATTTCTTGTATTAGAAGATAAATATTCATTAATTAAATCTTCATTTATCGTATGTTTTCCCACCTCAATTAATGTTCCAATAGTTTTTCTAACTTGATATCTCATAAATCCATTCCCATCAACTTCAATAATTAATCGACCATTTTCAATTTTGAATCTAAATTCATAAACGGTTCTAACAAAATTATCTTGATCTTCTTCTTTCGAAGTGAAATTTTGAAAGTTATGAGTTCCAACAAATAATTTTGAAGCTTTTTCCATTAAAAGAACATCAAGTTTATTTAAATAAATCTCATAATTTCTTTTTAAAGGGTCATATTCACCTATATTAATAATGTATCGATAAGTTTTCTTTTTGGCTGAGATTCTTGAAGAAAATTCATCATCAACTTGCTCGATACTTTTTAAATAAATATCTTTATTAACATATTTATTAAAATTATGCTTAAACTTTTGTAAATCTTTAATTTCTTCAGAAGTAAAATCAGCAACTTGATTTAAAGCATGTACTCCTCTATCGGTCCTACCACTAGCATAAATTGTAGTTTCTTTATGTAAAATTAAAGAAATAACGCGTTCAACTTCTTCTTGAACTGTTTTTACTCCAACTTGTTTTGCATACCCATAATATAAGGATCCATCATATGTAAAAATAATTTTATATTTCATATTACCAAGTTCCACTTACTCCAAATACTTCCCAGAAATTAATTTGATAGCTTTGTGCTAAAACGCATAAAGTTATAAATCCACCTAAAATTAAAATTAACATAAATGAAGAAACACCATCTACAAATCTAAAAGTCAAAGTTTTGTATCTACTTCTTTTTCCATAAGGATCATAACCTCTAGCATCCATTGCAAAACTTAAATCATCTGAAATTGAAAAACAACTAACAAGTAAAGGAATGATTAAAGTTGTAATAGATTTAATTTTTCCTCTTATAAATCCTTTATTATAGTCAACACCTCTAGATTTTTGAGCTTTCATGATTCTTTGAGCATATTCAAGTAAAGTTGGAATAAATCTTAACGCCAAAGAAATAATCATTGAGATAATTTGAGTTGGGAATTTTATTAATCTTAATGGAGTTAAATACCGTTCAAGAGCAAAAGTTATATCCATTGGAGCGGTTGTTGAAGTTAAAATTAAAGTTAAAGCTAACATTAAAACAATTCTTAAAATAACGTGGGCACATTGTAAAAACCCATCCCAATAAATCGTATAACCATTTGAAAATTCATAAATTGGATGCATTAACTCTGGATTTACTGGTTGAGATACAAAAACCATAAAAATAAGAAGGAAGATGATCATAAACCATAAACCAGCTAATGATTTTAAAAAGCTTAAAAAAGAAACTCTAGCCAAAATCATTATTATAAGAATGATTAAAGCCATAAATCCTAAAATTAAAAATTGATTTGCATAATATCCAAAAAATTCAGGAATTCCATCCGCATTAATAATTGCACTTCTTCCGTAAGGTAAAAAACAACAGACCATCAACGCAATAAGAGCAAACATCTTAATTCGAGAGTCCATTCTATGAATGAAAGTATCGTATGAAGTCAACTTACCAAATAAACTATTTGTCATGTTTATAACCTCGATAAATCTCTTCAATTAACTCATTAAACTCGCTAATTTCATCTAAATTCCCTGCAAAACCACCATATTTCAAAAGTTTTTTGAATTTGTAGAAAGCAGGTTCTTCAAGTGATAAATCAGCTAAATCTATTTCAGAAAATAGTTCGTGTGGAGTAGAAACTTTGATTAATTTTCCATCACTCATAACAAAAACTTTCTTAGCATAGTTCATAACTATATTCATATCATGAGTAATAACAATAATAATTTTTCCTGAATCATGAAGTTTATTAAGTAAACCCATAATCATTTCTTTACCTTTACTATCTAATCCGGCTGTAGGTTCATCTAAAACTAAAACATCGGGATTAGAAGCTAAAATTCCTGCGATTGCAACGCGTCTTTTTTCTCCTCCACTTAATTCAAATGGAGATTGCTGATAGTAACTTTCATTTATTCCAACATCGTTTAATGCTTTTTTAGCAACTTCTTTAGCTTCTTCTTTACTTAAACCAAAATTTATTGGTCCAAACATAACATCGTCTAAAACACTCATTGAAAAAAGTTGATATTCAGGGAATTGGAAGACTAGTCCAATCTTTTTTCTTAACAATGTGTAACGTTTATTGTTCTTTTTTATCTCTTTTGATTTATCTTTTAATAAGCTTTTCTTTAATTTTTTATTTTCAGTAACATAAAAATCATCAACTTGAACATATCCATCAGTTGGTAAGATTAAAGCATTTAAAGTTTGAACTAAAGTTGATTTGCCGCTACCTGTTTTTCCAACAACACATAAAAAATCTTTTTCTTCAATTTCAAAAGAAACATCACTTAAGGCTGTGCATCTAGCAGGCTCTTTAGGGTTATAAATGTATTTTACGTTATATCCTTTTATTGGCATAAAAACTTTGATAACTCCTCTATTGTTTTAATTTCAGCAGGGATTTCAATGCCTTTTTTACTCAAAGCGTTTTTAATTTTTAATACAAAAGGTATATCTAAACCGATTGATTTAATTTCTTCTTCGTCTTTAAAAACTTCGCTTGGTGTACCATCTTTAAATAGTTTTCCGTGGTTAATAATTAAAACTCTATCGCTTAAATAAGCCTCTTCCATATCATGAGTAATTGACATAAATGTTAAATCTTTGTCTTCTTCTTTCATTTTAAAGATTAATTTTTTAATTTCTTCTACACCTTCAGGATCAAGCATTGATGTAGCTTCATCAAAAATAATAATTTTTAAACCTAAAGCTAAAATTCCTGCAATAGCAACTCTTTGTTTTTGCCCACCACTTAAATCGGATGGTTGTTTTGATAAATATCGTTCCATTCCAACTTTTTTAGAATATTCTTTAACAAGTTCAACCATTTTATCATGTTCAATACTTCTATTTTCAAGACCAAAAGCAATATCGTCTTCAACAGTTGAACCGATGAATTGATTATCTGGATTTTGGAAGACAATTCCGATTGTTTTTCTTATATCTTTGATGTTTTTATCATTTTCTAATATGCCATTTACATAAATTTCACCTTTTGAAGGCTCAATTAAGTAGCATAAAAGTTTTGCTATTGTTGATTTTCCACTTCCGTTATGTCCAATAATTGAAACATATTCGCCTTTATTAATAGCAAAAGATATATTTTCAAGAGTTAAATCTTGCTCATAAGAAAAAGAAACATTTTTTACTTCTATTGCAAAGTTTTTATCCATTTATTTAATTTCCACTTCCTTATAGCGACCGTTATATTCTTCAATTTCAACTCCGGCTAAAGTTAAAATCTTGCGACTTGCTCTAGTTGATAAAGCATCTTTATATTTATTACTTAAATAAACAACTTTTTTAATTCCTGTTTGAATAATTGCTTTTGCACATTCATTACATGGGAAAAGAGTGACATATAAAGTGCACCCTTTTAAAGCACTACCATTTCTTGTATTTAAAATTGCATTAAATTCAGCATGACAAACATAAAGATATTTGCTATCTAAATCTTCGCCTTTATTCCATGTTAAATCTTTATCATCGATTCTTCGAGGCATTCCGTTATAACCAATTGAAACGACTTTATGGTCGTCATCAACGATACAAGCTCCAACTTGAGTAGATGGATCTTTGCTTCTTTTTGCGCTTAGAAGTGCGATAGTCATAAAATATTCATCCCAAGTAATGTGATTCATCTTTCTCTCCTAAAAAACATCTAAAATATTTTACTACTTTTAATAATGTTTAAAAATCATTAAAATAGAATACATGAATGTATTATATTTTTTAACACCAAAAAGTCAAATTAAGTGCGTAACAACCAATATGTCTTTAAGACAAGTATTAGAAGTTGTTGAACATTATCGATATACAGTTATTCCTCTTCTTGACGAAAATGGATTCTATGTTGGAGCAATTTCAGAAGGTGATTTACTATTTTATTTAAAAGAGCATCCATTCAAAACTCTCGATGAATTAAATAAAACTAACATTTTAGAAGTAAAAAGAAATAGAGACTATCTTCCTGTTAAAGCTAGTGTTCAAATGGATGAAATTATTCTTACAGCAACAAATCAAAACTTCGTTCCAATTTTAGATGATAGAAAACATTTTATTGGAATCATCACACGTAAAAAAATCATCAACTATTTATATTTAAATAAAAACTAAAATAAATCCGCATCTCGTAGATGCGGATTTTTATTATTCTTCAACTTTAACTTCTTTAGGAGTTTCTTTTTCTTCTAATTTTTTCTTTTCTCTTTGTTTAAATAAATCGCAAACAAAATATAAAACTCCGGCAATTAAGAACATGACAAGTGTTCCAACATATCCTCCAACAAATGGAAGTCTAATAAATTCTTCGTTGCTACAATTTATACCAATTACAAGTCCAAGCATTACTGCTCCAGAAATAAATAATAAAATGTAAGAAACTTTATAATCTTTTGTATAAACTCCATACACTGTTGAAGCAAATAAACCAATTAAACTTACTCCATAAAATACAAAACATAAAACAGCTACATTGCTACTCATACAAAAATATGGATAAATTCCATCATTAAATGTATTTAAATAAGGAACTCCGCCATTATAATAAGATACTAATGAAGTATTTAAGAAAGTAATTAATGATATAAAGATTAAAAATGCAGCAATTGATCGAATGATTTTATAAGCTAAGCCTTCTTGATGTAAAACTAAAACAAAAGCATATTTTAAGAAAGTATAAATAAATAAGAAAGCAAGTAAGGCTGCTGGAGCAACTCCAACTGCTCCACTTATTCCAAAACTAACAACAATTAAAAATACATATGTAAAGATTTGGAAATCGACAAATTTAATATTTTCTTTTTTAAATAATGAAGTAACACCTTTTCCAAGCATTACAACACCATTAATAATGAATAAAACTTGAACAATTATAGTTAAAATAAAGATTCCATTAATTAGTTCACCATAAGTTCCTCTTGAAATTAAGTTACTTAAACCAATAATCGAACTATTATGTCCAAGTGAAAACCAATTTGCAAAAGGTAAAGAGATCGAAAGAATAGCTAAAATAATATAAATTAAACCCATGAAGTAAAGTTCAGTTAATTTAATAATTTCAGTATCTTTCTTATTTGCTTTTTCTTTATCTACTTTTTTTGTGAAAACTTTATGTTCAGCATCAAATCCACATTTTGAACAAACTTGAGTGCCCTCAACTAATTTTTCACCACATTTAGGGCAAAATTTTGCAGGCTTTTTCTCAACTTCTTCAAATTTTTCTCCACAATAAGAGCAAAATTTTGCATTTTCATTGTTCTCTTTCTTACATTTTGGACAATTTTTCATAGAATGTCTCCTTTATAAAGTTCTTTAAGTATATCTACCATCAGTTTCATTTGAGTTAATGAAACAAATTCAAATCTTCCATGAGGATTATAATCTCCGTTTCCTAAATTTGGACAAGGTAATCCCATATAAGTGATTCTTGCTCCATCAGTTCCTCCTCTAATTGGAGTGTATTTTAACTTTGTTTTTGTATTCATATAAGCAGAGTTAACCATTCTTATTGGAGTTGAATCATTTAAAAAATATGTATTCATATTTCTATATTCTTCTTTAATATTTATTAAAATATCGGCTTTTGGGAAGGTTTTTAGTACTAAATCACGAGTTTTCAACATTAAGTTTTCTTTTTCTTGAAGTAAAGAATAGTCGTGATCTCTAATAATAAATTCCATTTTTGCATATTCAACATTTCCTTTAATTGAGGATAAATGAATAAAGCCTTCATACTTTTCGGTCATGAATGGAGTTTTTGAAAGTGGTAATAAACTTGCATAATAAGCAGCAATTAATCCAGCATTTACCATTACATCTTTAGCATCTCCTGGATGAACTCCTAAACCTTTAACTTCAACAACTGCTGAAGAAGCATTGAAGTTTTCAAAATTTGCTTCATATATGCTTCCTCCATCAAGAGTATATGCAACATCAGCTTTTATTTTTTTAACATCAATGTGGTCGGTTCCACATCCAATTTCTTCATCAATTGTAAAACAGATCGCTAAATTGTAATTAAATTCATCTTTATGAGCGATATAGTATTTTAAAAATTCAAAAATTATGACAATTCCGGCTTTATCATCTCCACCAACTAAATGATCGCCATCACTAACAAGTAAATCTTCTCCAATTACTTCATTTAAACAAGGAAAATAGGATGGAGCAAGTTTATATTTGTCGTTTAAAACAATTTCTTTTCCATCATAATTTTCAATGATTTTTGGATTTTTTAAACCGCCATCTAAATCAGGAGAAGTGTCCATATGTGCGATTAATGCGATACTCTTTGACTTTTTATTATCAACAAAAGCATAGATATATCCACTTTTAGAATGTTCAATATCTTCTACTCCAAGTTCTTTTAAATCCTCAACAAGCATTTTTCCAAATTCAATTTGTGAAGCTGAACTTGGAACACTAGTTGATTCTTCATCTGATTTTGTATTGAATGCTATATATTTTTTAAATCTTTCAATAATATCCATTTTAATATCCTAAAAACTCCAAATAAATGTTTCTAAAATCATAGCTAAGGCCAGTGGCTGATGAACTTAATGATGCTCCTTTTGTTAATTTAAAAGTTAATAGTGAATTTGATTCAGAAATTTCAAATAATTCTCTATAAACCATGATATAAAGAGAATAATATCCATAATTATCTAAAACATATTTTTCTTTTACTTCATCATCGATTGATAATTCAAATTCGGGGGTTCCTAAAATTGAACTATCGTTAGCGTCTGTTCCTTTAACATCTATCGAAATGTAAAAAGAAAGTCTAACAGCATAGTGTTCTAATTGAATTTGATCATTATCAGCAAAAATATCAGATAAATTATATTCAAATTTGGCTTCGTCATCGGTATTGGCTGTAAAATTACTAATTACATAATATTTATCAGGATTAATCGTATTTTGATAATCGTCAGTATAGTCACTTAATCCTGTGACATCTTGATTTCCTTTATACCGTCTATAATGAGGGGTGGATGCATAAAAAACAGAAAATAAAACAATTCCCAAAACAATAAATATTGCCCCAGCTGATATTGTTGCAATTAAAGGTATGTTTTTAAGATTAAATTTCTTATTTTCTTGTTCCATAAATCTCTCCTTGCTTGTCTAAATTATAGCACTTATAAATTGAGCATACAATTTAGCGACATTTACCTCACTTACCTTTTCAATTTCTTGGAAGAAAGCATTACTATTAACTTCGCAAATTAAATATTCACCATTTTTTATCAAAATATCGATTCCACAATAGTCTAAGCCTAAAATTTTTGTAACTTTTAAGGCAATTTCTTCAATTTTTTCATTAATTTCATATTTATAGCCAATTCCACCATGACCAATATTACTTCTAAAGTCTTTTTCATTTTTTCTTAACATGCTAGCGATAACTTTATTGTTCAAAACAATTACTCTAATGTCGGTTCCACTACTTTCTTTAATATATTCTTGAATTAAAAATGATTGATCTTTGTACTTTTCAATATATTCTAAAAGCATCTTATGGTCTTCAATTAAATATACATTTGCACCTAAAGACCCATAATTCAACTTAAAAACACATGGAAAAACAATAGTTTTTTCAATTTTTTCGATATATTTTTCATCAATTCCTCTATCTTTTGAATAACATAAAAGAGATGGGAAAGTTATTGGCATTTTTATTCCGTTTTCGCTTAAAAGAAGATGAGTTAAAAATTTATTATCGCAAGCTTCAATTGCTTTTGATGAATTTTTAACTCTTACTCCAGATTTTTCGATCATTCTTGAAATTAAAGTATCTTTATCATTAAAAATAACCAAATCATATTTCTTAATTTCATCATTGTTAATGTGATCGCCATCAATATAAATAAAAAGTTCGCTAGTTTTTTTAATATCGACATCAATATTTAAATTTTTTAGCTCTTCTTTTAGTCTATTTCCTTGATAAAGATATGATTCTCTATCATTAAAGCTATTTATTACGATTAAAACTTTGCCCTTTTTCATAAACTCTAAATATTATACATAAAATATTTACTAAATGAGTTAAAACTTCTTAAAAGATATATAATATTAAGGTATGAAACTTAAATATCTTATCGATGCTCACGCCCATTTAGGATATTGGCCCACTTTAAAAGAAGCTAAACATAATTTATTAGCTTCAACCAAGAGACATCATGTTAATTTTTGTCTTGTAAGTTTTGATGGTAGCGAATTTAAAAATAACAAAAGAGATAAGCATATTGATCCTGTTATTCAAGGTTCCAAAAAATGTTTAAATTTTTGTAAAAAACATAAAGGCTTTGGAATGCTAGTTTGGATCAAACCTCGATTTGAAAACCCAATTCAAGAAATCGATAAATTCATTGAGGAAAATAGAGAATATATTTATGGGATAAAATTTCATCCCACAACCTCCAAATTAAGAATCACTTCAAAGAAGTTAATTCCTTATTTTAATGTTGCTGAAAAATACAATTTACCTATCCTTGTTCACACTGCAATGGATGAGTATTCTTCCATTATTTATCTCAAAAAGGCTGCAGAACTCCATCCAAATTTAATTTTTGTTGCTGCACACATGGAATTATTTTCAGATAATAAATACACATTAAATATTATGAGAAATCAAAAAAATATTTATGTTGATACCGCTTGGGTTGATATGAAGATAGTTAGACTTATGAAAAAATATAACTTAATGGATCGAATTATGTTTGGAACCGATAATCCAATTGATGGATTATATACATTAGAAAACCCAACTTATATAAAATACTATCGAAATTACATAAAGTTGGGTTATAACGACTATCAAAAATTAATGTATCTTAACGCAATGAATGTTTATAAAATTCCTTTAGAAAAATTGACCAAAAAATAATTTTAAATAATGGATTCCAGAGCAACTATCTCCACAGGCTCCGCCTCCATCACTATTTCCTTGTAAAGCATTTAAAATAATTACAACAACAGCTAATATAACAACAAGAGCAAGTAAAACAATTAAAGTAATTGTCATTGCTTTTGAAGGTTTATCTTTTTCTACGACTGGTTCGGTATTTTCAAGTTTTTCTTCATTATTTTCAGCACTTATTTCTTCTACTTTTTCTTCTTCTACTACATCAATCTTTTTTTCTTCCATAATGACCTCTATAAAAAATAATAAATAATTATATACTACTCAGGAATTTTGTCTTCACTAATTTTTTTCGGTTTTTCAATTAAAGATATATCCTTATTCATCGCTGCACCTCTTACAGGGAATTTTAAGGATAAAGATAAGGCAACTAAGACAATTAAAGCATCAGTAAACGAATCAAAAAATCCTAAAAGGTTTCTACATGTATAAACTAAAACAAAGTCAATTTGATAAACAAAAGTAAAAACTAAACTTGAAATTGGAATTTTAAATAAAAAATATGTAAGGAATACTGAAGTAATAATACTTGTAATATTATAAGAATTATTTAATTTATTCTTATTAAATTTATATTTAACAATAAATATTCCCGAAATGAACGCAATTGATATAACCCAAATTGCAACTATTAAAGTAATTCTTACCCATGGCTCAAGATGATAAATTCTTCCTGAATAATAACTTGGTAATTGATCGTTTAATCCTAAAAATATAGTAAGTCCAATTGATAAAGCAGCTAAAATAACTGACAAAACAACAGGATATTTCACTTCTACCTTAGTTTTTGTAAGAATTTTATAAATTAAATAAGGCATTAATCCACCTAAAGATGAAGCAATTGTAAATAAAATATTAAATTCGCCTTGAGGGAAAGCTAAAGCTCCAATTATATCTCCAAAAGTTCCTACAATAAGACCAAAAATAGGACCTAAATAGAAACTTGAAAAAGCTACTACACTACTTGCTAATGAGAGTTTTAAAAAAGGAACTCCTCCAAAATAAGGAATCGATAAAAATCTAGAAAGAATGATAAATATTGCAATCATCAAGCTAGAAAAAGAAATTTTATAAAGTAACGACATTTTCATCTTTTTTACCTCTTTGTAACTTTTGCAACCTCTCTTTCAACATCTCTTTTCTTAATAGTTTCTCTTTTATCGAAATTTTTCTTACCTTTAGCTAAAGCAATTTCAACTTTACAGAAACCTTTTTTTAAATAAAGTTTTGTTGGAATAATTGTGTAACCATCTTTGATTATTCTTTGTTCATATTTTCTGATTTCTTGTTTATGCATTAAAAGTTTTCTTTTTCTTAACTCATCATGATTAAAAACTGTACCTTTATCATATTGAGCAATGTTCATGTTGATAATAAAGGCTTCGCCATCTCTAATTACTACATAAGCATCGTTAAGATTTACATTATTTAAACGAACTGATTTAATTTCAGTTCCCGTTAATTCAATTCCACATTCTAAAAAATCACTTAAGAAGTAATTAAATCCTGCTTTTCTGTTATTTGTTACAACTTTTATTCCTTTTTGCTCCATATATAAATAATTAAGAGTTAACAATAGTTTTTCTATTTAAAATTACTCTATGATAAACATCGACCATTCGATCAAGATTTGATGAGCTAACAAAATTAAGTGGGGTTGATAATCTTTCTTTTAAAAGTTCAACATCGACACCTTGATTTTGTTTTGAAGCCATTTTCAATCCTAACATCATCATTTTTCTTTGAAGTGGTTTCATTCTTTGAAGATCCATACCTCCTTGGAGGAAGTAAAGTCTCACATGATAAAATTCAAGACCATTTGCTGCGATAACATTTTCTCTTTTTTCATCGTCGAGAGGTTGAATTCCGACTGCAAAGATAAAAACATCTTTATCTTCCATTAAATCATAATGTTTTAAAAATTTATTTAATCCTAAAATGACATTATTTCTTAAAGGTCCACCATAAAAAATTATGTCAGATTCTTTAATAAGTTTTTTATTTAACTTTTCGATAGGAACGACTGTTGCATCGTTAACTCTTCTATTTAAAATATCGGCATATTCTTTAGTAAAACCTGTGTTTGTTTTATATACAATAAGTGTTTTCATACTGCTCAAGATTATATCATTAATAATTTTTAAAAAAAATAATATATTACCTCTTGTCAGTTGAATAGTTGTTCAACTATAATATTTATCGTTAGGAGGAGAAATTATGTTTACAGACATTCCAACAATTCTAAACGAACAAGAAGTTAAATTGGCTAAAAAGCAATTATTAAAGGATGAATTAATTTATCAAATTAGTGATTTCTTTAAAATTTTTGGTGATTCAACAAGACTCAAATTACTTTGGGCACTTGATAGTAAAGAATTATGTGTTGGTGATTTATGCAATGTCCTTAATATGACAAAGTCAGCAATATCTCATCAGCTCAAATCCTTAAAAGCGGCTAACTTAGTTAAATATAGAAAAGTTGGAAAAAATGTTTTGTATTCTCTTTCTGATAACCACGTGAGAATTATTATTGAAACAGCAAGAGAACATTTAGAGGAGAAATAATTTATGGTACTTAGATTTAAATTTGAAGGAATCGACTGTGCAAATTGTGCACAACAATTAGAAACAAAAATTAATAACCTTGAATTTGTTAATAACTGCAAGATTAATTTCTTTACAGAAAAAATGATTTTAGACATCAAAGAAGAAGACAAATTACAAAAAATAGTTAAGATTTGCAAGGATTTTGAAGACGGAGTAACTTTAACAAAGTTATAAACCTATGAAAAAGAAGTTTAAAATAGCCAAGATTATATTGGCTTTAATTATTGTAATTGTCTTATTGTGTCTTCATTTTACAATCGGTGAAAATGAGCTTGGACCATCCAATATCAACACACTCATTATTTTACCTATATCTTTAGTAACCTATTTATTAATCTCTTATAACCTTTATATAAAGATGTTTAAAAAACTCAAAAAAGGGCAAATCTTTGATGAAGTTTTCTTAACACTTGTTGCAACAATCGCTGCTTTTTGTATTCAAGAATATGTTGAGGCTTTAGCTGTTGTTGTTTTCTTCCAAATTGGAGAAATGTTTGAAGAATATGCACTCAATAAATCTCGTTCATCAATAAAATCAATCTTATCTCTCAGACCAGATGTCGTAAATGTAATTGAGGGAGACGAAATTATTGCAAAAGATCCTGATGAAGTTGAAAAAGATACTGTTTTCCTAGTTAAACCAGGTGAAAGAGTACCTTTAGATGGTATTATCATCGAAGGAAATTCAACTTTTGATTATTCTTCAATGACTGGTGAATCAATTCCTGTTTCATTAAATGAAAATAGTGAAATTATAAGTGGTGTTATTAACTTAACAAGTCCTATTAAAGTTAAATCAACAAAAGAATTTTATAACTCTACTATCGCTAAGATTCTTGATGTTGTTGAAAACGCTACTAACGTGAAAACAAATTCTGAAAAATTTATCACAAAATTTTCAAAAATTTACACTCCAATCGTTTGTTTATTAGCTTTATTATTTTCAGTTATCCCACCATTATTTTTAGGAATTGATAATCCAGAAGTTTGGTCATCTTGGATTCTTACTGGAGCTTCATTTTTAGTTGTTTCTTGTCCATGTGCTTTAG
Source organism: uncultured bacterium (assembly GCA_949293255.1). GTDB lineage: Bacteria > Bacillota_I > Bacilli_A > RFN20 > CAG-826 > Onthovivens. The sequence continues at coordinate 43,555 of CASFCL010000004.1, forward strand.
TTTTATCTGTTCCAATGGCCTATTTTGTCGGAATCGGACAAGCAAGTAAATATAAAGTTTTAGTAAAAGGATCAAATTTCTTAGAATTAATCAATAAAGCCGATACAATCGTCTTTGATAAAACAGGTACATTAACTAAAGGTAACTTTGAAGTTACAAATGTCGATGTAAACGAAGAAAATTGTTCTTATGACAAGTTATCTGAATTAGCAATTTATGCTGAAAGTTATTCAAATCACCCAATAGCTCAAGCAATTAAAAAAGTTAAAAATATTGAAGTAGATAAAGATAGTTTAAAAGATTATAAAGAAATTTCAGGTAAAGGAATTATAGTAACTTATCAAAACAAATCATTAATTGCTGGTAATGATAAACTTTTAGAAGACAACGGAATTGAATTTAATAAATCAAAGAATATTGGAACTATTATCTATATTGCCTTTGATAATGAATACTGTGGTTCATTTACCATTAAAGACACTATCAAACCAACTACAAAATCAGCACTTGTTGAACTTAAAAAACAAGGTTTTAAAAACACTTATATGTTAAGTGGAGATAACGCTTTAATTGCTGAAGAAGTAGGTAAAGAATGTGGTATAGATCATGTAAAAGCAAACCTTCTTCCACTTGATAAAACCACTATTTTGGAGAAAATCCTAGCAGAATCTAAACAAAATGTTGTTTTTGTTGGAGACGGAGTTAATGATTCCCCTTCACTTATTATGGCAGATGTAGGAATTTCAATGGGCGGAATTGGTAGCGATGCAGCCATTGAAGCAAGTGATGTAGTCATCATGGATGATGATTTAAATAGAATCGTTTCAACTAAAAAAATTGCAAAGAGCACTATTTATAAAGTCTATCAAAATATCTTCTTTGCAATTGGAGTAAAAATAGCTATTCTTGCTCTTAATGTATTAGACTCATTCTTCCACTTTGGATTAGGAAGTTACATTATGTGGTTAGCAATATTTGGTGATGTTGGTGTTACAGTTTTATGTACATTAAATTCTATTAGAATTATGCTTAAAAAATATTAAAAAACAATACGTTTTCTTAACTAAAATAGAAAATAAAGAAAAATATAACATAAAATATATCCAAACAAACAAAAGCAGCTAATATATACCAAATACCCTTAATGTGTTTCATTTTTCTAAAGTCCCTGCAAGTAAAGTATAGTCGACTTGTTCTTCTAAAGAAGGCAAGTCGCTATTTAAATTGTAATCAAAAACAAGTCTTGATGATGCGTTAGTATCAGCTTTTGCTAAAGCTGCATTAACTACGTAATCTTCATCAATTCTTCCATTAATCATATTTAAAGAAGCATCTAAATTAAGTGACATTCCAACATTTTTAAATTCAGGTGCACTAATCATTTTTGCTAAAGCAAAATCTTCTGTAGTTGTCATCATAAATCTAGCATATGATTCTGTTGCTACACTATTCATAAGTAAATTTAATGTATAAGTTCCGTCACTATTTCTTAAAAATTCAGATTTATATGTAAATTGTGATTGATCTAAAACAGATGTATATCTTTTTGACTCTTCTAAAACAATTGATTCATCACTAAATGAATAATTACATGGATATTTTGCATTTAAAGCAAATCTTGTAACAAAAGATTCTTCAGTTCTTTTACTTTCTATAGCATTTCCATAATTTATTTGAGAAGCAAAAGTTTCCGTATTAATTGAAACATTATCTTCTCCAATTACATGGTATGTGTCGAACTGATTTAAATAAGCATCTCCATCAGATTCTACATTATAGTTATAGGTTCGATCTCCGAAATAGACAAATCCAGATTGAGAAGTTGCTTCTTTGAAAACTTTATTTTCTCTTTTTTGCCATGAAGTTAAGGTATATTGAACATTTATTCCCATAGAATCTGCTCTACAAAGAGAATAAAGTGTGGAATTTTCGTTTACATAAGAAAATTTATACCATGCAATGTTAGCAACATCAGCTAAAGTTAAATCTTCTGAGGTAAAATCTATTTCGTTTACGTTTTTTCCTTCAGTAATTTCTAAATACTTATCATAAGCTTCACTATTTACAGTAATTTCTTCACCTTGAGTTAAAACAACTGGTTTAAAATAATTTCCAATAAACCATCCACCTACTCCTCCAACTGCTGAAGCAATTATACAGGTGATAGTCATATAAATGGCAGGTCTATATTTTAAAACTGTATCTAGACACTTTTTAAACGAAATACTCATGGTAAATATATTAAACATTTAAGGCTTAAAAGTCAAATAATGAACAAAACGCCTTAACTTGTTGATTAATTATTACCTCCTAAACCAAAAAATAGCTCGGTTAACTTAATTTCGAGGCCTTCAGCAAGTTTTTCAATGCCTTTTAAAGTTGGATTTCTTGTTCCTCTTTCAATATCACTTATGTAATTTTTATTGAGATTGCATCTAAAAGCTAATTCTTCCTGGGAAATTCTCTTTTTTTCTCTTAAATATCTAATTCTTTTTCCAAATTCAACTTGAATTGAAATTTCATCGTTTTTAATCACGTCTATAATCCTCTGCCATTTGTTTAATTTTTCTTATAAGATGACTTATATTTGATTTTGATACATTTTTTTCTAATTTTTCAGTTAATAAACTAGCTAAATCATCATAACTAGCTTCAGGATTTTCTTTTTTAAGAATACAAAGTTCTCTTACCTTTTCATTACTTATAACTTGAAGTCCGCCAAGGGCATTTTCAATGGTTTGAATATCTTCTAAAATTTCTTTAGATTTATTAATTGACTTATTGTAATTATAAACATCACAATTTAATAATCTATTTGCACTATTCGAAAAATCACGATCAACTCTAATATTTTCAAATTCAATACAACAATCATTAGCATTAATATAGGCCAAAAACATTGAAATTAAATCACTTCTTTTTAAATATAAGACTGTACGATTTCTTCTATTTATAGGTTTAAAATCAAATCTTGCACTTTTGATTTTATTCATCATTTTTAAAATTGCTTTTGCATGACCTTCATCTCTAACAGAAAATTCTAAATGATAATTTGAGGTTTCAGGAGAGTTGCAACTACCTGTTCCTAAGAACAATCCGGTCATGAAAGATCTAATTTTTTCTTCAGAATTCTGGATTTCTGCAGGGATTTTGGTAGAAAGAATGTCAAATTGCAATTCATTTAAGAACTCTTCTCCACCCTCAATTATATTTAATTTGAACTCTGTAGCTTTATATAATTTCATTTGTTTAACAAAAGAAAAAGAAGTTTCAACATAAGGAAAATATTCTTTAATTAATTTATAAATAAATTTTATAACATTGGCAATTTCAGTTTTAAACGAAACATTATTGTTACCACCAATACTTATCGTTCCGTTGGTAGATAAAAAAGCGTATAACAAAGAAATGGTTTCTTCTTTTGAAAAAGTATCTGTCAAACCACATAATTCTTCCTTAACTTTTCTTGTAAACGATTCTTTATCTTTCATGGGTTTTAATGATAATATTTTAACCCAAAAATTCCAAGTATTTTAGTATCTTTGATAATTTAAAAAAGGTTTAATTAAAGTAAAATATAAAAGTTATGAAAAAATTAGTGAAAAAGAGAAACATATTACTTATTTTAGTATTAATTTTTGCAATTACTTTCCTTGTATTAGCAATTTGTTTCCCTTTTGTTGATATAGATGAAAAATCATTATACATTTTTCATATTTTTAATCCATCTAACGTTCCTTTTTTAGGTGATATCGATAATTTTTACGCTTTTCCGCTTCTAGCATTAACTTTTGTTTCATTAATTTCGATATTTTATTTAATTTTCAAAAACGATAATCGATTAAGAGTCTATGTAACTGCTACTATGGTTACTGTCGTTATCTCTTTTATTTTTTCGATTTCAAATTATTTTAAAGTCATTTATCCTGAAGGATTTTTAAAATCAGGTGATGTTAGTATTTTACTTTCTGGATTTTATAGTTTTGTATCTTTTTTGATCTTCTATTTTGTTTTAATTATTTACAATACCTATTTGATTAGAAAACACTACTTTGAATACGTAGAAGAAACAAGAGAAACTAACCAAGTAATCGTTAGACAATATCGATTAAATTTAGTTTTATTTATTCTTCTTTTAGTTACTGCATTCGTATTAATTTCATTTTTATTCGTTCCTTTTATAAGAAATTATCAAAATTACATGCCCGAAAGTGGTTTTGAACATATTTTAGATAAAATAACCAGTGTCGATTTCTTTATTTTATGTTGTTTCAATAGAAACTATAACTATTCATTTAACAGTTTCTTACTTATTTTCTTTAATGTTGTTTCTTAAATCGTCTTAATTTATTCAAAATCTAGAAGATATTTGATTTGGATTATCATTTTAACCGCTTTAAATATTGGTTTATATATCGAAGCTATAGTAACTGGAATTATTAATATGTCATTAATCGATACTACTAATTCTGTCGCTCTTGAAGTCGATGAAGTTGCAATTGCGTTATTAGTTATAAATTTTGCTGTTCAATTAACAATAATTGTCATATCTTCATATTTATTTATTAAAACTCATAAGGATGGATTACCAGATGCTACACATACTAACTAATTTGAATCCATACCCATGGCCAGTTACTGAACAAGTTAAACCTTGGTCGATTGAAATCATCATCATGTTTGTGATTTTTTTGGTATCTGTTTTTCCTTTATCTTATTATTTTGGCAAAAAATCACAAACAAGCAGAAAAACAATATATTATTGACTATAAAAAGAAGAAATCTACTTCAAAGAATTCAGATATTTAATAGTACTTGTTGCAGCAATTGCTCCATCATTACAAGCTGTAACAACTTGATTTAAGTTTTTATCGATAATATCTCCTGCTGCAAAAATTCCTGGATTATCACCTTTACTTAAACATTTTTCATCAACAACAATTCGATCTCTATTTTTAACTAAAGATAACTTGTTTAAAAAATATGTAGGTGGAACTTCACCAATAAGAGGGAAACATCCGTCTACATCGATGGTTTTTCTTTCTTTTGTTTCAATATTTTCAATTTCTACAGATGTTAAATAATCTTCTCCATTAAATTTTGTAATTTTATAAGGGGAAATAAATTCAACATTTTCCAATGATTTTAATTTAGATAAATTGTTTTCTAAATCATCTTGATCTTTATCTGAAACTAAATAAACTTTTCCAACAACTTGTGATAAATATAAAGATTCTAAATATCCTTTTCTTTCATTTGCAAAAACTAAAACGTTTTTGCCTCTAAAGAAAAATGCATCGCAAACTGCGCAATAAGAAATTCCTTTCCCTACTAATATATCTTCGTTTGAGATTCCGATTTTTTTAGTTTCAGTACCCGTTGCAACAATTATTGCTTTGACTAAATATTGCTCATTTTTTGTAAAAACCTTGTAAAACCCATCTTTTTCTTTTGAAATATCAATTACTTCATCAATTTTAACTTTAATATTAAAGCTTTCTAATTGCTTTTTCATTGTATCAGCTAAAGTGAATCCATCCGTGCTAGGAACACCAGGATAATTATCAATTCTTGTGGTGATATTTAATTTTCCACCAATCATATTTTTTTCTACAATTTCAAAAGAATATTTACTTCTAGCTAAATATAAAGCTGCACTCATTCCTGCAGGACCAGCTCCAATAATTAAGACGTCTTTATTTATCATAATCTTTAATCTCCTTATAAAGTTCTAAATAACTTTTACAATATTTTAAAGGATTTACATCATTTTCATGAAGTCTTATGCACATTGACATTAAAATTGAAGGAATATTTGCATTTTTTGCTGCGTAGTAATCATAATCACTATCACCAACACTTATTGCTTCTTCTGGTTTAATATTAAAATGACTTAAAACCAAATTCATTCCTTCTGGATCAGGTTTAGTAGATTTTACGCTATCACAAGTTACGATAAATTCAAAAAGATTAAAAATTTCAAATCTTTCTAAGCTCTTTTTTGTCATTTCGAAGTTTTTTGAGGTAACAATCGCTAATTTATATCCATCATTATAAAGTTTAGTTAAAACTTCTTTGCAATCATCAAAAAGTTTTAAATCTTTATAATACTTTTTTGTTCTTGTTCGATATTCATTCAATATAAAATCTCTATCCATTTCTGGAAATAAATCTTTAATTGAATAATCTACAGGAGGTCCTGAATAAGTTCTTAATCTATCAACAGAAACTTTAAAATCTTTTGGTTTATAAAGAGAAATTAACTCTTTCCACGAATTGATAATAATATCATCACTATCAATTATTGTCCCATCCATGTCAAAAATTAAAACTTTAATCATTTGTTGGTGTCTCTTCTTCCTCTTTTTTGTTTTCTAATTCAGCAATTTTTGCATTATAGGTATCCCATTGAAGTTTTAAGATGCCTTTTTCTTTTAAAACTTTTAATACAATAAATACTAAAACAACAAATAAACCAATACCAATCATGTAATATGCACTAACAATTGACCAATTTCCATCATCGCCCATGTTATATGAACTATATCTCATAGGTTCCAAGATGGCTCTTGTTGCTCCATACCATGCAATATACCATCCAGCTAAACTGCCGTTAGCATGATAATCGTGCTTAAGAAGTTTGTTTAATCCAAACATATGGCGAATTCCATATTCAATAATGAAGTATCCGCTTAAATTAACAATTGCTTCAACAAGGAAAAGAGGAACATAAATTTGTCCAGTTCCGACTAAACTTCTGGCAGTTGAAGAAAATTGCATATTTGTTTTTATAAAAGTTGGAAGCCATTCCCAAGCAGCAATATCGACTGCGTTTCCATGAACTTCGTTATTGAAGAAGTTTCCAGTTCTTCCAATTGCTTGAGCAACTAAAATTGTTGGAACAATAAAATCTGCAATTAAGAAATAATCTAATTTTTTATATCTTTCATTGATAAATTTTTCAACAATCATGAAACTAACACCAGCAATAATACCAAAAATTGCTCCGCCCATGATCGCAAGTCCACCATCCCAGATATAAAGTGCTCTAATTGGATCATCAGCAAATCGATACCAATCACCAATTACATACCAAGCTCTTGCTCCAATAATTCCTGCTGGGAAAGCAATAAAGAAACATGATGTGATTAATCCATGGTCTCCATATTTTTTCCAAATTTGATAGTCGCAAATATATAAAACTAAGCAAGCACCAAATAAAATAAATATTGCATAAAAAGCAATTGAGAAGGACCAACCCTCATCTGCTCCACTTGCTCTACCATTACTATGAACAAGTTCAATTCCATTTGATGAAATTAAAATTTGATTTGCTAAAGGATATTGAAGATAAGGTGCAATACCTTCTTCAAATAGTAAGAAAAATAAAATAGTTAAAGGAATTAATCCCCACATTGTCCATTTTACATATTTTCTATATTTATCTAATAAACCTTTATTTATGTATAAAACATACATAATGGAAGTTAATAATGACATTAAAAATAAACCAAAAACTATGATACCTATATATGTCATAACCCCACTAATTGGTTCAAAAACTATGCTATTCTCAGCTAAATATTCAATTGTTGCATTATCATTAAGATAACCTGCCGCTAAAAAAGTTAATCCTAAGACCACTCCAATAGAGCTTCCTAAAATGATAATTCCATTTTTAATTAACTCTTTTAATTCAATGGTTTCTTGTTTTTTGATTACTTGGCGTAAAAAATAAACATAAGAGACTGCTCCACCAAGAATAAAGATCCATCCAAATATCGCTAATATTAATCCAGGGTTCATAACTTTGCCTCCTTAATTATTTCCTTTTAAAGCTCTTTTTAAATAGTAACCAGTGTAGGAATTTGGATTGTTTGCAACCTCTTCTGGAGTACCGGTTGCAACAATTTCTCCTCCTCCATCTCCACCATTTGGTCCTAAATCTATAATGTAATCGGCAACTTTAATAACTTCTAAGTTATGCTCGATTACTAATACTGTATCACCATTATTAACAATTGTTTCTAAAACATTTAATAATCTTGAAACATCATCAACATGTAAACCAGTTGTAGGTTCATCTAAAATATATAATGTTTTCCCGGTTGGTCTTTTTTGAAGATGATATGCAAGTTTAACTCTTTGAGCTTCACCACCAGATAAAGTTGTGGCTGGTTGGCCAACTTTTACATATCCTAAACCAACATCACAAAGGGTTTTTAATTTCCTAGAAAGTGCGACATTGTTTTTAAAAAAGTTATAACCTTCTTCAATTGTCATTTCTAAAACATCATAAATATTTTTACCTTTATAAGTACACATTAAGGTTTCTTCGTTATATCTTTTACCATCACATTCATCACATTTAACATAAACATCAGGTAAAAAGTTCATTGGAATTCTTGTTACACCTGCTCCATAACAATGTTCACATCTTCCTCCAGGCATATTAAAAGAAAATCTTCCTTTATTATAACCATGAGCTTTTGCTTCTATTGTATTAGCAAAAATATCTCTAATATCATCAAAAGCCTTAACATATGTTGCGGGATTACTTCTAGGAGTTCTTCCAATTGGTTCTTGAGAAATATTAATAACCTTATCAACATTTTCTAAACCTTTTAATTTTTTATAAGGTCCAACTTCACAATTTACTTTATCAAGTTCTTTATGAATTGCATTATATAAAGTTTCATTAACCAATGAAGATTTTCCACTTCCAGAAACTCCGGTAACACAGACAAAGCAGCCTAAAGGTACCTTAAAATCGACATTTTTTAAGTTATTTAATGTACATCCGCTAATTTCGACAAATTTTCCATTACCTTTTCTTCTCATTAAAGGTACTGGAATAAATTTTTCACCTTTTAAATATTGACCAGTAATTGATCGAGGTTCTTTTTCTATATCTTCTAAAGTTCCACTAGCAACAATTTCACCACCATGCTCACCAGCACCAGGTCCAACATCGACAATAAAATCAGCACTTCTAATCATGTCTTCGTCGTGTTCAACAACAATTAAAGTGTTTCCTAAATCTCTCATTTCTTTTAATGAATTGATTAATTTTTCACTATCTCTTTGATGTAAACCGATTGATGGTTCATCTAAAACATATAAAATTCCACTTAATTTTGATCCAATTTGTGTAGCTAATCTGATTCTTTGAGATTCTCCGCCTGATAAAGTCATCGAAAGTCTTGCTAAAGTTAAATATTCAAGACCAACATCGACTAAAAATTGAACTCTATTAATAATTTCATGAATAATTTGGCTTGCGACTTGATTTTGATAATCAGTTAAATGATTTGATAAATCTTTTATAAATGCTAATAATTTTGATAAAGGCAAAAGACACATTTCATAAATGTTTAAGCCATTAACTTTTACTGCTAAAACTTGTTCATTAAGTCTAGCTCCCTGACAAGTTTGACATTCTTTATCTCTTAAAAATTTTGAATAGTATTCTCTATTAAATTCACTTGTGGTTTCAGTATATAATCTTTCAATTTTTTGTTTAACACCTTCACAAAATCCATTTTTCTTATTTACATTTCCACTAACTGATACAACTGTATAAGAAATTGGCTCTCTTGAACCATTCATGATGATGTCAATTTGATCATCAGTTAAGCAAGAAAAAGGAATATCGGTTCTAATTTTATAATGATCAAGTAAAGCTTTAAAATTTTGCCAATCTAAATTGGTCGTATTAACAGTATTTTTATAATAAAGAATTGCTCCATCATCAATTGATAAATTTTTATCAGGAACAAGTAAATCAATATCAACTTCTTGTTTAATACCTAAACCATTACAAGATGGACAACATCCTAAAGGTGAGTTAAAAGAAAATAATCTTGGTTCTAATTTTGGAACTGTGAATCCGCAAATTGGACAAGCATTATGTTCTGAATATAAGGTTTCGTTATCATTAATTAAAACTAAAACATAACCATTTGCCCATTCACTAGCAAGTTCGCAAGCTTGATAGACTCTAGCTCTACTTTCTTCTTTTATTGAAATTCTATCGATAACGATATCAATATTGTGTCTTTTTGTCTTTTCAAGAGCAGGAATTTCATCGATTAAATAGTTTTCTCCATCAATTCTTAAACGGACAAAACCATTTTTCTTAATTTTTTCTAATGTATCTTTATGTGTTCCTTTTTCGTTTCTAATAATTGGTGCAAGAATTTGAACTCTAGTGTTCAAAGGATTTTGCATAATGATATTTGTAATTTTTTGAATTGAAAAAGCGACGATTGGTTCGCCGTGATTTGGACAATAAGGAACACCAACTCTTGAAAATAATAATCTTAAATAATCATAAATTTCAGTTACGGTTCCTACTGTTGATCTTGGGTTATGTGAAACTGATTTTTGATCAATTGAAATTGCAGGAGAAAGTCCTTCAATACTTTCAACATCAGGTTTTTCGAAATTTCCTAAAAACATTCTTGCATAACTTGATAAGGATTCTACATATCTTCTTTGACCTTCTGCAAAGATAGTATCGAAAGCTAATGTAGATTTTCCGCTTCCACTTAATCCTGTAAAAACGATTAATTTGTTTTTAGGAATAGTAACACTAACGTTCTTAAGGTTGTTTTCTTTTGCTTCTCTTACAACAATTTCGTTTAACATGTGTAAAATTATATAAAAAAAATTATATTACTTAAAGTAATATAACTTGAAAGCATTGTTATTAAATTTTATAAAACGTAAAGATAAACTGACAAGAATTGGAGAATTGCCCCTGCTAAAACAAAGAAATGGAAGACTGTATGCCACCAAACACTATGTTTTTTACCTAAACCATATAAAATTGCACCTATTGTAAAGCTTACGCCACCAAAAAGTAGTAATAAAAATCCATTTAATGAGATCGTATTAAAGATTCCATCACAAACTAATAAGATTGACCAACCAGCAAAAACATAAATTATCATGGATAAAACACCAAATTTTTTAATATTTACTGAGTTCATTGTGATTCCAAAAGCAATTAAGCTCCAAACAAGAGTGAAAATTATCAATCCTGAATATGGTAAAACCCCACCCCATGCACTTTCTTCTCTAATACAAGTTAGACAATACATTGAATAAGTACATCCAACAAGAACAAATACAAAGTCATGATCAATTACTCTAAAAACTCTTTTACCATTATTTTTAGCAAGAGCGTGATATAAACAAGAAATTGTCATACATGAAATTATTCCAAAAGAATAAATACATGCAGCTACAATTTTATAAACAAAGTCAGCATCAATAACTACTTCTTGATTTGGATAAACACCACAAATTTTAAGAAGCATTAAAATTAAGGCAACTATTCCAAATAGCCCACCCAACCCATGACTTATAGAATTCCATAATTCATGTCTTAATCTGTAATTTGGTAACTCAATCTCGTGAACGCTCATATCTAGTATTGATTACTAGAATATATCATTTTCTAAAATCTGTAAAGTAATATTTAATAAAAATGAAAAAATCTTGTTTTTGTAGAGTTTTTTATCAAAAAACAAGATTTTCCAAAAAGAAAAGCTCCTTTTTAGGAGCAATTCTAGGAAGGAGAGACAAATTGGTTCTAGTTAATTTGGATATATTTTCTTTCGTTTTCTTTCTTTTCTTCAGGGATTGGCTTCTTAAGGTTTAAGGTTAAGACACCATCTTGAAGAGTAGCTGATACATCTTCGAATTTAAATTCATCGCCTACATAGTAACTACGTTTAAATTCTCCAAAGTATCTTTCTTTATGAATCACTTTACCGTGATTATCTTTATTAACTTCATTATTTTTCTTTTCTACTGAAACAGTTAAGTAACCATTTTCTAAAGAAACTTTAATATCTTCTTTTTTAACAGAAGGTACTTCAATTCTTAATTCATATGCATTTTCTAATTCTTCAATATCAGTTTTCATAAGTTCTCTTGAACTTGTGCTTTCTGTGAAGAATGGAAAATCGAATAAGTCTCCGAAAAATGGATCATAATTTCTTCTAATAATATTACTCATAAATAATACCTCCTAAATACTTTTTAGCACTCTCACTCTTCAAGTGCTAACTATATTTTACTAGGTTTTAGCACTCTGTCAAGGGGTTTGCTAAAATTTTTTAATTTTTTTAAAAGAAAAATAAAAAGGGCTAATTTTTGCCCTTAATTAATGTTATTTATTAGAATCTAAAATCTAAATTCATGTTTATTCGTTATCGATAATATTTTCTTTAATATATTTTTCATCTTTAGAAACTCTTAAGAGATTTTTAATAGCTCCAACAAGTGAATAATATAAAGGTATGGCAACAAACATCACTGCTGGAATGCCCCATCCATTAAATGTTTCTAAGTGATTTCCTAACATTCCAACGAATAAATATGTTCCTAAAACGGTAAAAATTATATTAAATTTTCCTGCATCTTTCTTTCCGATAGCCTTTACTAAGCTTCCTGGAACTAAAGCAAAGAAGAATATTGGCCAAAAAACAGACCAACCAAAACCGCTTTCAGTTAATACAAAACCTAAAGTTAAATAAGTTACTAAACATAAAATCATTGATATAATTGTCACTAAATCAGCAATTTTATCTACTTTATCATTATTTCTTTTAAATATTACTTGATCAGCTTCATCATTATCTACTACTTGCATTCCATCAAGACCAATATGAACTTCTTCTCCTTCTTCACCTTTTACATGAATACCTGATTTATTAATTTTTACAAATGGTTTTCCTTCTTCAGTATTTTTCTCTTTAAATAAAGATTCAATAAGAACTTCTTCGTTCATTAAATCGTCCATAGTAATTTTAAAAATATCCGCAATCTTTTTAATAAATTCAACTGATGGCCATGATTCGCCTTGTTCCCATTTAATCAAAGCTTGTCTAGTAACTCCAATTTTGCTTGCTAATTCTTCTTGAGAATAACTATAAAATTTTCTTAATGCAGAAATTCTTAATCCCAAAATTTCTTTTTTCATAATTTGTTGCTCCTTTGCTTTCAATTAAATCATCTTGAGCATTAATTAAAAGATAAAAGTTAATAACAATTTAAAAATTTTGCTTAACTTTTGATGTAAAGAATTGTTTACATCAACAATTTTATAAAAAATATATGATTTTTCCTATGTTTTTTGCATTAAAAAAGAGAGACCCAAAGGGTCTCTCAATAATTTTTAGATGTTAATTTGAAAGATTATAAGCCAAATTTCTTAATTCTTTCCCATCTTTCCTTAGCACATCTTTCATTCTTTTCGAATAATTCTTCATAGTGTTCAGGATTGACTTTTGGAAGTTGAGAATATCTGGTTTCTCTCATAATGAAGCTTCTAAGTTTTGTGAAGTCTGGTTCTTTACAATCAAGTTGAAGACCTGGTTTACCTTCAGCGACTAATCTTGGATCATATCTGAATGTTGTGAAGTAACCACATTCAACAGCATCTTTTTCTGTTTGAATTGAGTTAACAAGTCCACCTTTAATACCTTGGTTAACACATGGTGCGTAACAAATAATTAAGGATGGTCCATTGTAGCTTTCAGCTTCTTTTAATGCTTTGATTGCTGCAACTGGGTTTGCACCTAAAGCAATTTGAGCAACATAGACATTACCATAAGTCATAGCCATTAAAGCAAGGTTCTTCTTAGCTTGACGTTTTCCACTAGCAGTAAATTGGGCGATACTACCAGTTTGTGATGATTTAGATGATTGTCCACCAGTATTTGAATAGACTTCGGTATCTAAACATAAGACATTGACGTCATCTTCACTTGCGATAACGTGATCAAGTCCGCCGTATCCGATATCGTATGCCCAACCATCACCACCGATGATCCATACTGATTTATCAAGTAAATCTTCTTTATAGTTAAGAACTTCTTTGACATCTTTATTCTTGCTTGCTTCGACAAGTCTAACAAGTTCAGGAATAATCTTTCTTGCTTCATCTTTATTTTTGATGTTTGCAAGGTAGTTAATAATAACTTCTTTAAGTTCTTTTTCGACACTTCTTGCACCAAGAGCTCTTGTTAAGATAGTTGAAATTGCAGCAAGTTTATAATCTGTTGCAAGTCTCATACCATAACCGTATTCAGCATTATCTTCAAATAATGAGTTAGCCCATGCAGGTCCGTTCTTTTGTTTATCATTAACAAATGGAGTTAATGGAGTTGAACCACAATAGATGGATGAGCATCCAGTTGCGTTAGCAACCATCATATCTCTACCAAATAATTGTGATAATAATTTATAGTATGGAGTTTCTCCACAACCAGCACATGCACCACTGATTTCCATGTAAGGCATTAAGAATCCAACACCTTTTACAGTTGTAAGTGGGAATTTGTCTGTTTTATATTCGACATGTTTATATAAATATTCAGCATATTTTTCATTGTCAAATTGTGATTTAGCTTCAACAAGTTCAAGTGCTTTCTTACCGCTTCCAGTTTTTTCAGCAGTCTTGTTAGCCATACATTCTTTAACACAAAGTCCGCATCCGACACAGTTCTTTGGTGAAATTTGAATTACATATTTCATTCCTGCGACTGTTGGTCCCATTGCTGGTTTGACATTGTCTGCTAAACCTTCTGGTCCGTTAGCAACTTCTTCATCTGTAAGTAAGAATGGTCTAATTGTTGCGTGTGGACAGACAAATGCACATTGATTACATTGGATACAGTTTTCTTTGTGCCATACTGGAACTCTGTCAGCAATACTTCTTTGTTCTTTATATGTAATATCTTCTCTCATTGTTCCATCGAGAAGTTCATATTGAGTAAATGTTGAAGTTGGAAGATCGTTTCCATCAAGAGTATTGATATGATCGACATAATTATCGAAGTAGTCGTCTCCAAGAGTAACTCTTTCTCTTACTGGAGGAAGATTTGCCCATTCTGGATTAACTTTAACTTCTCTTAAACCTTCTGTACCTTTATCGATAGCGACAAAGTTTAATTTAACAACTTCTTCACCTTTTTTAGCATAGGTTTTTTCTGCTAATTTCTTCATCCACTTATTTGCTTCATCATAAGGCATAATTTGTGGGTTTAAATAGAAGAATGCAGATTGAAGAATTGTATTGGTGTGTCTACCCATACCAATTTCAAGAGCAATCTTGTTAGCATCGATGACATAGAATTTTGCATTCTTTGTTGCTAATTGATATTTAACTCTGTTTGGTAATGATTTTTCTAATTGTTCATCACTCATATCAGTATTAAGTAAGAATGTTCCACCTTCTTTAAGGTTCTTTAACATATCAAACTTAAATACATATGTATCAAGAGAACATGAGATGAAATCTGCGTGTTCAACATAATATGTTGAGTGAATTGGTTCTTTACCAAATCTTAAGTGGGATCTTGTAACACCACCTGATTTTCTTGAGTCATAAGCAAAATATGCTTGTGCATATTGGTGAGTTGCATCACCAATAATCTTAACTGATGATTTATTTGCACCAACGGTACCATCTGAACCTAAACCATAGAATAAGCAAGCGGTACAATTGTGGTGAATTTCATAATGATCATCTACTGGAATTGATAAATGTGTAACATCATCAACGATCCCGACTACGAAATTGTGATGTTCATTACCACTTAACATCCAATCAAAGACAGCTTTGATGTGTTTTGGTTGAGTATCTTTACTTGAAAGACCATATCTTCCACCGATAACTCTAATTCTCGTTTTACCCATTAAATCGAGTGCGGAGCAAACATCTTCATATAATGCTTCACCAACGCTACCTAATTCTTTGGTTCTATCTAAAACAGCGATTTCTTTAACTGTTCTTGGAAGAGCTCTAACTAAATGTCTTGCCGAGAATGGTCTGTAAAGGTGGACTCTAATCATACCAACTTTTTCACCTTTAGCCATTAAATCAGTGACGACTTCATAAGCAGTTTCATTAACGCTACCCATAGCAATAATAACTTTAGTAGCATCTTTTGCACCATAATAGACAAATGGAGCATATTCTCTTCCGGTTAATTTTGAAACTTTCTTGAAATATTTTTCAGCGATAGGAAGAACGTTATCGAAATGAGCGTTTTGAGCTTCTCTACCTTGGAAATAAATATCATCATTTTCAGCTCCACCACGGGTAACTGCGTGACCATGTGGATTTAAAGCTCTTGCTCTAAATTTTTCTACCTTATCCCATGGTACTAATTTCTTCCATTCTTCATCTGCTAAGAATTCAACGTTTTGAATTTCGTGTGAAGTTCTAAAACCATCGAAGAAATGGCAGACTGGATATTCAGCATCAATTGCAACTAAGTGTGCCATTGAAGCAAGATCAGCAACTTCTTGAACAGAATCACTACAAATCATTGCGATTCCGGATTGTCTGATTGCGTATACGTCTTGGTGGTCTCCAAAAATTGATAATGATCTTGTTGCTAAGCTTCTCGCACTAACATGCATAACAGCAGGAAGTAATTCACCACACCATTTGTATACATTTGGAATCATAAGAAGTAAACCTTGTGATGCGGTATAAGTTGTAGCAAATGCTCCACCTTGTAATGCTCCATGTACTGCACCTGAGGCGCCTCCTTCTGATTGCATTTCACATACTTTTACAGGATTTCCAAAGAAATTTTTCTTTCCTTGAACAGAATAAATATCGACATAATTTGCCATTGGTGATGATGGAGTAATTGGGAAAATTGCAGCAACTTCAGTAAAGTTATAACTCATTAAGGCAGCAGCTGTATTACCATCAACACTTAACATTGTCTTTTTGACTTCAGCCATTTAAAAATATCTCCTTTAATAACAAGAATAATTTTATTATTCTTACTATCAATATTCAATGATTAAATGGCCTATTTTTAGAAAATTATAATTATTTTTTACGCTTTTTATAAAGTTTATCGTATTCGCTTTTAACTAATTTTTTTAATATTTTGACGTCTCGTTTTGAAATAATGTATCCAGTATTTAAAAGTCCACCAGCAAAAGTCATGTTTTGATAGATATAATCAATTATTCCTTTATATCTATCAGCTTCGTTTCTTTTTAAAATTCTTTCGTTTGTTTTAACTGGATTTTGTTTTTCTAAAATTTCTAATTTTTCTGCTAAATTTTGCTCAATATCTTTGATGTTAAAATCAGGATCAAAATTAATAAGAGGATAAAATAAAGATAAGTCGTCTTTAATTTTTTCCATCTTCGTTCCAGTGACCTCGACCAAATCTTCACAGGTCATAACTTTTTGATTCCATTTTTTTATTGCTCGAAGGTATTTTTTGAGATTTGTTTTATTAATCATAAATTAATTATATATTTCTAGAGCAATTATTTAAAATATTTATTGTAAGGAGACAAGTATGAAAGTCAAAATTTTTCCATTAACAAGCTCTCTTCATAACTATGAAGCCGTAAAATCAGAAACCGAGGAATTTTTATCAGATATTAAGAAAATTTCGGGTTGTGAATTTGAAATTATTCAAGATGCTAAAGAGTTTTATGAAGACTGCGATTTATCATTAATTTTAGTAAGAACAGGGGGTTCTGAAGGGATTTTCTTAAAAAATATAGAAAATTTACATGAACCATATTACCTTTTAACTTATGGTTTTTCTAATTCGTTAGCTGCTAGTTTAGAAATCTTAACCTACTTAAATTTAAATAATTTAAAAGGTGAAGTTATCCACGGAAGTAACGAATACGTTGGTAATAGAATTAAAGAATTAATTGAGGAGAAAAAATAATGAGTAAAGTTAAATTAGGTTTAATTGGTGCACCATCAGACTGGCTTATTTCATGTAATGTTGATAGAAACAAATTAAGTGACCAACTTGATATTGAATTAGTTGATGTCCCAGTTTTAGAATTAGAAGAAAACTATCATAAAGTCGAAGTATCTAAAGAATTAATCGAAGAATATAAACATCTTTTTGATGAAGATGAGTTAGTAAAAGCATTAAAAATCTATCTTGGAATCAAAATTATCGTCGAAAAATATGATTTAAAAGGATTCGCAATTAGATGTTTTGATCTTTTATCATCAATTAAAAGTACTGCTTGTTTAGCTCTTGCTATTTTTAATAAAGATGGAATTATTGGAACATGTGAAGGTGATGTTCCTGCACTTATTTCAATGTATTTAGTTAAAAAGATGAATGATGAACCAACATTCCAAGCAAATCCATCTCAAATTGATGTTGAGAAAAATGAAATTATCCTTGCTCATTGCACTCTTCCACTCTCAATGTGTACAAGTTATAAATTAACTACTCATTTTGAAAGCGGAATTGGTGTCGCAATTAAAGGTGAATTAGAAGAAAAGAATATTTCTATCGTAAGAATTGCATCAACTCTTGATAAATACGTTATGCTCCACGGAAAAATTGTAGAAAATTTAAAATTTGGAAACTTATGTAGAACACAAGTTAGAATTAAAATGGATGATGACTCATCAGTTTCATATTTCTTAAAGAAACCTTTAGGAAATCATCACATAATTTTCTATGGAAACGACACTAAAAACCTTGAAGCTTATTTAGAAGCTCATGGTTTAGTTAGAGTTGATAGTTCTAGATAATTTATTCGTGTTTATAGGCAAGTTTTGAAATTTCTGGAGAAACCGCACTATCACTCATTAAGGTCATTGAAGCCATCATGTTACCAAACTCGATGGCTTTTTTTAATGATTTCCCTTGTAAAACGTGATCGATTACACCTGAGAATAATGCATCACCACAACCAGTTGTATTTTTAAATTCTTTAATTTCTTCAACTTTAACAATTCCAATATCTCTAAGATTTGAACCAAAATAGATATCGTTACTCTTGTTAGAGACAACAACGTTTTTAATTCCTCTTGCTAAAAGACTTTTGACTAATGCTTTTTCAACTAATTGAATGTCAATTAATGATTGAGCTTCAAACATATTGCATTTTAATAAGTAAATTTCACTTAAATGTTTGCGATATTTTTTAACTTTTTCAGGAGAAATTGCTTCGCAAATAATCTTTTTGTCTTTATAGGTTTCAAAAATATAATCAATTGTTTCTTCATCTAAATTAGAATCAATAATTATATATTCGTGTTCTTTGATTAATTTATCATAGCTTTTAATAAATTTAATATTTAAATCATTTAAAATACGATTATCACAAATTCCAACATATAAATCGTGATTAGAATCATTAATTGCTACATATGTGGAAGATGGATAATTAGTAACAGGAGTATAAACAGTAATTCCTAATGATATGAGATTTTCTCTCATTTTTGCTCCGTTATTATCATTACCAATTGCAGTTAATAAAGTACATTTATTACCAAGTCGAGCAAGATTTTCGACTGTGTTTCTAATTACCCCTCCATAAGATACAGAAAGTTGTCCAATATTAGAAACTCCTTTTGCAAGTTTTTTGTCGCTTGTGGCAATATAATCAATATTTGAACCACCAATTAAAATAATGTCTTCCATAAATTCATCCTCTTTATTTTATTTTAGAATATTCGACTGCTATTTTTGCACCTAATTTTGCATTATTTAATATTAATTGAATATTTGTATTCAAGGAATCGCCTTTTGTAAGCTCAACAATTCTACTTAAAAGGAATGGAGTTTCATCTTTTCCTTTGATTCCTTTTTCTTCCATTTCTTTTTGAGCTTGATTAATTACATCAGAAATAACTTTTTCATCCATTGCAAATTCTTTTGGAACTGGATTACAAACTAAAATTCCTCCATCAAGTTTATATTCTCTTTTTGCTTTATTGATTAAAGCGATGTCGAGAGGAGTTTTTGCATTATAATCGACTCTATATGGTGAAGTTCTAGTATAAAAAGCTGGTAAGCAATCACTATTATAAGCAATTACAGGGACACCTTTTGTTTCTAAAATTTCCATTGTAAGACCTAAATCTAAAATAGCTTTTGGTCCTGCACAAATAACTGTAACATTAGTTTTTCCTAATTCATCTAAATCAGCAGAAATATCAAAAGTGCTTTGGGCTCCCTTTTGTGCTCCACCAATTCCACCAGTTACAAAAAACTCAATTCCAGCACGTTCAGCTAAAATCATAGTTGCACTTACAGTGGTTGCTCCCCACATCTTTTTAGCTACAACAATTGGTAAATCTCTTCTAGAAACCTTGCTAATTCCCTGTTTTTTTCCAAATTCTTCAATTTCTTGAGGTGTCATTCCAACAATTGGTTCACCATCAATAATACCAATTGTTGCTGGAATTGCACCATTGTCTCTTATTATTTTTTCGACTGCTAAAGCACATTCAACGTTTCTTGGATATGGCATTCCATGAGAAATAATTGTTGATTCAAGAGCGATTACAGGTTTTCCTTCTTCAATTGCTTTTTTTACTTCTGCATTAATAATCATATTTATAACTCCTATTTAATATGTAACTTTCATATAAAATCTTAATTCATCATTACAATATCCAAATAAATAATTTCCGTCTTCTTCTTTATAGCTATAAAGTTCTAACATTTCTCCTTCATAGCATTGTTTAGAATATTCAACTTGTAAATTTCTAAATGGTTTATTTTGATTATCTTTAAATACATCAAGATATAAATCTAAATATCTGGTGTTATTCATGTGACCATTATGATCTAAATAAGAAAAAGTAACTTCTTGTTTTCTTTCTAAAGTAAGTTTTTCTTTTTCAATTGGTGCTAATCTTCTAAATCTAGTATTAAATAAAGGTTCGTGACTTGTATCAATGTCAGTTACGATACTTGGATCAGCAACTGAATTGTTTCTAAAATCAAAAATCATCCAAATTGTTCTAATTTTATAAACTAATTCATCTTTATAATAAATTTCAGTATCTCTAGGCATTTCAACAAAACGAGGTTTTTCAGGATAAGTAACTACTTTTACTTCTCTCATGTCTTTAATATCTTTTACGCACTCAACATAGTTACGAACAATAACCCAATAATAACCTTTATTTACAAAATCAAGGAAACCTGCATTAAAAGTTTCAGCATGTTCACCGGCAATAATTTGGCAAATATCAAGAATTGAACTTGGCTTTAAACGATCATTTTTATCGTTCATGTTTGTCGTAATTGTATATGTTTTCTCGTATGAATTCATTTTATATGGCCCATTCCCCGTCTTTAAAAATCTCAATTTCTTTTCCACTTTTATCAATTCCAATGATAGATAAATCTTCGCTACCAATCATAAAATCGACATGATTTAAAGAATAATTAATACCTGCTTCAATGATTTCTTCTTTAGTCATTTTTTCATAACCTTCAAGAAGATTTTCAAATCCTCTTCCTAAAGCTAAATGACAACAAGCATTTTCATCAAATAAAGTTGATTTAAAAATTAAATTTGTTTGATTAATTGGACTTGAATATGGAACAAGAGCACATTCACCAAGCATTGCACTACCTTCATCCATTTTAATAAGTTCTTCAAGTGCATTTAAACCTTTTTCAGCTTCAACTTTTTCAACTTTTCCGTTTTTAAACCAAATTTTAAAGTTTTCTACGACTTGTCCATTAAGAATTAAAGGTTTAGTGGCAACAACTACTCCTTCACATTTTCCAGCAATTGGAGTTGTGAAAACTTCTTCGGTTGGGATATTTGGTTGGAAATAAACTTTGCTTTCTGAAGTTTCTTCTCCTCCAGCAAGCCATTTACATTTTTCATTAAGTAATAGCCAAAAATCTGTGCCGTTTTTTGAATGATAAATTAATTTTCTTAAATTTAAATCATTTAATAACTTTGCTTTTTCTCTGATGTTTTCATCATGTTTTCTCCAATTTTCAATTGGATCACCTTCAAGTGCACGACTTGTTTTTAAAATTGCTTCCCATAATGCTTCATAAGCTTCTTCATCGCTTAAATTTGGGAAAACTTCTTTTGCCCAAGTTCTTGTTGGAACTCCTGCAATACACCATTGGCATTTATTATCATAAATATCTCTATATTTTAAAATCATTGATCTTTTCTTGCTTGATGCACGAGAATATTTTCCTATATCAATTCCTTCCATTGCGTTTCCTTCATAACTTTCAAGGTAAACTCTACATGGAATAGTTCTAGCAATGTAAGCTTGTTTTTCAATTTCAAAGCTTTCTAAAACCGAATATGCTTCTTCATCTTGATAAAGACAATTTAACTTTGCTAAACGATTATCAATATAATCTACAAAAACTTTTCTAACACCAAGTTTATAAAATTCTTCTACTACAAGATGAGCAAAATCGCTTACTTCAATATCGCATGTAAGCATAACATCTTGCCCTTTTAAAGGATTTGTACCTACTTTTGCAATTAATTTTGCATAACTTCTAATTTTTTCAATATTCATAAATTTTCTCCTACATAATTATAATTTTTTTAACCAATAGATTAAATTAAAGATTTATTAAAAATTGACATTTTTACACTTTTAAGTGTAAAAAGAGATATCTTGTGGTTAAATATTGTAGAGGTGTTTTTTTATGAATGAGCAAAAAAAGGTAAGTAATATTTATAGAGCTATAAAAATATGTGAAGGTATCATAATTTTTATCGTTGGACTTATAGTTTGTATTTTTTCAGGTAACCAAACTTTCCAAGAAGCTATAAGCTATTGTGTCGCAACAGTTGCATTGATTTTTGGCTTATTAACAATAACTTTTGCCTACTTATTCTCTAAGGGTATTGCAAGTGTTGATACAATTTCAGGCTCTTTCATGGTTGCCTTGGGAGTCTTAATCATTATAAATCCTGAAATTATTACTCAATTTATTCCACTTTTCTTTGGAATTTTATTAATTGTTTATTCATGTATTTTTCTTATTCAAACAATTGTTTATTATCTCTCTATTCAAGTTAATAAAAATAATTTAATTAAAGCTATTTGCTATACAATCTTAGATCTTTTACTCATTACTGGGGCAATTCTTGTATTTGTATTTATGGAAAGTGTTAATCAACGGATTAATGTTTTAATCGGAATTATCTTAATGCTTTTAGGAATTTCATTATTCATTTTCACTTTAGTTGCTCCTAAAAATAAATTAAAAGAAGAGTATGAATACGAATATAAAATTTCACATAATAAGAACGAAGTATCTAAAAATGTTGTAATCGATACAACCGCCACTACTAAGAAAAGAACTTATAAGAGAAAACCAAAAACTGAAACTTCAGAAACAACTGAAACAGCTTTAATTGAACACAAAGAAAATTAAAAATATAGGGGTTTTGCAGGGTTATTGCTTATAATCCTTTAATTCAAAGATTGCATCTCTAAGAGTAATTGCTCTTTCAAAATCAAATTCTTTTGCAGCTTTATGCATTTCTTTTTCAAGTTCTTTAATCTTCTTTTCAATTTCTGATTTAGTCATTTTTGCACTTGTAAATGTTTCAACTTCTTCTTCTTTAATTGAAAGTGGAGGAGCGATTGGTTTGATAATTGTTTGAGGAATAATTCCGTATTCTATGTTATATGCATTTTGAATTTCTCTTCTTCTTTTTGTTTCTTCAATACATTCTTTCATGGATTGCGTAATTGTATCTGCATACATAATTGCTTTTCCGTTTGAATTTCTTGCAGCTCTTCCAACGACTTGGATTAAACTTCTTGTACTTCTTAAGAAACCTTCTTTATCTGCATCTAAAATAGCAATTACACTAACTTCAGGTATATCTAAACCTTCTCTTAAAAGGTTAATACCTACCAAGACATCATATTTACCTTTTCTAAGTTGATAAACTATTTCACTTCTTTCAAGAGTTTTACATTCACTATGAAGATAAACTGTTTTAATATTTAAATCTTTTAAATAAGAAGTTAAATCTTCAGCCATTTTTATGGTTAAAGTCACAATCATAACTCTTTCATTTCTTTTAATTGCTTCTTTTATTTCATAAATAATGTCGTCGATTTGACCTAAAGATGGCCTAACGATAATTTCAGGATCTAAAAGACCGGTTGGTCTAATAATTTGTTGAACAGTTTTTCCACCAGTTTTTTCAAGTTCATAATCTCCTGGGGTAGCACTTGTACAAATGACTTGTCCAATTTCATCTCCAAATTCTTCAAAGTTAAGAGGTCTATTATCTAAAGCACTAGGTAATCTAAATCCATATTCAACTAAAGTTAACTTTCTACTTCTATCGCCATTAAACATTCCTCTAATTTGAGGAAGTGTTGCATGTGATTCATCAACAATTAACAAATAATCATCTGGAAAATAGTCCATCAAGCAAAAACATTTTTGGCCAGGTTTTCTTCCATCAATATGTCTTGAATAATTTTCAATGCCTGGACAAATTCCAAATTCTTGTAGATTTTCGACATCTTGTCTAGTTCTCATCTCAATTCTTTCAGCCTCAAGAGGCTTATTTAAATCATTGTAATATTTAATTCTTTCTTCTAACTCTTCAAGAATAGAAGCACAGGCTCTATTGATTGTATCTCTAGTTGAAGCGTGATCATAAGCTGGGAACATTGAATATTCTCTAAATTTAGCAATTATTTCGCCAGTTACATAATCTACTTTATATATACCTTCAACATCATCGCCAAAAGTATCAATTCTAATATACCAATTGTCACTATCAGGAGGCATGATATCAATTAAGTCGCCATGAACTCTAAATCTACCATTATCTAGTTCAACGTCGTTTCTTTTATATTGGGCATCAATTAATTTAGAAAAAAGTTCTTTTCTATCAATTTCTTCATTAACTCTAATATCAAAAATTAATTTTTTATATTCTTCTGGATCAGTTAATCCATAAATTGAAGCAACTGAAGCAACAATAATTGTGTCTCTTCTAGAAACGATCGAGTTAATTGCACTAACTCTCATCATTTCGATTTCTTCATTCATTAAAGCAGTTTTATCAATGTAAGTATCGGATTTTGGAATATATGCTTCAGGTTGATAGAAATCGAAGTTGGAAATAAAGTATTCGACTCTATTATTTGGAAATAATTCTTTAAATTCAGAAAATAATTGTCCAGCCAATGTTTTGTTATGTACTAAAACGAGTGTTGGTTTTTGAACTTGTTGGATAACATTTGCCATAGTAAATGTTTTTCCAGTACCAGTTGCGCCAAGTAAAACTTGCCAGGTTTTACCTTCTTTTACTCCTTCAACAAGTTCTTTAATTGCTTCAGGTTGATCACCTGTAGGTTTAAACTTACTATGTATCTCAAAAGGCTTACTTTCCATCATTTTCCTTTCTATTCTTAAGTTTTTTTATTAAATTTGAGATTTCAGAAATCGAATTATCTTTTGATGAAACATTTCTTTTAAAGCCTTCTCCATTAACAAATTGAGATTGTGTATAAGTAATAAATGCATCAGGATCAATCTTAGCTAAACCATCTTTAACTTTCACATATTCTCTTCTAGCAAAAACAATTCTAACAAGGGTTTTCTCTTCTTTTGTATAACCACCAATAACTTTAAAGATTGTTGTTGATCTATCTAAATCTTTATTAACAAATTCAGTAAGCTCATCAGGTTTAGATGTAACTACATCGCAAACATATGATCTATTTGATGCTGAATAAACATAATCAACTGCCATCGAGCAAGCAAAAGCACCAATAATACCAACAATACCAGCTAAGAAATTAACAACTACCATATTAAAATCACCTGGTAAAACAATATCCAAAATTAAACCAACAACAACTACTGCCGCATCAATAATGAATGTTGAAGCAGCAATAGAGAATCCAGTGTATTTATTTAAAACAAAGGAGATAATATCAATTCCACCAGTTGATCCACCTCCGATAAATGTGATTCCACATCCTACACCAACCAATGCTCCGCCAAATAAAGCAATAATTAGCATTCTTCCAGCATCTGCTAAAGGTGCTTGAATAGTTAAAACGCCATTTACAAGTTGTGTTGCTCCTTCTACTCCATAAAGAAGGTCAACAAAATTTAATCCAATTGGAGTTCTAACTAAAATTGAAAGAAATATAGGATAGAAAATAGTTGAAACTAATGTATTGAAAGTAAATTTAAATCCTAAAATTAGTGATCCAAGGAAGAAAAGGCCCCAACATAATATGTATTGCCAAATATCAACTGTTAAAAATCCAGCATCAGCAAGAATAATTCCTATACCACTTATTCCACCACTAACAATTGAAAAAGGTACTAAAAAGAAAGCATTTGCAACAGCAAGAACAAATGTTCCAATTAAAACAAGAACGAATTGATAAAGTAAGTGCAAAATTCTTTTTTTGTTTTCTTTGATTTTATTAAATATTTTTTGCATTCTTCTTAGCCTCCATTTCTAAATAACTATAAATAAATCCTTCGAGATACCCATCCATAACATTTTGTACTTGAGTATCTTGGTAATTTGTTCTGTTATCCTTTACTAGAGTGTAAGGACAAAATACATAAGACCTAATTTGAGAGCCCCGTTCGATATTTTTTTGTTCTCCAATGATGCCACTAATTTTTTCATTCTGCTTTTGAACTTCAAGTTGATATAACTTAGATTTTAACATATTCATAGCGGTTTCTTTATTTTTTAACTGACTTCTTTCAATTTGGCAAGCAACAACAATACCTGTTGGTTTATGTGTAATTCTAACTGCGGTTTCAACCTTATTAACGTTTTGACCACCTGCTCCACCAGATCTATAGGTGTCAACTTCTAAATCTACTGGATTGATATCAATTGAGACACTATCATCGAATTGAGGAAAAACGTTAACGCTAGCAAATGAAGTGTGTCTTCTTGCGTTAGCATCAAAAGGAGAAATTCTAACTAATCTATGAACCCCTTTTTCTGACTTAAGCATTCCGTATGCGTTATGACCAGAAACTAAAAGGGTTACAGATTTTAGTCCAGCTTCTTCTCCTGGTAAATAATCTAAAATAGAAAATTTAAATTTTTCTTTTTCAGCAAACATTTTATACATTCTTAAAAGCATTTCAGCCCAATCACAAGCTTCGGTTCCTCCTGCTCCCGGATGAATTTCTAAAATGCAATCAAGATTATCGTAATCTGATGAAAATAAGATTTCTTTTTTAAAATTATTAAGTTCTATTTGTATTTTATTAAACTCGTCATGGATCATGCTCAGCATGTCTTCATCGCTTACTTCAGTCGTTGAAAAGAGATTATTTAAGTCATTTAAAGAATTGTTTAAATGATTAAATGTATCTATTTTCCTTGCTAAACTGTTCTTTTTTTCAATTTTTTTATTTGCTGATTTTGGATTATCCCAAAAATTTTCTAATAATGATTCTTGATCAATTTCTTCGATGATAGATGTTAATTTTGGTATGTCAAAGAGAATCACCGAGCTGATTTATTGTTTTTACAGCCTCATTTAATCCTTCCTTTAATAAGTAAATATCTATCATTTTTTCTCCTAATTAGTTTGTGTGAATATCTTCGTGTTTATATTCAGGTGCAGCTTCTTTATCTTTATCAATATTAGAAATATTTAAATTTGGTTGTTCAACTTGTGCTGAAGGTTCAACAACTTTTAATTTTTCGCTTTCGTTGTTATTTTCAGCTGGTTTTACATCAATTGCTTGTTGAGGAGCGGCGTTAATTGTGAATGAAGTTTTTTCTTCTTTCTTTGGTTCGACCTTAACATTTAATAAGTTAAGAACAACTTCGAGAGCAATAACTTCAAGCATTTCTCTAAACATTGCCCAACCTTCGTTAACATAATCTTGAAGTGGGTTAGTTTGAGCATAGCCTCTTAATGAAACTGATTCTCTAAATCTATTCATGTTATCTATTTGTTGAGTCCAGTTTCTATCAATACAACGTAATGTGATTTGTCTTTCTAATCTATCAACAGTTTCGTCGTCCCAATTTATCTTTTTATTTAAATAAAGTGCTTTTAATGCATCAGCAATATCTTCTCCTGCTTCTTCAGGCGCTGCTCCATCGTAAGTTGAAGCTTTAATATATCCTTCTGGTACGAATCTTGGAACAAGGTTTCTAACAAGCATTTCACCGTTGATGGTTTTATCTTGTGAATCGGCTGGAACAGCTCTTTTTGCTAAAGCAACACCACAATCATTAAATGTATCGTTTAATAATTCGTTGATATCGTCTGCAAATAAGATTTGATCACGTTTTGCATACATGATGTGTCTTTGTTTACTTAAAACATCATCGTAATCAAGTAAGTTCTTTCTGATATCGAAGTTTTGTCCTTCAATTCTCTTTTGAGCACCAGTAATTGCTGATGTTAACATTCTAGATTCGATTGCATCATCACCATAATTTTTAAACATTTTACGTAATGAATCGTTAGAGAATCTAATCATTAAGTCATCTTCAAGGGAAACGTAGAAACGAGAGAATCCAGGATCACCTTGTCTTCCACTACGTCCTCTTAATTGGTTATCGATACGTCTTGATTCGTGTCTTTCTAAACCAAAAACGCATAAACCGCCAAGGGCTCTTGTTTTTTCAGTTAATTTAATATCAGTACCTCTACCTGCCATGTTAGTAGCAAGAGTAATTTGTCTTTCTTCGCCTGCGTGTGAGATAATTTCAGCTTCGCGTGCGTGATTCTTTGCGTTTAACATTTCGAATTTTAATCCAGCTTCTGTGAGGTATTTTGCAACTTCTTCACTAGCTTCAACCGATGGAGTACCAATAAGAATTGGTTGTCCTTTTTCATTTCTTTCTTTAACTTCTTCTACTAAAGCTTTAATTTTTGCTTTCTTTGTAGCAAAAACATAGTCTGTAGCATCTTTTCTAATAACTGGTTTGTTAGTAGGAATAGAAACAACTTTCATGTTGTAAATCTTTTGGAATTCTTCTTCTTCTGTTTTTGCAGTACCAGTCATACCCGATAATTTCTTAAATAATCTAAAGAAGTTTTGATATGTAATTGTAGCTAATGTAACGGTTTCTTCTTTAATTTTTACGTTTTCTTTAGCTTGAATAGCTTGTTGAAGTCCATCACTATATTCTCTTCCTTTAAGGACACGGCCTGTGAATTGATCGATAAGTTGAATTTCTTTATTTTGATCAACAAGATATTCAACATCTCTTGTCATAATATAATTTGCTTTTAAAGCTTGATGGATTCTATGAACTAAATCTTGATATTGAGGAGCATAAAGATTTGCAATTCCAAACATTCTTTCAGCTTTATCAACACCTTTATCAGTTAAATTACATGATTTAGTTTTAACATCGATTTCAAAATCGCCGTTTGGAACGTAATCAGGATGTCTTCTCTTATAATCTTCATCAACTTGTCTTGATGGAGTAAGCATTTTTACGAATTTATCTGCAACTGTATATTGAGATGCACTAGCTTTTGCACCACCAGAAATAATAAGTGGGGTTCTTGATTCATCGATTAAAACACTATCGGCTTCATCAACAATAACAAAATTAAGTCCTCTTAAAACACGTCTTGAAACAGTTGGAGCCATATTGTCTCTTAAATAATCGAAACCAAGTTCAGAGTTAATTGTGTAAGTAATATCGCAAAGATGGGCTTTTTTCTTTTCTTCTGTGTTTAAACTATGTAAGTTAACACCAACTGTTAAGCCTAAAAATCTGAAAACTTGACCCATTTCATTAGCGTCTCTTTGTGCTAAGTATTCGTTAACTGTAACAACATGAACACCTTTTCCTTCAAGAGCGTTTAAATAAACAGGCATGGTTTCAGTAAGAGTTTTACCTTCACCGGTTTTCATTTCAGCGATGTCGCCATCGTGTAAAACTAAAGCACCAATAATTTGAACATGGAATGGATACATTCCTAAAACTCTTTTTGCAGTTTCTCTAACAACGGCATAAGCTTCAAATTTAATATCATCTAAAGTTTCGCCTTTCTTTAATCTGTCTTTAAACTCTTTGGTTTTTCCTCTAAGTTCATCATCAGTTAAAGCTGCCATTGATTTAGCATAATGTTCAACTTTTCTTGCTTGTTTGTCATATTTCTTTAAAATTCTTTGATCAATTCTAAATATCTTTTCAATTACATTACTCATAAAATACCTAACTCTTTCTAAAAAATGCGCTTGTAATTATACCATTATATATAATGGTATTCAATAAATCAAAATTGGCAGGTCAATCATTAATAATCGTTTCGTCAGTAACATATTTTTCTTCTTCTTTACTTAAAATTCTTTTTGCGACAGTTAAAATCTTAATTTCTTTTGGATGATAATTTTTAATAATTTTTACAATTGCCTTTAAACTCGATCCAGTCGTACAAACATCATCAACGATTAAAATTTTTCTATCTCTAATGTTTGTTTCTTTCCCTATAAATTTCAAAGATTTTCCAATTTCTAATCTTTCTTTGGATGATTTGTTTGCTTGTTTAACATCGGATGTTTTTTCTAAAACTTTTAACATTTTTAAATTTAATGTTTTAAAAATTTCTTCAACATGATTGAATCCTCTTTTTAAATCATGCTCTCCATAAGATGGAATTGGGACGATGTAGAATCCTTTAAATTTAACTTTTATTTCAAATTTAAATGGATCCAAAAAAGCATCTTTTAAAACATAATCTTTGCACCCTTTAAATAGAAAAAGTTCCTCTTTGATTTTTTCGTTATAAGGATAAATTGCTAAAGCCTTAACGTCGTCAATGTGATATTTAATAAATTGTGGATCAAAACTTTTTAAACATCTTGAACATACTTTTGGCTGGTTATTAAAAACTAAGTGTAAATTATTGCTTTTGATGGGCTTGAAGCAAACTATGCAATGATTCGTTTGCATTTTTAATATGTTCAATAGCTTTTTCCATATATTTAGTTTTCTTTTCACATAAGTAAATAATTTCCCCACCTTCAGCTCCTTTGACTCGACCGACTCTTCCTGAAATTTGAATTAAAGAACTATCGTTATAAATTTTATTTTCTGAATTAAAAATTATTACTTGTAAATCTTTTACTGTGACCCCTCTTTCTAATACGGCTGTTGTGATTAAAAATTTATATTCCCTTTTTCTAAATTTCCATATAATTTCTTCTCGATTTTTTGAATGAGAATTTACAAAGTATCCATGTTTTGCAAAGATTTTAATCAAATTATAGAGATTTTCGCTTATTTCAATTGTTGGAACAAATACAAGACATGGCTTCTCTTTTTTTGCATATTCTCTTAATTTTTTAATTAAATAAAAGTACTTAAAAATTGATATTCTAATTTTAATTTGTGGGATAGGTATATCTTTTAAATGATGCCTATAAAATAAAGTAACAATCTTATTATTATCTTTATTAAATTCTTTCAAGATCTTTTCATCTGGAGTAGCCGACATTAAAACATAGTTTCCTTTTACGCTTCTTTTAAATAAAGCTCTTAAAACATCATTCCCGTGATAAGGAAAAGCATCTATTTCATCTAAAATTAATAAATCAAAATAGTCTTTAAATCGATAAAGTTGATGTGTGGTTAAACAAATAATATCCCCTTCTAATTCTTTTGTATTTCCACCATAAATACAAATAACTTTGTTGTTCTTAAATGTATTTCTAAATCTAGCAGCTAATTCAATAACAACGTCTCTTCTAGGAATAGCAAAACCAACTTGTAATTTGTGTTTCAATGCATATTCAATAACACCAAAAACTAACTCCGTCTTCCCTGCTCCACATACAGCGTGTACTAAGGTGTTATTGTGATTAATAAAATTATTTAGTATCTGTTTTGATACTTCTTTTTGCCCCTCGCTTAATTCATATTTTAAAAATAACCTACTGTTTTCTTGATTAAAATTGCTATAAGGCTTTGCTCTTTCACCTATAAAAGAGATACATTTTCGACAATAAACCTTTCCATTTAAAGAACCTAAATAGAGTGGATCTTCATTTCCACATAATTCACATTTGTAAATTTTTTACCTCCTTTCACTATACAAGATGCCAGCAAAAGGAAAAATTTACCAAAAAATTTTAGTCATCAATAGAATTTGTGGGTAAAAGTTATTCATAAGCAGGTTTAATATCATAATACAAATTAGAACACGATATATAAATTAGGTCTTTTAAG
>CASFCL010000005.1 GCA_949293255.1 uncultured bacterium
AACTTAAAAGACCTAATTTATATATCGTGTTCTAATTTGTATTATGATATTAAACCTGCTTATGAATAACTTTTACCCACAAATTCTATTGATGACTAATTATTTTATGTTTATTTCCTATGCCCACCAATTTGTCCATGTCTAAGTTTAGCAGTAGAAGATTTAGATAAAGCACTAGTTCTAGTAACGGAGTTATCACCAAATTTTTGATGGATTTCATCTAAAGCTAATAAGGTGTTATGATCTTTTTCTTTTTTATCTTCATCATCAAATAAAGATAGTTGTTTTGATTTAATATCAGTTAGATTTCCAAAAGAGATACCTATTTGTCTAACAGGTTTATTTTTAATATATTTTTTAAATAGATACATTAATCCTTCATATATTTCATCATTTAAATCAGTTGGTTCCATTAGTTGGCATTGTCTTGAGAATCCACCTTCAGTAGTAGCTGAAAAAGAATATCTAATAGAAAGATGAATAGTAGAAGTATATAGATGATATTTTCTTAATCTTTGAGAAAGATCATCAACCATCTCTTTAATAATTAAAGGTATTTCTTCAATAGAGTAATCTCTCATTAATACTTGACCTAAAGATAAGTTTTTATTTACTGGATCATATTTTTCTCTAATATTGGTATTATCAATTCCATTAGCGTTGTTATATAACTCTTCTCCCATAACACCAAATAGCTTTATTAAGATATCTTTATCATAGTGAGCTAAATCATAAACAGAATATATTCCTAAATTATTTAATCTTTTTTGGTAGCCACTTGCTATTCCCCATAACTCACTTAAAGGTTTAATAGGCCATAACTTAGTAGCAATATCTTCTTTTTCCCATATAGCAATATAGTCATTATCTTTATTTTTCTTAGCTTCTTTATCATCAGCAACTTTAGCCATAAACATCGAATTACCAATGCCGCATGTTAAAGTTAAACCTGTTTCTTCATAAACTTTCTTTTTTATTTTTCTACATAACTCTACTGGGCTACATTTATATAACTTTAGATATGGAGTTAAATAGATAAAAGATTCATCAATTGAATAGACATGAATATCATCAATTCCCACAAAATCTAAAAAAATTGAGACGACTTTAGCAGACATTTTGACATATTTTTCCATTTGTGGGAGAGCATAGATCATATTAGGTATATTTTTAGGAAGATCTCTTCTTCTACATCTAGAAGGTACTCCTAAATCTTTTAAATATGGAGAGACACTTAAAACAATGGTCGATTCTTTCCTTGTTGTATCTGTTACAACTAATGGTGTAGTAAAAGGATCGAGTCCTCTTTCAACACATTCAAAGCTAGCATAGTATGCTTTGATATCAAAAACTGCATAGTAATCCTTTCGTTCCATAAAGTGATAAATAAAATACCATATTTCTCAAAGAATAAAAATGCATTGACTTTTTATTATAAGATTTTTGAAAATAGCTCCTGATAACTCCTTGTGTGAAGATATTTCTTTTGTTGAAAATCTTTACCTTATATTTAAAGCAAGAGTAGTATCTATTTTTTTTAATTAATGTTTGGGATAAGATAGTAATTCCAAACATAACATTTGTCGATGAAAAGACTAAGGATGCTTGTTTTGATGGTATTGATAGAGACTTAGTTGTTGCGATCAGTTTAAAAGGATGCTTGAAAAACACCATTTAAAAAAAGTTATTTGCTGAGATAGTTGACGAAACTATAAAAAGAATTCATCCGACAATAGCTATTATTTATAATGTGTAAACTAAATCTAAAATTTTAAATGATCAAATAACTAAATTAGAGTTAAGAGGTGCAAAAGTGTTGATTCCTAATAATATTCTTTTAGAAAGAAATAATTCTAAAAAAGAGGTAAATTTAATGGGTAAGTTTAAAAATCAGCATCCTAGCATAGGCACAAATGTTAACCCACAGACCAAATTGTTTAATTTTCTTACTATTATTAAAAATGTCTTAACTAAAAACTTATTCACCATAAAATGAATATGCATAAACAAAATAAACATATAGAAGGTAAAAGTGAATATGAAAAAGGGAAGAGTAAAATTACTGCATCGTTAGATTATTTACAAAAATATTATTTAGATAATCTTGATAAAGTAGAAATGATTAATAAAAGCAAAGGTAGGTTTAATTTCGATAAAGTTGTTGGTATTTACATAGATTTAAAGACAAATGAGAATGTTGAAACCAATAAAGTTATAGTACATTATTCAAAGACAGGGTATCACTTCGTCCCTGCTAGGCCAAAATAAGAAGGAAAAGAATGGTTAGATATCAAAAAGAAATAGAATGTGGTTATGACATTTTTTTAACATACATGCATAAACACAACGAAGGGGAATTTGTGTTTATATTTGATGATAAAAAAGTGTATGCTACTTAAGAAACAATTTATGAAGATGAAAATGGATATGAAGATGATGATCCTCGTTATGATGAGTATAATACTGTTCTTTTTAAAACGATAAATAATCAATATCTTGAAATTAATTATTTAAAAATGCCTAATGAAATCATTCATAATAATGTGATTATTTTTAAAAAAGAAAATGACTACTTTTTAAAGTATCAAGTGATAATTAAGAAAATATTTCACGTTTTTATTGATATCGATAGTAATTTTTAGTGGTTTTAAAAAGAAAATTGAAATTTATAAAAATTTGAATTTCTTGGTACTCATCGAAAAAACATTGCTAAAGTTAGATATTTTTTTGATAGTGTCAAAAAAATAAAAAGTTTTTTGGTAAATTTTTCTTTTTGCTAGCATCTTGTTAGTAAAGGAGGAAAAAATTAATTTTTATGAATTTGTTTTATTTTATTTATCACTAGCTTATTTTGAATAATTAAATTTATGGACATTAAATTTATATTTCTATCTAGCTTTAAGGTAAGTATAAATTCAAGAGTTGTAGTTAGTGATTTGATTGATATTTAAGTAGGAAGAATTATTAAAATTATCATTTTATGATAAATCCCAAAAATAGTTGAAATTTTAGTATTAATTTCTACATATTTTTTGTATAATAATGAAACCGATACGAGGGAATTTAAAGTGAATAGTTTTGTTAGTTTGTTATCGATTTTTGATTATCCTACAGCACCAGTAATTTGTGAATTTATTTTTGTATTTTTAGCATTAACGGCAGTTAATGTTTTCATTGATTTATTTATTAAAAGATTGCCAATTAATATTACTTTAGGAGTATTAAGTGGAGCCTTTATTATCTTTTATACATTCCAATTTTTAATTTTTTCAATTGTAATTTTAGCAGCAATTATTATTTTAGTTATCATTTCTATTTTCGTTAACCTTGCAGAATTTAGATTTATATTTGCAAATAAAACAACTCAAAAAAGAAATGATAAAGTTTTACTTAATAAAAACTTAGGTGAAATTGATAAGATTTATAATAAAGAAGAATTATATAAAACAGTTAATGAAACAGTTATGTATCTATCAAAAAGAAAGATTGGTGCAATCATGACTTTTGAAAAGAAAGATAACTTAAAAGCAATTATTAAAAATGGAAGTATTCTAAATGCTCCTGTAACTTTTGAACTTTTAATTACAATCTTTTATCCAGGAACTAGACTTCATGATGGAGCAGTTGTTATAAAAGATAATATCATTACAGCAGCTAGTGTTTATTACACTCCAACAACAAAACCATTAACTGGTAAATATGGATCACGTCATAGAGCCGCAATTGGAATTAGTGAAATTTGTGATGCAGTTACAGTTGTAGTTAGTGAAGAAACTGGAAGAATTTCAATTGCATATAATGGAGAACTTGAAACTTACGCTCCTGATAGATTTTATAAAGCTTTCACTAATATCATGTCTGAATCTGATGTATTAAGTGCTGATGATTCAACTGGAGGACATTCAGTTAATGGATTCTAAAAAGTCAGAAAGTAATTTAAAAAGAATTCAAGATTATTACGATTACTTAATTAATATTTTATCTTTAGTAAAGTTAGCAAAATTAATTCCTGAAAATAATAATGAATATTTAAAAAAAATTGAAGAAACAGCTTTAGAGGCATTAAATGAGTTTTTAAATTTAAGAATTGAAAGAACTAATTTTTTCTCTAGAGATGTTTATCCAACCCCCTTAGTAAAAATAGAAACTTTATGTTTTAATAAGGAAAACAGTATCTTAATTGAAGATGAGACAAAATTTATATCTTCATATTTAGATTTATTTTCTACTCCAATTTATGGAGTAAAAAATTTAATAAAAAGAAAATTAAATTCAGATATTAAAGATGAAGATATTAAGTTAATTAGTGTTATTTCTATAAAAAATGAAGATATCAATCAGAAAGTTAATTCTCTTCCTCTTCCTGAAATTAGACTCTATTTTAAAGTGAGAGTTGATGAAGAGAAATTAACTTTACCTAAAAATTTAAAATTTTATCAATTTAATGACTTATATAAATTAAGTTTTGAAGTCGATAGTGATAAAATAAGTAATGTATTAGATGCATTTATATCTGATTATGAAGATTGCATTTATATAAATTAAGTAGGAGGTAGTTATGTCAACACACATTAATGATAACGCAAGATTTGCAAAAACCGTTCTTATGCCAGGTGATCCTTTAAGAGCTAAATATATCGCTGAAAATTTCTTAGTAGATTATGAAGAAGTTACTTCAGTTAGAGGAATTTTAGGTTACACTGGAAAAACAAAAGAAGGAAAAGAAATTTCTGTTATGGCTAGTGGAATGGGTATTCCTTCTATCGGTATTTATTCTCATGAACTTTATAGCTTCTATGGAGTAGAAAATATTATTAGAATTGGAACTTGTGGTGGTTATCAAAAAGAATGTCACGTTGGTGATATAATTTTAGCAACTTCAGCATGTTCATCATCAAATTATGCTTATCAATTTGATCTTAAAGGTGGAGTTATTGCTCCTTGTAGCGATTTTGGCTTACTTTTTAAAGCTTATAACAATTCTCAAAAATTAGGATTAAATGTTCATGTTGGACCTATTTTTAGTAGCGATGTATTTTATGATAATGATCCAAATTATTATAAAAAGTTTGCTGCTTTAGGAGTTTTAGGTGTTGAAATGGAAAGTTATGGCTTATTTTTAAATGCTATGAAACTTCATAAAAAGGCCTTATGTATCCTCACAGTTAGTGATACATTCGTCAATAAAGATGAAAAAGATTTAACAAAAGAAGAAAGACAAGAAAAATTAAACGATATGTTTAAACTTGCTTTAACAATGGCTGATTAATAAGGAATTTGATATAATATTTAAACATGTTTATAAATTTTTTAACTACATTTATCGATCTTCCTGAATGGGCAATATTATCTATTATTATATGTGCCTCAGTTTTTGTTATTTTAATAATTTTATTTTTAATATTATTTCCAATCTTTAAAAGAAGAATGGATTTTAAAAATTTCCAAAACAAATATTATAAAGAGATTAGAAAAATTGCTGATTTAAAAGATTATTACTTAATTAACAATTTAACTTTAAGAAATAACAATCAAGTCTTATGTAAAATTGATCATGTCTTATTTGGTGATAAATATATTTATGTCATTAAAGATAGATATTATAGAGGTGCAATTAGTGGAGAAAGAGAAGATAACACTTGGTTATTTTATTCTTTAAAAGGAACCAGAGAAGAAATGTCTAATCCAATGAAAGTTAATCTTCAAAGATTAGAAAAACTTGCAGCAATCACTCAAATTGATAAATCATTCTTTATTTCAATTGTTATTATTAACAATAACTGTGCAGTTAAAAACAATGTTGAATTAAACGGAGATAATAGTTTTATCGTCCCAATTTCTAAATTATTTAAATTAGTTAAAACCATCGAAAATAGAGACGTTAAAAAGATGAACGAAAATCAACTTCGCTATGCTGTTGAAGATATCTCTAGACTTTATGGTCGAGGAAAAAATGAAGAAAAATAAAATTTTTGATACATCTTTTAAAAACCTTAAAGACAACCTATCTTATACCTTACTTTGCTCCTCTTTTATGAGCTTGATAGTGATTGTTTTATATGCTCTTGCAGCATCAATTTTAGGTACTTCAGATTTATTTGATTCATCTTTAGGAATGTTAATCTTTTTACTAATGGCTGCTATTTTATTTGGAATTTTATCACCATTTATTTATTCATATTTTACTTGTAATTTAGTTCTTCAAAGTGATAAAAAAGATCAAGTTAGACTCAGAAGTTTTTTTAAAACCGCAATTTTAGGAACTCGTAGACCTGCGAAAGGTCAGCTTGATAATTTCAATAATATCCTTACAACTTTTTTAATTTATATTACTTTAATGTTTGGTTTAAATCTAATTGTAGTTCCAATTATTTTTCAAAATGATGGGGAATTTGCAAGGATTTTTAACGAAATGGTGGAATCTAATAATTTTATGTTAAGTGAAAAAGATGCTCAATATGTTCTTCATGTTTTAGAGATTCCTAACTTAATAATCTATTTTATTTGTTCATATTTTAGCTTCCTTTATTTCCTTAATAATATGACTAAAAATACTTTCAGATATTTAATGGCTCCTTTATTTTTTGAACTTCCTAATAGAGCTAAAAGAAGTTTATTTAAAACAGTTTTAAAGCAACATAAAAAAGAATTTAATAAAGATTATTATAGGGTTGGATCAATTCCTTTAGTTGTTTATTTAGTTGTTTTTCCAATTAGTTATTTTGCTTTATATTTTACTAGAATTCCTGGTTTAAGTATTTCAATTATTAATTTAACTGCTTTTTCAATTACGCTTATTTTAATTCTTCCATTTTTACCTCTTGTCTATAATTTTTATATTTGCATCTGGCCAAAACGGGAAGGATATTTCTTAGGATTTGTAATTACTAATGCTAAAAAAGAGTTAGATTATCTTAAAAGCCATCCTGTAGAGATGTCTGAAGAAGAAAAAAATAGATTAAAAATTGCTGAGAGAAATATTGAAAAATTACATGAAAGATTCAGTGCTAAAACTGGTCAAAATGAAGAAGTAAGTAATGTAGAGGAAAAAGAAACTAAAGAAGAAACTTTAAATGAAGTTAAAGATAACGAAAATAAAGTAGAAGAAAATATCGATATAAAAGTAGAAGAAGAAAAACCAAAAAATATCGATAGTAACGAAGAAAATAAAGATTCTAAGTAGTTAATTATGATTATAAAAATTAGATTTATAGAAATAAAAAAACTTCCCTTTGAGGAAGTTACTGCTTCAAATCTGGAGCAGGTGACGGGAATCGAACCCGCATAGCCACCTTGGCAAGGTGGTGTTCTACCACTGAACTACACCTGCAACGCTTGATTATTATATACTGATTTCAATTAGTTTGTAAAGGAGAAATTAAAAAAACATGGATAGATTAGATTTAGCAAATTTGATTTTTAACGATGTAGACCAAAGTATTGATGATTTAGAAAGATTATATCCTCCTAGAAGCTTAAAAGAAGGTAGTAAAGTAACTAGATTTGCCCCTTCTCCAACAGGATTTTTACATTTAGGAAGTTTATTTACTTCAATGGTTGCTAGAAAAGTTGCAACCGATAGTGAAGGTGTATTTTATTTACGTTTAGAAGATACCGATAGTAAAAGAGAAATTGAAGGAAGTGGAAATATCGTTATTGCTCAACTTCAAAATTTCAATCTTTCACCAATGGAAGGATATTTTGGTGATCATGAAGAAGGAATTTATGGTCCATATAAACAATCTTTAAGAAAAGACATTTATCGAATTGTTATTAAAGATATGTTAATTAAAGGTTTAGCTTATCCATGTTTTGCTAGTGAAGAAGAGTTAAATAAATTAAGAGAGGAACAAACTAAAAATAAAGAAATTACCGGATATTATGGAAAATATGCTCTTTATAGAGATTTAGATGTTGATACTGCTTATAAATGGATAAAAGAAGGAAAACCATATGTTATTAGATTTAAAAGTAGTGGAAATCATTTAAATAAAATTAAATGTCACGATGAAATTAAGGGTGATTTAGAGTTAACTCAAAATGATCAAGATATTGTTATTTTAAAAAGTGATGGACTTCCTACCTATCATTTTGCTCATATTGTCGATGATCATTTTATGAGAACAAATATGGTAACTAGAGGAGAAGAATGGCTTTCTTCGTTACCAATTCATTTAGAAATATTTAAAGCTTTAAATTTTAAAGCTCCTAAGTATGCTCATCTTCCAGTTATTATGAAACTTGATAATGGAACAAAAAGAAAGTTATCAAAAAGAAAAGATCCTGAAGCAAGTGTCGATTATTTCTTAAAAGAAGGTTATGAGCCACATTCTTTACTTGTTTATTTAATGACAATTGCTAATTCAAATTATGAAGATTTTATCGTTAGAACTAAAGATTATGATTTAGATCATTTTAAATTTTCTCTTAAAAATATGTCTTTAGATGGTGCTTTATTTGATATTGATAAATTAAATTTCTATGGAAAAGAAATTTTATCAAAGATGAATAAAGTAGAAATTGCTAAAAAATCATATGAATGGAGTAAGAAGTATTGTCATGAGCTTGAAGAGTTTATTAATAAAGATTACTCCCGTTATGAAGAGATTTTAAATATTGAAAGAGAAAGAAAAAATCCTCGTAAGGATTATGCTAAGTTTAGTGATATCTATCCAGCAATTAAGTTCTTTGATTACGATAATTTTACAAAAATTATCGATGAAGGTATTGAATTTAATCCTAATATTGATAAAGAAATTATTAAAGGTTTCCTTAAAACATATGGAAAAGCATATCGATTATTAGAAGAAGAGAATTTATGGTTTAACGATGTTAAAGAGTTAGCTACAAAGTATAATTTCTGTAGCGATAATAAATTATATAAAGCTGATCCATCAAAATATTTAGGTAATATCAACGATGCTTGTGAACTTATTAGAGTAGCGGTTAGTGGGAGAAAAGTAACTCCAAACTTATATTCAATTCTTAAGATTTTAGGAAAAGAAGAGCTTAATAAAAGAATCGATTACGTTATCTCTAAAATGTAATTTTAAAAGCAAGAATTTAAAAAACCATGGAATTTAGCATGGTTTTTTGCTTTTTTACAAATATTGTTGCTGTCTTAAT
Organism: uncultured bacterium; assembly: GCA_949293255.1. Lineage (GTDB taxonomy): Bacteria > Bacillota_I > Bacilli_A > RFN20 > CAG-826 > Onthovivens. Next base: position 9,127 of record CASFCL010000005.1, read on the forward strand.
TTATTCTTCACTTCCCCAAATTATTGGTTTCTACCATCTTCTGCATAGTGCCAATAATTACCAGTTTTGGTAGGTTCTGTTTCACTATAATAATAAATTGAAGCATCTGTCATTTCATAGGTATCATTACCAAATTTGATTGTACTCCATTCTTATGGTGTTCCACCATAATAAACATTTTTAATACCAGTTCCACCAAAAGCACCATAATTAATAAATGTTACACTATTAAACATAATAACATTCGTGATCCAAATACAATTCCAGAACGCACGATATTCAATAGAGGTGCCACTACTAGGAATATTTACTCTACTGATATGGGTAAGGTAATAGAAGGAAGATTGATAAATAATATATTGGCTTACTATCGTGCCCTCATATGCCACAAATGATGAAGGAAGAACCAAATCTGTATCTTTTGCCCAATAACCCTGTAAATAAGATACGTTATCATCGTGATAGAAGGTATAACGATCATCAGTGTAAGAAAGTCTAGATTGACCACCTTCTTCATAAGTATGTAATGCATATCTAGCAAGATAACCATAGTCTTCACTACCTTCGACAAGAGGAAGCTCACTATTATTTATAATTTCAACAAGACTAATACAATCTAAGAAACCATATTGTCCAATCGTTGTTAAAGATGCTGGGATAGTGATGCTTGTTAATCGATAGCAATTAAAGAAAGCACCATATTCAATAGTGGTGACGCCATTTCCTAATGTCAAGCTTGCTAAATTCTTACAAGAGTAGAAGGCATTACCTCCAATACTAGTAACACTATCAGGGATAACTACACTGTATAAGCTATATCCAGCATAGAAAGCGCCATAACCGATTCTAGTAACAGGTAAGCCATTATGTGTGGATAGAATGTTAAGGTTAGCCCCAGTAAAACGACTTTGACCAACTTCATATGCTGTACCATCTTCGATCAAGTTAAATACAAAATCTTCTTCAGTTACAGGTTGAAATGCTCCACATAATCTGCACTTTCCTTCATGATAGAAGTGCTCGCCATAATCAGATACTACATCATGTCCACAAGTTAATTTTATTAAAATTAGTAGTAAATAATATCGGTTCAATCGAAGTTTTTTAATTTCTATCTCCAAACCGCAAAAAAGCAAATTTTTAAGAGTTTTGCGGTTTTGATTTAATAACTTCAATAATATAAAACCCCTTTACTAAACTAATTGTCTAGTAAAGGGGTAATTTCATTTCAGATGGTACAGCATACGGGATTCGAACCCGTGAATGTTGCCTTGAGAGGGCAATGAGTTAAGCCACTTCTCCAATGCTGCAAGTGAGCATTATTATATCAAATTAAATCTTATCATTAAAGATTGTCATGTATAATTTTGTCTCTTTTTTAGTTATACCAGCATGATTTCCTTTAAAATCATCTTTACTTGGTCCTAAGCCATCGTTAATAGAGAGATTTCCTTTAGCTAGTAGGAAGTAATTTCCGAAGAAAGTTTCAAAATATTTATTAGGTGTACCATAACCAAAGGTATGTTCTTTAATAATTTCTTCTTTTGTTTTTATAATGAAATTATCCTTTAAATTTTTATTATAGAATTCAATGAATTTTTCTTTGTTTTTTACAAAAAACGTTGCAAATCTCCCCTCAATTGTCAAATATGGCTTTTCTAAAGTAGTTAAAAATTCTTTATTATCATTATAAAAATATTGTTCAATATCAACCATTCCATGATCAGCAACAAGAACAAATAAAGTATCTAAATTCATGTTAACTAATCTTTTTAATTCAAAATCCAAAATGGATAAAATATCTTTAATTTTTTGATCATTTGTTCCTAGTTCATGCATCGAATGATCTGGTTCAGTGCAATAAGAATAGACGAATTTATGATTTTTAAGAAGTTGATTAGTTTTCTTAAAATGATTTTTTAAGTTTTCTTCTTCGCTAAGTAAAGGATCAAATGTTTGAAAAGATTGAGTAAAAGTAGCAATTTCTTCATTAGCTTCTTTATTCATTAATTCCCAAATATAAGTTATAGGAAAAATCTCTTCTCTAGCTTCTGGATGGAAAGTATTAGGATAGATTTTTGATCTCATAGAAAAGGTATCACAAAAATCATCGTATTTTTCAAAGTATTGGTTCCAACCTAAATATCCAGTTTCAATTGGATATTTTGCAGTTGTTAAAGTGGTAGTAGCGCAAACTGTTGTTGGAGGGTAAACTGAGTCAAATTCGATATGTTTTCTTGAATAAATATAAGGAATTACATCTTTATGTTTTTCAATAATATATTTCCCTAAAGCATCAAATAAGACTAAACAAACTTTCTTCTTTTTAGATTTTTTTAAGATTTTATCTAAAGGTTCAAAAGTGTCATGAAAAGGAGTGACTCCAAAAAATTTTAATAATGAATTTCCTACGTTAGTAAGGGTAGTTTTTTTAGGTAATGTAAATTTATTCATGGGTAAATTTTACTAAATATTACTCATAAATCAAATAAAAAAAACGCCCTTATGTAAAGCACATAAGGGCATAAATGAACAATCGAGTTATTAAGATTACAGTAATCTGTTGTAGTATTCAACGATGAGTGATTCGTTGATATCTTGAGCAAGTTCATTTCTTTCTGGAAGTCTAGTATATTTTCCAGAGAAGTTTACTTTATCAAGTTCAACATAACCAACTGTTGCACCAGTATTTTCAAGTGATGCTTTTAAGAAGGCGATTGATCTTGAGTTTTCTTTGACTGAAATTTCATCGTTTACGCTACAAATATAACTTGGAATATCAATCTTTTTACCATTTACAAGGATGTGGCCGTGGTTGACAAGTTGTCTTGCTTGTCTACGAGTTGTAGCAAATCCTAAACGGTATACTAAGTTATCAAGTCTTGATTCAAGAAGTCTTATGAATTCAGTACCTGTAACACCTTTTTTCTTACTTGCGACAATGTATAATCTTCTAAATTGTCTTTCGTTAACACCATAGGTGTCTCTTAATTTTTGCTTTTCGGAAAGTTGTTTTCCGTATTCTGATTGTTTCTTTTTATCTGCTCCGTGTTGTCCAGGTGCAGTTTGTCTCTTTTTTAATTCTTCACCAGTTCCAAGAAGTGAGTAATTAAGTCTACGAGCTCTTTTCCATTTTGGTCCAGTATATCTCATTTTGTTTTCTCCTTTCTTTACTTAACCATAAAGCAAGGTCTAAATCCCATTCTCCGGATGAATTAATTAATTTCACTTTGTAGCTTAAGTTACTTTATTCTAACGATAGTTCATCAGACGAGAAGTATATTAGATGCTGCTTGCACTAAAGTGCTCATAAAATATATCAAATAGATATGTGTTAGTCAATGAAATTATGATTATTAATCCTACTGAACAATTTTTCATCTATTAGTAAAAGTGTTCATTATAAATAATATACAAGGAACTTATATATGATTATTAGAGAAGAATATTTAAAAAAGATCAGACCTTTTTATGAAAAAGACTTAGTAAAGGTAATCATTGAAATTAGAAGAAGTGGCAAGTCGGTTATTTTAAATGAGATTATGGATGAAATTTCTAAGTATTCAAAAAATGTTATTTATATAATTTTTGAAAAATCATCGAATTTATTAAAAAATCCTAACGGATATGAACTTATTAATTTTATCAATTCATTAAAAAAAGAAGATGGAAAATATTATATTTTTATAGATGAAATTCAAGAATTAAAAATCGTCCTATTGCGATAAAGGATTTAAGATTAGACAATAATTCAATTTTTATAACTGGAAGTAATTCGAAACTTTTATCAAGTGAGATTTTAAATAAATTGAGTGAAGATTTGTTGATTTTAGAATAAGACTATTCGTTTATAAAGAAATTAAAGAATATTTAAGTGAATTAAATAATGAACCATCAATTAATGATTATTTAATTTGGGGAGGATTCCCAGCTAGATTTCTACTTGACGATGTTTCAAATCGAAAAGAATATTTAACTGGTTTACAAGAAACAATTATTTATAACGATTTAATAAGAAGATATAAAATAAGAAAAGAAGTTCCTTTTAAAAAGATTGTTAATTTTATTTTAGTTTCAAATTCAAGAATAATTTCGGCAAGAAATATTTATAATTACGTTATAAAAGAGTGTGAGGGTATTTCATTAAATACAGTTTTAAAATATATCGAATATTTAAAAGAAGCTTATATTATTGATGAAATTCCTAAATTTTCAAATAAAGTTAAAAAAGAATTAGCCTATTTTTATAAAGTTTATAATGCTGATGTATGTTTTAATTCTTTACTTAAAATGAATAACAGATTTGACTATGATCATAATCTTGAAAACATCGTATTTAACGAACTTTTATTTAGAGGATATTCTTTAAAAGTTTATGAAAATAATGGAAAAGAAATTGATTTTTATGCTTCGAAAAAAGGTAAAGAATATTTCATTCAAGTTGCTTATAGTGCTAATGAAAAAGCTTATAAAAGAGAATTTGGTGCTTTAGAAGGAATTGGATACTTATCACAAAAAATTGTTATTACAACTGACGAGCAAGATTTTTCTACAAGTGAAATTAGGCATATTTCACTTAAAAAATTTTTTAGAAATGGAAGATTATAATGTTTAAAGTTTTAGTGAAAATATCTTTATATAAACTTTAACAAATAGAGTTTTTAATATAAAATATTAAAAAGATTAACGAGGTCTATAGAGTATGGAAAGTTTATTAACATTTGTCGATACAGGAATGGTTATTGGATTAGTTTGTGGAATTGTAGGAGGTGTCCTACTTTTAATTGCTATTTTCTTTGTTTTAAATAAATATGTTTTTGCTATTAGTAGAGCAAAGAAAGCTTTAAAGCAACTTGAAGATAAATATGAATATCTTCATGCTTTACTTACAGGTCAAGATACATCTTATATTTCTAGATTAGATATTATTTCAAGAACTAATCTTTTATATGGAGATGTCCATGCAGAATTTTTTAAAAGATATAAAGAAATTAGAGATGTTAACGATGTTACAATTCAAAGATTCATTTATGAATTAAGAGGATTTTTAGAAGAAAAGAAAATTAAAGATTTTAGAGCTTACTATAAAGAAAATTATCTTAAATTCCAAAAATATGAAGAGATGGTCAATCAGCTTAATGATGATCTCATCAATAAAATGAAGCCTGAAGAAGAATGTAGACAAGATGCATTAACTTTAAAAGATAGATTTAGAGAAGTTAAATCAAAATATAATGCTAATGAATTTAAACTTGAATTTGTTAGCGATTCATTCCAAAAAGTTTTCACAGTAATTGATAAAAGATTTGAAGATTTTGAAATGCTCGTTGAAAATGCAAATTATGAAGAAGCTCAAGACTTATTACCAAAAATTTCTTCAATTTTAGAAGATTTGAATTTAATGATTACTGCACTTCCTAATTTAATTATTAATGTTAATGAAGTTTTACCTCAAAAATTAAAAGATCTCGATGTTAGATATCGAACAATGGTCGCAAAAGAATTTCCATTAGGATATTTAAATGTAAATGGTGAATTATCTTCAATGAATGAAGCAATTGAAAATTCAACAAAACAAATCTTAAATTTAAGTATTGCTGGAGTTAAAGAAAAACTTGATGAAGTTTCAAATAAAATTAATGATTTAAATGCAGCTTTAGATCAAGAAGAAAAGTCAAAAATTGAATTTGATGAAAAATTTGAAACAGTTTCAAATAAATTCTTAGGTTTAGAAAAAGAGATTGTTAAAGTTACTCTTAATATTCCAAAATTTACAAAATATTATCAAATTGATGAAAAGCATAATGCTGATCTTCAAGAAATTAGAACTCTTTCAGATAAAGTTAGCAAAGATAAAAGACATCTTCAAACATGTCTTCACTCTTATGAAAAAACTCCATATTCAATTTTAATTCAAAGAACTGTTGATTTAGATATTGGAACTCAAGAAACTCAAGAAAAATTTAATGCCTTTAAAGCTTATCAAGCAAGTTTAAAAAAAGAATGCGAAGATGCTTATAATGACATTAAATCTAATTACATGAAACTTGCTGAATATGAAGCAAAAGTTAGAGATTTATTACACGATGATATCTATGCAAATTTTGAACCTTCATTTACTCAAAGTTTCGATTTAATCGATGAAATTAGCTCTTTACTTAAGAATACACCAATTGATGTAAATGAAGTTAAAAAGTGCCATGATAATTTAAATGAAACTGTCTTTACTTTATATACTCAAGTTGATGATTTACTTAAACTTAAAGCCCAAGCAAGAGAAAATATCCTCCTTATAAATAAGGATAGAATGAAGTTTTCTGATGTTAATGATTTATTAACTCAAGCAGAAAAACAATATAATATTGGTGATTTTAGAAGATCATACGAACTTACTTTAACTATTTTAGAAAAGCTTAAAATTAAAGCCGGAAGAATTGATTAATTAATGATTTATTTTGATAACGCTAGTACAACAATCCCTTCAAAAGAAGTTTTAGAGGAATTTATTTCATGTGCCTCTAATAGTTTTGCTAACCCTTCTTCTTTACATTATTTAGGGATGAAAAATGAGAATGAAATTAGTCGTATAAAAACTGAAATTTTAAATTTATTAAAATTAAATGTTTCTCAATACGATGTAATTTTTACTAGTGGAGCAACTGAATCAAATAACTTAGCAATTTTTGGAACATGTCGACAATATAAAAATCGTGGCAACCATATTATTACAACAAAAATTGAACATGAATCAGTTTTAAATCCTTTTAAAGAACTTGAAAAAGAAGGATTTAAAGTTACTTATTTAGATGTTGATGAAGAAGGGAAAATTAATATCGATTATTTAAAAAGTTTGATCACAAAAGATACAATTTTTATCTCTATAATGGGTGTAAATAATGAAGTTGGAAATATTTTAAATATTGAAGAGATAAAAGAAGCAATTAAAGCTTATCCAAAAATTATTTTTCATTCAGATTTAGCTCAATCAATTGGTAAAGTTAAGCAAGATTATAGAGTTCTTGATTTAATGACTTTATCAAGTCATAAAATTCATGGATTAAAGGGTGTAGGATGTTTAATTAAGAAGAAAAATATCGTTTTAAAACCTTTAATTTATGGAGGAGAACAACAAAATAACATCCGTAGTGGAACGATTGATTTTCCTAATATTGTTGGCTTTAAAGTAGCTTTAAAAGATGCTATTTCTAACTTTGATAAGCATCAAGAAAATGTTAAAAAAGTATATGTTTTCTTATATGAATCGTTAAAAAGTATCGATTCAATAAAGATAAATTCTAAAATGAATTGGTGCCCATATATACTTTCAATTTCATTAAAAAATAAAAAAGCGAGCGTAGTAATTGAAGGATTATCTAATAAAGAAATTTATGTAAATGGAGTTAGTGCTTGTAATTCAAAAAAGAATGAGCCTTCATATGTATTAAAGGCATTTAATAAAGATGATACTTTAGCTTTTAACCCAATTAGAATTTCTTTATCTTATTTAAATACAGTAGAAGAAGCAAAAGTATTTATTGAAGAATTTAAATCAATTTTATCATCAATTAGAGGGGAGACAAGGTAATGGATTATAACGTAATTATTATTAGATTTGGTGAATTATCTACCAAAGGAAAAAATAAAAAAGATTTTATTACAAGACTTGCTAGATCAATTAGACATCATCTTGTCGAGTATAAAGATGAGCTTGAAATCGATGTCCGCCACGACCATATTTATATCAATTTAAAAGAAAAAAATATGGATTTAGTAGAGATTTTGAAAAATATACAAGGAATGTACTCTTTTTCACTCGCTTTAAAAGTTGATGCTGATATCGATAATATTTTAAATACATGTTTAGAACAAATTCAATTAGAAGAAGGTAAAACTTTTAAAGTTCATGCTCGAAGAATTGATAAATCTTATCCTTATATTTCAGATGATATCAATAGAATGGTAGCTTCAAAACTTTTAAAAAATACTTCTTTAAAAGTTGATGTTCATAATCCTGATATTTTATTAAGTATTGAAATTAGAGATGATGGAGCCTACATTTTTACGCAAACAATTAAAGGAATTGGTGGATATCCAGAAGGATCAATTGGAAGATGTTTAATGATGCTTAGCGGAGGAATTGATTCTCCTGTAGCAAGTTATCTTCTTATTAAAAGAGGCGTTGAACTTTCTTTTATTCATTTTGCATCACCTCCATATACAAATAGTGGTGTCATCAATAAATTAGAAGATATTTTAAATATTTTGAGTGATTATCAAGCTAAAATTAATTTATACATCATTCCTTTTACAAAGATTCAAGAGAAAATTTATGATGTTTCTTATCCAGGATATCAAGTTACGATCATGAGAAGAATGATGTATCGAATTGCTAGTGAATTTGCTAAAAGAAAACATATTTACTCTTTAGCAAATGGAGAATCAATTGGTCAAGTTGCTTCTCAAACTTTAGAATCGATGTATGTAATTAATAAAGTTACAAATTTCCCAATCATTAGACCTTTAGCAACTTACGATAAAGTTGAAGTAATTAAGATTGCAAAAGAAATTAACACTTACGATATTTCAATTAGACCATTTGAAGATTGCTGTACAATCTTCCCAGTTTTAAATCCAAAAACTGCTCCTAAAGAGAGTGAGTGTTTAGCAATTGAAGAGCTTGCAGATTTTGATAGTTTAATTGAAGAAGCTCTTTCAAGTTACGAACATCGAATTATTAAAAAATAAGAAAATTTCAAAAAATCCTTGCAAAACACAAGGATTTTTTATTTTTTTTTGCTCTTTTAAATTTTAGAAATTCTTGTTTTAGATGCAAAAAAAGATTAAAAAAGTTAGTAAAAGAGCAAAAAATGCTCTTCTATAATAAGATTTATATGTTTAATTATATATAACTATATTATTAATAGTAATTTTTGTTACTGATGAAGAGCAATTTAAATATTCGAAAATCCTTTTATTATTATCTAAAAACTTTGCAGAAATCAAGTATTTTTTTGACAGTGTACAAAAAAATAAAAAATATTTTGGTAAATTTTTTGAATTGTTGGCATCTTGTTAAGTGAAAGGATATCTTTCGTTACTTGCAAGTTCTTGCTCGGGGTAGTACCCGCTCAAGAGTCGTTCTTTGACATTACAAAAAAAGATTATATCTTGTTTTAGTTATGAGATGGTTGCTACGCATTTTTTATATAAAAAAAGTGTATAGCTTCAACAACTATACACTTTTAGTTTTTTTAATTAATTACTTATTAAGCACCCTTAGCAATTTTAACTAATTCTGCAAATCCTTTTTCATCGTGGATTGCGATTTCGCTTAACATCTTTCTATTAAGATCGATTTGAGCAACTTTTAATCCGTGCATAAATTTGGAATATGAGATGTTATTAATTCTACAAGCAGCATTGATTCTTTTAATCCAAAGTCTTCTGAAATCTCTTTTAATATTTCTTCTATCGATATAAGCATATCTAAGTGATCTCATGACTTGTTCATGAGCTGTTTTATAGATTCTGTGTTTGCTACCGAAGTAACCTTTTGCTAATTTTAATACTTTCTTTCTTCTTAAATGTGTTACGTTTCCGCCTTTTACTCTCATTTTAAAGTTACCTCCTTATTATTGTTGAATGAGATACTTAATTCTCTTGTAATCTGATTTTGAAACAGTTGTTTCTTTTCTTAAGTGTCTCTTTTGTTTATGTGTTTTGTGTGGTGCAAGATGTGAAACATATGCATGGTGTCTAGTTACTTTGCCACTTCCAGTAACTTTAATTCTCTTAGTAAGAGCTTTTTTAGATTTCATTTTTGGCATAAATTTACTTCTCCTTTACTTTTTTACTTTACTTGCTAGGATGCAAGTGAGCCATTTACCATCTAAAACAGGTTGTTTTTCGATGGTAGAGTTTTCTTTGACGTATTCTAAGAACTTATTTAGAACTTCTTGTCCAATTTCTGGATGGGAGAGTTCTCTTCCTTTAAATTTAACTCCGACTTTAACTTTATTTCCGTCTTCAAGGAAACGATTAGCGGCTTTAACCTTTGTTAGAATGTCGTGTTCACCAATTTTTGGAGATAATTGAATCTCTTTGATCTCAATTATTTTTTGGTTACGTTTTGCTTCTTTAGCTTTCTTTTGCTTTTGGAAGCGGAACTTACCATAATTTAAGATTTTACAGACTGGTGGTTTGGCATTAGGAGCTACGCATAGAAGATCTAATTCTAAGTCTCTAGCTTTATTTAATGCTTCATAACGAGACATTTTACCGAGTTGATTGCCATTTTCATCAATGACTAATACTTCAGGAAAATGTATTTTTTCATTAACAATGTCGCCTCCATATTTATCAAAGCGATCTTTCTTGTCGAATCTTTGTTGTGGATTCATTTGATTTGGATTGATAACTTTGTTCCTCCTAACTTAAAGTTTATAAGCGATAATTAAAAATAAAACGGACGCACAAGTTCTGCGTCCGTCGTAATAGTCATCATTAATATAAATTTATTACATTTACTGTAGCTATTTACCAATTAATCAGTATTAATCTGGTGAGAATGGACGCTCTTCTTTCTACGTGCTCAATTAATATATAGATTTATTGACTTAAAGTCAAGGAAAATTAGTCAATATTTAAAAATTATTTATCTTAAAGTTTTTACATTAAAAGTAGTAGGATTTGTAAAATAAATGTAAAATAGATAGGTGAAAGAAGATATTTTACATTTTTTAAAATAAAATATAGAGAAGTTATGGATAGAGCGATATTTTTTGATTTAGATGGTACTTTATGGGACGCAATTTCTTCTTTATGCATAAGTTGGAATAAAGCGATGGAGGAACATAATTTACCTTATCGATTTGATGAAATAAAAATGATGTCTTATATGGGATTAACTCCTATTGAAACTGCTCCTTTAGCTTTTCCTGATGTTTCTATTGATAAAGGATTAGAATATTTTAAAATTTGCTTAGATAGTGAAATTAAATATTTAAGAACAAATCCTGGAAAAATGTATGATGAAGAAAGAGAAATTTTATCGATGCTATCGAAGAAATATCCACTTTTTATCGTTTCAAATTCTGATAAAGGTTATATTGAAGATTATTTAGATTCACTCAATATGAATGAGTATTTTGTTGATCATGTTTGTGCTGGCGACACTGGCTTAGAGAAGTGGGAAAATATTTTATTTTTAAAATCAAAATATGAGATTAAAGAAGTAATTTATGTTGGAGATACTTTAAAAGATTATAAAGAAGCTACTAAAGCAAAAGTTAAATTTATTCATGCTAGTTATGGCTTTGGAAAGATAGACGAAAAGGTTTTTAAAATATCTAACTTAAAAGAAATGTTAGATATTGTTGATACAGTTTTTGATACTTTTAATTAAAAAGAGGAGGAAAAACATATGGAAAATCAACAAATCGTGCAACAAAGTAGTGAAAGTTCGCCTTTAAAATTAAATTTAAAGAGAACAATTATTATCGGCTTTGCTTTCTTTGGAATTCTTTTATTCTGGCAAGTTTATGACTCTTGGTGCTCACCTTTTTTAACAAGGCTTTTCCAAGATGCATTTAACATTACTGATGCAAAAGAAGTTCAATATTTAGTTGGTATTATCATGGCTTTAGATAATTTAGCTGCGTTAATTTTACTTCCAATATTTGGAAAATTATCAGATAAAACTAAAACGCCAATTGGTAAGAGAATGCCTTATATTTTGGTAGGAACTTTAGTTAGTGCAATTTGTTTCCCATTTATTCCAGTAGCATTCCATTATAACAATGCAGTTGGCGTCATTATTTTAATGGCAATTGTCGTTATCTTTATGATGATGTACAGAAATCCAGCTGTTAGTTTGATGCCTGATATGACTCCAAAACCATTAAGATCAAAAGCAAATGCAATCATTAATATTATGGGTTATATTGGTGGAGCTTTTGCAACTGTTGTTGGAATTGTATTTGTTTTAAGTCAATATTTAGGAACCGAAACAAATAAAGATCACACCTGGCAATATAACAACATCTGGGCAATTGAAATTCCTTTCCTCGTTGCCTCAGCTTTAATGATAGTTTCTTGCTTAGTTTTATTCTTCTCTATCAAAGAAAATAAGATTGCAGAAGAAGTTAAATTAGACATGGAAAGAGGAGAAGCAATGTCTGAAGTTAAAGGTATTGCTGATGACAATCAAAAGATGTCTAAAAACGTAAAAACCATGCTAATCCTTATTCTTTTAGCAGAATTCTTCTGGTTTATGGCCGATAATGGTATCGGAACTTTCATGCAAAATTATACAATTTCTTACCTTCAAACGTCTTCAGGAAGCAACATGATCAATACAATTGTTGGTGGTGTTGGAAGCGTAATTGGTTTTGTAGTTGGTGGAATTATTGCTAGTAAAATTGGAAGAAAATGGACTGTTTTTGGAGGCTTAGGAATTACTGTTCTTTCACTTCTTTTATGGTCAATTTTATCATTTGCTTTAGCTGATTTTGCTAAAGGAAGTGGCGAATATCCATGGTATTTATATATCGTATTTTTTGTTAAAGGATTTGGCATGTCATTAGTTCATGTTAACTCTTATCCAATGGTTGTTGAACTTTGCTCATCTAAAAAGATTGGACAATTTACAGGATATTATTATGCATCTTCAATGATTGCTCAAACAGTTACTCCAATGTTATTTGGCTTACTTTTGTTAAACGAAAATTTTGATTTCACAATTCTTCCTGTCTACGCTCTTATTTGCACAGCTATCGCACTTGGAATATTCTTCTTTGTTAAAAATGTTGAAACAAAAAAGACAGATTTTAAGAAAGGTTTAGAAAGTTTAGACCAAGGTGACTAATATGAATAAGCAAAAAGTTATAAATAAGTTGCATCCTTTATTTAAAAAAGGTGTTGCTCATAGAGGTTTACATAACGAAAACGATACAGAAAATAGCCTTGCAGCCTTTAAAAATGCAAAAGATCATCAAGTTCCAATTGAACTTGATGTTCATCTTACTTTTGATGATCAATTAATTGTTTGCCATGACTCTGAATTAAAAAGAGTCACCTCTAGAGATGGAGTTATTGAACAATTATCATTAACAGCAATTAAGGAAGACTACGTCTTGTTAAATGGTGAACAACTTCCTACTTTAAAAGAAGTTTTAGATTTAATTAATGAAAGTGTACCAATTGTTATTGAATTAAAACCAGATACAAAGACTAAAAATTATAAAAAGTTAGCTTTGAAAGTTTTAGATGAACTTAAAAACGTAAAAGATAAATCTAAATTTATGATTATTAGCTTTTATCCTCAATGCTTATTCCCATTTAAAAATAAAGGATTTATTAGGGCTTTGCTTTTATCAATTCATCATCAAAAAGTTTATTTCTTTAGACACTTTTTTGAAGCTTTAGATGTTGAACAAACATATTTTAAAATCAAAAAATACCAAGACATGAATAAAAATAAATATGTTATGGCTTGGACAATTACAAATCAAAAAGAATTAGATAATGTAATTGATTATGTTGATAACATAACTTATCAAGAAATTGATCCTCAATTTATTATCGATACTCTTGATAAGAAGTACTAAAAGTTTAGTTATTATTAAAAGGAATATATTTAGTATAAAATATAAATATAGATAAGAGAGGATTTCTTTATGGATTTAAATGTTAAATACGCTGTTATTCCATGTGCTGGAAGAGGTACAAGATTTTTACCTATTACAAAAGGTGTGGCAAAAGAAATGTGTCCAATCATCGATAGACCAACCCTTGATTACATAATTGAAGAATGTATTGATAGTGGAATTACAAATATTGTTTTAATTGTTTCTAAGGATAAGGCCGATATTAAAAAATATTATTCAATCGATGAAGAATTTGAAAAAGAATTAGAAAGAGCTGGAAAAATCAAAGAAAGAGACTTAATTAGAAAAATCGCTACGAAATGTCATATAGATTATGTTTTACAAGAAGAACTTTTAGGTCTTGGACATGCTGTTTTACTTTCAAAAGAAGTAGTAAAAGATAACAATTTTATCGTTTGCTGTGGCGATGATATTTGTACTTATGAAAAAGGCAATCCACCTGTAAAACAGCTTATTGAAGGATTTAAAATGAGTGGAGGAAAATGTATTGTTGGAGGTAAAAAAGTTCCTCACGCAGACATTGTTAAATATGGTGCAATGGATGTAAAAGAAGCAATCAATGACAGATTATATTCATTAAAAGGAATTATTGAAAAACCAAAACTTGAAGAAGCTCCTTCAGATTTAGCAAGTTTAGGAAAATGGTGTTTCCCAGCTAAAATTTATGATTATTTAGCAAAGACTCCAAAAGGAAAAGGTGGAGAGATCCAACTTACCGATGCAATTGCTTTATTAAATAAAGATGAAGACGTTTATTTCTATGATTTTATTGGAACTAGATATGATTGTGGAGATAAGCTTGGGTACTTAAAAGCAATCGTTGATATTGCTTTAACTAGAGAAGATTTAAAGGACAGATTTAAAGAATATTTAAAAACACTAGATTTAGGTGAATAAAGAAAAATAATGGACTTTAGCAGTGATTTTATTATAAAAAGTGAGTTAATTAAGGTCTTTTCAAACATAAAAGAGCTTAATTTTAACCTCTCAATAAATCAGCTAAAAAGAAAAGTCTACGATTATTATTTCGCTCATACTGATGAGTTTTTAGGTTTATTTTCTAATGATACAATTGAAGTAATTACATCTATTTTAGTAGATGGAATGAAAGATGTTAAAATCCAAAATGAAGATGGTGAATTGCTTTATAAATCTTTAATTATTGATAGTGAAAATAATATTGATGAGAATTTTAGAAATTTACTTCTTAAATTAATAGGTGAAACTTCAAATATTATTGAAAGAGTTACAAACAATACTCTTGTTAAAGGATTAATTGATCTTTATGGATGCATTTCTTTTAACGATTTATATAGAATTTTTAAAGATTATCGACCATTAATAAATTTTGAGGATTTTAAAAAGATTATCGATGATTCTAGATTAATAAATTATTACTGTGAAGTAAATGAAACTCACATTTACCGTAAAGAAGCTAGCGAAAATTTAAAAGAAATAATGTTCTTTCAAAAATCATTACATGATCGATACAAAATCTTTAGTATTGAAAATGTAATTTATTTTGCAAATAGATTTCATTTTAGAGGAGTTAAAACTCCTTATGAATATGAAAGAACTAGCGCATCAGCCGAACTTTTTCCAGAATTTGTCGAAGGAGAAAATCCTTCTAAAGAAAAGTATGCACCTTTATTAATTTTCAATTCAACACAACCTAAACGGCATTTTTGTGGATATTCATTTAACGAAATTATTAAAAAAATAGATGATGGAGATGATGCTATAAAGTTTAAATTAAATAAAAAAGAAGATGATGATAAAAACGGTGGTAACGTAGC
This sequence comes from uncultured bacterium, assembly GCA_949293255.1. GTDB lineage: Bacteria > Bacillota_I > Bacilli_A > RFN20 > CAG-826 > Onthovivens. The sequence goes on from CASFCL010000005.1 coordinate 24,590, forward strand.
TTAAATTTTTAATTTTCTATATGTTTTTCCGCTTCTTTTTCGTTTTCTATAGTGTTTCCTACATTATTATTTTCAATTTTTTGTTCTTCAATTTTCTTATTTCTTTTAAATTTGGTTGATAAATAAGAAGTAAATTTATCAAATAATGCATTAAGTTGATTGGTATAAATCATTGATAAAACAAAAGCTGCAATTCCTAAAACACATAAAATTGCAATAATTGTTATACCCCACCAAGTTGTATATGGAATAAACTCTCCTGATAAAAATAGTAAATTTCCTAAGATAGATGTTGGTCTAGTTACGATTTGACAAAATAGGAAAAATGGCCATGAAATCGAAGGAAGAATACCACAAATTGTACAAATTAAGTCATCTGGAAAGAAAGGAAATAAGAACATAAAGAAAGTAACAACTTTTTCTTTACCTTTCATTTTTTCAATATATTTATCGACATTTTCTTTTCCTCCACCTATCCAATAGACAAATCTCATGCCAATTACTCTTCCTAAGAAGAAAGCAAGTATTGATCCCAACAAGATTCCAATTAAGGAGTAGAAGAAACTTGGCCACATACCAAATAAGAAACTACCTCCAATAACTGTTATTGAAGATGGGATTGGTATAAAAGTGACTTGTAAAAATGAAATTAATATAAAGATTAAAGGTCCATAAGCACCAAATGAGGCGACATAATCTTGAAATTCTTCTAAAGTTAAATCTAAAATTCCAAAGTGGTCAAAAAGAAAATATGCACCAATGCAAACTGCTGCTATAACTATTACGCTAATTATTATTTTAAGTAACGTTTTTTTAAATTTCTTCTTGTTTTTAATTTTGAATTTCATTGTGGTTATTTAAAAGCATTTTATTAATTATTTCAACAATAATTAATAATACTACCATGCATAAAACAATTAAAATATGGTAGTAAAAGTCAATATATGGATGTAAAACATAAAAGATAACAACCCCAATTATAAAAGAGATGATGATTAGAAAAATATCGAGTGCATCGAGTAAAAATGTAATATTCTTCTCTTTAATTCCGTCAACAATTTTGGCTGTAATTTGCTTAATCATAGCAGTCATCATAGTAGTAGAAAGTTGATGACTATTTAACTTAGTAAATGAATGAGAAAGTAAGGCACCAGTTAAAGAAAATAAAATAGGTCCACCATAAAATAAATAGTCAGGATTAATTTGATCTAAGGTTTTAAAAATTAGGGATAAAGATAAAAATACTATCATTGTTGAATAAATTATTATTCTATATAAAAATTCTTTCTTTTTTAAGAAAAGATGAAGAAGTTCTGAAAAAATGATACCAACAATGAAAGCTAATAAAATAAAAAGATAAAATAGGGATTTCATATAGTTACTATCAATTAGATTAGTAAAAATATAGATTAAATTTCCGGTTTGCATTCCAGAAAAAGCATTAAAATAAATGAATGAAAAAAGCTCTAAATAACCTCCGATAAAGACAAGTATTAAAGCTTTTAATAGATTAACGTTAAAGCGATCTTTCAAACTTTCCATAACATTAATATTATATATTTCCACTTACGTATATTCATTAATATTTTGTGTCAATTATATTGCTTTTGAAATCGATTATACTAAAATATTTTATTGAAATAGTTATGGCAGTTTTATTATTACTTTTAATATATTTGGTATTTATTTCACTTGGTTTACCAGATTCAATTATTGGATCTAGTTGGCCATCAATTTGTGAAAGTTTACAAATTAGTGAAGATTTGCAGGGATTTTTAACGGCAACAGTAGCAATTTGCACAGTAATTTCATCTTTTTCTACTGTTTATTTGGTTAGATGGTTAAAAGAAAGAGGAGTAGTAATTTTATCGATAATTTTAACTGTAGTTGGCTTGATTTCGATGTCATATTCTTCTAATTTTATATTGTTTATACTTTCTGCAATTCCTTTAGGTTTAGGAGCAGGAGCTATTGATACAGTTTTAAATAATTATGTTGCGATTCATTATAAAGCTCTTCATTTAAATTGGCTTCATGCTTTTTGGGGAGTAGGAGCAATGGTTTCGCCTTTTATAATAAGTGTTTTTTTAACTGATATTAATGGATGGAGAAATGGAGCATTAGTTATTGCTTGTATTCAAGCAACAATCGGATTAATTTCTTTGATAGGTTTTCCACTTTGGAAGAAAGTTGAATTTGATCATCTTAAAGAAAGAAGAGAAGAGCAAAACGAAGAAATTAAAAAAGAAAAAATCGGAATAATTAAAACTTTTAGATTAAAAGGTGTAATTTTTGCAGTTACTGCATTCTTTAGTTATATAGCGATTGAATCTTTGATGTTTTCTTGGTTTTCTTCAATGTGTGTTTTTGGACTTAATGTTTCTAATCAAGATGCGGCCATGTGGGCTGGACTTTATTTTATAGGAATGACTGTTGGAAGATTTATTTCAGGCATTGTCTCTTTAAAAATTAAAGATAAATATATGATTAGAATAGGCGAAGTGATTTTACTAGTTGGAGTTATCTTATTAATGATGACCTTTAATCCTTATATAATGCCATTTGGAGTTTTCTTAGTTGGATTAGGGTGTGCTCCGATTTATCCAGCAATTATTCATTCAACACCAGATCGATTTACAGAAAAATATTCAGGAAATGTCATGAGTGTCCAAGTTGGATGTGCATATATTGCTAATGTAACAATTGGACCTTTATTTGGAGTTCTTGCAAAAGCAACTACATTCTTACTTTTACCTTATGCAGTTTTATTATTTTTAATTATTTGCTTATTATGTAATGAAATAACTTTATATAAGACTAAAAATAAAGATGTATTTTTAAATAAGTAGGCACTAAATCATTAAAAATAATCAATTGTAAAGAAATTCATTTAATTTTTTACAATTTCTTTACAACTTTAAGATATTTTGAAATCGGCATAATAAATAAAATTTTCTTGTACATTTTAGAAGGAGAATTTTTACTTTTATGAAGAAAAAAATGTTAAGTGTTCTCGTATTTGGATTAGTAGTTGGTGCGGGATTAGTGTCGTGTGGTGGAAGTAGTGAATTTGATAACACAAGAAATATTACTTGTTATACAAGAGATACAACCAGTGGTACAAGAGACGGATTTTTCTCAGGTATCGGACTTAAAGATGCTGCAGAAAACAATGCTCCATTAAAAGAAGGAACTGTTACAGTTGCAAGTAATGGTGAAATGATTAGTTCTTTAAAAAATGATGTTTATGGAATTGGTTACTTTTCTTTATCTTCATTAGCTACTTCAGATTTAAAAGGTGTTACCTACAATGATGTAGTTCCATCAGAAGCTAATGTTATTAACGGAACTTATGGATTAACCCGTAATTTTAACTATTGTGTTAGAGACGATTTCAATAATTCAACAGTCGGACAAATTGTAGATGCATTTCTTGCATATATGTTTTCAACTGATGGCCAATTAATTATTGAAAATGAAGGTGGTATTGTTAAAACCGATGCAACTTATTCATGGGATAGTGTAAAAGCAAATTATCCAGTTACAACTCAAAACAATAGTTCAGTTACTGTTAGATTTGGCGGGTCAACTTCAGTTCAAGGAATCGCAACTGCATTAACAAGCGCTTTCTCAAAATTATGTGGAAACTTTGTTGCAAATCACAATCATAGAGGAAGTGGTGATGCATACAAAAATACTCAAGGGGATAATAAAGATAGCTCAACTGGTCTTGATATAGGTTTTGCAAGTAGAGAATTTAACCTTGATACTACAGAACCTTTAAGTGCAGATAGTTATGGATTAATTTGTGTTGATGCAATTGTTGTAGCAGCAAATAAAGAAAATCCAATTGAAAAAATTACCGACGAAGAATTAGTTGATATGTATACTGGTGAAGTTTCAACTTGGAGTGAAATTTTATAAAATAACCTAGTTTTGCTAGGATTTTGAGCACAAATGGATGGTTTGGAGAAAAATATTAAGCATAAAAAAATTACCGATTTAATATCAAAAATCGCCTTTTTAACTATCACCACCATTTGTGCTTCAGTCATTGTTGTTATTGTAGCGATCATTGCAATTAGAGGGTTTACTCCTTTCTTTACAGATTATGTTGTAGATGGAGAAACTGTAAGAGTAAACTTTTTTGATTTTTTAACTGGATTAAGTTGGGAAAGAGGAAGTGCAGATTACGGAGTATTATTCATTTTTATTGATACTCTTTATATAACTTTTTTATCCTTATTAATTTCAGTGCCAATATCAATACTGACTGCTTTATTTATTGTAAGAATTGCACCAAAGTGGCTTAGTAATATTTTAAATGTAAGCGTTGAGCTACTTTCTTCGGTTCCATCGATTATTTTTGGTTTATTTGGAGCCGGAATTATTGCTGTAATAATTAGAGATATAGGAAGCCTTATTGGAATACAAACTGCCGGAGGACTTTCAATCTTAACAACTGTAATTGTATTATCAATGATGATTATGCCAACAATTACAATGGTTTCAGTTACTTCTTTAAAAGCAGTAAAACCTGAGTTAATTAATGGATCACTTGCATTAGGAGCAAGTAAAACACAAACCGATTTTAAAATTTGTCTAACAAGTGCAAAAAGCGGAATTATGGGTGGAGTCATTTTAGGAGTTGGTAGAGCATTAGGTGAAGCTACAGCTGTAACAATGGTTTGTGGAAATATCGATGTAGGGCCAACTTTTGGTCTTTTTGAAACAACAAGAACTTTAACAAGTACAATGCTTAGTGGATTCCATGAAGCAAGTGGAGTAACTTATGATATTCGCTTTAGTGTTGGGGTAGTTTTAATTATTTTGATTTTAGTTACAAATATTATTTTAAATTTTGTAAAAAAGCGTATTGGGAAGATGGGAAATTAGTATGGAAAACAAGAATTTAAAAATACGTAAAACAAAAGATATCTTGTTAAATTCAATGACATATTTATTTTCTAGTTTTGGAATTGTGATTTTGCTTGCCATTATTATTTATGTTTTTGCAAACGGACTTCCAAACTTATCTTGGGATTTAATTTCAAGTGATTACACCTCATATACTTATACTTTAAGAAGTGAAACACCTGAAAATATAAATGGTAGTTTAGTTTATGAAGATCCAAATATTGAAGGTTCTTATTTTTCATCAAAATGGGGAATTTCTTTATATGATGGTAATGATGTTGAAGGGAATGCAGCTATAAAAGTAGCTCATATTGATGAAAATTCACCTTTAAATAATATGATTGATACAACTTCTGAAAAACTTGAATACATTAGTTTAACTGTTGAAGATGAAATTTCGATTATCCAAGTTGAATATTATTCATTAGATGAAAATGGAGCAACTGTTACAAATTATTTAAATGCATTAAGTAGAAGAGGTGCAGAAAATATGATTAATGTACTTAACCAAGGAGAGTATATTTCTTCTTTAATGTTAAATACGCATGGTGGAGGAATAAGAGGTTCATTAATTTCCACCTTATACTTAATTCTTTTTACTTTATTATTCGCTTTACCTTTAGGAATTGGAGGTGCAATTTATTTAAATGAATATGCTCCAAAAAATAAATTTACGAATATTTTAAGATCCTTCATAGATATGATTGGAGGAGTTCCTTCAATTATATTTGGACTCTTAGGTTTAACAATTTTTGTTCCAATTGTTTCATCAATAACCGGAAGTAATAGCGGAACAATATTGAGTGGGTCTTTAACAATGGCATGCATGCTTTTACCTACAATTATAAAAACTACAGAGGAATCTTTAAAAGTTATACCGGATAGTTATAGAAACGGATCTTTAGCTTTAGGAGCAAGTAAAACACAAACGATCTTTAAAGTAATTATTCCTAACGCTTTGCCAGGAATTCTAACTTCAGTTTTATTAGCGATAGGAAGAATTATTGGAGAGTCTGCAGCATTAATTTTTGCGATTGGAACGATGATTATGGATTCACCAACACCAATTACTCAAGGTACTTCTTTAGCTGTTCATATCTGGGTTTTGGTCGGTGGAGAAAATCCTAATTATGGAGCAGCTTCAGCTATAGCAATTATCATTTTACTTGTTGTATTTTTAATGAATATATTAGTTAAATTTATTGGTTATAGATTCCGCAAAAAGCAATTAGGAAGAGGATAAAATATGGAAAATGTTATAGAGCAAAATGAGATTTTAAATATAGATAAAAATCTAAATGAAGATGAAAATATTGATATTTTTACCATTGAAAAAGTTAATTTATTTTATGGAAATAATCATGTTTTAAAGGATATTTCGATGAAAATAAAAGATAAAGAGGTAACAGCTTTTATTGGTCCTAGTGGATGTGGAAAGTCAACTTTACTTAGATGTTTGAATCGAATGAATGATTTAATTCAAGGATGTAAAGTTGAAGGATTAATAAAGTATGAAGATCAGGATATTAAAGATATAAATGTTTTAACTTTAAGAACAAATGTAGGTATGGTTTTCCAAAATCCTAACCCATTCCCAATGTCAATTTATGATAACATCGCCTATGGTCCTAGATGTGCTGGAATAAAGAAAAAAGAAATCTTAAATCAAATTGTTGAAGATTCATTAAAGAAAGCTGCTTTATATGATGAAGTTAAGGATAGATTAAAGGACAGTGCTTTAGGTTTAAGTGGTGGTCAACAACAAAGATTATGTATAGCTAGATGTATTGCAATGTCTCCAAAAGTAATTTTAATGGATGAACCTACTTCAGCTTTAGATCCAATTGCAACAAGTAAGATTGAAGATTTAATTAGAGAGTTAAAAAAAGATTACACAATAATAATTGTCACACATAACATGCAACAAGCTACTAGAATTAGCGATAACACCGCATTTTTCTTACTTGGTGAGGTTGTTGAATTTGATAAAACTGAAAGATTATTTAAATCGCCACAAGATAAAAGAACAGAAGATTATATTACCGGGAGGTTTGGTTAATTATGAAACAAATCGAAGAAGAAATCGAATATTTAAATCAAATGTTAATGAAGATGGGAGATATTGTTCTTGAGAACATAAACAACTCCTATAGTTATTATAAAGGTGAAATTAAAGATCCTCATATCAACGATGATATTGTCGATAAGCATGAAAGATTAATTGAAGAAATGGCTTTAGATATCATGGTTAAGGAAAAACTTTTTGCTAGCGATCTTCGTAGAGTTAGTGGAATTTTACTTTTAGTTAATGATATTGAAAGAATTGGTGATCATGCTGAAGATATTGAAACATACGCAACTAAACTTAAAAAATGTAAGAAAAATAATGTCATAAATATTGATGAAATATTTTTACTTACACTCAAAATGGTTAATGACTGTATCGTATCTTTTGTCAAAAACGATGCAGAACTGGCACATTCTGTCATAAAAAATGATGAAATCATTGATAATTTGTTCGAAAAATGTATCGAAAATTTAAAAGAAAAGAGTGAAATAATTAAAGATAGTGGTTATATTATTTACACAACACTTATTATAAAATATATAGAGCGTATTGCTGATCATGCTGTCAATATCGCTGAATGGGTAATTTATATTATTAATGGTTACCATAAAGACAAAAAGATTTTTTAGAGGAAAAGATGAGCTACTTAATTTATTCATTAGAGGATGATAAAAATATTTCTAGAATCATTAATGTTTCATTAACTCATCAAGGCTATGAAGTTAAATCTTTTGAAAACGGAAAGAGTTTTCTTGATGCATTTTATAGCCAAAAACCAGATCTTATTTTACTTGATATGATGCTTCCTGATATTGATGGAAGAGATATTTTGAAGATTATTAGAGATGATAGTGATAATGAAAATATTGGAATTATTATAATTTCAGCTAAATCAATGGCACTTGATAAAGTTGATGCTTTAGATTTAGGAGCTGATGATTATATTTCAAAACCTTTTGATATTTTAGAATTAACAAGTAGAGTAAATGTTCAATTTAGACATAAAGAAAAATTAGAAAATAAGAATGAATTGAAATATAAACAATTTAGATTATTACCTTCAAGCAAGGAAGTTTTTATAGATAACGAACAAATAAAATTTACAAAAAAAGAGTTCGATATCTTCTATCTTTTAGTGAAAAATCATGGACAAACTGTTTCTAGAGAACAATTAATTAACGTTATTTGGGGTGAAAACAAAGATTTAGAAACTAGAACTATTGATATGCATATAAAATCAATTAGAAATAAACTTAATGATAAAGATTCTAAAATCATTGTTTCATATTATGGAGTTGGCTATTGTTTTAACTTATGAGAATTAGAATTGTTTTAAGTAATTTCTTTATTTTACTTACTTGTTTAGTACTTTTTCTTTCTGGAGGAAGTATCATAATTTCTTCAATAAATGAAACGACAACTCATAACGAATTACAAAATTATTTAGAAGTTGCTTGTAGATATTTTGATGGTTCAAACGCAGATGATTTAGGTAAATTATTAACTTTTGAAAACGATTATTTAAGGGTTAGTGTCATCGGAATTGATGGTGATGTTATCTATGATAACTTTGAAGATGAATCCACTATGGAAAATCACCTTAATAGACCTGAAATTTCATCTTTAGGATCTTTCCAGACAAGATATTCTGATACATTAGAAATAAACATGGTTTATTTAGCTAGACTTGATGATGGATATTATGTTCGCTTAGCAATTCCGGTTAGTATCGTTGATGACATAATTTATGGATTTAATCTCTATTCGGTTATTGCTTTATTAATCTTATTAATATTATCTTCAATTTCAATGTTATTTTTAACTAAAACTATTACTAAACCAATTACATTAGAGGTAAGAAGACTTGGAGCAGTTTTAAATATGAATCTTGATATCAAAGATGACGATGTTAAAACTTTATCTAAACAAATTGAAATGGTTAGAGAAGAGCTAGATTCAGAAGTTAAAAAAGCAAATATTGAAAAAAATAAAGTCGACTATATTATCAATAATATTCAAGAAGGCTTAATAATTTTAAATGCTGTTAAAGAAGTAGTGCTTATAAATAAAGTTGCTTTAAGTGGTTTTGAATTAAAAAGTGAAGAAGTCTTAAATAAAAATTACTTATATTTATTCAGAAATAATGAAATTGTTAATTTTGTTGATGAAGCTTTTAATAAAAAAGCAAATTTATCAAAAGAAATTAAATTGAATGACAAAAATTATTTATTTGAATTTAATTATCTAAATGAAGATTGGAATAAAAAGAATGATGGTGGATCTTTATCAATTATCATGATTGATGTAACAAAATTAGATGAAGTTCAAAAAATGAAAAGAGATTTCTTTGCAAACGCATCTCATGAACTTAAGTCTCCTTTAACTTCAATTATCGGTAATTTGCAACTTTTAGACCAAAACTTTATAAAAACTAAAAAAGAAAAAGATGAAGTTATAAAATCTTCAATCAAAGAAGCAAAACGTATGTCAAAAATCATTTCTGATATGCTTGAATTATCATATTTAGAAGGAAAAGAAAAAGTTAGAGTGGAGAATTTAAAATTAGATTCTTTTATCAATTCAATTGTTGAAAGATATCAACCTACTTTAAAAGAGAAAAATATTAAATTAAATTTAAATTTGACACCTGCTGAGATCGTAATAGAAGCAAATGATGCTGATTACTTACTTAGTAATTTAATTGATAACGCCATTAAATATACAAATAGTGGTGGCATCATTAATATTGAATTATTAGAAAACCATTTAGTTATAGAAGATAATGGAATTGGTATAGCAAAAGAAGATCAAGAAAGAATATTTGAAAGATTCTATCGAGTCGATAAAGCAAGAAGTAAAGAGCTTGGTGGCACTGGATTAGGCTTATCAATTGTCAAACATATTTGCGTAAAATATGGTTATAAAATAGAAGTAAATTCAGAAATTAATAAGGGTACAAAATTTACAATTATTTTTAAATAAATAGACTATTAAAGCCTTTTAGTTTAGTCTTAATAAATATGATAGAAAAGAAAATTTTTGGTAATGTTTTATATGGTCAAAGCGGAGGCCCAACAAGTGTAATAAATGCATCTGCTTTTGGTTTAATAAATGCTGCTTTAAAAAACGAAAATATAGAAAAAGTATACGCAATGAGATATGGAATAAATGGTATTTTAAGTGACAATCTTTTAGAAATTAAAGATGATAAAAATCTAAAAAAACTACTTAATACTCCTGGAGTGCATTCGGTTCAAATCGCTATAAACTTGATGATTTTTCAAAAAACACTGCAGATTTCCAACAAATTTTAAAAATATTCTAAAAATACAATATCAGATATTTCTTTTATAACGGTGGAAATGACTCGATGGACACCATTAATAATATTTCTAAATACTTAGAACTGAATGATTATAAATGTAATTGTATTGGTATCAATAAAACCATTGATAACGATTTAATGAATACTCATTTTTCTTTAGGATTTGCCTCAAGTGATAAGTTTATTATCAATAGTGTAATTGAAGTTTATCTTGATGATTATTCTATATAAAAAAAGGAAGAGTTAACATCATTGAAACAATGGGAAGAAATGCTGGATTTTTAGCGGCTAGTTCAATTGTAGCTAAAGTTAAAGGTTGCTCTCTTGATTTAATTTATGTTCCTGAAGATGTTTTGATATCGAAGATTTCTTAAATCAAGTAGAGAAAATTTATTTAGAAAAAGGTAATTGCCTTGTCGTTATTAGTGAAGGAATAAGAAATAAAGAAGGTAAATTATTCTTTGAAACTAATGAAAATTTTGACGTTTTCGGACATTAACAACTTGGTGGAGCTGCTGCTAAATTATCAACTGTTGTTGAAGATAGATTAAACTTCCCTGTTAGATATATATTGAACTTTCTTTACTTCAAAGAGCAAACTCAATGTTTTTAAGTAAAACTGAAGTTGATCTTGCTATTAAATTATCTGAGTTTGCCTTTAATAAAGCACTTGAAGGAGAAAGTAACAAAGTTGTAACTATCGAATATAAAAACAAGAAATTTTCTTTCAATTTATTCCCAATCGATTCAATAGCTAACAAAGAAAGAAAACTTGATCTTGAATATATTGATAACAAAAAACATATCATTAAAGACTCATATATTGACTACATTTTACCTTTAATTGATGGAGAAGATGGGCTCATTGATGTTTATAAATGTGATTGATGCAGTCGAAAAAATTTTAAATTCGAAATTAATATATTATTAAAATCTTTTTACAAAATTGACATAAATATAAAGGTTGTAATAATTTTATATCACGGAGTTTGTGGAAAGGATTTCGTTAGACGATTTATATCATAATTTTCTTTACAAGTATATTCTAAAAGAATATAATCTTTAAGACACGATTTCTAATGAAAGAATTTTTGTCCCGGTAAGACTATAAATTTATGAAAGGAAATTGATTGTATGAATAGAGAAACAACTAGTTTAAAGAAAGAAGAAATTACTCGTAAATGGTATGTTGTAGATGCAACCAACAAAACATTTGGCAGACTTGCAAGTGATGTTGCAGTTTATTTAATGGGTAAAGAAAAACCATCATGGACACCAAACCAAGATTGCGGTGACTACATTGTCGTTATTAATTGCGAAAAAGTTAAGTTCACAAGTCCACACAAATTATTTAACAAAAAGTATTATAACGTCAGCGGTTACAATGGTGGTATGAGAGTTAGAACTCTTAAAGAAATGCTTGAAAAATACCCAGAAGAATTATTTGAAAGAGCAGTCTGGGGAATGCTTCCAAAAGGAAGATTAGGTAGACAAATGGCTAAAAAGTTATTTGTTTATAAAGGTTCTGAACACAAACACACAGCTCAAAACCCACAACCACTCGAATTTTCAAATTTAGGAGGTAACAAATAATGGCAGCTAAGAAAGAATTTTTCTACGGTACAGGTAGACGTAAAAGCTCAGTAGCTAGAGTCTTCGTAAAACCAGGAAAAGGAAGTATCACTGTTAACGAACAAGATGTAAACGCATACTTCCCATATGCAACATTAGTTTTGGATTTAAAACAACCTCTTACAATTTTAGGAGTTGAAGGTAAATATGATATCGTTGCTACTGTTAAAGGCGGCGGTTTCTCAGGACAAGCTGGTGCTTTAAGACTTGGTATTGCTAGAGCTTTACTTGAAGCAGGTGAAGATAGAAAATCACTCAAAGTTAACGGAATGTTAACAAGAAATGCAAGAGTTAAAGAAAGAAAGAAATACGGTCTCAAAAAGGCAAGAAGAGCTCCACAATTCTCAAAACGTTAATCTTTTTAGAAAACTGTTTAACTATTACAAAATGGATTGGAATTTCCAATCCATTTTCTTTTAAATATTAAAAGGAATGAAATTAAAGATTATTAAATGTATAATAACAAGGCTAAAGAAAGGATTTTAATTGATGGCTAAAGGATTTTATTTAGAAATATTACACGAAGACAAAAACTCACATGCTAGATATGGAATTTTACATACTCCTCATGGCGATTGCGAAGTTCCAATGTTTATGCCGGTTGGTACTTTAGCTACAGTTAAAACAATGTCTCCTGAAGAGATCAAAAAGTGTGGTGCTGGAGTAATTTTAGCTAACACGTATCATCTTCATCTTAGACCAGGTGAAGATATCGTTGATAAAGCAGGTGGCGTTCAAAAATTCATGAATTACAACGGACCAATGCTTACAGATAGCGGTGGCTTCCAAGTATTTTCTTTAGCTCAAAATAGAGATATTAAAGAAGAAGGCGTCTATTTTAAGTCTCATTTAAATGGAGATAAAATATTTTTCTCTCCTGAAATTGTTATCGGAATTGAAGAAAAAATTGGTGCAGATATCATTATGTCTTTTGATGAATGTATACCTTATCCAGCAACATATGATTATGTTAAAAAATCCACAGAAAGAACGATTAGACGGGCAAAAAGAGGAAAAGATGCTCATAAAAGAGAAGATCAAGCATTATTTGGGATTGTTCAAGGTGGAGAGTTCAAAGACTTAAGAAAATATTGTGCTTTAGAATTAGTAAAAATGGATTTTGATGGCTATTCAATTGGTGGAACATCAATTGGAGAACCAAAAGATGTATGTTTTAAAATGATTGATTATGCAATTCAATATCTTCCAAAAGATAAACCAAGATATTTAATGGGTGTAGGTAGTTTAGATTATATTTTAGAAGGTATAGCTAAAGGTATCGATATGATGGATTGTGTTTTACCTACTAGAATTGCTAGACACGGTACTTTAATGACTCATTCAGGAAGAGTAAATATTAAAAACGAAAAGTATAAAGAAGATTTTTCACCATTAGATCCTGAATGTGATTGCTATACATGTAAAAATTATACAAAAGCATATTTAAGACATTTATATGTTGCTAATGAGCAATTTGGAGCAAGATTATTATCAATTCATAACACTAGATTTTTAATTTCAATTGTTGAAGGTGCAAGAAAAGCAATTCAAGAAGATAGATTTTTAGAATATAAAGATGAAGTTTTAAGAAAATACGGAGATAAAAGAGGATTCTAATATGGATATAAATTTATTTGATTATTATTTACCTGAAGAATTAATTGCTCAATCTCCATCTTCAAAAAGAGATGAATGCAAACTTTTAGTTATCAATAGAGAAACCAAAACATACGAAGATAAACACTTCTATGATATTCTTGATTACCTTCATGAAGGCGATGTTTTAGTTAGAAATAATACAAAAGTTATTCCTGCTAGACTATTTGGTGTTAAAGATCAAACTGGAGCAAAAGTAGAAGTTTTATTATTAAAAGATTTAGGTGATGATACTTTTGAATGTTTATGTGGTAATGCAAAAGCAATCAAACAAGGAACTGTCATTCATTTTAAAGATGATATTTTAATTGGGACTTGCGTTGGAGTTTTTGATGAAGGTATTAGACATATTAAATTTAAATATGAAGGAATCTTTTTAGAAGAACTTGATAAGGTCGGGTTAATGCCTCTTCCTCCTTATATTCATAAACAAGTTGATGATAACAATAAATATCAAACTGTATATGCAAAAGTTAGTGGAAGTAGTGCAGCTCCTACAGCTGGATTTCATTTTACAGAAGAACTTTTAAAGAAAGTTAAAGAAAAAAGAATTGAAATTGTTGATATAACTTTAAATATTGGTTTAGGAACTTTTAGACCAGTAAAAGTTAAGGATACAAAAGACCATATTATGCATTCAGAATCCTATGAAATTTCAAAAAACGCTGCAGAAACCCTAAATTTAGCAAAAAAAGAGCATAGAAGAATCATTGCAATTGGTACAACTTCAGTTAGAACTTTAGAAGCTAATTTTGCAAAATTTAATGAGTTTAAAGAAGAGAAATCTTCAACGAATATTTTTATTTCTCCTGGCTATGAATATAAAGCCATCGATTGTTTAATAACAAATTTTCACTTACCAAAATCGACATTAATTATGTTAGTTAGTGCATTTATGGGAAGAGAATTTACTTTAGAAGTTTATAAATATGCAGTTGATCAAAAATATAGATTCTTCTCGTTTGGAGATGCTATGTTTATATACGGAAACTATGATTATAACAAGGAAAACATATAGAAAATGAAAGAAGATTACTATAAAGAATCCTTAAAAATAATTAAAGATATAAAAGAAAAAGATAAAGAACCTGAACTCCTTTTACATGTTTGTTGTGGTGCTTGTTCTTGCTTTCCTCTTTTATTTTTAGCAACAATTTTTAAAATTACTATCTTATTTTCAAATTCAAATATTTATCCATATGAAGAATTCAACACAAGATTAAATGCTTTAAAAAAGTATGTAGCAGTAGTTGAAGAAAAATTAGATACAAAATTTAATATTATTGTTGATGATTATGACTATAACAATTTTGCTCAAGATTTAATTCCTTTAAAAGATGAAAAAGAGGGTGGAGCAAGATGCCATTTATGCATCAAAAAAAGATTTGTTCGATTATTTGAATACGCTAAAAATAACAATTTTAAATACGTTACAACAGTAATGTCTATTTCAAGAAATAAAGATGCAATTTATTTAAATAAATTAGGAAAAGAATTTGAAAAAATGTATCCTGAAATTAAATATATCATCTGTGATTTTAAACGAAATGGTGGACAAGAAATTGGTATTGAATTATCTAAAAAATATGGAGTTTATAGACAAGAATATTGCGGGTGTGAATTCTCGTTAAATTTAAAACATTAAAAGCGATTTATTTGATAAAATATAATCTATGAACAATAAAGTTGAATTATTTGTCGTTTCACATAAAAAGCTCGATAGATCTTTTTATCCCGATAGAAGCATTATTTATGTAGGAAAACATAGTGATTTTTATAAAGAAGAGCAAGATTTTAGCGATAATAGTGGTGAAAATATTGCTGATCTTAACTATACATATTGTGAATGTACTGCAATTTATTGGATTTATAAAAATTCTAATGCCGATGTAGTAGGTGTTGAACATTATAGAAGATTCTTTAGAAATTTTTTCAATTTAAAATCAAAAAAATATTTTGTTAAAAAGTTAAAAAAATACGACTACATCTTACCTTTTCAATATTACATGATTAATACAGTTAAAAAAGATTTAATCAAACATCATGGCCAATTTTCTTACGATATTTTAAAAGAAGCTTTTGAAAATGTTTTCCCTGAGCATTTAGATTGTTTTAATAAGGTTATGAACTCACATCATTTAACTTTATTTAATATGATGGTTGCTAAAAAAAGCGACTTCGATAAATACTGCGATTTTATATTCCCTATTTTAGATTATGTCTTTAAAAATTGTGAAATACCTACTGATCCAGTGCAACGTAGATTGGTTGGATTTTTATCAGAAAGATTGATGAATATCTTTTTAGAAAAAGAGAAAAAAGAGAGAAAATTAAAAGTAAAACATCGTTTAGTTTTATTTTCATATAAATATAAAAAAGTTGAAAATTGCGATAAAAACCCTGCAAAAATGAGGTAAAATTTAAAAAATGAACATTCTAGTTACTGGCGGATTTGGATTTATTGGTGCTTCTTATTTAAGAAAATATGCAACCAAAGATTGTGATGATAAATATTTCACAATCGATATTTTTAATGGCAATGGAAATATTGAAAATATCAAAGATTTAATCGATAACAAACTTGTAACTTTTTATGAATGCGACATTAGAGATAAAGAAAAAGTTGATGAAATTTTTGAAATAATTAGACCTGATTTAGTTATAAACTTTGCAGCTGAAACTAGTGTAGATTATTCGTTTAAGAATCCTAATATTTTCGATGATGTTAATGTAAAAGGTGTTAGCAATCTTTTAGAAGCATCAATTAAATACAATGTTAATAGATTTCATCAAATCTCAACTGATGAAGTTTATGGTTCTTATTCAAAGAAAGGAAAATATGGTTTTAAACCTTCTCATCCTTTAAATCCAAAAAATCCTTATTCACTTAGCAAGGCAAAAGCTGATAATTTATGTTTAATTGCAAGAAAGAATGCAAATTTAAAAATAACTATTTCAAGATCATGCAATGTTTTTGGAGAATTGCAATCAGTCGATAAATTAATCCCGCATTCTATCCAAAACGTTTTAAATGGAAGAAAGATTGAAGTTTATGGCGATGGCAGCAATCGCCGCGAACGGATTCACGTAGACGCGTTATGCGTAGCGATAAATAAAATTGTGACCTTAAATATGATTCCAAAACCAATTTTCCATATTGCTAGTGGTGTTGAATATTCTAATAACGAAATTGCAAAGATGATTATTGATGAACTTAATTTGCCTGATGAGAGTATCGAATATGTAACTGATCGAGAAATTAACGACAGCAGATATTTACTCTATTTAGATAAGGTAGATTCGTTGATTATGCCAATTAGTGTTCTCACAGTTGAGGAACAACTTAGAAATTTATATAGACTTTTATACACTCAAAAATCAGATTTTTTAAAAAATTCGCAAAAAAGATTGAAGAATTTAGGACGCCTTAGATAAAAATTTTTGCAAATTTTTTAAATTTCCGTTTGACATATATATTATATATATAGTATCATTTTTTGGCTTACGAATTGTGTTGAAGTGCGAGGTTGCTGATACACCCACAGGCGTTGTCATGAAGGTGTTCAGGGAATTCGCATAGAGCAATCGAAAGCGATGTGAAATTTAATGAAAGGAGAATATTCATGGCAAAAGTCAAAAAGATCAGAGTTCGTTTACAAGCTTACGATCACCAAATTCTTGATATGGCAGTTGAGAAGATTGTAAATGTAATTCGCAAATCAGGTGCTACAGTTGTTGGACCAATTCCACTCCCAACTGAAAAGCAAGTTTACACAATCTTAAGAGCTGTTCATAAGTATAAGGATTCTCGTGAACAATTTGAAATCAGAACCCACAAAAGAATTATTGATATCAAGAATCCTAACAATGGAACAATTGAAGCTTTAAAGAAATTAGATTTACCAAGTGGTGTTGATATCGATATCAAATTATAAGGAGGTAAGACGAAATGAAAGAAATCATTGGACGTAAAATTGGGATGACTCAGGTTTATGGCGAAGATGGAACAATGTATGCAGTCAGCGTAATTGAAGTCTTACCAAACGTAGTCACTCAAAAGAAAACATTAGAAAAAGATGGTTACGAAGCAATTCAAATTGGTTATGAAGATAAGAAAGAATCAAGATTAAACAAATGCGAAAAAGGAATCTTCGCAAAAGCTAACGTAACAGCAAAAGCAAACTTATTCGAACTTAAAGGTGATGAAATGAATAAGTTTGAAGTCGGAAACGAAATCAAAGCAGATTTATTCCAAGTTAATGATATCGTCGACGTTATCGGTACCTCAAAAGGTAGAGGATACGCAGGTGTCATTAAGAGATGGGGACATACAATCGGACCTAAAGGACATGGTTCAGGCTACCATAGAGGACAAGGATCCTTCGCTAACAATGGTAGATGTAACAACCGTGTTATCCCAGGTAAGAAAATGTCTGGTCATATGGGAAATCAACAAGCAACTGTCTTAAATCAAATTATTGTTGGTGTATCAGTTGAAAAGAATTACATTCTTATAAGCGGTGGCGTCCCAGGACCTAAAAAAGGACTTGTCAAAATTAGAAGTGCTGTCAAAACAAATAAGAACCCAGTAAAAGTTCAAACCTTAATTGATAGAACTCCTAAAGCTGAAGAAGTCGCAGCAAACTAATGAAAGGAGATTTGAAGAATGGCTAATATGAAATTAAAAGTTTATTCCCAAGATGGTAAAGAAGTCTCCACAATTAGTGTTTCAAAAGACGTCTTCGGAATTGAACCAAATGAACAAGTAATGTTCGATGCAGTTGTTACTTATCAAGCAAACAAAAGACAAGCAACAGCAAAAACAAAGAAAAGATTTGAAGTAAGCGGTGGTGGTAAAAAACCATTCAGACAAAAAGGAACTGGTAGAGCAAGAGCTGGTTCATCAAGATCACCAATTTGGGTTGGAGGCGGCACAGTCTTCGGTCCTACTGGAGTACAAAACTTCAAAGTTAAACAAAACAGAAAAGAGCACAATCTTGCTTTAAGAAGTGCACTCTCATTAAAAGTTAAAGACTTAATCGTCCTCGACAGTTTAACTGTTAATGGAAAAACAAGAGAAATGGTCGATGTTTTAAAAGCATTTGACGTAGAATGCAAAAAGACTTTAATTGTCTCTTGCGATGATAAAGTAGTTCAAGCAAGCAACAATTTAAGTAATGCAAAACTCACTTACGTTAATAACATTTCAGTTTATGACTTATTAAATAATGAAAAAGTTATTATGCTTCAAAGTGATGTCAAAACTTTAGAGGAGGGACTTAAATAATGCCTAGAAAGAAAACCGCTGAAGTAGTCGAAGAAACAGTAGTTGCTGAAGAAGCAAAACCTGCTAAAAAGACAACTTCAAGAAGAAAAACAAAAGCTAAGGAAGAAGTTAAAGTCGTTACTTCTAAAGCTACAATTCACGATTTCGATTGTATTATCGAACCAGTTATCACTGAAAAGAGTATGACTGCTTCACAAGAACAAAATAAATTTACCTTCATTGTTAAAAAAGATAGCAATAAGACTCAAATTAGAAGAGCAATCGAAAGAATTTACAATGTCCACGTTACAGGAATTTCAACTGTTAATGTAAACTCTAAAAAACTCAGCAGAGGAAGCCGCTACAAAGGTAGCGTCCCTGGATATAAGAAAGCAATCGTCTCATTAAGAGATGGTGAAACAATCAATTTATTCGCTGAGTAATATTAATTAACTTATATATAGGAGAAAATTATGCCAGTAAAGACTTATAAACCATACACTCCTTCAAGACGTAAAATGGCAACATTAAGTTTTGAAGAGATTACTAAAAAGACTCCTGAAAAAAGTTTACTTGTTACACTTAAGAAAAGTGGAGGTAGAAATAACCAAGGAGTAATTACTACCCGCCATATTGGTGGTGGTAATAAAACCAAATATAGAATTATCGATTTCAAGAGAAATAAAGATGGTATTGAAGGAAAAGTTGCTTCCATCGAATACGATCCAAATAGAAACGCACACATTTGCTTAATCAATTATGCAGATGGTGAAAAGAGATACATTCTCCAACCAAAAGGATTAAAAGTTGGTATGAAAATTATCTCTGGAGATCACGCAGATGTTATCGTCGGTAACGCAATGTTACTCGAAAACATTCCAGAAGGTACATTAATTCACAACGTCGAATTATCACCAAAGAAAGGCGGACAACTTTGTAGAAGTGCTGGTTGTTCAGCTCAAATCCTTGGTAAAGAAGGAAAATATGTTATCGTCAGACTTCAATCTGGTGAAACAAGAAAAATCCTTGGAAAATGTAGAGCTACAATCGGTGTTGTAGGAAATGAAGATTACAACCTTGTTAACTTAGGTAAAGCAGGTAAAACAAGATGGCTTGGTGTAAGACCAACAGTTAGAGGTTCCGTCATGAACCCAACAGATCACCCACACGGTGGTGGTGAAGGTAAAGCACCAGTCGGTAGAGATGCACCTCGTACTCCATGGGGTAAGAGAGCATTAGGCGTTAAGACAAGAAGAAACAAAAAGAACTCAACTAAATTAATTATTAGAAGAGTTAACGGATAATTAGGAGGAAAGGTAAATTATGTCACGTAGTTTAAGCAAAGGACCATTCGTTGATGAATCATTAATGAAAAAGGTCGAAGCATTAAATGCCGCTAACAAAAAAGCAGTCATTAAAACTTGGTCACGTAGAAGCACAATCTTCCCAGAATTCGTTGAACACACATTCGCTGTCTACAACGGCCACACATTTATTACAGTTTATGTTACCGAAGATATGGTCGGTCATAAATTAGGAGAATTCGCTCCAACTAGAACATTCAAAGGCCATTTCGGAAATAACGCAGAAGATAAGGCAGCAGCAATGAAGGCTGCTGGTAGAAAATAAGGAGGTTAAAACATGGCAGATACAGAAAACAAAGTAGTCGAAGCTGAAGTTAAAGAACCAAAAGCTAAGAAAACTACCAAATCAACAAAAACAACCTCCACAAAGAAAGCTGCTACTAAAAAAGTAGAAGCAACCGAAGAGAAGACTCCAAAAGCTAAGAAAACAACTAAAAAAGCTGCAGCTAAAGAAGTAGTTGAAGAAAAAACTCCAAAAGCTTCAAAGAAAGCAGCAAAGGTTGAAGAAGTTAAAAAACCAGTTGTTACCGAAGCAAAAGCAAAAGCCTTAACATTAAAGATTACTCCAAGAAAAATTAGACTTTCTTGTGATCTTGTAAGAGGAAAAGATTGTGACGAAGCACTTGCAATTCTCTTCAATACTCGTCATAAATCCGCTCCAATCGTTGCAAAAGTTATTAAATCAGCTATGGCAAATGCAGTTAATAACTTCAATATGAGAGAAGATAGATTATATGTCGCTTCAATCATGGCTAGCGATTCAGTCAAAATGAAAAGATATCTTCCACGTGCTAAAGGTAGTGCAAGCGGTCTTGTTAAAAGATATAGCAACCTTTATGTCGTAGTTAAGGAAAGAATGTAAGGAGAGTAATTATTTATGGGTCAAAAAGTTAATCCAGTAGGAATGAGAATTGGCATTACCAAAGATTGGAATTCAAGATGGTTTGCCTCTAAAAAAGAATATGCAACTCTCCTCAACGAAGATATTAAAATCAGAGAGTTTGTTGCAAGTAAACTTCCAAAAGATGCTCTTCTTTCACACATTGAAATTGAAAGAAAGAAATCTGACAGAGGTTTCTATGTAAAAGCATTAGTTTTTGTTGGACGTCCTGGTCTCATCATTGGTGAAAAAGGCGAAGCAATCAAAAACTTACAAAAACAAGTTGCTGACATCCTTCCAAAAGGAAACAACGTAAAAATCGAAGCAATCGAAGTTAAAAATCAAAACTTAGATGCAAAGATCGTTTCTGAAAAGATTTGTCAACAACTCGAAGCACGTGCATCATTCAGAATTGTTCAAAAGAGAGCACTTGCTGACGTTAGAAGAAGCGGCGCTAAAGGTTGTAAAACTGCTGTTAGTGGAAGACTTGCTGGTGCAGATATTGCTAGAACCGAAGGTTATAAAGATGGAACAATGGCTATCAATACCTTAAGAAGTGATATCGATTACGCATGTTCAGAAGCTATGACAACCTATGGTAAACTTGGTGTCAAAGTTTGGATTTGTAGAGGTGAAAATTCAACCGCTACAAAACCAGTTGCTGCAACTGAAGAAAGAGAAGCTAAGAAAGGAGAATAAACTATGTTACAACCAAAAAGAGTTAAATATAGAAGACCTCATATCATCAAATATGAAGGACTTAGTAAAGCTGGTAACGAAGTAAGTTTTGGTGAATATGGTCTCCAAGCAACTAGCGGAAACTATGTAAGCGATCGTCAAATCGAAGCTTGCCGTATCGTCTTAAGTAGATATACAAAGAAAGGTGGAAAAGTTTGGATTAGAATATTCCCTCACCTTGCAAAAACTAAAAAACCTGCTGAAGTCCGTATGGGTAGTGGTAAAGGTTCTCCAGAATATTGGGTAGCAGTCGTCAAAAAGAACAGAGTTATGTTCGAAGTCGCTGGTATCCCTGAAGAAGACGCCATCCATGCCTTAAAACAAGCAAGTTATAAATTAAACGTTAAAACACGTATTGTTAAAAGAAATAAGGAGGCTAAATAAACATGAAGATTAATGATATCAGAGAAAAAACTACTGAAGAATTAAACAGTCAAATTTACTCCTTAAAAGAACAACTCTTCAACTTAAGAAGAAAAAAAGCTGTCGGTCAATTAGAAAACTTAAGTGAAATTAAAAGAGTTCGTAAAGACATCGCAAGAATTTATACAGTTCTTAAAGAAAGAGAACTTGGAGTTAAATAAGGAGCTTAAGTTATGAACCAAAAGAAAAGAATTCAAGGTGTTGTTGTTTCAAATAAAGGTGACAAGACCATCACAGTTAAAGTTGAAACTTATGTCAAACACCCAATTTATAAGAAAAGAGTTAAATCAAGTCATAAATTCCGTGCTCATGATGAATTAAATTCATGTAAAGTTGGTGATATCGTCACCATCGAAGAATGTAGACCACTCTCAGCAACAAAGAGATTTAAATTAATCTCAATTGATAAGAAAGCTCTTGAATCAGTTAGAGTCGCTGAAGAAAAAATGGTCCAAGAATTACTTCACGAAGAAGAAGCTAACGAAGTAGAGGAGGCCAAGTAATATGATCCAAACAGAAACAAATTTAGTTGTTGCAGATAACTCTGGTGCTCGTAAAGTTAGAGTCTTCAGAATTTATGGTGGTAGCCATAGAAAAAGCTGTAGCGTTGGCGATATCGTCTTATGTGCAGTTAAAGATGCTACTCCAAATGCAAAAGTTAAAAAATCAGATGTCGTTAAGGCAGTAATCGTTAGAACTAGCTATCCAATTCAAAGAAAAGATGGTTCTTCAATTAGATTCGATGATAATGCATGTGTCATTATTACTGATGATAAGCAACCAGTAGGAACCCGTGTCTTTGGACCAGTCGCTAGAGAATTACGTGAAAAGGGAGAAGGCTTCATGAAGATCGTCTCTCTTGCCACTGAAGTTTTATAAGGAGGTACTAAAGATGAAATTAAGAAGAGGTGATAAAGTTATTGTCGTATCTGGTAAAGATAAAGGCAAAACCGGTATCGTTCAAAAAGTACTTCCACAAGAGGATAAAGTTGTTGTTGAAGGTATCAATGTTCGTAAAAAACATCAAAAACCAACTCAAGGAAATCCTCAAGGCGCTATCAATGAAATCTATGCTCCAATCTATGCTTGTAAAGTTGCTTTCTATGATGAAAAAACTAAAAAAGCTGTCAAAGTTGGTTATAAATTAGATAAAGATGGCAATAAAGTAAGAGTCAACAAAAAGACTAATAAGGAAATTAAATAGGAGGTAGAAACATGGCAGAAGCAAAGAAAACTACAAAGAAAACAGTCAAAGCTGAAGAAAAAGTAGAAGCAAAAGAAACTACCTCAAAAGGTGGCAACTTAAAACCAGCATACACCACAAGACTTCAAGAAAGATTCAATTCAGAAATCAAAGAAACTTTAATGAAGAAATTTGAATACAAATCAATCATGCAAGTACCTCATCTTGATAAGATCGTTGTCAACATTGGTGTTGGTGATGCTACTCAAGATAAAAAGAGAATTGAAGAAGCTGTCGAAGAACTTGGTCTTATCACTGGTCAAAAACCAATTATCACCAAGGCTAAAAAATCAATTGCTACCTTCAAATTAAGAGAAGGAGAACCAATCGGTTGTAAAGTTACCCTTCGTGGAATAAGAATGTACGAATTCTTCGACAAATTAGTTTCCATTTCACTTCCACGTGTTAGAGATTTTAGAGGTGTTTCTAAAAACTCATTCGATGGAAGAGGTAACTACACACTTGGTATCAAAGAACAATTAATCTTCCCTGAAATTGATTACGATAAAGTAAACAAAGTCAGAGGTATGGATATTGTTATCGTTACAACAGCAAAAAGCGATGAAGAAGCATTTGCTTTACTTAAAGAGCTCGGAATGCCTTTTAGTAGATAATAGGAGGGATTGAAAGATATGGCAAAAACTAGTTTAAAGGTCAAACAATCAAGACCTCAAAAATTCAAAGTTAGAGAGTATACACGTTGCAAAAGATGTGGAAGACCTCATAGTGTCTATTCAAAGTTCGGGCTTTGCAGAATCTGCCTTCGTGAACTCGCATACAAAGGCGAGATCCCAGGCTTAAAGAAATCATCATGGTAATAAAGGGAGGAAATAACTATGCATCAAGATCCAATTGCAGATATGCTTACACGCATTAGAAATGCAAACGCATTACATCACGAAAAAGTTAGCCTTCCTTCAAGCAAAATTAAGGTAGGAATCGCTAATATCTTACTTAAAGAAGGTTTCATTTCTAACTACAATGAATCCAAAGATAAAACTGGTAAGAAAACATTAGAAATTACCTTAAAATATGGTCCAAAAGGTGAAAAGGTTATCTCTGGTTTAAAAAGAATTTCAAAACCAGGTTTAAGAGTTACTTGCGATAGCAAAAACATCCCAACAGTTTTAAAAGGATTAGGTATCGCAATTATCTCAACATCAAAAGGCTTATTAACAGATAAAGAAGCACGTCAACTTAACGTTGGTGGCGAAGTCATCTGTTATGTATATTAAGGAGGATAAATTATGTCACGTATTGGTAATAAATTAATTCCTCTTGAAGAAGGCGTTACAGTTACAGTTAATGGTGATGTTGTCACAATTAAAGGTGCTAAAGGTGAAGATATAGTCAAATTCAATCCTGATCTCATCAGTGTCGAAGTTAAAGACAACAACATTCATGTAACTAGAGCAAATGACGAAAAAGCAACTAAACAAATGCATGGAACAATTAGAGCTTTAATTAATAATGCAGTTCATGGTTGCCATAAAGAATTCGTCAAAATCTTAGATATCATCGGTATTGGTTACCGTGCAGAAATCAAGGGTAGAGATGTCGTATTAAATGTTGGATATTCACATCCAGTTACAATCTCACCACTTGAAGGCGTTGAAGTTAAAGTATTTGATGCCAAAATCAAAGAAGTCAACTGCTCAATTGAAGTTAGAGGTATCGACAAATTCAAAGTTGGTCAAACAGCTGCTTTAATTAGAGAAGTTAGACCACCAGAACCATACAAAGGTAAAGGTATCAAATATAGAGATGAACACATACTTCGTAAAGAAGGTAAACGTGCAGGTAAGAAATAAGGAGTAGCTTATGATTAATCAAGTTAGTAAAAATACTGTTAGAGTTAGAAAACATAAAAGAGTAAGAGCTAAGATTAGTGGTACAGCTACCTGCCCACGTCTTTGTGTCTTCAGAAGTAATAAAAATATTGAAGTTCAAGCTATTGATGATGTAAAAGGTGTTACCCTTTGCTCATCAAGCAGTGAACAACTTCATTTAGAAAGAGGCAACAATATTGAAGCAGCTACAAAAGTTGGTGAAGATATTGCTAAAAAATGCCTTGCTATGAATATTGAAACTGTCGTATTTGATCGTGCTGGATATATCTATCACGGCCGTGTCGCTGCTGTTGCTGATGCAGCAAGAAAAGCAGGCTTAAAGTTCTAGGAGTAATTTTATGGAAGAAAATAAAGTACAAGCAACAGTTGAAGAAACAGCAAATACTGCTTCTCAAGAAAATAAACCTGAAGGAAATAGACCTGCTAGACCACAAAGAGGTCAAAGAGGTAGAAGACAAGGACACGCTCAAAGAAGAGAAGTTGTCAAAGAATACGAAGAAAAAGTCGTTAGAATTAACCGTGTTACCAAGGTTGTTAAAGGTGGTAAGAGAATGAAATTCTCAGCCCTTGTCGTCATTGGTAATTCAAAAGGAAAATACGGCTTTGGAACAGGAAAAAGTGGCGAAGTCCCAGATGCAATCAAAAAAGCAGTCGAACAAGCTAAGAGAAATATCAACACTGTCGTCCTTGTAAAAGGAAACACAATTTCTCACGAAGTAGTCGGCAACTTCGGAGCAACAAAGGTTTTCTTAAAACCAGCTCCAGAAGGTACTGGAATCATTGCTGGTGGTGCTGTTAGAGCTATTATTGAACTTGCAGGTATTCAAAATGTTTACTCAAAAGTTTATGGTAGCAGAACCCCAATCAATGTTATTAGAGCAACATATGCTGCTTTAAGTAGCCTCAAAGATTTCCGTAGTGTCGAAACCTTAAGAAAAGGAGGTAATGAAGATGTTAAATAATCTTAAACCTACTGAAGGATCAAGAAAATCAAAAATCAGACGCTGCAGAGGTCTCGGTAGCGGTCTTGGAAAAAACGGTGGTTCAGGAAATAAAGGTCAAAATTCAAGAACTGGCGGCGGTGTCCGTTTAGGATTTGAAGGTGGACAACTTCCTTTATACCGTAGACTTCCAAAAAGAGGTTTCAAAAACATTAACCATTTAACATATGCTACAGTTAACGTTGGCGATTTAAATTGCTTCGAAGATGGTAGCGTAGTAACAATGACCCTCTTAAAAGATCATGGATTAATTAAGAAAGAATTTGATGGTTTAAAAGTTCTTGGACAAGGTAAACTTGAAAAGAAACTTACAATTAAGGCTAACAAATTCTCAGCAAGTGCACTTGAAAGTATAAAAACTGCAGGTTCTACTGCTGAAGTAGTTGAATAATTTCTTATTTAGTTTAAAATTTTAAAGGGCCTTTCAGATGAAGAAATTTATTAAGATTTTTAAGAATAAAGAAGTCGTCAATCGTATATTCTTTACGATTATGATTTTGTTTGTCTTTAGAATTGGTTGTTCAATTACAGTTCCAGGTATCGACGCAAGTGGATTAACTGATGAACTTAATGGAAACAATCTTCTAAGTTTGATGAATCTTCTAGGTGGAGGTGCTCTTCAAAACTTCTCCGTATTTGCACTAGGTGTTTCACCTTACATTACATCTCAAATTATTATTCAATTGTTATCGATGGATGTTCTTCCGGCATTAACTGAGCTCAACCGTCAAGGACAATATGGAAGAAAGAAAATTGAGATGGCAACACGTTATTTGACTCTTATGCTTGCAGCAGTTCAAGCATACGGAATCATTCAAACTGCACTTGGTGTTGATTGGATTGCGTTCACATTAGAAGAGAATTTCCTTAGTTATGCATATATTGTTACCGTTATGGTAGCAGGAGCAATGCTTGTTATGTGGCTAGGAGATCAAATTACTTCCAAGGGTATTGGAAATGGTATCTCAGTTATCATTTTTGCTGGTATTGTCTGTTCATTACCATCTCAAATGTATCAAGCCTTCTCAACTTGGGTAGTAGCAAACTTTGGACATGGTTCATATGAAACAACAAAAGGTGTCTTTGAATTTATCTTATATGTTGCTTCATACATATTAGTAATTGCCTTCGTCGTTTTCTTAGAATTATCTAGAAGAAAGATTCCTGTACAACACGCAACTCGTACTGGAAATAACGAAAAGCTTGCTAAAGCAAGCTTCTTGCCAATTAAAATCAACTCAGCTGGTGTCATTCCTGTCATCTTCGCAAGTTCGATTTTAATGGCTCCAAGCGTCATCGCTTCGTTTATTTCTTCAGAATCAGTTAACGCTGAATGGTTAAACATTTTCAATTATACAACCCTTTATAATACCAACGGTGTTGGTGTTCCTTGGGGTTTGATGATTTATATTACATTGATATTTGCATTCACATTCTTCTATGCAAATCTTCAAATCAATCCTGCAAGACTTGCCGAACAATTCCAAAAGAACGGCAGTTACATACCTGGAATTAGACCTGGTGTTGAAACTGAAAAATATGTTCGTAAGGTCTTAAATAGGATTACGTTTGTTGGAGCTTGTGCACTTTCATTTATCGCAGCACTTCCTCCAATCCTTACTATGTCAATTCCTGATTTCCAAGCAAATGGATCATTAGCATTAGGAGGAACCGGACTTATTATCGTTGTCGGTGTCGCTCTTGAGCTTAATAATCAAATTGAAGGACTTATTGCAGGAAAGAGCTACGATGAAGTTATCGGAGGGATGTAGAAATGTTAAATATTATATTAATGGGACCTCCTGGTGCAGGAAAAGGTACCAACGCCAAAAGAATTTCTGCTTCTTATAAATTACCACATATTTCAACAGGAGATATGTTTAGAGAAGCAATTAAAAATCAAACAGAACTTGGTATGCTTGCTAAATCTTATATGGATAAAGGTTTACTTGTTCCAGATGAAGTTACAATCGGTCTTGTTAAAGAAAGACTTGCTAAAGATGATTGTAAAGTAGGATTCCTTCTTGATGGATTCCCACGTACAATCCCTCAAGCAGAAGCCTTAACAAAAATCGGTGAGGAATTAGCTAGACCAATCACCCACGTATTAAATATCGTCGTACCAGAAAGCGTACTTGTCGATAGAATATGTGGTAGAAGAGTTTGTAAAACTTGTGGTGCTCCATATCATGTTACAAATCTTAAACCAAAAGTTGATGGAATTTGTGATTTATGTGGTGGTAACTTGGTTCAAAGAGCTGATGATAATGAAGAGACCTTAAAATCTCGTTTAAATGAATATCATCATCAAACTGAACCATTAATCAAATACTATTCTAACTTCAATTTAGTTCACGATTTAGATGGAACTAAATCATTAGATAGTATTAGCGAAGATATTAAGTCAATTTTAGGGGAGTAGAATTTATTAATGTCAATCATTATTAAATCTCCCCGCGAGATTGCTTTAATAAGAGAGTCTGGGAAAGTTGTTAGCGAAGTATTCGCTTTCCTTAGAGAAAAAACTAAACCAGGTATCTCGACTTATGAACTTGATAAGATGGTTGGAGAGTTCATACGTTCAAAAGGCGGAATCCCATCTTCATATCACTATGGAGGATTCCCAGGAAATATCTGTATCAGCGTAAATGACACCCTCTTACATGGTATTCCTTCAAAAAAGATTATTCTTAAAGAAGGCGATATCGTAAGTTATGATGTTATGGTTACATTAAACGGTTATGTAGCTGATGCATGTCGAACCATGCCGGTGGGCAAGATTAGTGAAAATGCACAAAGATTGATGGATACAGCAAAAAAATGCTTCGTCAATGCAGTGAAGATAATCAAGCCCGGTATTCACATCGGAGATATTTCTGAAATAATTGAGAAGACTGCTCATGAAGCTGGCTATACTTGTACTGATCTATATACAGGTCATGGAGTAGGTAGAGAAGTTCATGAAGATCCTTACGTACCTAACGTTGGTAAAAAAGGACAAGGACCACTCCTTAGAAAAGGAATGACAATTGCAATTGAACCAATGTTAAATGAAGGTAAAGTAGAACTCGTTACGATGAAAGATAATTGGACTGTAAAAACAAAAGATGGAAAACTTAGTGCCCATTATGAAAATACAGTAGCAATTACTGATGATGGATATGAAATACTCACATTAGAAGAAAAAGAGGAGATTTAAATGGCAAAACAAGATGTAATAACCGTTGAGGCGGTAGTTGTAGAAGCATTACCAAACACAAATTTTAAAGTAAAGCTTGAAAATGATGTCGTCATCCATGCCACTGTTTCAGGTAAAATCCGTATGCATTACATACGCATATTACCTGGTGATAAAGTTGACGTCGAACTATCCCCTTATGATTTAAACAATGGCAGAATCGTCTATCGTCATAAATAGACAAATTTGAAGGAGGAAAGTTTATGAAAGTAAGACCCTCAGTAAAACCTATGTGCGACAAGTGCAGAGTTATCAAAAGACATGGTAAAGTCATGGTCATTTGCTCTAACCCAAAGCACAAACAAAGACAAGGTTAATTTTTGGAGGAAATTAAATTATGGCACGTATTGTCGGTGTTGATGTACCAAATGAAAAGGTAGTTGTAGTTGCTTTAACTTACGTCTACGGCATTGGTTTATCAACTTCTCAAAAAATCTTAGCTAAGCTTGGAATTGATGAAGGAAAAAGAGTCAAAGATCTTAGTGAAGATGAATTAACAAAAATCAGAGCTGAAGTAGCTCATTATAAAGTTGAAGGTGACCTTAGAAGAGAAGTCATGCTCAACATTAAACGTCTTCAAGAAATTGGATGCTACCGCGGAATTAGACATAGAAGGGGACTTCCAGTTAGAGGACAAAGAACAAAAACTAACGCTCGTACTCGTAAAGGTCCACGTAAGACTATTGCGAATAAGAAGGAAGCAGTTAAATAGTTGGGAGGTAGATAGAATATGGCAAAGAAACAAACCACCCGTAAAAAGAAAATTAAAAGAGCTTATACGAAGGGTGTCGCTCACATTCATGCATCTTTCAACAATACTATCGTCACAATCACTGATGAAAAAGGTAATGTTATTGCATGGTCTAGCTCAGGTGTATTAGGATTTAAAGGAGCTAAGAAATCTACTCCATTTGCAGCTCAAGGTGCTGCTGAAGCAGCAGCTAAAGCAGCTGTTGATCAAGGAATTAAAACTGTTGATGTCGATGTTAAAGGACCAGGTGCTGGTAGAGAATCAGCAATTAGAGCCCTTGCAACCGCAGGTTTAACAATTACATCAATCGTTGATACAACACCAATTCCACACAATGGATGCCGTCCACCAAAACGTCCACGTGGTTAATAAAAGGAGGACTTAATCAATGGAAGATTTCGAACTTAAAATTGCACATCCATTCGAAAAAACTGAATTCAGAATTGAACTTTCAGAAGACGATGGAAAATATGCAAAAATCGTTTGCGAACCACTTGAAAGAACTTTCGGTCATACATTAGGAAACGCTATGAGAAGAACTCTTCTCCAAGCTATTCCTGGTACAAGTGTTTACGCTATTGAAGTCGAGGGTGCTGTACATGAATTCTCAGCCTTAAAAGGTGTTGAAGAAGACTTAACTCAAATTATTCTTAACTTAAAAGACTTAGTTTTAAAATCAGATACTATCGGCGAAGGAACATATGAATGCTCAGTAGATTTTAAAGGTCCAAGAACCTTTGTCGCTGGCGATTTAGATCTTCCTACAGGACTTGAAGTTGTCAATCCAGAACTCGTCATTGCTCATATTGCTGAAGGTGGAGAACTCCACATGCACATCCATATGAAAAATGGTAGAGGATTTGCAACTAGTGAAGAAAATAAGACTCTTAATGTACTTCCTGTTGGTGCAATTGCCACCGATTCAAACTATAGCCCTGTTACAAGAGTCAATTATACAGTAGAAGAAACTCGTGTTGGACACGATCCACGTTTCGACAAACTCATCTTAGAAGTTTGGACAAATGGCGGAGTTTCCTCTAAAGATGCAGTCGCTATTGCAGCAAAAATGCTTGTCAATGGCTTCTCAAATTTCTTAAAACTTAATGACAAATTTGCTAATATTTCACTTGAAAAAGAGGCAGTCGAAACTTATGAACCTCAATTTGAGAATCTCTCAATTGAAGATCTTGATCTCTCAGTTAGATCATATAACTGCTTAAAGAGAGCTAATATTCAAACCGTTGCTGAATTAACTCAAAAGAGTGAATCAGAAATGATGAAAGTTAGAAATCTCGGTAAGAAATCATTAAAAGAAGTCAAAGATAAACTTGAAGCAAAAGGTTTAAGTTTTAAAGAAGACAAAAATGATGAAATAGGAGATTAGTTTATGCAAATCGGTAGAAAAAATGTTCATGGTAAGGGTGGTGTCAGATTTAAAACCCCTTACACTTCATCAAAACAAAAAGCTCAAGTAAGAAACCTTTGCACTGAACTTGTAATTTTTGAAAAAGTAACTGTTACTCGTTCAATGGTTAAAGATGTTATCAAAACATTTGACCACTTGGTAACTCTTGCAAAAAGAGGCGATCTTCATTCAAGAAGACAAGCTGCTAGTATTTTAAGAAAATATAATTTAGCTAGTGATGTAGATGCATTAAATAAATTATTTACAGAATTAAAAGACAGATTTGCTAGTAGAAACGGTGGATACTTAAAGGTCTACAAACTTGAAAATAGAAAAGGAGACAATGCTCCTGTAAGACTTCTTACTTTAGCAGATTAATTTGTGAAAAAGTAAAAACAAGCATCAGATTCTCCTGATGCTTGTTTTGTTTTTAAAAGAATATTTTATGGAACAAACTAAATTTATTGTTTTCGATTTAGATGGGACGTTATGTAATACAATAATTGGCCTTTTTAATGCTAGTAAAGACTATTTTAAGGCCAAGAATTTAGAATTCAATTATACTTTAGATGATATTAAATCATTTATTGGAAATGGTGCTAGGAAGCTATTTCAAAGACTATTAAAATCCGATACAATCGATGAAAATGAATATCAAGAATACTTAAAATATTATTTACAAGATCAATATGTTTCTAGATTATATCCTAATGTTAGAAAAACATTATTAGAATTAATTTCTAGAGGGTATAAGTTATTAATTTATTCAAATAAACCAAATAATTTACTTCAACCATTAGTAAGTTATAAATTTAAAGGAATTGAGTTTATACATATTCAAGGTCAAGATGATAACTATCCATGTAAGCCTGATCCAACTTTACTTAATATAATCTTAAATAAGCATGAACTAGATTCTAAATATGGATATTATGTAGGTGATAGCTACGTAGATGTATTAACAGGTAAAAATGTTAATCTTAAAACGATAGTGGTAAAATATGGTTATGGTGATTTAGCTAAAATCAAAGAAACAAAACCTGACGTCATTATCAAAAATTTTAAAGAATTATTAGAGGTAATTAAGTAATGAGCGAAAAAGAAGAATTACTATTTGGACTTAAAAGATGGATGCAAAAAGCAGTTAAATATAGCACTGATTTTGAATCTTTTGATGACTTTTTAGATAGTGAACTTCATTTTGACGCAGTTTGTTATTGTTTTGAAATGGTTAGTGAAATCTCTAATAACTTAATCAAATATCAAGACGTTATTGATACATATAAAAGCATTGATTTTGATGTTTTAACAAATCTTAAACAAAACATCTATAAAGGAGATAATATCAATTTAAGTGCATTTGAAGCTTATTTAGAAATTATCTTTCCAGATTTTTTAAAAGCATTAATAGGAGGTAAATAGTAATGGTAACAATTTATACATCACCAAGTTGTTCAAGTTGTAGAAAAGTAAAGAAGTGGTTTGATGAACAACATATTCCTTATAAAGAAAAAAATATATTTACTTCTGTTTTAGATGTTAATGAATTAAAAAGAATTTTAGAATTAAGTGAAAATGGAACCGATGATATCATCTCAAAAAGAAGCAATATTATTAAAGAACAAAAGGTTGATATCGACTCTATGACAGTCAATGAACTTCTTGAATTCATTAAAAAGAACCCATCAATTTTAAAAAGACCAATCATGGTTGACGATCGTAGAATTAAGGTTGGATACAATTCAGAAGAGATTAGAACATTCCTTCCAGCTGCTAGAAGAATGGCAGAATTATTCTGCTCGCATCGAGAAGCTAGAGAATGTTGCGATGGTTGCTCAGATTGTGACTGTAACAAAAAATCTTCATAAATATTGGGGTTTTGCAAGGTTTTTTAGAAAATAATCAAGTTTTACAAAATTAAAAGGATGCAAATTGCATCCTTATTTTTATTTTTTATTCTTAATTAAATTATTTTTTAATTGTTTCTAAGGCTCTAGTTTGTTTTGATTTTAAATTATCAACGTAAACAATTCCGACCTCTTCACAGATTGCTTGAAGTTGTGCACGAGCTTTATCTAATGCATTACCTTCAACCTCAAGTTCGTAGTCAACGATACCGTTATATTCATTTTTATCGATAGCTACTTTTTTAGTTAAATCGTCATCTTCAATTTCAATACGATGAGTTGAAAGTTTTGCTAAGATTCTTAAATCTTCAACTTTAACCCCAAACATCTTTACGAATTCTTTAATTGTTCCATCTGGGAATTCTTTTGTTCTAGATAATTTTCTATATGATTCTCTTGTGATGCTTTGATCTTTTTCAAGAAGACCTTCAGCCATGGGTGCTTTTAAAGTAAGCTTATAAGAATTTTCAAGATACCTAATTCTTAAACCTATTCCAAGTGACTTTAAAAATAAATCTTCAGTATCAATATAATAGTTAATTTGATCGTATTCTTTTGATACTTCATCTTCATAGTAATGTACGATTTTATCGTATTCTTCTTTAGTGATTAATGCTTTTGCTTCAATTTCAATATTAGCTGCCATAATTACAAAATCCTCTTGAAATATGATACAATAATTAAGCGAATATTTAAAGAAACGTTATGAAATTTTTTAAAACAGTAATTATTGGCGATAGCAAAACAAAAGAGTTAGAAAAAGAATTAATTCATCTTCTTGAAAAGGAAGGTTATATTCAGAATAATGAAAATTTTGATTTTATAATTTCAATTGGTGGAGATGGAACTTTTTTAAGAACTGTACAAGATTATTATGAAAAAGATCCTTTATTTATTTCAATCAATATGGGAAATCTTGGCTATCTTTGTGAGTTTGAAGGAAATGAAATTGATAAAGTAGTTAAATTACTTAAAAATCCTTTAATTAAGGAGATTTCTTTATTAGAAGGAAATTATGAAAATGAAAATTTTTATGCTTTGAATGAAATTAGAGTAGAAGCAACTCATGGTAGTTCAATTAAGTTTGATGTAAAAATTAATGATACATTTTTAGAAACAATTAAAGGCGATGGCTGCTTAGTTTCTACTTCAATAGGAAGTAGTGGCCTTGCTAGAAGTTTAGGTGGAAGCTTAGTTGATAACGAAATTGAAATGTTAGAGTTTGTTGAAAAAGCACCTATTGAAAACAAAACATATCAATCCATTAGATCACCATTTGTTTTAAATAAGGAAAAAGTCATTTCCATTTGTAATATTAAGGATAAGTTTGCAATTGCTTATGATTGTAAATATAAAGAATTTGAAAAAATGAATGGAGATATTACTATTAAATTATCAAATAAGAAAATAAGAATATTAAAAAATGCGGAAAGTAATTATATTTTAAAAACCAGGAGGGCTTTCTTAGGATGAAAAATTACACTGTTTTCCTTGATCAAACACAAATTTTAACAATATGTTTAGTAGTTTCAATTGTAGTAGTAGTTGGAACATTAGTTACTTTTTTATTACTTAAAAAGTTTAATAAACTTCCTTTTAAGAGTAATAAAAAAGTAGAAAAGAAAGCCGAATTTAAAATTGAAAATAATGATGAATTACTTGCAACTTTTGGTGGGAAAGAAAATATTGAACAAGTTGAATTAAAAGGTTCAAGACTTAGCATTCAATTAAAAGATATGAATTTATTTAGCAAAGAAAAAATAAAAGAATTCGGTATTGATAGAATTCTTTTAATGTCTAATAAAATTATTTTAATTGGTGAAGGTGTTAACTCAATCTTTAATTGCACCAAGATTGATTAAATCTTTTTCGATTTCTTCAAGAGGAAATCCCATTACATTATAGTAAGATCCGTTTATCTCTTTTATTAAATGATAATCTGAATCATCTTGAATTCCATAGCTTCCAGCTTTATCTAAAACTTTTTCATTTTGAATATATTTTTTAATAAGTTCGTCACTTAATTTGTTAAAAGTAACCTTTGTTACAACAGCTTTTTTAATTAACTTGTCTTTATAAATAATAGTGTACCCACTTATTACTTGATGAGTTTGTCCACTTAACATTTTAAGCATATTAAAGGCGTGATCTAAGTTGTGTGGCTTACCTAAAATACTATTTTCTAAATATACAACTGTATCACAAGAAATTATTAAATCTTGGGGTTTAGCAATGTTTTTGATTGAATTTGCCTTGTTTTCTGATTGAATAAGAGGAAAATCAAAAGGGTTATCTAACTCTAAATCATGTTCTTCATAAAGAGGTTTGATAATCTTAAAATCAGGTACTAATTTTTTTAAAAGTTCAATTCTTCTAGGAGAAGTAGAACACAATATAATATCCATTTTATTTAACGTTTGAAGTGACTCTATTCATGATTAAAGGAATAATCATTGGATTTCTTTGAGTCTTTCTAAAGAAGTATCTACTAACAACACTTCTAACTGTGTTTTTAATATCATTAAAGGTAACTTTTTTAGAAGCAAATAATTCATTTAATGCATCAGTAATTTGAGTTGAAGCGTGTCTAGTAAGATGATCTTCATAAGGACCATAACTAACAAAACCAACAGTAATTACTTTTGGTGAACCGATGATAATATTTTGTTTACTATCTAAAGTGATAAGGACAGAAACCATTCCGTCATCTTGTAAAATTTTGCGGTCGCGAATAACAGCAGTTGACACACCATTTATATCGTATCCATCGATATAAATATCTTCTGCTAAAATTCTATCTCCATCGCGAATCTTATGATTTTCTAAAATTAATGTGTCACCATTTCCTAAAACAAAGATGTTTTCTCTAGGAATTCCGATTGTAGTAGCTAAATCAGCGTGCATTTTTAACATATGGTATTCACCATGAGCAGGCATGAAATATTTTGGTTGGAAAAGTTTAAGATTCATTCTTAATTCTTGTCTTGATGGGTGACCAGAAGAGTGGATATCGCTAAATACAGAATTTGTAATGACATCTGCTCCTAATTTTGTTAATTGGTTAACAACTTTTTGAATTGAAGCACCATTTCCTGGAATAGGAGAAGAAGAAAAGACAACAGTATCACCTGGAGTAACTTTTAAACCTTTAAAAGTTCCATTAGCAATTCTACTTAAAGCAGCCATTTGCTCACCTTGGCTTCCTGTACAAAGAATTAAAATCTCGCTATCTTTCATTGATGGAATATCTTCAACATTCTTAATTAATGAGGTAGGAATTTTGATATAACCAAATTTTCTAGCACATTCAACAGTATTAATCATACTTCTTCCAACAATAACAACTTTTCTATTATGGTTAATCATACAATTGATGATTTGTTGAATTCTTGAAACGTTACTTGAGAAGGTAGAAACAATTAATCTACCTGGAGCTCTATCAAAAATATCGTTAATTGAGTTTAAAACGTTTCTTTCTGATGGTGTCCAACCTTCTTTTTCAGCGTTAGTAGAGTCTGCAAGTAATAAATCAACACCTTCTTGACCCATATTAGCAATTTTATAAAGTTCAATATCAGGTCCAACAGGAGTTAAATCGATTTTAAAGTCACCAGTTGTAACAATTCTTCCTTCGCTTGTATCTATACAAATTCCAAATGAATCTGGAATAGAGTGAGTAACTCTAAAGAAATTAACTGTAAATTCGCTAATTTCAAATGTAGTATTTTCATCAATTTCGACAATTTTCACAGCTTCTTTTATCTTATGATCTTCAAGTTTTTGGCGGATTAAAGCAGCAGCAAGTTTTGGAGCGTAAATTACTGGAATTTTTACAGTCTTGACTAAAAAAGGAATAGCACCAATATGGTCTTCATGACCATGAGTAATAAGCAGTGCTCTAATTTTCATTTGGTTTTCTTTTAAGTGTTGATAATTTGGAATGACATAATCAACACCAACTAAATCATCTTCAGGGAATTTAACACCTGCATCGATAATAATTAAACTGTAGTCAGATTCAATGCAATATGTATTTTTTCCAACTTCTCCAAGGCCTCCAAGAGCATAAATTTTAATAGGATTATATTTATTTGCTGCCATATTTTCTTAAAAAATCCTCCTTAACTACAAAAATTGTGCGTATTTACATTTTCTAGCACGATTATATAAAATCCCGACACTATAAACAAGTTTAAATTTCGACTGCATCAATCTTTTTAAAAGGATTAGCCTTATCTATATGATCATAGAATAAAACACCTTTTAAATGGTCGATTTCATGTTGAACTACAATTGCACCAAAACCGGTAAAAGCATATTCAACTTCTTTATTTACGCATAAATCAAATGCTTTAACAGTTACTTTGTATGATCGATAGACAAAGCCTTCATGTGACTTATCGACACTTAAACATCCTTCTCCGCTCCCTAAATAACATTTTTTAATAGACTCAGAGATAATTTTAGGATTAACAAGCATATATTCTTTTTCTTTATTGTTATCGTCAATATAATAAATAGCTATCATTGTTTTATTTAATCCAATTTGTGGTGCGGCAAGTCCAACACCAGAGCGAATTTCAGGATGTTTTTTAAGATATTCTTCATCTTGCGAGAGTTTTAAATACTCTAACATATCTTTTAAAGTTTCTTCATCTTCTTTAGAAAGTGGAAGATCTACTGGTATTGATCTTTCCCTTAACGATTTCTTGTTATCTTTTACTATTTTGAATTTATGCATGTAAAAATTATAACATAAATTAACGCAGTAGTCTAAATTATGCTATCATATTTTTATGAATTCTGAGTTACTTGATAAAGTTTATTTATTAAAAGAATCGATGATTAATTCAGATGAATATAAAGAATTAAAAAAAGCTGAATTAATGATGGAAAATGATGAAGAAGTTCAGCTTTTAGCATATAAAAAAGATATGTTAATAGTAGAGATGGAAGATAAACTCAAAATTTACAAAAAAGATCATCCTGAAATTTTAAAAATTAATAAAGATATCGCTACGATTATTGAAAAAATGTCACAAATTGAAAGTGTTAAAAAATATAATGAAGTATATAAAAAATATTCAGAAATTATTGATTATATAAATAAGGAAATATTCTCAATTTAATATGTTAAGAGTAATTGGTGGAAAATATCGTCATCGCAAATTAGAGCAACCTCCTTTAGAGATAACTAGATCAACCAAAGATAGTGCTAAAGAAGGTTTATTTAATTCGCTTGGATTAAGAATAAATAATTCTTCTTTTTTGGATTTATTTTCTGGAAGTGGAGCAATAGGAATTGAAGCTTATTCTAGAGGAGCAAAAAAAGTTTATTTAAATGATGCTTCACCTTTAGCTTTTAAAATAATTAAATCAAATCTTAAATCTTTAAATATAAATGATATTCAAGTTACGAATTTAGATTATAAAGAAGCTTTAAATAAATTTATTAATAGGAAAATTAATTTTGATATCATCTTTTTAGATCCACCTTATAAATTAATTATTGACCTTAATTTTATAGAATTTTTAAAAAATAGTGGGCTTTTAAATGGAAATTGGTTAATTATCATTGAATCTGATAAAGATTTAGATAATGATATTTCTTTAAATTACGATGTAAAAAAGTTAAAATATGGAAAGAGTATTATGTATATTATTAAGGAGAAGTTATGAATATAGCAGTTTATCCTGGAAGCTTTGATCCAATTACAAATGGTCATTTAGATATTATTAAAAGAGCTAGTAAATTATTTGATAAAATAGTTGTTCTTGTTGCTATAAATAATGAGAAGAAATCATTTTTTGGTGCTGAAGAAAGAGTAAAGATGATTCGTGATTCAGTTAAAGATATTACAAATGTTGAAGTAGAATCTTTTGATGGATTAACGATGAGATATGCTGAAAAAATTGGAGCTAAAGCATTAATTAGAGGATTAAGAGTAGTTAGTGATTTTGATTATGAATGGAAACTTGCAGCTGCAAATGAGTTCATTAATTCTGATATCGAAATAGTTTTCTTTATGGCTAGACATGAAACCTCATTTATATCATCTTCTTCAATTAAAGAACTTTATTCAAATGATATTGATATCTCTAGTTTAGTTCCTATATCAGTAGTAGAAGAATTAAAAAAGAAAATATAGAAAAAAGCTTCGAATCAATCGAAGCTTTTAATTTAAGTGCACTAGTCAAGGAAAAGTAGACACTTAATTCTTGTAATATTTTTCCTTGAATTGTTTAGGTGTTAAATAATTAAGAGCGTAAGCAGGACGTTGTTT